>CAYSIG010000004.1:0-129290 GCA_964430995.1 uncultured Flavipsychrobacter sp.
GCATTGAGGGTACTACCAGCGGTGCTGGCACGGTATCCGTTCTCGGCCACTGGCACGTTACCCCACGCATAGATACTGTGAATGTGCTTACCAGCGTTTGTAGCGGGGAGAAGTATCCTTATGGGTATAACACCCAGATGAAGGTGAATGAATGGGCGGGTAAAGGAATCTATACTACAGCACTTTATTAGGAGTATGATACTAGGATAGGGAGAAGGTATAATTTAGACCCAGAAATTCATAAATGTCCTTTGCTTTCTGCTTACGCTTTTAGTGATAAGATCCAATCCAGCTTATCCCCACATATTCCTTGTCGCCTGATACTTTTACAAGGGCTTTTGCCGGGCCTGTTTCATGCTCTTTTGATTAGCAGTAAAATTATTGGAATATCGAAGGTTGAAGCAGGAGAAACTAAGTAAAGAATAATTTATCCCTATCTTTGATGTAATTGAAATTTTGATAATGAACAGGCCTAACGACAATATCATCCTTGAAAACAAGTACAAATTTTCTACCCATACCTCAGTATCCTTGGATACAGAACACCGGGGGGATTATAATGTGACTCTAGAATTTTTTGGTCTCGACCTTGAAAAGTTTAAAGAAGCAGTTGATTTATATCATGCCGCAAAATCTCTTCTGATCACATCTGAAGTCATCGCTAAAAACGGATATGATATTACAAACATTGTTGTAAGAAGCATGAACGCCAACGATTCATTAGCTATGGTTTGGATATGCACATCGGATGTGCCTTTTGACCTTAACTCCATCGAATAAGGAGCGTTAGAAACTAATTGTGTTTGGCAATAATAATGCAGCAGTAGGAAATCTATGCAGAGCCCGATTTGCCTTTTACAAAGCCTATTCCTATATCCCTGCAGTCTGCCCAAAACGGAATTATTCCCAGCAGGTGATTTCTATAGCCGGGAGAGTTTGTGTCCTTATCAAGGATAAGTCCCTTACCGTTTCGGTAGGGCTTGTATAGCCAGCACCTAACGATTCAAAATTGTTTTGGTCCATAGAGGATAGGTAGCTGTTTACCAGCATATAACCAGCTTCGTGAATTTTAATATTGATACCCCGCCCGTCCGGGTCTACATGAGCAAAAAAGTTTCGGTTCATAATATCCATTGCCTTGGCGTAGCGACAGCTGCAAGGGTGTCATTCCAAACAAGATTTGCTAAAGGCGTGACATAGCCAAGATCAGTGCAAAACCCGGGCAATTTGACCAGGCTAAGCCATTTTTGCTGACTAGGCCAAGCCGGTTTCGTTTGACCACCCTTAACCGAAATATTTTATCACCAGAAACGATGCTGAGATTGATTCTTGCCATGTTATAAAAATAGACAACGTCAAATCTTCGCCAGCAAAAAGGGTGGTCAGTTTGTTCGGCCTATCCATATATGCTTCTCATAAAACTCATTTAATAGCTTTTGAACTTTGGGGTTTCGACAAGTTAGCTTCCTGTCTAAAGAATAGCACTTGCTATTCAAATCTCTTATCTTATGATCGACGACTATCTGCGCACGCGGAAATGCGGAATTAATCCTCATGATGTCATTCCATATGTCCATATCTAATCGTTGAGCAGTTTCTCTATGTTCTTTAGGAACCAGCAACTGATTATATTTTACGACTTGTTTTATTGGTTCAGGTATCATACTAGTTAATTAAATTGATAATTGAATTTGATTGATATTCATATTCGTCAAGCACAGCTTTGCATGCTTTGGCTATACTCCTTTTGTCGGCGCTAGGCATATCTGTTAGAATATTGTTTGTATTTTCTACAGGTAGGGGCTAATTCTCTCCTCTGACACTCCCTTTTTTTGCCGACTGACTCGTTAGGTTTACTACAATGGCCATTTCATAGTAGGCTTTCAAAAAGTTCAAATGAATGTGATTTCATCTTCATCCTACACTTTTTTTCTGGTTTATTCCCTTTTGAGGCCAATATCTCTTCAATTTCATCAATATCCTTTTGAGATGTGGATAGGCCAAAATATATCTCACATAAAAACACCTTATCAAATGGAATAAAGGATTCATGATAAATGGCTGATGGAAAGGTATTGACGTCCTTCTTCCACGTATACAAGGAGAACCTCACCAACAACTGTCAAATTTGAAGAAACCAAAGGGATGCAATTCTTGCCAGTTCGGAACCTCCCTAAGGAAGTTATTTCACATGTTGAAGGCTTCTAACGCCTCTTGCGTATGAGGTATTAGTCTTAAGATAGTTGTCACAAATTTCTTCGCCAAAAAAATGTGCATATGCATCAATAATACTATGTTCGGACGATGACCAATGCCAACTGTTTTTAAAACCTCTAATTTCTTTTTTTGATAGAAATGCGTTTTTTATTTCCTTTTTTGTTGGGATATAAAATCCGCCATTAATTTCATCTTTTGAGATAATTTCCCCGTCACGGTTTATTAGTTTGCCGTTTCTGTCAATATAGCAGAAATTGCTCATTGCGAAACCATCCTGCCATTGTTGGGTCGAAATAGCTTCCAACCAACTAACTCGTCTACCACTAAATAAGTATTTAGCAGTCCACATTATTGGGCGATTTGTGAACTCCGATATCCCACCATAAATCCAATCCCCGAATCTTCTGCCGATGCCAGTTTTATTGAGCTCTTTCAGCGAAATAATTTGTTGGGAATCAGCTGAGAGAATAAAATAGCTCCTATCAACGTTTTGTTGTGATAAATCCTTTCCACATCGGTAATATTTTTGGATCACATTTCGCCTACCTTTCTACGTAATATTTCAAAAAATCCGTGCCATAAAGTGCCCATTTTGGCGTGTCTATTTTAAATGTTATGGAACGTGCATTGCTCCGAAACAGCAACGATATCATTGCTCGAATATTCTTGTCAAGAGATTTGTTACTTTTTTGTTTATATATGCAATTTAATAGTTTAAATTGCGTTCGTAGCTATGTGTTTAGGCAAAAATGATCGTGAGAAGTATTGATATTTTTGCAGATGAGCTTTTAAAATCCGCAAATTTTGAATGAATTTATAAACTCTCATGTAAGTCGTGGAGGAAGAGTTCTAACAAGGCATTTTTACCAATTAAAATCAATGCTTGCCATGTTATAATTTATCTCTACATACTCAAAAACATACTTAAAGTAGCAGGCTTGAAATTACTGCCATGACAGGTTCTGCGGCCATTGATCTGATAGATAATGGTGTTGCATGTGTTGTTCGTTTTGTTGTCTTACTCGTTTTGGACTGTATTCGACCAGTGTTATTTCTCTCCTCTCGCCAGGGAAATTGCATCATAAACAGCTATTGTCGCTTTCTTGTTTTTCCTTTGATCGGTCTTTCGAAGAGCTTCCAAAGCCACTTCCAATGCCTTAAGCATTTCGGGTGCCGCTGGTACGAGATGAGGGTTCAGGCAAGGATCGTAGAAGGTTTGTTTCACTGTTTATTCTCCTTTCTGCTTTAACGATATTAATTCACAAATAGCTATAAAGCCGAGATTGCACAAGCTATTTCTGACACGTTCAAAACTTATTAAATCTAGTTATACTTGGCAATGATAACACAGCAGTAAGAAAGTAGCGATTCTAGTTCGCAATATCATTTAAAGTGAAAATCTGGTTATCAAGGAAAAGGCCCTTTCTCCTTACAGCCTGGACAGCATTAGCTGGGTCGGCAACAAAGTATATAACAGCCAAATCAGCTTCCGCTCGTGAGCAACATACATAAAATAGCCGTCGTGTGCGATCTACAGCGTTGTCGTTCCCTTCGTCATGATTTCTGATGTCATTCGCTGAAATGGCCTCCACTCCAAAATATTTATCGTAGGAAAACAGATTATAGCTTCCTTCTTCGTCATCACAAA
Source organism: uncultured Flavipsychrobacter sp. (assembly GCA_964430995.1). Taxonomy (GTDB): domain Bacteria; phylum Bacteroidota; class Bacteroidia; order Chitinophagales; family Chitinophagaceae; genus Nemorincola. The sequence continues at coordinate 3,866 of CAYSIG010000004.1, forward strand.
TTGTCAATACACGATTGTATTCCGTTCCCTTTACTCCGTGCTGTGTCGCGAAAGGCGACTGTGCCTCAATATACCTTTTGTAACCGTACAGTTCATTTAACGGACATAGCATAAAGGCGTTCATAGCCCCCCTAGTCTGCGCTTCATTATCGGCCTCCGGATCTGGAACCACTTGTGGCTGCGCTTGCGCTCCGTTTTGTTGCGGAGCGATAAACTCAATAAACTTTGCGTCGAAGACAAATAAGCCACTTTCATGTAAGAGACGCAATCCTTCACCAATGGTAGCGTTTCTTGCGAATAATGCGGTTAAAGCATCAACCTTTGTTTTTAAAGCATTCAAATGGTTTGCGACGTTCTGATCTTTAAAGTGTTCCTTTTCAAAGAGAGGGCTTTTTTCCCTTAGTATTTCTACCACGTCGAATTTTCTGCCAGTTCTGTGAGCCTCAACGAGCGGCAAAGCAAAATTCAGAAATGGCTTTAATGGCCAGGCAGTACCATCGAGCAAACCATTTTTAAAAGTTTCAGGCGCATTATCGTTCATTGCTTCGTAAAGCCGAATAAAATCGAGCCTTCTTGCCGCCATCCGATGAACAATTACCAGCAATTTGACATTATCCGTTGTCCATTCAGGATCATCATTTGACCTTGCGATAAACTGCTTTACCAATTCAAGCCTTTCTGTCCGCCTGTCATCGGCGGGCAGAACAAAAAATCTTGCAGAACCCACCTTGTCTCTATTGTTCGGTCCAGGTTCTTGACGGAGTCCATCGTCTTCCAGCCTGATTCCATTGATAACATTGATGACAGAGGTTGAACATCTGAAGTTTTCGGGTTTCGTAATTTGATCCCATCCTTGCTCTAAAGGTATACTGCCAACCCCCGTCAAGTAAATTTTCTGCATAGGATCACCGAAAAATCCAAGGCAAAATTTAGGAATGCTACTTGCAATCGTCTTGAAGGCTAAAACCACGTCTGAATTTGTATCCTGGCTTTCATCGATAAAGACGACGGGATATGATTGCGCAATGATTGATCTGAGGAGAGGCTTCTCCGCAATGAGATTTGGCACCATCGTAATGATGTCATCATGACCCAAAATCCCTTTTGAATAATCGCGTCCAGTGCCGTAGATGAAATTTTTTACTTCGGCCAGATTTTGCCTATTACCCTGTAGTTTTTCCTTTTTCCTCTGGTTGTTGTCCCGTGTTGTTTGCCGGGTTCTATTGGTGAAGGCTGCGGCCGCTTCGTCTAATCCGACAATTTCACTGTCAATCTTGTTGGACACCCATTTTTTGATGTCCTTTTGAAAAGGTGCAATCAGTGTCCAGAGAAAGCTATGGATCGTCGATACATGAGCAAGCGAATTATTGCCGACATCATTCCAAATTTCTTTTGCTGCAACTTCCGTGTAAGTAATGCAGGCTACTTTTTGACCCCATTTGCGAAACTCTGCACCACGGCTTGTTATCGTATGACTGAGGGCTTTTACAAGAGAAGTTGTCTTTCCCGATCCTGCACCTGCAATCATTACAAATGATCGCTTAAGATCAATCGCTTGCTTGAGCTGTGTGTCTGCCGCTGTATCGGGTTTATTTATTCTTGTCGTCATGCTACAGCTTCCGCCTCCTCCGGGTGTCCCACTTGTGCAACTGCCGGAATTGCAGGTTGCTGCACGTTAACCCTGTCCCGCAACCATGTAAGACCATTTCGAATATAGACCGGCACAGTCCAGTCAGCTTCGTTTTTAGTCATCAGATTTAACGCGAACTTGGTTTTGTCAAAGGACGATCCCGACACCTTTATATGAAGCTTCTGCGCGAGGGATTCAATATTTTGGGGTAGTTCTCTAAACCGCAATCCTAGTTTCTTTTGAGCGATATTCTGGCACCAGTCAGCATTTTCAAGCCCAAAAGCTTCTTCAAATGTGCGTCCCGCAATATTTGCATCTACTCCGTTAAATCGTACAGGTTGTAACTTCTGATAGGTGACATGTACGGCTGATCGTGTTTCATCATTTGGTTCCTGAGTGCATTCAGCTAAGGTGGCCTCCATAAGTTCTGCAATCGTATTTTTTCTTGGAAGCCACTTTCTCAGGGTTTGATTTGATGTATGTGCGCCTTCCTGGCTCACAATACACTTACTCCGTGGAATAACGCCGCCGCCTTCAACTTCTTCCTCCGGTTCATCGTCTTCTTCCTGCTCATCTTCTGGCTGTTGAGCCGGAGCATCTGCTGCTTCGGGACGTGCTGCCGGAGGGTGAACGCTATCAACATCCGTAATAACCAAAGTGACGATACCTAAAAATTGGATAAGGCTTTTGAATTGATGCGCAAAAGCGCCGCTTACTTCAAGAATACTCAGGTAAGAAGATTGAAGTTCAGGCGTAACCTTTTTAATCATAAGTGGTATTAACAACCTTTCCACGTTTCCCTCGACCAGTACCGCGGCATCCGCAAAGAACAAATCACAGTGCGTTAATTTTAAGTATTTGGCGAGGAAATCCCTATGCCTTACTTCTTGCCGATAGAATTCTGAAAGGTTAAGGCAGCTCGAAAATTGTCCGATGCCAGCTGCGCTCTCTCTACGAAAATATCGTATCGGCTTGAAGCCTCTTTCATAAAGAATGTGCGAAGAATGGGTCGTTATAACGACCTGGCTCTTATATGCCGCGCCGTCGTCTCCTTCTCCTTCTATTTGAAGGAGGCCAAGAACTTTATTGATAAATACCTGTTGCAATTGGGCGTGTAAATGGGCTTCAGGTTCTTCTATAAAAATTAAATGCAGAGCCGCTCTGTTTTCCTCATCCTCTTTCCATCTGTTCTGTAGATCGAGAATTTCGACAACCATGTAGATAAGATTTTTGAACCCCAGACCGTTGTAACTGTCTGGAAGGGTCAGTTCAGCATCATTATCCAAAGCATAATGAACTCTTGTGTCCTGAGTCATTATCATCGTCGGATTGAGCGCGGATTTAATGATAAGTGTAGGATTATTAAACCCAGGATATCCAAGATCGCTTATGCGGGTCAACGTTCCCTCAAAGACACGCGCAAGGTGGTTGTTCAACTGCTGCTCCGAGGTTGATAGCGCTTTTAGCGCATCATGGTCATCATCCCGCTTTTCCAGGTTGCGCTTATAAAATCGCGATAAGCATCTCGAAAGATCTTCCGCGCGGTCGCCGGAACTGTCTGACAAATGCCTTTGAGCATTGAGGCAGTCAACCTTTAGAATGGATTTTAGAATTCCTTTTGCAAGTTCTGGCCTCAGCCATTTTGGTTCAAAATTTGGGCCTTCTTTATAGGCAAGGTCAAATTGATCCCGATCCAAAGCATAATATCCGAAATGATATTCAGCATTGATCTCTTTTTCTAAAAAGCTGAGCAATGTGCCCGGCCAAGGTTGATAGTCGTTATCATGATTTTCGGGAATTTCATATGCCTCTGCTTTGGCTTTGGCTTCCCGGAAATGGAGCAAGAGTTCCTCTGTACTTCTCGGCTGGAATTGAATTCGTAATCCGATTTCGCTTCCTTCCCATTCCAAACCCGGTAAAAGAACGCTTACCCGATGCAGGTCAGGTTCATCGACCTGAAACCACAAATCTACAGTTATTGTAGGCAGCGTTGGGAAGGCGACTGAAAAGCTATTATCTCCAATATCAGTAAATACGTTCCAGCTGTCAGAGCTGAAATCAAAAATTGAAAGCTTCTCCTTCGCGCCGTTGACGAAGATGTCAAGTGCCTGTGTCGCAGAGGTTTTACCGCTATTGTTCGCGCCGACAAATATCGAAATGTCGTCTTCCAGATCAATAACCGTATCTTTTAATCGCCTAAAGTTCTGTATGTGGAATGCGTTCAGCTTCATTTTGCCCCGGCTTTTGTGAATAAATTTTGTGAAAATAAGAAACCTATAGGGCAGTCCGTACTTTCAGCGGATGTAAAATATTAAACATTAACTTCGAATTGTACCGTTAAAAAACGGTATTTCTTTAATGACCTGTTATTATATTGGCTTTCATCGGTTTATTCCCTTTGATCCTTCATCTCGCCATTCTTCTCGGAAATGCCAACATTTAAATAGTCTAGATCTTGTCATTAAATTTGTGGCATGAATATCAGGCCTCTATCAAACGGGTTTCTCTTCCTTCTGATACTTCCAACTATCTAGAAGAAAATCAGCAATCGACAAGGCGAGGTTAACGGCTAGTTTGGCGTGATGCTTTCGTGTGTTGAACTTATTTGCGTGACGATCTCCGGCATTATTACTTAACCCGGCAAAGCCAGATAGTGCTGTATTTATTCCCGACAAGATTTGGATGACAAAGTCCGGTAATTTATCCTTGTCAATTTCAAGCTTCATGATTTTCTTTACCTGTTTATAGAGCTTCTCAACATCACCATCGTTTTTTACTTCCTTACCTTCGGCTCTCTCAATGATCTCAATAAAAATTGCTTCGATGAGTGTTCGTGCATTTGTAATAGCGCCGTTATAATCGCCACTTGCGATTTTTGCGTTACACTTCTCTATTTGCTGATTTATGAAATCATGCCCTATTCCCGAGGCTGTTTCTGGTTTAACAACAATACCTGACGCATCTGACAGTCTATATTGCTGTCCTATTTTCTGAAGTGCTAAATTGTCGAAATTCAAAACCTGGTTCATTTCTTCAACAGCTTTTTCTACAGAAAATTCCGTATTTGCAAATCTTCTGGGATCGAAAGTTTCCTCAATGAGCTTCCTAATGGCATCAGTGTCGTTCAATTCCCTTATTTTGTCTTCTGCGTATTTCCACCGTGAAGGAAATCCGCCGCCGTAAACGTCATCAGAGCCGTATCTATTAAAAAGTTCAACAAGTGCCGGGCCGCCGCGGTAGGGTGTCATAGCGGAGTCCCCAGTAATAAATTTTCCAAGCGCTTTTATTGAAACTTCGTGTAAATGCATTATCCGACCTTTATTTTAAGAAATTAATGGCTGAACCGCGTTGGCTTTGGCGTTCCTCAACCTGCACTAATGGAAATCTCCGTTTCATCTATTGGAAGTACAGGCTCTACCAGAGGGAAAGCAATGACACTTCTGGATTCAGTATGAATGCTATGCACAACAGTATCGCCACCGATGGGTTCAATGCCTTTCTCCTTCAGTGTCGCAACTAAATCTTCAATCACATCATTTCGGTTTTTGACGAAGACCGAAGCGAAACACCGCCAGAATTGCCAGCCGACCCTTTCCAGTGTCCGCTGACGGCGCATATCATCTTCCCATTTATCAACTCCGTGATATTGGTCTCCGTCACATTCCACCGCTAAGCGTGTATCATTATGAGCTTCTACAACCATGTCTATCCGATAGTCCCCAACTTTAACCTGGGGGCTGACCCGGTAGCCTCGTTCAGTTAGCAAATCGTATACTTCTCGTTCAAAGTCTGATTCACATAGCAAACGTAAATTTTCGGTGCGGATCTGATCTTGAGCAAAAGGCATTTTGAAATGTGTAATCAGCCCTCGGCGCAACACATCTTTTGGGCTGAGATGGTCAATGTGCACGCTCCTGACCAGATACATGCGATCTTGAGCCCGCGATGCCGCAACATTAAACCGTTGCTCGGTACTGTCGCGCGTCTGCGCATGAACGTCTCCAGGTACACTCACCATAGACAAGAACATGATGCTCTTCTCTTTTCCCTGAAAGGTGCGAGCATCACCACAGGCAATCTGATGTTTCTTTATTTCTTCCGGGCCTAACTCCTCTTCGAGTATCTTCCAGATATTGAGTGCTTGTTTATCACCAAGCAGCGAAACGACGCCGATTGTCCGCTTTGACATAGCAGGGTCTTCACAAATTCTCTTGATTTCATCAACGATAAACCTGGCCTCAGCTGGATTGCCATCCTCTCTTTTATAACCATCCTCAATAAACACATCGATTAGCGGTGGATCAAGTCGTTCAGACGCTTTCGCCAGTCTGACGGGCTTTAGCGCGTGGTTATAAAATTCTCGTTTGGAATATTCTATGATCGGGCCTACGCACCTGAAATGTTCCTTCAGCATCGTTGACGAACTTGCAAAGACAACCTTAAAAAGGTCGTAAATGGATCTCTCTGGCGTCATTTGTGGGCGGTAAAGTTCCACTTGCGAGGACAGATACCTGTTCATAAGGCTTTTTATTTTTTCCTCTTCAAGACCTATGCCATCGGGCGATACCTGTTTATCATCCCCGACAATCAGAACCTTATTGGCTCTGAGAAGGGCCGGTAAGGCTGTCAAATCTGACTGTGAGCTTTCGTCAATTATAACAAGATCAAAACATCCAAAATCGGATGGTAACGATTCCGAAACTCTCCAATGCGGCATAATCCAGCATGGGATGACATGATTTGCCCTCGAAGCCGCATTCCGCGCATCTTGCCGATGCCTTGCCGCTCTTACGCCCGTACCCTTCCCGATTTTTGCGATAGAACCTCTGAAAGCCTCCAATGCAGACCTGACGTCGGGAGTAGCATTTTCTGACAGCTTTAACCAAGTTCTTTTTACGATGACATCACGGTAGGTTTTGGCAAGATCGCTTTCAACATTTTGCCGTTGCCGGAATAGTTTTTTCAGCTCCATACGTCCATCGGAATCGGCAAGATAGTTTGACAATTGGCATAGCCGCCATGCTTTTCTCCAATCATCCGGCAAAAGCGCATCAATGACCGCTGTCACCTCATGCGTTTGCAGCTTCTCTGCCCAATCTTCAGCGCCGGAATTCTTTATGGCGTTGCATATCTCCTTGATATCAGCAAACGAGCCGGCAAGACCGTGTAGTTTCGACAGCCGCTCCATAAGGGCAGACCATTCATTTTGCAGTTGAATGTCTGAAACGTCAGGGTTACCAAGATAGTCATTTGCAAAGGCTTTCAGCCTATCCGTGATTTCGCCCGAAAACCGCGACAGCGTTTTTTGGAAGTTTTCTTTTTCCGCCCAGGATGAAGAAAGCTTATGCCGTAGGATATGATTTTCCAAGGCCCCAGACAACTCCTGCAGCAAATGCTCTTTGTCAGCAAAATTGTCCTTATGCTCCCACATCGCGATTAAGTCGGCAGCTAGGAAGTGACATTTTTCTTCCATAGCAATACGCTCTCTTACTAAATCCACCAAATTCAACTTACTTTCAGCGGCAGTAATTAGTGCAGGATCGTCCGACACAAAAATTTCGATACCCAATTCAGTCGCAATAGTATTCCAGCGTATTAGAAGTTCACGGCATGACGCCATCAGTGTCAGGAAATTCTCAACATGCTGCCAGTCATCTACAGTTGTGGGTGGTTTTGAAACAACCTTGATCTCAAGCAAGCGGGCTTTAGATTGAGACTTGCCAATAAGTCCGGCCATACCAAAGGGCAGTTTATTCTCAATTTTATTGCGTACTGCCTTGATAATTTCATCGTCCCTATCCGCATCTTGCGGCAAAGCGACGGGCTTCACGATGAATTTTTTGCGTTCAGCCAATAGGTTTGAGATTTCCCCGCTCAACTTGTCGAAGATTGCCAGACATTCTTTAATCGAAGAATTATTGTTCCGGCAGATTATATAAGTGGCCTCCGTCCACGGAGCGCCACTTTCTTTTATCCGCCGTTGACATGCACGAAGAGCTTGAATGTTCTCAATAAGAAACGCCGTGCTCTCAATTATTTGATCGTCGTACCCGGCCAGCGGAATAAGTTCGCCAAGTTCGATTGCCTTGCTTAACTGGGCATGACGTGAAAGATTTTGATGCAGCCGAATAATATCTTTCGATGTCGGCAGCGCGTCAATCTGTGGCAATGTTTCAAACAGATAGGCAAGGTCTGAAGAAACGGTTTTGCGCGCCCGACGAATAGTGGTTATATCCGCATCGGTGAACTTGGGAGAATGCTCTGGCTTTGGGTATAGCTTATCGCGAAGCCACTCATAGCCGCCCACACTGGCAATGACTTCTTTTGCGGCATCAACGGGATTAATGTCAATTCCATCCAATACAATCGGCCGCAAACTTTTCTTGGCCCATGTTTCTATACTATTGTCGATAGCCGCAAGCTGGCCGTGCAGTTCGTTGATGCGGGCTCCCTCCAGATCGGCAATTTCCTTTCTATATGCGTTCCGGTCAATTCTCTGTATTTCCGAAGAGATTTGATAGATGGCGTGCTCAAACTGCTTCATTCCCTCCTGCTCACTGGCCAATAGACTAATTGCGAGTGCGCGCACTTCTTCCGGCAGCTTGTCGCGCAGGACGGCTAAGGCAGGTTCCTTCATTGAAGTTACCAGCACTCTTTTGCCCAAGGCGAAATAATGGCAGATGATATTTGCAATCGTATGCGTTTTTCCTGTACCGGGTGGCCCTTGCACGACAACACCATCATGGCTTTCAAGAAGCTGAACAATTCGCACCTGATCGTCATTGAACGCCATCGGAAAGTATAGTTCATTCGGTGCGTCCCCTCTGCTGCTTTCATTGCCGTATACCATCGACATGCCACGATAAGCCGGAAGTTTTGCTTCTACGTGTTCTTTTGACGGATCGCTAACAACAGCCAGCACAGCACGAGGCAGAGAGATGTTTGCATGCTCTTCTTTTATCTCATTCTTAAATCGGTCTAGATCCTGAATAAACAAACTCTTGCTACGTGGCCGCGCAAAAAGCGTCCAAGTATCGGTAATTTTTAACTCATCTGTGGCTATGGGGAGAGTTCGATCATCGGCATGCGTCTGCGAGGGCCAATAAATGCCCTTCGCATCAAGACAGGCGGTCGCATATCTTAATATGCCGTCGAACGAGCCTCTGTCGAAGGGCGAAACGGACTGTGTCTGTTTCGCATTAAATTCCTTCCATGCTTTTTGCAGGTCCGCACAACCGGGATTTCCGGCGACGGTGTAAATGTCCAATTCTAGCCGCGCGTCAGTGTTGCGAGGACGCAGTTCAATTGCCATTGAACTTTCATTGACTGAAATGTCGACAAGCTGTGTAATTAGAGGGTAGCTGACCCTTGTCTCCTCGTTCTTCCATATCCCCATGCCGATGCCCCAAACAACCTCTATCGGGGTATCTACAATCCCCCCTTCTAACTGCTGCTTTAGGGTGAAAAGCTGACTGTAAAGCTTGATGACCTGTCTGCGTTTTCGTTCATCAATAGCCCAGGCGTTCCAATGTGCCTGAATGTATGCGCGCAGAAGATTGTCAAGTTCGTCTTTGGCTTCAAAGTCCTTTCTCTGAACAAGTGTTTTGAAATCCTGTTCGAGATCTTCATCTTTATAAAAGCTGATTGCAACCAGGCGGTAACGCTCCACACTGTTTTTTAAGACAGGTTCCTTTGCCGGTGTATTCGATAGATCAAGCCATATTTTCAAAAGCGGGTTTGTAGGTGCTGGCGGTTGCGTTTCCCGCAGCCTGTCCACTTTCAGCCAAACCTCGTCGACTTCACTTCCTTCGTTGAAATAAAGACCCGGCAAACCACGCAGTGAATGTTCGTACTCTCCAAATTCAGACGATTTCTTGAAGTCGTAAACCGGATTTATTCTCAGTCTCGCGGTTTCCTGCGCAAATTCTATTAAAGATAACAACCTGTCATGCTCAAGCACCATATAACCACCTTAGATGAAACAAAATACGCAATTATTTTTAATTGCATCGGGCGTCGACAGGAAGCAGTTTCTTTCGACAAAGAACACTTATAAGCAGCTAACAAAATAACCAGTCATTTTGTGTGATTTTAGTCACATTTAAACGTTGTCAAGTCTGACATTATGCGTACTAAAAATATCTACAAGGAAGGAGAGAAATACGTTTTGTGGCTGGCGTGTTCACTTCGTCAACCTGACCCTATTCTCTTTTTCATCAGTTTGGATGTATTCAAGTATCTGTAGAGAGCGAATATACTCAATAGCAATTTCGGGATCAATATTTAGGACCTGTTGCACACTGCTAACATCAACAAAACCATCTTGGCCCCCGATCTTCTTAATCGCTTCATAAACTTGCAAAACCATGCGCGAAATTAAGATTTTTCTGTTGTTTACAGAGTTTGCCGCTGTCTGACAACAAGATTCTTGCACTAGCATGACAAGGCTAATGTTATTTAACAGTCTTCCTTCAAAGACTTCCATCTTCGATGGGATCACTTTTTCTGCCTAGCGATCATCACAAAAAACGTCAGTCGTCAAAGAGAGCACCGAGTATCAGAAAAGGAGCCAAAGCAACTGCAGCAATAGTAGTTGCTGTACTTACTACGGCAAAAGTTGCAACTTCCGTTACAGCATTGCAGCCGCTCGCCAAAGTGCCTGCAACTTCTCCTGCAGTGGAACTTCCTGTGAAGGCAGTTACGCCAGCTTTCACAGCATTTGACGACACCACTTCCATTGTTTTTTTGACCGTTTGATTTTCCAGGGCTTGATGAGTGAGTTCCCAGTCTCCTCTCGCGATATCTGAATGATAGCTCATACCTTAAGAATTTATACTTAAAATTAACGAATAAAAACGCAATAAAAAAATTTAGTTTTACGGGTCAATTGGCATTCTCCCTGTCATTGGTAAATCTATATTGCCAAGGGTTATAATTCTAAATTATTCGTTATGAGCGATGACCCAAAGATGGAAATGTTCTATTTTCTTGCGGAGAATTCCGTCAGGATATGGGAGAGACTTGGCTGGGCGAAAGAAAAGAAGATCAGGATAAGCGAAACAACAATCACAGAGAACATACTCTTTGATTTCTGGTTTGCCAACAAGCATTTCGATATGCCTATCGAAATCTACGAAGCCAAAAACGAAAAAGCGGAGGGCAACGATCTTGAAATCTACGTCGAGACCGAGAAGGGATATTTGCTTTTTGCCTGTCAGGCAAAGAAAATTCAGGCGCGCGACAAGTATTCGTCGATCCCGCACAAAGGCAGGGGAGGCAGCCAGGTTGATTTGTTATTGAGCTTCGCCAAAAGAAAACGCGGGCTAGCTTGCTACCTGTTTTACAACTTCTCAAACAATCTGGATGTGTTCGATATTGAGCAAGAGACGCAAGCCGATATCAATAACTTCGGTTGTACAATAGCCAGCGCAGCATGTGTAAAGGATAACTTTTATAGTGACGAAGTGAGTTTAAAAAATCCTCGCTGGAAAATTCCTACCTTCTTTGATCTGCATCCAAATATGGCGGTTCCGCTGCATTGGGCCGTTTCCAACATGCTAAACGATACGCAATCCAGTATTCTCTCTTACTTGGGATTTCGTAACGTTGATAACTGCAAGTATTATACGCGGGAGGAACTGGAAGAAGACGAAAGGTGGAAATACATCCGAGAACTCGGGCAGATCGGTCGGATTGGCCCGGACCCCAGAGACAAAGCAGCTTTCAAAATTCAAGCGGACGAGAGTAACGCCTTCAGGCCCAAATACAGGCTATTGATATCGAAGCAACAGGAAGACAACGTCCCCAATAAGCGCAGCATAACGAAGCTCACTTAATAAAGGTTAGTCCAATGGTTTCGGGGTCGGGCGTTTCCCTTCGGGCCGGGCTTTTCGTTGCAATCTGCGATTTCCGCTGCAATCCCTAACGCGGTACTGCGTCGAGAATGCCTTGAAAGACGCGGCCCCCGACACGGCAGTTTCAATTTCTCCCCTTCGCCTTTTTCTTTGCGCGCAGAGTATTTCCTTGCCCGCCAATCCCCGTATTAAAGATGATGTTGCCTTGCCGTTAATCCAGACAACTCCCACGGCGATCTCCATTTGCATCCTTCACCGCAGCAGCCGGAAAACTTTATTAGACTTTTCGGCGATAAAATTGGCTCGCTATGTTGCTTTTCCCAAGACTTTTTGCATGACCCATACGTGCGATCGTCGCCCCCTGCCATTGGCACTCGCTTTCAGGGTCAAGAAGAAAATCGGTTCCCCCTGAAGGTCACCCCCCAATTTTCATCTTGACCCCGCTCGCGCCCATGGCGGACGGGAGGCACGCCCGGCGAAGGGGAGGAGGCCGCGTAAGCGGCTTCTTTCTTTAACTAATGGAAATTTGCGTGATGCAAATTCGATTTTCTTTAAACAAATTTGAGTATCGCTCATGGATAGCCGCAATGTTTTCACAGACTAATTACTATGTTTTAACATAATGTCGCAAGTCGCGCTTATGTTACCTAATCGCTAATATTTGGAAATTGTGTATTTTTGGTATGAAATTGGTACTTTTATATCAGCGATCTAAAATTAATGGCTATTAAAGTTATAAATATTGCTGAAGCCCACTTGACTGAACCTATCAGGGAAAGGTTAAATTATATTCGTCAAAATCCTTCAAGAGGAGGGTATTGTCGTTTTTATAAGCACGGTGCTATTGCAATTCACAATTTTGGCTCCGTATCTAGTCCGTTTGTCGTAGAGCGAGTGTCGTATAACTCTCGCGGAACCATAGGTAGGAGTATAAGAGTGGCAAGGGAAAATAGCCTTAAGGCAAAATGGGAGAAACAGCAAGAAACCGCGCATAAAATTGGCTTGCTTGGAATGATAGAAATTTATGGTTTGGAAAAAGCCATAGATAAGTCTAGTGGCGACGACCGAACATTTCTAAAAAATCTTGTTGGTAAGTCAGAAGATGAGGTTGAGCAAGTCGTCAAGAAGATTACTAAAGAGTATTATTCTGTCCGTATTTGAACTTTCCGGAAATATAGTTTTCGAGCAAATTTCTATTTCGTGAATTTTCGCTTAGGTCAAATTCACCGTACCATTCATTCCCCTTACTATACCAATAGTTATAGCCATCTGCAGATGACAATAGAAGTTCATGTAAAGAGTTCTCATTACGTCCGTCACGTCTAATCTTCTCAATAAATTTTTGGTGAGATTTATCGATCATTGTAAATCCCAGTTTGGCCCAAGTGACATGTCCGTGGAATTGATTAGAAATCTTTTGCTGCTTTTCCTGTCTAACTTCTGTTTCCACGACACCTCCATAAGCAAAACAATTTATATGATCGAACTGCTCATCAGTTGCTAACTCTATATGTTTTAATAAAGCAGCAGTTCCTCGACCTTTTTGGGTATTATTTTTAAGAATAAAATCCCTTGTAAAAATATTGCTTTCAGCCAAATCAAACTTCATATTTAAGGCTACCCTGGGGTGAATTTTCTTATTTTTAATTAGAAATTCACCGTACACTCCATCCAGAGTAAGATCGCTGAGAGAAATAAAACCGCTCGGAAATTGTTTAATAAATAAACCACTAAATTCGCACCATTGTGGAAAAGTGCGACTGGTAACATTGCCTATTGCATTTTCATCTATCGGTTGTCCGAGATGTATAGCTTGATAACTCTTCGCCATTAGAGAATGTCTATTAAGGGTAATTTCTTTTTTACTTTTTATTTCTTTCGAAGATGTTCAAGATTAAATCTTGAAAGTAACAATGGGAAAGCCGCAAATAACAAGTTTACTGTGCTTAGTACTTCAAAAATAATGTCCCATTTTAACCGTTCGCTTACCGGTTTTAGTTCTCCAATACTGACAGTCGATAAAATGCCAAAACTTGCATATAGGGCTTCAAAATGGGTATGTTTCTGAAGGAACTCTGTCGAAAATGAAAAATAGAGGCGAGCAAAGGATGATGAGATAATTATAAGAAACATGATAAAAAGGAAAAGTCCCAATGTCCGCGATGGGAATAATTCTTCAAGGCCCATGAATAATTCTCCACCATCGGAAATGTGGGCCGCAAAAACCAATAAGAAAAATTGGTAGACATTTACTATAACAATGAACGTTGATGCTATATGCCAGTTCCAATCATAAAATAAACAAAGCAACGATAGTATCGTAATAACAAAAGTTGTAATTCCAATAACAGCTTTCATATGCGGTGATTTAATTTCCTAATATACAAATACTATTTTAAATTATTTTCTAAGTTAATTGAAATCTGCGTCACGCAAACCTGCCCTTCTTCGACGGTCGCAAGATATCGCTCATCCATCGTGACAATTTTGCTAATCATTTGGTTGCCGATATCATCGAAAAGAGAGGCAAGATTACGGCCCTTGATCGTTATTGTCTTATCGAACAATTTAAGCGTAATAGCATCCGTTTCCGGATCATATTCACTACAGCCGCGCAATTCATCGTAAAAGAAAAAATATTGCTTTCCGTCTCTCATCACATAGGTAAGCCTACGCCTTTGACCTGCGATCAAATAGCGTTCGATATCTTTTTCCGCTTCATCATCTTTGATGCCCGCGGGTTTTATTTCCTTCAGGCGGTCAAAGTTCTCTGTCAGGCTCATAATCGCGTTCTTTGATTACGGGTGAAATTATTTGGTCTCCCTGAGTTCGCTCTCTTCTCATCCTTATTTCACGTTCATCGTTTTCGATAGGGAATAGTTCCAGTGCCGAAGATCGGTCGCCCAATTTTTTCGCGTATTCCAGTAGCTCAATCTTGTTGTCGGTATACAACCGCGTCCTTTCCTTCGCTCTTGAAAAGTCTACATAGACCTGTTTTGAGTTTGTCGCCGGAAAGGTCGCCGAGGGCTGGAAAATAAACGTTTGCTGCACTGTCTTGCCCTGTCCGGCCTGTGACGTATTACAGACACCATGCGCCATGTGCAGGAAGTCACGCGACAGTAAATAGTGCGTATTGTCATTTTCATTGCGGAGGTGGATATCGCCTGTTCTCGGGGCCGTCTCCACAATGAGGATTTGCCCGTTATCCAGTCTCTTGTCGTGGAGGTCAGAGCCGCCGCGCGTGATGCGGATTTTGTCGCCTTTTGACAAGGCAATCTCCCTGATGACATAGACTTCGAACCTGTCTGGCGTGTCTAAAGGAAGGGTCTGGACTTTGCCGCTTTCATGCCGGAGCGTTACAGTTGTTTCTTGCACAGCGTCAACCGCCCAGATGCCCCCGCGCGTAAAGCCGGGGGGCGTTCTGGTCGAACTGAACAACCTGCCCGGCCTGATAATTTTGCCAGTCACCTTTCTGCGCATCGGTATAACTCAGGTTTTGAAGCCGGGGAAATATATTTTCCCGCTTGCCGGTAAGTCCTTCCTTTCTCAGACGCAGCCGGATTTCATCCGTGATCGCCTCGCCCTGGATATGGGTCGGGCAGAGAACGAGTGTTCTTTTTCCGGCTTTGACGGCTTCCATATAATCATCGACCAAAGGCTGGCAGAGGTTCGAACTGTCCACCACCTTTATAAATCCAAGGTCATCCAGCATCGTAAAAGCTTTTTCGACCTTGCCTTTTGATAGTTCTTCAGCGGCCTTTTTATATTCTTCTTTTTCCTGCCGATAGATCTTGCTGACTTCGGAGGGTATGATATGGGCGATCTGGTTCAGTATCCGCAAGGCATCGCCGCGCTCGACCGGGGCGTGCTGACGGGTATCGCCGACAAGAATGACCTGGGCGTTTTTCCGGGTAGCGAGGTCAAGTACAGCGAGCATCTTTGATGTGCCAAGCATGCCTGACTCATCCACCAACAGCATATTATTTTGCAGCTTGTCCTGCATTTTTTTGTCTTTAAGCAGCCTGGCGACGGTATTCGCTTCAGGAAAGCCCTCTTCACGCAAATTGCCGCGGGAGGCAGTCGAGGAAGGCGCGACGGCGATTATTTCTTTGCCGACGGCCTCAACCCAGGGTGTCAGGGCTCTTAACAGGGTTGTCTTGCCTGTCCCGGCCTTGCCCATGACAATAGAAAATCGGTTAGTGGTCGTAAGTATATTGTCTAAAGCCGCGCCATGCTGACCTTTAACACCATGTTCCGGTGCAACAGTGTAGAGAGGCTTAATTTTTCCCTTTCCGGCTTTTGCGAGGTCAACCATACGCTTTTCTTCCGTTAGCACTTCCTTTGTCGTGCAGACGGTCTTCAAACCTTCCTCAATACGCAGGATGCGCTTGTCACCGGCGAAAGCTTTCGTGACCTCATCAAGTGATACAGAGCCATGACCTAAGCCTTGCTGATAGGCGACAGCCAAAAGGCGGCGTTCATCCATGACGGAGGCCCTGACAAAACAATGGTCAAGGGCATAGTCAATACATTGCTGCGGCAAAACCACCGTCCTTTGCTTTTGCAGCGCAAAGCGGATAGGTGTTTCCGTTTCGGGCTTTTCGATCTCGAGGGCATCAATTTGCTCTTTCCACAGCCCTTTCAGTTCATCCATTGTTCGCCCTTTCTGTTTCTTGCTTCTTGTGCGCGCCCCGAGTTCGCCCAGTTCTTTTGCATCGGTAATGCCCTTTTCCTTGGCGACGCGTCCAATCTCATCTGTCCTCTTGGAAAAGTTGTCGATGACTTTCTGCGGCACGCCGTCAATCTCGAATGATTTTCCGGTGCGCCTGACCTCATAGCCGATATCCATGAGTTTGTCGGACAGCCGTTTGTGAAACCTCGCTTGGTAGTAAGGCATGTCCCTTTTGATGTCGCGGAACTGCCCGGCCTTGTACTTTTTCTCCTCTTCATCCCAGGTCGCGTTAAAGACGAAACAATGGCTATGCAGGTGCGGGTCGGGGGCAAAGTCCCCGACAGGCCGCGCCGTCTGGTGGACAAAATGCCCCCAGGCTAATTCACCCGTCTTGCGGTCTGCGTATACGCCTTCTTTGCGTACCCGGGTCATGGCGTCGTCCTCGATCTCCCGCATTGTCTCGCTGACCGCGTCCCGGAAAACGGTCAGGATATGGTCGTCTCCCGAAAGCGCATGAAGGATCGAAACTGACTTCGGGCAGTGAAAGTTGATGTCATATCCGACGGTGCGGTCATCAATATTCTTGGGTGTCAGTTGTTTCCTTGTCCCCGGATGGAGGTTGTCGCAGAGATCAAAAAATGCTTCCTTGGTCATGTCTCCTGACAAGCCAAGTTTTAAGGCAAGCTTGCCTTCCCAAATACCCTGCAGCTCCTGATCCGAGATGTAATAGTCGGATTTCGACAAGGCATCCGAAAAGTATGCCTTGGCATGTTCCGCAGCCTTGCTTTGTATCATTCTGATCATGGTGAGTTTATTTTACACCCGTTTTGGAAAACGGACTTGAAAATCGTCGGTGGTCAAACATTGTCAAAGCCGCCGCTTCGACAATGTTCTCCCGTCATACAAAATCAAAGTTTAAGCAACAGACTTCTTCCCTGTGCACAGCTCAGGAGATTTTTATAGGGCCTTCGTCTTGGTTGTCTTCATGATAATTTTCCATCGCCTCACGACCGACTGTCTGAAATCCTGCTTCCTTGTATAGCCCGTTTCTCGCAGAAGACCTGACTGCCTTTGTATGGTTTTTATCAATTACATCCTGAAGTTCCTCATCCATGTGCAAATACGCTGCGTGATATCCAAGGGAATAGATCACGCTGCAGGTGATAAGAAGAACTCCTAATTTTTGTCCGAGAAAATATAGAATCAGCCCTAATATAAAAAAAGGTAACGGCTCTAAAACAACTTCAACGAACTTGGTGCTGTTGAACCTTAATCCCTTCCTTTCTTCCGCGGTGACTTTTCCTGCCCTCAGGCGGTTTTTCGTTTCCGGTCTACCGAATGTCGTGAAAAACAGCAGGTGATCTCCAGAGTAAGTACCTTTCCTGTTCATGTTCAGTCCGGGGGGCTGCCTTAAAATTTCAAAATACCGGATAAAAGAAAAAACAAGAAACAGGGCTAAAAATATGTACCAAGTCAGGTAAGGAATCCAATAGTTGTCGTTTGCGCCGTGCTGATAATTATCAGCGTTAAGCCACTCGTCAAACTTAAAAAAGGCCCGAACTCTCGGCCATGCTCCCAAGACAAGGACACAGAGAAGGCACAGGCCGATTTGGAAGTACCTTTTGCCAAAGTTCTTCCGGATAAAGACCTCTAGCAACAATCTCGGATAAGATGAAATACCGAGTGCAACCCCGAGAATCAGTCCATAGAAAAAGTTGTATCGTCTTATTGTATAACGTGTTTCGTTGTTTATCATTGGCTGTTTTTTTGAGGTTCATAATTTTGATCGAATTCCAGTTTGGCATGATTGATTTTACTGCCGACAAGGTTTGATTGAAAATGTATCACCGCGTCCACAGCGCCGTGAAGTAATTCCCCGCCTGTTCTCAGTTTCCCAAAATCTTCAGGTCTTACGCTTTTATCAATCCTCATAGCGTCCGTGACTGAATCGCCCTTTGTCTCCGAATATGAGGTTGTCGTTGATTTCTCCTTATAGGGTCTGTCGCCAATCAAATCGGAAGCGTATTTGTTCGTTTCATAGTCAGCATTCGCATGAAATATCTTGGTCGCCAGAGTGCCGAGAAAGCTTTTGACCTTGTATTCAGCTTTGTCGCCGCCCATATTGGCGTAGTAGTTCGGTATATTTTGCGTGAGATAGACCGTTGCGATCATACTGCTCCGGGCTGTTGCCTGAAAGTCGGGGTCATGCTCATGGAGGAAGTTTTGCGCCTCATCTGCCCAAAGAAAAGCGGGTCTCAAAGCATTGCCGCGCTCCATAGCTCTCTGCCAGATGTATTTGAACAATATTTGACAATCACGGCCTGCCTTATGATAGAGCTTGACGGGCAGGTCTATCAGGATGATTTTCCCCTGGCGGGAATCCTCTGGAAGAATATTGCTCTCATTCCCGCAAAAGAGCGAATAGATCGGCTCGCGCATAAGACCGAATAAAAAGCCCGTCAGGGAAAATTCGATTGTTGAGCGCGTCTTGTCCGGTAGGGTGACAAGAGTATGGATGAACTGGTCGACCATTCTCAGCATTCGGGCTTTAGGCAGCACTTCAGCGGCAGCATTGGCCAACATCGTCCTTGTGGCTGTTATCCGGTCACCTTCCGCCGAGGGCAGAGTCGGAATCCAGTCCCCAATGATCGTTTCTATATTTTCTTTCGCAGCATTATAGGCTTTTGCAAAGGCCGAGCCCTCTAGGTAACCTTCCTTCGTCGGCAGAGTCTGGGTGATGTCGTAAAGCATCTTGATCGTTACCTTGCCGTATGCCAGGAGGCAGAGGTCGATAATCATCGCAATGAGCATGTCCTGTGAATCACGCCAAAAGGGATCATTGGTTCTCCCCGAGGTTTTTTCTTCATCTGCGCGAATAACAGTTTTTAGGACATTCAGGATATTCGTTGTCGCTGAAATCTTTCCATCTTTGGCTTTGGACTCATAGTCAAGGAAGTTGAAGTAGTTTTGCTTATCAGGAGTGATAATAACGAGATCGTCGCTACGGTTTGTGAGTGCGCAATATTCTTCCCAATCAGCTCTTTCCTCGGGTTTCACCGTCAGCACCAATCCGCCGAAGCCGGCAGCCAGGTATTTAAGAGCGAGGGTACGGCCTGAGCCTGAAGTTTTGCCGGAACCGATACCGCCGAATATCTGAACGCCCTCAACGGCGTTGCGTATAGTCCAGTGCGACTGGCCTATCGTCAGAAGGGAATTATCAAGCTCGGACAAATGGTGATATTTAGGCGGCTAAATCTACTGTCCAACCGTGATAAAAAATACCGTTTTTAAACGGTATTTTTTATCCGTTTTTTACCCATTTTTTATTTCAAATTGTATGCGTAGTTTTTGGCCAAATATTCGGCAGTGAAAGATGTTCAGTTTATATCGCCACAGGAAAAGGAAATTCAAACACTCGTTGACAATGCCTGTGACCAGATAAAACGGCATGAAGAAAAGGTAAAAAAAGAGAGGAATAGAGGCCCGGAGCCAAAACCAAATCTATCCGATTGGCGGCATGCCCCCGACAATCCTTTTGTGCGCATTGCGGGCTACAAGGAAATGATCGCTGACGTCAAACTCAGTACTCTCGTGAAAACGCATGTATTGGCAGATGAATTGCCACGGGACAGACGGAATCTCATGTTTGACTATGCCATTGACAGGCTTGCTCCTGAAATGAAAGAAAAGGAAGTCGCCGTTGCGAAGAAAGACGGGCTGACAGATCAATTTAAGATGATGAGTCAGGAATCAGGTGTAAGGGAAAGGGAACAAGAACCCGGCTCAGCACCGCAAAGAAGGGCTATCCAGTCGCTCTTTATTGATGGGTCGCATGACGAAACGAAAACGAAAGACAGTGACAAGGAGGTGGCAGTCCGACAGCCATTTAAATCTGTCTTTATAGGCGAGGGAAAACGGCAGCCATTTTATTCTGCATTTCTGGATGCTCCAGTGCAGGAAGAAAGCAAAGAACAGGGCTCCCTCGAAACACCCCAAAAAAGTGACAACGATAAAGAACGAGAAGACAGGTAAGGCTTATGTGTGAGGTTCTAAACTTTATTACTCTTTGCCCGACTTTTTTAATTGGTAGTCTTTTTCCGCTTCCTCGCATTCTTTAACAAATTCCTTGTATGTTTCAATGCTTTCAAACTCCCAGTTTATTGTTTCGCCTGTTCTGTGTTCTGTTACTTGTGCAACTAGTTTTAGCTTTTCGTTGTCTAAATCCTTGACCCACTCACCAACGATTAAATAGCCGCCGATAACGCGGACATCAAATGTTTTGTCATCCATCGCTCATTCCCCCGTTTTGGTTTATTATACCCAATTTGCGTTACTTTGTCAAAATGGCCATGAATGTGGGTGGAGAAGGTCGATTATTCCATCTCACGTTCCAGATCGTCGAGCGTTTTTTTGATGTCTTTGTCGTTTAAAATTTCCCAATCCTTGTTTCTCTCTTCTTTATCCCATGACTTCATACGCTCTGCCACTTTCTCCTTTATATATTCTTCGCGTCCGGCCTTGAAGCCTTGTATGCGGTCATTATCACTGATGATTTTATAGAGGCCGTCTGCGACCTCGGGCAGATATTTCGCAAGGTAATAGCCCTCATTCATACCCTTAATAAAATCGCTGTCCTGCGGGGTTACTTGTTCTTGTTCCTTCTCCATGGTCAGAAAGTATTGTGGGCATGTTTTTCAAGGTAGGTGTCTATTGATTCACGGTCATAAACGATAACCCGTTTTTGCGGTTGCGAAAAACGGATCTTTCCTTCGTCCCGAAGGCTTTGCAGCGTCGTGCGCGACTTGATATTCAGCAGGTGCATGGCTTCTTCGTCCGTGACCCACTTTTCCTTTTGCGCGCCGAATTTTTCTTTGGCGAATTTCAGCGTTTCTTCGAGAAGCCGAAAGTATGCGGCGTCCTCAAGGCAGAAGACTTCCATAGGCGAAGGGGTGTTTTCGCCGGAAAGATAAAAAATACTGCTTCATTTTCTAAGAAAGACGCTAAACACCAAGTAATTTTCTAAAATCATCTTCCAGCCTGTTCAGTGTGGCTGTAATTTCGGTCGCTATACGGTCAGAAGCCGCATGTGCCTTTTCATAGGCTGCTTTTCTTCCTTGTGGAGACGCATTGCCTCTTGTCCACTCTTCCAGACGTTTCGGCTCGAAGTAATCATAATTGGCTGAATAATACTCGATGCGTAAGTTGTCGAGAAGAGCGCAGGTTTCCTTGCTGAAATACAGTTTATGGTAGAGAAAATAATTGTTATAGTCTGCGAAAGCCTTTTGTGCCTGGACTACTCTTTCATCCTCTTCCTTTTGTGCGTCTTCAATGATTGGCTTCATAAAGGCTGTCATCTGCTTCATGGCACTATGGAGGTTGACGAGGAGTACATAGATTTCGTCTATGATGACGAGCCGTTTTTCGTGAAGTTTATTTTGCTTGTTGAGGAAAAGCGTAATCTCAGACTTATACTTTTCAAAATTGGAGTTTAAAGAAAGTTCATATTCTTTTGTGCTGAAGGAAAGCTCTTGCTTGTATTTTTCGAGTTTGCGGGTCGAAGAATTGTCGAGGACGACCTTAATGGCTGTGGCAGCGATTCCGAAAACGCCGATATCCCTTAAAAGATTAATCCATGATGAAGTTTCTGCCATATCATTTTAGTTTTTATTTCTTACTAATCTCTTTTTTTACTTGCGGAGTCAATTGAGGCTTAGTTGTGTCTATCGCTTTTCTCAGGATGGTTGCGCTATCGGACAATTCTACTCCGGCTGCTTTGCCACTCATTTTTAAAAATGTTGAGAGCTGGTCAAGTCCAATTAATTTTGCAGCAATACCAAGGAAAATAAGTAACGTGAAAATAAAAGTCGCCGGAGAGTAATCTCTAACTTTGCCCCAGAATGCGACGACGGTGCATAGTACCATAGGCATTGCGAACAGCAGCAACGTAAAGGGATTGAAATGCAAAATGTTTTTTGCGAAGCCAAATAATTCCAAAGCCAATATGATAAGCAAAGTGGCGGCTATCCCTTTTCGCCAACGGGCTGTAGTCTTAGCTTTTCTTTCGGATGTTTCCTTCACCCTCTTTTCTTCATTTTTTATGTCTTGTAGTTCCGATTTTAAACGATTTGCTGATTCATGATGAAGTTTAACATTTTCAGCATGTGTCGCTTTGAGTTCTGTTACTCTCTCATTACAGTTCGTGTCTTCCCGCGCAAGCAAAGCCAAAAGAAAATCTTCTCTTATTGACCCGCCGGGCTGGGGTTGAAGGTTGAAAAAATCTGCCTGACTCATCCTTTTCGTAAGTTTAAAGATTTCTTCGTCTGGGCGATTCCGAGTTCGGCAGCCGTCTTTGCATCGCGATAAGCTTCATCGTTAGCAAAGAAACTTGGTGCAATTCCTTTTACGATGCAGATCCCATCACCGGAAATATAACCGTGCGTAACATCGCTGTTCCACATTCCATTGGCGGCTGTGGCAAAGGAATGTCTTAGATCTTCCTCGACTATTTTACTGTCGCCCTTCACGGCATTCCAGGCAGCTCTAATATCAGGATAGTTGTTGTCTATAATATCATTGCTTTCCGCGTTCGACGAACCTTCAAAAAGCATAATGACACCGCCCGGGAAACCAGCTACTTTAAAGCGGTGGTGGGTGGAGATACCCAAAATCTCATTCCATGATTTTTTAAATGCTTCAGAATATGAGTTGATGAGCTCTATTGCAAATTGGGTCATTTTCTTTTCCTCGCCATGCTTGCCGCGTTCATTTTCCCAAGATCGTCGCTCATGTTTTGAGCTTTCGTTAAGCCTGCGCCATTTTTCAACTTGGTCGGCTTTTTCAGCTTCTGTCCATTTAGTAAGTTCCATGATAATCGGTGCTTTAGGGTAAGTAAACTATTTCTTTATGATAAATATAAAAATAAGTTAATTGCTTGTATATTTTCGCCAAGGATATTGGCTGTCATACTTAGCCATCAACGGCTTGTTTTAATTCCTTTTATGCTCAGTGATTTAACCCCATTCCCAACCACGATCTGCATAGTTCATTTTGCCGTCAAGAATGCCTACCGCAAAATCTGCCAGGGCAATTCTTTCAGGGAGTATCTGCTGCGGGAAAACAATGAACTTCATAGTTGCTTCGTTGCCTTTCTCAAACTCTAGGCCGACAGCCGTCAGCTCGGGAATTTCAGGGCGCCTATTCCGGTATGTTTTGCCTTCTTCATACAGCTTATAAGTAATAGCCTTTCCCAATGCCTTGTAATGGCGCGGGCAGCGGACAAGCCACATACACTGTACGCCTGATTTCTGATAGCGATGGGTTCTTGATAAATAATCTTCCAACGTTTGCTGCGACAACTGAATTTCAAAGGCAATGCCGCCAGCTTGGGTCTCACAAAATACATCTGCCTGCCATGCTTCATTGTCATGTGAAATACCCTGTTTTTCGACCGTTGTAGTATATCCGGCCGCACGCAGAGCCTTTGCTATGATTGCCTTGGCCTGAAGGTGTTCGATTGATTCGGGTTCTGGTTTGACACCTGTGAACCCAGGTGCATGGGCAAAGAATTTTAATCCCCGAATACTACGTTTCGGGATTGCAGGCCACATGGAGCCACGCATAACGTAACTGCCGACAGGTTCCTTTTTAAAAGCCTTCCAATTGGCCTCACTCATTGAAAATCCCTCAACCTCTGCGCCGTCCTTAACTCTTATCGCTATGAGTGGCATCGTTAATATTTTTGTTGTCCTGACTCAAAAAAGGAAAAGCTATTGAGTCATTCTCGTTTGTTAAATGTACCCGCACAATCGTTTTCGGGTCAAATTTTATGTCCTTGCTTTCGCCTGTTAATGGATCAAAAGCAATTAATCCCTTCATAAGTTCAGGGTCGCTCATCCAAGATATTTTTCCTTTTTCCCGGACAATTTTTTCTGATGAAGACAGGTCAATCCTTTCCCTGATAACATCGATAGCAGTGTCTAATGAGCCTTTAAATGTTGGTGGACAAAATAGTGGAGTAACCGGTCCTTTATAAAGACCGACAGCTTTATCTTGGATATTATACCACATGGGAAATTGATAGGTCATGTTTTCAAAAGACAGCATGAAAACATGCGTGGGCAGCAGATCGTTATATTCCCTTTTCCTGAAAAGGGAACAAGCTGGCTCATTCACCCTTATAGTATGTGGTAACTCGCTGCTCAAAATCTGACACCAACCCTTTGCCTTTTCATTGGTCATGAGAAATTGAAAAGCGCGTTCATAGTCTGGTACGTCAGATTCAATGATTGTAGATAATGCCAGCTTCAAGAGGGCTTTATAGACAAGCATGGGCGTATAGGAATGCTTGTCAAATTCGACCTCGAATTGTCCTGTTTCTACATTATAACTAAAGCCATTGCCTCCTTCCGGCTGTGAGATACTGACACCCTTCGCGCCATAAAAATTTTCTTTCTTTGCCGTTATACCCGAAGGCGAAGGAAATACTGGTATGCTACCACCCTTGCTAAATGCCCATATTGTTCTAATAATTCCCAGCGAGTTTGCGAAGTGGTTTTCCATCCGCGCAAAATATTTGTTGCAGGCATCACATTCAAAATCAGAAAGCAAACCCTCATTACCTAAGAATTGAGGAATAAGGTGAGATTCACCATCAAATCGTAGGTTTTGCCTTTTGTCTTTGCAGAAACGGCAATGTCTTTCCGACTTATTTTTTAGGTCGGTTATAATAGATGGCGCGACAACTCTTTCAAGAGTGTATTTGGCAAAAAAAGCTTTTAACTCTTCTTGGTATTTAGGGAGAGTGTACATGGCGTATTGAATCACAGAGTAAAGATACAATGTGACAGCTAACGAGAGGTTGCGAAGGCAAAGAATAAGAATAGGGCGTTCCCCTGTGGGTCGGGCTTTACGCTGCAATCTTCTATCGAAGGATTTCCGCTACAATCCCTAACGCGGGAGGCGGAAAGGTCAGGTTATCAAACATCCTTGCCTTTTGAGGCGGCAAGATAATCCGCGTCCTACATCCTGCGAACAGCCTGCGCTTCATGTTCATTCCGCTTGCCTTGCGGCAGGCGAAAAAAATCTCCACCCATGCGGGTTGTATTTTTTATCGTCTGACTGTTCTCCGGACTTGTCCTGCTACTTCTCTGTTGCCTATCAAAAGGCAAGAAATGGGTTTTGCCTGTATGGTTTAACGAGAAAAACAATAGCTATGAGCAGTAACACAAAGCAAAGACTATCGCGCCTGATGCGCATGTCATGGGAAATTCAAAGGAGTAAGAAGCGTACAAGAGCCAAGGCACTAAGCGCCGCTTGGGCGATCATGGGGAATGAGGATGTAAGTGTCTATTACTTGGTGCGAAGATTGAACCACAATAAGCCCGTACCAGATAGGGTGGTGAATCAAATGGGATTGTTCAGAATGTAACCCAGTGGCCTGCTTAATGCAGGCCTTGTTTTGCAGGCAGTTGATTATCATGCGCTTTAGAATTGACATCTAAATGTGCATAAAGGGTGCATAACGGAAATAATTTTGCAGTTGCCGGGTACAAGGTTATCTACCTTTGCATCATTAATAACCATTAAAAAACTTAGCGCGTATGAATTTGCAAGAATTGAAATTAGAAGTTTTGAAGGAGTTATTTGAAGGGTACAAGATGTATGGAGGTGGCGGTGTTTACAAGGTCGATGATTTCGAACTGGACTTCTCCAACTTCACGCCGCATGAAGTAGTGTCTGAACTTGTCAATGAAGGGCTTGTAAAAGATCCCCGGTTCTTTGGTAGAGAAACACATTGCGCAATTTCCGTTACGGGTATCTATCGTGTTGACCCTGATTATTTTGAGCAGCATGTCAGCTCCATTATTTCCACATTAGGCACAACAGGGAACGACTGGTTGGGTGTCAGGGAAATTCTATCCCTTGAACCCGTGCATGATTGCAGGGCGCGGGATATTGTGAAGGTATTGAGTAGTACGGGCATGATTGAAGACCCGCAATACAGGGAAGACATCTATGTGAAGCTTTCCCCAAAAGGTAGAGACTATTATGAGAGGAATAAGGCTATATTCATTCCCTAGTATTGATTCTCGCTAATTTTCTTTCAAGCCTGCTCCATTGTAGGCTTTTTGTTTGCTAAATTTTATATCTTCGGTTCTCTCTAAATTCAATCACATGCAACGGCCAAATATATTCAGGATAGCTACCAAGGAACTTTCTCACGACGCCGTATTAACCTGGCTTCTCAAATGGGCGCATCCGGAGTGCCATGAAATTGATGCTGAACTGCATCTTTGTGGCGTATGTTTTCTCAATCTTTTTCTCAACGAAGAGGATAGGTCTAAGAGAATTACGAAAGTCGAAGCAGATAGGCAATGGGAACATATTGATGTTTGGGCGTGCATATACTTCGATGATGGCGACAAGCTTTTAATTATCATTGAGAATAAGGTTTTTGCAGGAGAACATGGCAATCAACTAGTTGAATACAAGGAGATGGCTTCTAAATGGGCAGAAGAAAAGGGATTCCGGCTTTCTTGCTTTTTTACCAAAGTTGGCAGCCAGTCGTTACGCTTTAATAAGGCGGTTGAGTCGAAGGGCTACAAAGTTATCGACAGGCAGGCAATTGTCGATTGCTTGAAAAATAATACCATCAAGAATACCGTCATTTCTGACTATATCGAATTCCTTACAGGTATTGAGACTGATCACTTATTGTATGAAACCTTGCCTATGTCCGATTGGGAAGGTTGGCAATGGGTGGGCTTTTTTCAATTTGTTGAAAAACAAATCGACATTATCCAATGGCACTTTGTCAATAATCCAAGTGGCGGATTTTGGAACCTGTGTCTGACATGGGAATATTGGGATTGCGTGCCAATTTATATGCAGATGGAACAGGACAAGCTATGCTTCAAGATTGCCCTTGGTGAGTATGAGACAGGTTTAATTAATGAGCAATCCGATATTAATGCTATTCAGGACTTTGCACATTCGAGCCTGCTAAAATATGCAGCTGATAATGGCTTTAACCAGATTTGTAGGCCAGGGCGACACATGCACAAGGGGGATTACAGGACTTTCGCAGTTATCAGCAGAAAGGACTGGCTCGGCCAACCGGATGCGCTTATCAATAAAGAAGAGGTCATGGAGAAGATCAAAGCTTTACTGGAATTCTATTATCGGTTTATTCATCATCTGAATCAGACAAGTTTAGAGGCAGCAGGCATAAGGGTTGAATATCAGCCCGAGAAGGTAGAAGCTTAGTGGAAATTCCGTTAGGCTGTCTTGATTTTCAGGTTGCTAAGGACTTTTTCGTTAAAATCGTCAAGCGCATTGGTTGGCAAGCTATCTAGATAGATTTCAGTAACTTTTACGCTGGAATGCCCAAGCATCTCTTTAATGACATCAATCGGAGCACCTGCAAGGCGTGCTTGCGTTGCAAAGGAATGGCGAATGACCTTCGTGGTCATGGTGGATGCCAGTTCCGTGGGTATATCGCAGGCAGCCGCTAATCTTTTCAGATGCTTGTTGTATTTTTTGCGCCCGTAAATCATGTCGTTGTCTTGTTGTTCGGGCGTAGCTCTTCTGATGATTGGGAAGACGTAAGGCGAGTCTCCCGATTGAGCCATGTAGTGAAACTGGATTTCCTGCAAAGCCGGAGTCACTTTAATGTCGTATAGCCGACTCGTCTTTTGCCTGCGGTAATGGATGCGCCCGTTAACGATGCTCTCTTTTTCCAAGTAAGCCATATCCGCAAAACTCATTCCGTACATCATATAGGCGGCAACGAAATAATTGCGCGCATCAAAGTAAAGCTCTCCGGCATCAAGCTTATGTGTGACGATTTTATTGAGAGAAGGCCAATCCAGTGCCAGCTTTCTTGTCGGTTCGGTACTAATCGTGTAGCTGTTAAAGGGGCTAGCGCTTTCATCGGTCAATCCCGCCTTAGCGGCTTTATTGAAGATTGCCCGGATCGCCCGCATATACATGGAAAGGCCATTAACCGCATTGCCATCGGCATAGTGCTTGGTCTCAAACTTCATGAGGAAGTTATAGGTGAGATCCTTGAACTTTAAATCCTTGCCTTTATAGAGGTCTCCCTTATTGTTTTTGGCTTTTCCGTTGTTGGCATGTTTGTCAGTTCCATTGATGAAATCCTTTAATACATTCGAAGTGACCTCGTACCACCTCGCTGTACCGAATCGCCCCGCTTCTTTTAGGTCCTCTATAAGTTCGTCCGTATAGTTAAAGAATGAGCCGGAAGCATCTTGCTGAACAATGCGGTTTTTGATTTCTGCAAGGGATAATGAATCGGCTTTGCCGTCATCTTCCAGTTTCAGAATAATGTCTCTGGCGGCCTTCCTTTTAGCGCTCAATATATTATTCAACCTGGCTACAGAAGTCAGACCTTGATAGCTGCTTTTGACTTCTCGTTTTTTATCATCCCAATCCTTGGAAGGAACGCTGTATTTTGTCGGGATAGGCATAGTTCTTTCATCCCGGGAGAGCCTTAATATAATTGGGTAGGTTCCATCTTTTTTCTTGCGGCGCTGGTCGAGAGCGACAATAACATTCGTATTCATAGCCTTATAAAGGTACGAAAAAATTTGCACAGAATTTGCACAGGAATGAAGGTTTTTTATTGGTTTTAAATGAATTTACAAACCTAAAAAATGCATAAAATAAAGGTTTTTAGGTACATCAGGCACCACGTAAATTTAAATACCCGCAGCCTTCTAAGCTGGGGGTCATTGGTTCGAATCCAATCCGAGTCACTTGAAAGGGGTTACAGCGATGTGGCCCCTTACTTAATTTTACGTAACGCAACATTAAGTGGTTGGGTTTGAGAGATTTATAACAAGTACTGGATCGTTAGTGGTATAAATCTCACCGTTGAAATAGCAGACCGGCTCACCACCACAGATTATCTGGATGATGTCAGCACTACCTATATTGGCCTCGACCGTTTTCCTGTGAATGCTAAGACACCTGCTTACCTGTTACAGGACCGCTCTATCGAGATTGACCCGAATAATCCCCTTGGCCGTAAAGGAAAACAGCGTGGCAACTCCAGCACCAAAGATCAATACCTTATGGCCATGATTAGCCTCTCTTGGCATTTTAAGACTTATCGCTGCCCTAACTTTATGGACAACGAATTGATCAGGGTGAATTAAGCAACAATCATTGTCAGCTTACCGAGACAACTATTTTTTAAGATACCTTAACAAATAGGTTTACTATCTTGTGCCAAATCTCCGGTGCGCTGAACAGGATAATAACCATATTTTTAATGCTCTCAATACTGAACCACAGTATTGACTTCGATTATTTATTGGTTGGCACAACCAGCATTGCTAATTCAGTCGTTTATGACGACATAGATAGTTTTACCGAATATTTTATTGAGAAGATTCTCGGCGATGATAATTATACTTCCGAGCAAGACGACGATTCGGGTGCTCCCGAAAATAAGTGTTTTGAGAAGGATTATACGAGTATGGCATTGTATTACAACGTCATAAAGATCACTCCACAGGTACCTATTGCAATAGCAATAATGACATGGCCTAAAGGACTAGACCTTAGCAATAGGACTTGCAAGGGTTTTTTCAATGTCTTTTCCCCTCCACCCGATATGGCTTAGCCTTTCTGAATAGCAATTTGGCTATTGCATCTCCGCAAAGATTTACATTTTTTTAACGACTATTTGTCATTGACAAATAGCTCTGGTTTTGGCTTTCACAATAGATATGCATGTATAAAAACATGCCCATCTACAGAATTTTAGTATTTGTCTCGTTCTCATTCAACAACAGTTCACACCAAAAACATGTTACAGAATCCAGTGTTACGCACTGCGCCCCTTACGCGCACTGCTTTTGTTATCATATGCCTCGCTTGCAGTGCACTTTTTACAGGATGTAAACCTGAAAAAGAAAAGAATAATAGCGCACCTGAGCAATTTTCCGTCATCCATCCGGTCATTGCGGATACGGTCTTCACCAAGGAATACGTAGCCGAAATTCAGTCTGTGCAGAATGTCGAATTGAGAGCGCGTGTAAAAGGATTCATCGAAAAAATCCACGTCGACGAAGGGAAATATGTACATGAAGGACAAATCCTGTTTACGTTAAGCAGCAAGGAATTTCAGGAAGACCTGCTGAAGGCCAACGCACAGCTAAAAAGTTCGCAGGCGGATGCCAAAGTAGCAGAGGTAGAACTAAACCGAACAAAAACGCTAGTCGTCAAAAACATCATTTCGAAGACTGAACTGGATATGGCCCAGGCGAAATATGACGCGATAGAGGCAAAAATTGAAGATGCAAAATCTGCAATATCTATCGCAAAACTAAAGGTGTCATTTGCGCAGGTACGCGCACCTTTCAGCGGGATGATCAACAGGATTCCCAACAAAATAGGCAGCATCGTCGAGGAAGGCGCATTGTTAACCACGATCTCAAACAACAAAGAGGTATTCGCTTATTTCAATGTATCCGAAAAAGAATACCTGGACTTCCTGAATAACAATGAGTTGGAAAAGAAAGAAGTTTCACTGCTAATGGCAAACAATCAGCTATTCATTGAAAAAGGCATTATAGAAACCAGCGAAAGCGAAATAAACAGAAGCACCGGCAATATTGCTTTCAGGGCACGGTTTAACAACCGGGAACTCCTTCTGAAACACGGGGCAAGCGGCAAGATACTGATCAACTTACACTTAAAAAACGCGATGATCATTCCGCAGAAATCAACTTTTGAAGTACAGGAAATGACCAACGTATACATCGTGGACGCGAATAATACCGTTCAGGTAAAAAGTTTTGTTCCCAAATTGCGTCTTCCTCAAATGTATGTAGTGGAATCAGGGCTATCCGCGGATGACCGGATCATTTACGAAGGGCTCCAATTGGTAAAAGAAGGAGACAAGATTGCGCCGCAGCTTATTACTACAAAATAACCCCTCAACCGAAACAAAAAAATTCATGACAAAGCAATTCATAAAAAGGCCGGTATTGTCTATTGTAATTTCTGCAATAATTACAATGCTCGGTGGGCTCGCCTTGACAAACTTGCCGATGACGCAGTTTCCAAGTATTGCGCCGCCGGAAGTAAATGTCACCGTAGAATATACCGGCGCAAATGCGGAAACTGTTACTAAAGCTGCGCTCGTCCCTTTGGAGCGGGCCATCAATGGTGTACCCGGAATGAAGTATATGTCTTCTGATGCCGGTAACGACGGCGTTGGCGTTGTGCAGATACTATTTGAAATAGGAACCAATCCCGATGTAGCAGGTGTTAACGTGCAAAACAGGGTCGCCGCAGTAATGGGCGAATTACCTGCAGAAGTAATTCGGAACGGCGTTAAGATAGCAAAGGAAGAAAACGCCATGCTGATGTACCTGAACATTTACAGTACGGACACAGTCCTTACCGAGAAATTCCTGTACAACTTTGCCGATATCAACATCCTCGCTGAACTCAAAAGGATCAGAGGTGTTGGGTATGCAGATATTGTCGGTGCAAAAGAATATGCAATGCGCGTCTGGCTAAAACCGGACAAAATGCTCACGTATAATGTATCCACCGATGATGTACTAAAGATACTGGAAGCACAGAACGTAGAGGCTGCCCCCGGAAAAGTCGGCGAAAGCTCTGACAAAGAAAGCCAGTCATTACAGTATGTAATAAAGTACAATGGCAAGTTTAATACCCAGGAACAATATGAAAACATCCCGATCAGATCGAACTCCAATGGCGAAATACTAAGAATTAAAGATATTGCAGACGTAGAATTTGGAACAACCTATTTTGATGTTGAGGCAAAATACAATGGCAGACCTACCGCCGCTATAATGCTAAAGCAGCTACCCGGTTCTAATGCAAGCGAGGTTATCGCCAACGTAAAAAAGCGAATGGCCGAAATCAAGGAAGCTTCATTTCTGAAAGGAATGGAATACGAAGCGAGTTATGACGTGTCGAAGTTTCTTGATGCATCAGTTCATGAAGTAATTCGCACATTCATTGAAGCTTTTTTGCTGGTGTCACTCGTAGTGTTCATTTTTTTGCAGGATTGGCGGTCAACGCTGATACCGTCAATCGTTGTGCCGGTTTCCCTGATTGGCACGTTCTTCTTCATGCAGCTTTTCGGCTTTTCACTTAACCTCATCACATTGTTTGCGTTGGTTCTTGCAATTGGAATCGTAGTAGACAATGCAATCGTGGTAGTGGAAGCGGTACATGCGCAGATGGCGCATGCAGACATAAGCCCGAAGAAAGCTACCGAACGCGCAATGAAAGAAATAAGCGGGGCTATTATTGCTATTACCCTCGTTATGTCTGCGGTTTTCATCCCGGTTGCCTTCATGTCAGGGCCTTCCGGAATTTTTTATCGCCAATTTTCAATAACCATGGCGATATCAATTTTTTTATCCGGTGTCAGCGCATTAACGCTCACGCCAGCCTTATGCGCTTTAATGCTCAAAAACACGCATGGCCAGGTAACAAAGAGGACGCTGCTTACTCGTTTCCTCAACGCATTTAATAATTGGTACGACAACCTTTCAGAAAAGTACAAAAGACTGCTTGGCGTAATTGCCAATAGAAGTTTGATCACTTGGTTAGCATTATTGGCATTTTGCGTGGGAATAGGGTTAATTGGGCGAATCCTCCCATCCGGGTTTATTCCAAACGAAGATCAGGGAACTTTTTACGCCAGCATAACGACACCCTCCGGCGCTACCTTGGAAAGAACAAAAGAAGCAGTTAATCAGGTTCGCCAGGCATGTTCGGGCATAGAGGCCATTGAATCTGTATCGTCATTGGCGGGCACAAATATATTGTCTGACGGTACCGGGGCCACGTATGGCACATGCCTTATCAATCTCAAAAATTGGGATAAACGCAAAGAGTCCGTAGATGGTGTTATCGAACTTCTTTCGCAGAAAACAAAACATATTAAGGATGCAAAGATTGAATTTTTCCCGCCGCCTGCTGTTCCCGGATATGGTAATGCAAGCGGCTTTGAGCTACGGTTGCTTGATAAAACAGGCAACGGCGATTTCAAGAAAATGGAAGCTGTGGTAAATCAGTTCATTGAAGACCTAAAGGCGCGTCCTGAGATAAAGAATGCGTTTACCATATTTGACGCCAGTTTTCCTCAGTACCTTCTGAACATCGACATTGATAAGGCAGCCCAAAAAGGAGTTACGATTAGTGATGCCATGGGGTCGCTGCAAACCCTTTTAGGGAGCGAATATGCGACAAACTTCATAAAGTATGGGCAGCTCTATAAGGTAATGGTACAGGCGTTGCCACAATACCGCGCGAAACCGGAAGACCTATTGAAACTGTATGTAAAAAATGACAAGGAAGAAATGGTCCCAATTTCTTCATTCATGACCATCGAACACATTTACGGTGTAGACCAGATAACCCGCTATAACATGTATCCGTCAGCGGAATTGAATGGAGAAGCTGCCGACGGCTATAGCAGTGGGAGTGCTATTAAGGCTATTCAGGAAACCGCCAAAGAAAAATTGCCAAGAGGATACGATATCAATTGGGCCGGTATAAGCCTCGATGAAGTATCAACCGGGAATGAAGCTATCTATGTTTTTCTGATCTGCCTTGTTTTCGTTTACCTTTTGCTTGCAGCGCAGTATGAGAGTTTCCTGTTACCTATGCCGGTAGTTCTTTCATTGCCCACGGGGATATTCGGAACATTTTTGTTCTTAATGCTATTCGGTCTTGAAAATAATATCTATGCGCAAATTGCTATGGTAATGCTCATTGGGCTTTTAGGTAAGAACGCAATATTGATCGTGGAGTTTGCCTCTCTGAAACACAGGCAAGGCTTTACACCCTTAGCAGCTGCCATCGAAGGAGCAAAAATGAGGCTGAGGCCAATCCTCATGACCTCATTTGCTTTCATCGCAGGATTAATACCGCTCGTTTTCGCAAGCGGAGCGGGTGCTCTGGGAAATAGGACAATTGGAGTCGCATCAGCCGGGGGCATGCTGTTAGGAACCGTCTTCGGCGTTATCGTAGTGCCGGGATTGTATGTCATTTTCGCAACAATGGCCGAAAAGTTTGAAAAAAAAGGAATCAAAGAAGAAAAACCATTTACTGAAACAATCTGACAATATGAGATATTACAGGCATATTATAGTGCTTTTCTTGGCCACATGTATTGAGATTTGGGGTTGCCAGCCAATGAAGCAAGTTGCAGGGAATACAGGAAAACCTTTGCCCGAAACATTCCGGGACAGCAGGGATACAACTAACTCTGCTACGGTAAATTGGCAGCAGTTCTTCAATGATACGCGCCTGACAGACATTATAGACACAGCCTTAAAGAACAATTGGGATGTATCTATCGCGCTTCAAAGAATTAAGATCGCCCAATCTGATGTGCTGTTGAGTAAGGGTGCATTGCGGCCGGTGGTAAACGCAATGGCTGCGGCAAGTCTGAGAAAATTCGGTTTGTACACAATGGACGGCGCGGGAAACATTACAACGCCAATTTACAATAACCAGATTGTTCCCATTGATCTCCCTGACTATTTCGTAGGGCTTCAAACTACATGGGAAATAGACATATGGGGTAAGCTGCGCAACAGGAAAAAGGCTGCCTTTTCGAGATTTCTCGCCAGTATGGAAGGCAAGAACATTGTGATAACGAATCTTATAGCTGATATAGCGGTCACTTATTATGAACTGCTTGCGCTTGATAACGGGCTGGAAATAATCAATGAAACAATCGCCCTCCAGGAAAACGCCCTTGAAGTTGTTAAGGTGCAAAAAGAGGTTGGAACAGCCAATCTGTTGGCCGTAGAGCAATTTGAGGCACAACTGCTGAATCTGAAAAGTATGCAGTTAGACGTGATGCAGCAAATATCAGAAAATGAAAACAAAATAAACCTGCTTGCAGGCAGATACCCGCAGCCGGTCATAAGAAGCAAATCATTCATAGAAATATTACCCACCCAGATACTGACCGGTATTCCGTCGGCTTTATTGCAAAATCGGCCAGATATCCGCCAGTCAGAATTGGAATTAATGGCAGCCAAAGCTGACGTAAAAGCGGCGAAAGCGGCGTTTTATCCATCGCTCAGCATCACCGGCAGCATGGGATTTCAGGCTTTTAAACCGGGTTTATTGTTTACAACTCCCGAATCAATCGCATACGGACTGTTTAGCAACCTTACGGCCCCGTTAGTTAACAGGAGCGCGATAAAAGCCGAGTTTAACAGGGCTAATGCCGCTCAATTGGAATCACTATACAACTACCAAAAATCAATAGCCAATGGATATACGGAAGTCTATAACGAAATGCTTAGAATTAAGAACCTGCAAGGAATATATGATCTCAAGACAAGTCAGGTGCAGACATTGACCCATTCTATCGAAACTTCCTCTGAATTATTCAAAACAGGAAGAGCCAGCTACCTTGAAGTTCTGATCACACAACAAAATGCCCTGCAGTCTAAATTGGAATTGATCAATACCCGGAAAAACCAATTCCACTCGACCATCAATATTTACAAGGCACTCGGTGGTGGATGGAGATAGCTAATGATTCAGCATGCCATTCTCGTCATAAGCATTGCCATACTGCAAAAGCCGGGCAATTTGACCAGACTATGCCAGTTTTGCTGACTAGGCTAAACCGGTTTCGTTTGACCACCCTGAGCCGAAATATTTTGTCACTAAAAACGATGCTGAGATTGATTCTTGCCATACTATAAAAATAGACAACGTCAATTCTTCGCTAGCAAAAAGGGTGGTCAATTTGCCTCGGCCTGAGGTGGTCAGTTTGGTCGGCCTATCCAGACCTAGAATCCAATTACTGCATTTAATGCCTCATCTGCATCCTTATGGATGAAATTTGACTGATACCCTATGGTTGTAGTTATAGATGAATGCCGGTATAGCTTTTGAAGCATCTGTATTGGGATTTTGTCACCCGATATATTGCCGAATGTATGTCGGGCTATGTGCATTGTCAACGGTGATTTAATCCCTACGGCTTGAGCAACGTCAATTTTGAGCAGTCGATCTATTGCATTTGTACGAGAGGCTATAATGCGTTGTACTTCAAACTTATCTGTTAAGTCAATATTTCTCAGTTCTCGGAAAATAAGGTCATTATCTTCACTTTTGTCTTGCTCGTACTGCTGAAGGATGCTAACTACCTTATCTGGAATTTTTAAAGAGCCACCTTTATTGTTTTTACCCATTGTATAATATAACCGGCCTTCTTGAAAATCTGACCAATTCAACCGGAGAACATCCGATATTCGCATACCGGCAAAGTAGAATGAAATGAGCCACAGATTCCGGGCGTGGTTCGCTTTCTCTGATAGTTTTGCAGACTCAATTTTTTCAACGTCTTTAATTGTAAGCCCGGTTTTCTTTGAATCAGGAAATTTAATTTTAATCCTGTCCTTGCCGAAAGGGTAGTGCTTGGGGTCACAAACGCCTTCCTTAATTGCTTGGGAGAATATAGAACGCACAACCACAAGATGATTAATAGCGGAACGTTCAGACATCTTATTTACCGATTTCAATGATGCTTTGAATCGTTCTAACAGTGAAATTGTAATGTCTGAAAATGAAATATCATTTTTCAAGAAGTCTTTTAAGTGCTTAACCCTTGGTTTGTTAGCACTATACTGGTTGAATTTTCCGTCCTCTTTAAGGCGTTCAATATATAAGTCGGCTTGGCTAAACAGTGAGCCTTCCGTTTTTGGCCTTACTATTTGCCGTACCGCTTTCGCTGTTACGGAGCTTTTTTTTGTTTCTAATTCTAATGAATTGTCTGTAACTTCCGAAAGTTTTTTGATTAGATAATTATTGAGTCTTTTGTAATTCGGGTGAGATTTTTTGACACGTTGCGCCGTCTTATCCCATTCAGTCTCCTTCACACTATATTCGAGATATAAGTAAGAGGATTTCCTATCTTTGGTTATTCGTATAGCGAGAGGACTTGTACTATCCTTTTTTACCTCCTTCCTAAGAATGATTTTTACGTTTGCCATAGCATTAAATTGCTACAACAATACTACAACATTTACTGTATTTTATTGTTTTTTTATGTACTTTTATTTTTCAATAACCCAGTAAAATAAGCTATATTAAGCCATATCGATTCACATTAGTACATATTAAACAGGACTTAAAATCCTGTTTGCCGCAAGGCGAGTACGGGTTCGATTCCCGTCTGGGGCACCAAACAGGAAGGAGAGCTAATTTTTTTTAGCTCTCCTTTTTTATTTACGCTGAAAGCCTTGCTAGTAGCGATAAGCATCGGCATCACCCCGTCTTCAATGTTGGTTCGAAGTTCGTTATTTTCAAAAACGAGCTTTTTGGGGAACATCGAACCAATAATCTTGTTCTTTAGCTCCAAATCCGCTTCAGTCAAGAGTTTCATCATATTCATTAAAAAGTACATTCCAAACTCTTGTATTTCCTGCTCTTCTGGATTTTTTTGATTTACCATTGTTTGCGCCCTAACTAGTTTCTCAAGTTCAGGCTGAAGTTTGGCTTTAATGCTTCGATATTCTGCCGCATCTAAGTCGCCATCCAACATCAAAGTTTGTGCATTATCTAAGCGGCTACGGTAGGTTTGAATTTCCTTCTCGATTTTCTCAGCCTGAGCTTTTTGGTCAGCATTTGTTCGTTTATGCAAATTTGATGTGAGGGCATTTACTGTTTGAATCAACTTTTTATTATCACTCACGTCTTTTAGTGCCTTGAAAAATATCTGGTTCACGTTTTCAGCTTTTACCCTTTCCTTACAGCCGTCAAAGCAATGGTAGTAAAAGTACTTACCCCCATTTCCGCTTGACCCACTACCTGTCATTGTCTTTCCGCAAACCCTACATGCAAGGAACCCACGTAATGGCAGTTGTTCCTGTTTAGTTCGCCTTGCAGGCATTCCAATTTTCTTTCTGCCTAAAAGAACGTCCTGAACATCATTAAAAACATCCATCGAAATTAAAGGTTCGTGTTTGCCCTGGACAATAGTAGTTTCTTCATCCTTATAAGCAGGAATTACTATTTTGCCGACATAGAAAGGGTTTCTTAGCATTGACCAGAATGCATTTCTCGTAATTTTTAGCCCTTTCTCATTGAACATTTTTCTTACAATGTCAATTGGATATTGACCAGTGGCAAAAAGTTCAAAAGCCTCCTTAACTAAGGGTGCATTTTTGTCAAATAGGACAATTGGCTTATTGTTTTCATCTCGTTTGTTGGCATAACCTATGGGAGCTAAATTTGCCCATTGCCCATTTTTTAAAGCTCTGCGCATACCAGCAATTGTATTCAAAGAACGCCGATCATTCTCAACTTCTGGAGTAGTAAGATATATTGCAAGCATTATCTTATTCTCTGGTACGCTTAGGTCAAGAGGCTGTTCTATCGCTTGTGGTTCTACCTTGTGCTTATGAAGAATGTTAATCATGTTATATGCTTCCGGCGCATTACGCGAAAACCTATCCCATTTTAAAAAGAGCAATAGATCAACTTGCTCTTTGTTCTTTTTGAGAAAGTCAAGTAGGCGATTAAATTCCGGTCGTTCAAAAGTCTTGGCAGAATAGTCTTCCTTGAATAGCGCAACGACGTCAATACCATTTATCGCACAATGATTCCTCAGCCGATCTTCCTGATGATGAAGGCTATGACCCTTTTCAGCTTGCTCGTCGGTACTCACCCGGATGTATAATATTGCTCTCTTTTGCTTCATGCGACCTTGAATTTAATTTTCTGGTTTTTACAATTTTTACGACCGCTTGCATTATTAGGTATGCGAATTCTCTCATGCGTGTAAGTTGAAGTTCGGAGTGCTGGGTTTGTTCGTCATCCCATATGCTCCGCATCACTTCTAAAGAAATTTTCTCATTTGCATCCTGCTCATTTAAGCTGTCTGTTTTTAGGACTTTCTTACTTTTCACCGTAGTTCATTTCTTTGAACCTACTATTGGTGCTAGGGCTGATTGTCCTTGTTTGGGTCAAAGTGGACAGTTGTTGCCAGTATATTCACCACAATCCCCATAGATTACACTTCTTGCATGTTTTTAGGAAACCCAAGTTTCTTAAAAATTACTTCCATTTGTTTCACGGTGAAATATCGGCCACGTTTTTCGCCAATCTCTCCCATAAAAGGCTCAAGCCAAGTTTTAAAGGTGCGCTGGCTAACGCCGTAGAGGGTAGTTAGCTCCTTGTAGTTATACGGCCTGACATTGATCGATGTAACATTTTCATTTCCTACCATAATATATCGTTTTAGAATTTACTACTTGATGGGTTGTGAACTATAGAGGCAGCAATTCTATC
This sequence comes from uncultured Flavipsychrobacter sp., assembly GCA_964430995.1. Lineage (GTDB taxonomy): Bacteria > Bacteroidota > Bacteroidia > Chitinophagales > Chitinophagaceae > Nemorincola. The sequence continues at coordinate 43,365 of CAYSIG010000004.1, forward strand.
CATATATTTCAATGAACTCATCGGTATTAAGATGGAGCAGGGATGCTATGCCATTTGTATCAAGCTTTTGTTTTGCCTTGACCTCACTTATCCATCTTCGTATTAGCGCAGGGTTTTCTACTTCAATATCAAGTTCTACCGGCTCCCGCCTACGCAGCTTTTGTTCGTTAAATTGTTGTATCAAATATCTTTTTTGATTAGGCGTAAGAAATCCCAAATCATCAGCCCGATAAAGTAAAGAGATCATCGAGGCTTTCCATTTTGTCTTTAAATGGGCAAGTAACGGTAACGTTATACCGTTCTCAAAGTCTTTCCTTATTTCAACCTCCGGCATTAAAAACTCTGCTGCAAATAGGTTTGCCTCGTGAGCAATATCCCTTTCCCAATTGACTTGAAAGCCCGTGTGCATTAGCAGATGCCCAAGTTGGTAGGCTATTGAAAACCTTTGGCGATCCCCTAACAAGGTCTTGTTGAATATAATTACCGGGTATTTAGAATTTGTAAGTATGCAACGACTATCTACCCGCTCTGTACCAAAATCAAAACAAGCTACGGCCACACCATTATCTTCCAACAACTTGACTACGTTAGGTATAAGAGGAGTATTTATTTTCCAAGCCTTTCTTACTTTTTGAGCAATGACCTGGGGGGTATTCTTTTCTGATACTTCAAAGAGAGGTAAATCGGGGTTACTTGCATTAATTGTTTTTAGTAAATGCTCTACGTGAAACCGTATTACGTTCACTTTAGCATTGATTGGCGTAAGCAGGCCAGCAGAAACTTTATCCCTGCGGCGGTAAATCAAATGTTCAGGATAAACTTCGTTATCCTGCCTGAAAAATGAAACGGGATAATTTGTGGCTTCGGCGATAAGATCGAGCGTCTCATCCTTTACGCCAATATCTCCACTTTCGATTTTCCCCAGGTTCTGTTGGGACATACCTATTCGGTTTGACAATTCAAGTTGACTGAGTCCCCTTGATTCTCTTGCCAATACAATTAGTCCCTTTGATGCTTTTTCTGCCATTTTCTCTTATTATGTCGGGTCAAAAGTATAAATAATTTGCAAATAATCAAAAAAAGTATCAAAAAATATCATCAGAAATTACAAAAATGTTCACATAGACTCACTTAAAAGACACCTATTCGTTGAGTAAGCATTCCTTATCTTTTCCAATTTAGTTGCTTAATCTTTTAGAAAATAACGTTATATGAAGTATATTAAAAAATATTTGTCCTAAAATTAATCGTTTGATTAGTTTTCTTGATTAAATCAAAATAATGTAAGTAAATTTGCGGCGAGTACTTGATGAAGATATGTTTGACAAGATCACAAATGAGGGACTAGATAACACAACTGAGTGGAAAATAAAAAATGCAGCGCGTTCTGTTTTTCATAGGAAAGGGTATGCTGCAACCAGGACGAGGGATATTGCAGAAGAATCTGGGATCAATATAGCACTTCTTAATTACTACTTCAGAAGTAAGCAAAAGCTATTTGAACTTATTATGTTTGAAACAATGCGTGATTTTCTACAAAATATTTCATTGGTTTTTAATGACGAGCATACAACATTGGAAAACAAAGTTGAAATTATGGTGGACAAGTATATAGACTTGATAACAAAAGAACCAGAAATCCCTTTGTTTATCATGAGTGAGATAAGGAATGGTGCGGATAGATTTCTGGAACGATTGCCCATTGATAATTTGATCAAAAATTCAGTTCTTGTTAAGCAACATCAAGTAGCGGTAGAAAAAGGAACCGTGGACGAGCCTGACGTACTTCATTTTATTATGAATATGATGAGCTTGGTAATGTTCCCTTTTATTGCGAATCCCATGCTAAAAAAAATTGGCAATTTAGATGACAAAGCATTTTCCGTACTGATGCAAAACCGCAAAAAGCTCATTCCGAAGTGGATTAAAGCCATGTTTACGCAGTAAATTTTTTTTGTTGTGTAATTAAATAAATGATTAAAACAAAAAGACAATGGTCAGAAATTTTACAAAAAAACTTGTAGTGGTGCTATGGCTTTTAGCAAACACTAATGCCTTAGCCCAAGTCAGCTCGTCGCTTACGCTGGATAGTTGCCAAGCGCTTGCCTCGCGCAATTTTCCACTTATAAGGCAGTATTCACTGATCGAAAAATCGAAGGAATATACTATTGCAAATGCTAACAAGGGTTACCTGCCGCAAATCAGTTTAAACGGGCAGGCTACGTATCAATCAGAGGTAACCCAAATCCCAATAAGCTTGCCAAATGTTACGATTGAACCTTTGAGCAAAGATCAATATAAAATTTACGGTGAGGTATCGCAACCGATAACTGATATGATTACGATAAGGGATCAAAAGGATTTACTAAAACTAAATGCACTAGTAGATGTGCAAAAAACAGAAGTTGATATTTATAAACTTAAGGACCGAATAAATAATATTTTTTTTAGCATACTGCTACTTCAGGAGCAGATAGAACAGTCAAACCTTCTTAGAAGCGATATTGAAAGTGCTGTCGCAAAGACTAACGTCGCTATAGCGAACGGGGTTGCACTAAAAACTTCAGCAGACAACTTAAAAGCAGAGCTATTAAAAACCGACCAACGTATCATTGAATTACAAGCTAACAGAAAAGGGTATGTCGAGATGCTTTCTCTTTTTGTGGGAGAACAAATAAATGTTGGTGATATTTTTGAAATGCCGAGACCGCAAATATCATCAACAAGCCAAATAAACAGGCCGGAATTACGATTGTATGACTTGCAACAAAATACTTTCGACATACAAGGTAAACTTATAACCAACAAAACAATACCTAGGGCAAGCTTGTTTTTTCAAGGTGGATACGGCCGGCCGGCACTTAATATGCTGAGCAACGATTTCAAAACGTATTACATAGGCGGAGTTCGGTTTAGCTGGAATCTTAATGGCTATTATACCATCCGTAATGAAAAACGAATACTTGAACTTAATAAGGCTGGCCTAGACGTACAAAGGGACGTATTTCTATTTAACACAAACCTGACCTTAAAACAACAAAATTCCGATATCCAGAAAATACAAGAGCTCGTTAACACGGATCGGGAAATCATTGTAATTCGGCAACGTATAAAAGAAGTAACCAAAAATCAACTAGAGTTCGGAGTGGCTTCGACAAATGATTATACAACGGCAGCAAATGCACTTGACCTCGCCGCTCAAAACCTCATTCTACATAAGATACAGTTGCTGCAGGCGCAGTATAACTTTCAATTCACTTCAGGCAATTAAACATAAAACTAAAAACAATGACTAAAGGGATCAAAATAACAACGATATTCTTAAGCATCATGCTATTTGCTGCCTGCAAAAACGAAGAGAAATCATTTGACGCATCGGGTGCTTTCGAAGCCGAAGAAACAATTGTTTCCGCTCAAGCTACCGGTAATATTAACGAACTTAAAATTGAAGAAGGGCAGGCTTTAAGAGCTGGCGATATTATTGGCTATATAGATACTATACAGCTATACCTCAGAAAAAAGCAGTTGGAAACTCAAATCACCTCCTTACTAAAAAGAAAGCCTGATGTAAGCGTACAGCTCGCTGCATTAGAAACACAACTTGCAACAACAGAAAAAGAACGGGTAAGGACAATCAACCTTCTCAAAGGAGATGCTGCAACCCCAAAACAGTTAGACGATATTAATGCCAACATAGCGGTCATTAAGAGACAAATCGAGGCTCAAAGGTCATCTCTGAGTATATCAAATGAAGGTCTCAGTAGCGACACAAGACCGCTCGCTGTTCAGATTGAGCAAATAAATGATCAGCTATTTAAAAGCAGAATAATAAATCCTATTAATGGCACAGTGCTCTCTAAATACATGCAAGAACACGAGATGGCATCCCCAGGCAAAGCGATATATAAAATTGCCGATTTATCGACCATTATTTTGAGAGCATATATATCTGGCAACCAGTTGCCCAATGTAAAACTTAACCAAAAAGTGAAGGTACATACGGATAACGGAAGCGGCGGTTATAAAGAGGCAGAAGGAACGATTATATGGATAAATGATAAGGCGGAGTTTACGCCAAAAACCGTTCAGACAAAAGACGAGAGGGCAAACATGGTATATGCAATAAAGGTGAAAATTGCTAACGACGGTAGTTATAAAACAGGCATGTACGGCGAATTAAAATTCTAGACTATGATTGACGTTGTACTTAACAGTATCGTTAAGACCTATAACAAGAATAAAGTAGCGGCGGTTAATGATGTTTCCTTCTCTGTAGAAAAAGGAGAGTTATTTGGATTGATAGGCCCGGATGGTGCAGGCAAGACGAGCATCTTTCGCATCTTAACTACATTACTTTTGGCGGATAGTGGTACCGCCACCGTAAATGGGTTCGATGTAGTCAAAGACTATAAACAAATACGAAGCAAAGTTGGCTACATGCCGGGACGATTTTCACTGTATCAGGATCTCACTGTAGAGGAAAATCTAAGGTTCTTCGCAACAATATTTAATACTTCTATAGCGGCAAATTATGATCTTATTAAAGACATATACGTCCAAATAGAACCTTTCAAGGATAGAAGGGCCGGAAAACTATCAGGTGGAATGAAACAAAAACTTGCTCTGTGCTGCGCATTAATACATCGTCCAACTGTTTTGTTTTTAGATGAGCCTACGACCGGAGTTGATACTGTTTCAAGAAAAGAATTCTGGGAAATGCTTCAACGCCTGAAGCATCAAGGAATTACAATTTTAGTGTCGACCCCGTATATGGATGAGGCCACTCTTTGTGAACGAATAGCTTTAATACAATCGGGGACTATAATGTCCATTGATACTCCTCAAAATATAACAAAGCAATTTCCAGACAATTTGTATGCAATACGAGCCAAGAATATGAGCAAACTTTTGAGCGACTTGCGGCACAGTCAATTTGTCAAAAGCAGTTTTGCTTTCGGGGAATTCCATCACATTACTTTAAAGCAAGAGGACACCAAAGAGCAATTAGTAGGGGAAATGCACGAGCATGGCAACGAAGAAATAAATATGAGAATTGCTACGCCTACAATTGAAGACTGTTTCATCAAACTTATGAATAATGACAAATGAGGTCGTAATACATACCGAGAAACTCACTAAACGCTTCGGCGATTTCATTGCAACAAATGAAATAACATTTGACGTATATTCCGGCGAGATCTTTGGATTTCTAGGTGCGAATGGTGCAGGAAAAACTACAGCCATGAAAATGCTCTGCGGCCTCTCGCGACCATCATCCGGGAACGCTAAAATTGCCGGGCATGACATCTATGCAGACACAGAAAAAATAAAAAAGAATATTGGATACATGAGTCAGAAATTTTCTCTGTACGAAGATTTGACTGTAATGGAGAACATTGAATTTTTCGGTGGCATTTACGGATTAACGAAACGAATATTGAAAGAAAAAAGAAATGTGCTTATTGAAACTTTGGGTATGCAACGGGAGGCAAAAAAATTGGTAGGCGACTTGCCGCTTGGATGGAAGCAAAAATTGTCCTTTTCCGTTGCTATTCTGCACGAGCCAAAAATCGTTTTCCTTGATGAGCCAACTGGTGGTGTTGATCCAATTACACGACGACAATTTTGGGACCTTATATATGACGCGGCTGACAAAGGCATTACCGTGTTCGTAACTACTCACTACATGGATGAAGCTGAGTATTGTAATCGGATTACCATGATGGTTGATGGTGTGATAAAAGCACTGGACTCGCCTACCAATCTAAAACAACAATTCTCCGCCACTACAATGGACGAAGTATTTTTCGAACTCGCTAGGGGCGCAAAACGCAAAGCCGATTAACTATGAAACAATTTTTGACTTTTGTCCAAAAAGAATTTTACCACGTCTTCAGGGATCCGAAAACATTACTATTGCTTTTTGGTATGCCAATAGCGCAGATCATTTTATTTGGCTTCGCATTAACTAACGAGATCAAAAATTCAAATATAATAGTATGCGATTATGCAAATGATCAAGCATCTCATCGAATCATCGATCAATTGCAGGTTAGCAAAAACTTCGATGTAACAAAATCCATACTTAGCCATCGGGAAATAGAAAAAGCATTTAAGACTGGCAAAGTAAAACTAGCCATTGTATTTCCCTCAAATTTCAATAGTGATCTATCGCATTTAAACAAAGCCCAGATCCAGATTATTGCGGACGCATCCGATCCTAATACTGCGAGCACACTTACCAGCTATGCAACAAATATTATCATGGAGTATCAACAGGAGATAACGGCCGGATTGCAAGTTCCATTTCAAATTAATACCGATGTACGAATGATCTACAATCCTGAGCTGAAGGGCGTATACAACTTTGTTCCCGGTGTAATGGCGCTTGTGCTGCTCTTAGTTTGTGTTTTAATGACTTCAGTATCTATTGTGAGAGAGAAGGAAACCGGAACAATGGAAATACTTCTAGTATCACCTTTCAATCCTATCCTGGTTGTTATCAGTAAAGCTGTTCCTTATTTTGTTTTATCCCTGGTTAATCTTACCATCATTTTAATTTTAAGCTCAACCCTCATGGGAATGCCTATAAACGGCAGCATCCCTTTATTGTATTTCGAAAGCTCACTGCTGATACTCTGTGCGTTGTCTCTAGGACTTCTTATTTCTAATTCAACAGACAGTCAACAAACAGCAATGTTGGTTTCGTTGATGGGAATGCTATTGCCTACTATGATGTTTACCGGTTTCATGTTCCCCCTTGAAAACATGCCAAAAGCTTTACAGATCGTCGCCAACATAGTACCGTCTAAGTGGTACTATATCACCATTAAATCAATTATGATAAAAGGCTTGGGATTAAAGGCTATTTGGAAAGAAACAATTATCCTGGTGTCTATGACATGCTTTTTACTGATTGTCAGTATCAGAAAATTTAAAATCCGTTTAGCATGAGAACACTTAGCTTTTTGTTGAAAAAAGAATTTCGTCAGATTTTTCGAAACACTATGATCTTACGGATGATTATAGCAATGCCATTAATACAACTACTGGTAATGCCATTAGCGGCGGATTTCGAAATTAAAAATGTCAATATTTCAATCGTAGATCACGATCATAGCACATATTCTACGCGGCTGACGAATAAGATAATTGCGTCTGGATACTTTAAACTTAACGACTACAGTAGTTCCTTTGCCCAGTCATTTCAAGAATTCCAAAAAGACAATTCAGACCTAATTCTTGAGATACCAACAAATTTTGAGAAAGATCTTATACGCCGAAACGCTGGTAATTTGTCAATTGCAGTAAACGCAATCAATGGAACCAAGGCATCAGTAGGCAGTGCTTATTTAGCCAGAATAGTTTCCAGCTATAATTCGGATATTAGAATGAGTTGGTTGCAATCCCAGCGTAACGCGGTGAGTCCCACAATAGAGGTGGCTAATCTCAACTGGTATAATCCGTTTTTAAACTATCCTTTCTACATGGTACCGGGTATTCTAGTAATACTTGTGACAATGGTCGCATCATACATGTGTGCGCTAAACATTGTTAAAGAAAAGGAGGTAGGCACTATTGAACAAATAAATGTAACCCCTATAAAGAAGCATATTTTCATATTGGGTAAAATGATTCCTTTCTGGATAATAGGAAACATCGTCTTTTCCATTGGTTTATTTGGTATCGCAAGGTTTGTTTATCACATCGTTCCGTTAGGATCAATCTTATTAATGTATTTGTTTTTATCACTTTATCTGATAACACTTTTAGGAATTGGTTTATTGATATCTACTTACTCAAGTACCCAGCAACAAGCGATGAGCCTAGCGTTTTTCTGTATGATGATCTTCATGCTGATGAGTGGCCTTTTTACATCTATCGATAGTATGCCAGCATGGGCGCAGTCGATTGCTAAGGTAAATCCAGTAACATATTTTATCGACGTGATGCGAATGGTAGTATTAAAGGGAAGTGGATTTACCGATATAATACCTCAACTAATTATTATTTCAATTATGGCTGTGTTTTTTAACGCTTGGGCAATCCTGAACTATAAAAAAACCTCGTAGATATGATATGAAGAAGATACTGATTTTTTTCGTTTTTCTGCTTATTTCTGTACTACATGCCATAGCGCAAAGCGGTGATGTTATTGCAGGAAGCTGGTACTGTAAGGATCTTAGTGGCTCGACGATGCAAGTTTACAGAACTAAAAATGGACAGTGGGCCGCTCTATTAACAGCATCAGAAAAAAAAGAATGGATAGGCAAAACACTCTTTGATGACTGCACCTTTGACTCAAAAGAGAATTGTTATAAAACGCTGCTCGAGCCCCCCAACCAGCCTATTAAGATAAACGCAAGAATCTACATAACGGAAGGAAGTCTGACAATGGTCGGCAAAAAATTATTCCTTTCTAAAACATTTCATTGGAAAAAATTGCAAACAACTAAATTTTAAATCATGAAAAAGACAACATTGATCTTGGCAGTATTTGCCTTTTTTGCTTTGTGTTCTTATGTAGTTCCCCAAAGCAGTGAATGGAAGTTGAAAGACGGTTACTCCATCAAATTCTCCAGCGATAATCCGTCTGGTGTTTTCAATTCAATGACCGGAGTTATTAATTTCGATGAGAATAATCTATCGAAAGCAAAGTTTGAAATTCAAATTGAGGCCGCATCTATCAACACAGGTAATGGGTTAAAAAATAAGCATGCAAAAGGTGAGCGGTTTTTTGACGTAAAAAAATATCCATACATATATTTTAGATCTACATCGGTTACAAAAAGTACGTCAGGTTATGTGCTAATCGGGAAATTGAAGATCAAAGAAACGGAAAAGGAAATCTCCATTCCGTTTACATTTAGGAATAACGTTTTCTCTGGTTCTTTTTCGGTTAATCGACTAGACTACGGTGTTGGCCCTGAGAGTGGTATGGCCGGCAAAGCATCAAAAATCTTAGTGATCGATATCTCAGTTCCCGTCACAAAATAACTTTATGAAACAAGCATTTTACCACGCGGTTCTTTGCTCCATTTTGGCAATGACGGCTGCAGACATCTATAAGGTAATATATTGCTCGTCATTGTCTGGAGATTTCTCACAAATAATAAATGAAAAATCAATCGCCATAGCATCAGTAGCAGGATGTTTTCTCATCTCTTTCGGAAACTTATTCTTTTCAAAGATTATGAACAAAAATGCGGATGCGTGGTTTAACGTTATATTACTATTTTTAACGTTCGCATCCCTAGTTTCATCTTTTGCTGTCACTCTACCATTATCAGTAGAAATGCCGGAACTATTTCCAGGCTTGTCAGTACCAATGCATTTCTTTCCTTGTTTATTCTGGCTAGCTACAAAATCTATCTTTATGAATGGAAATGGTAAAAAAAGATTATTGCATTTGTAGACTCAAATATGCCTTTGACTTTTACAGTGTCGATAGGGAATGTGGTCTACTTTAAGCTAGGGCGCGGTGCGGCAAAAAGACTATAAAAATCTCTAAGTGCATTAAGAGATGTGATCATCTACGACGTGAGAATAGTACGTAATATGGGTAAGCTAAATTTAAGTAAATATCAAGAAGAGTCGACATTTTTATCGGGGCCCTTATCGCGCATAGCGGAGCTTCGATATTGCGCAGCTACTGTGATTCAATTTGTTAAGGGTTTCCGTGCCTTGCATTTTACTGGACCATGCGTAACTGTTTTCGGCTCGGCTCGTTTCGACGAGAAAAGCGCATATTATGCAAAAGCCAGAGACATTTCATTCAAACTATCTAAGGCAGGGATGTCAATAATGACAGGTGGCGGCCCGGGATTGATGGAAGCCGCTAACCGAGGCGCAAGAGACGCAGGAGGCATCTCTCTCGGCTGCAATATTACGTTACCTAATGAACAGCGTGCCAATCCTTATTTAGACCGATTTATCAACATCGAGTTTTTTTTCGTAAGAAAAGAACTGCTCAGAAAATACTCAGTTGGCTTTGTTGTCATGCCCGGAGGCTTCGGTACCCTTGATGAATTTTTTGAGACGATAACCTTGATACAAACCAAGAAGATTAGAAAATTTCCTATCGCGCTTGTCGGAATCAATTATCATAAAAATCTAATCAGTCATATTGAAGGTATGGCTGAAAGTAGTGCCATTAGTCAAGAGGACAAGGATCTAATATTATTTACGGATTCTATTGATGAAGCGGTTAATCATATCCTAAGATATGCAGACGAAAATCTCAACAGATATTATAGATACAAACCAACCGCTCTTCTAGGTGAAAAGATCGTACAGCTTAAAGCAAATTAATCTCTTACTTTTCATCGTCATCTTGCTGTTGTCATTTGTAGTGTGCCCTAACAAAGCACAGTCACAATTTGCAATGGAGAAGAGATTTTTTGATTCGCTTGTGGGACGCATGCCATCGTTTTCAATAAATAAAGACAATTATTTTGTGCTAGGTGCTGAGACAGACAAAAAAATTACTGCAGCCAGTTCAAATGCGAAATTTCAAATTAGTTTTAAGCAGCGGCTGTTCAGCGGTAGGTTGCCACTAAACAGCATGCTTTTTATGACTTATACTCAAAAGTCTTTCTGGAATATTTTTGAGAAATCAAATCCATTTGCCGAATCCAATTACAATCCTACAATAGCTTTCGGCGTGCCGACATTTTCAAAAAAAACTAGTAGCCTAACAGGCGTATTAGTTTTTGCCATCGAGCATGAATCAAACGGACGAGACTCTGCCTTTTCTCGAAGTTGGAATCGGGTTTCTGCATCTTTTAGAACGAAGCTAAATGATGATCTCAATCTCGATATAACGGTTTGGATCCCCTTTATGTACGAAGATAATCCAGAGCTGTTTCACTACATCGGATATGGAGAATTGGCATTTCACTATTCAATCATAAATAACAGACTTTCCATGGACCTTAATTGTCGCAAAGGCGATAAGGGATGGAACGGTAATTTTCAGCCTTCGATCAGTTATAGAATTTCAAAAAAGTCAAATCAGTTTTTATTTTTGCAATGGTTCTACGGAAATGCAGAAAGTCTTTTATATTACAATAGTACAACTTCTATATTAAGGGCGGGAGTAAACTTAAGGCCTTTAAATGTTTTTTTCTAGATAATTACCTGATCAAACTGCTATTAAGGCTAGATTCGTTTTCGGACGAAATAACTCATTACCTGTACAAATTCCGGAACTATTTCAATGTCTGTACCCTTGCATTTTTTTTCCTTATTCTGATTAGATAGAAAAACTCTTTTTAAGCGAACTGGACAACAGCGGTTGTTGTAGCGATTGCGAAATGTTTATTACAATTAGTAACGTTCGGTTTCCATGTTTTAAAGCCCTTTCTTTTTTCAGAGGCTTCAACAACAATTGTTTCAGCAGGGGCGAAATAGATGCGTATAAACCCTCTTTTATGCATTACGAAACTAAATGGGGCTTTTTAGCTGCTCTATGTTGTCAAAAAAAGTACTGCAAAAGTGTCGTCGGTTGCCATCGGCAGAAGTTTTAATTTCAACCACTCGATAGGATAGCTTCCCGTTGCAAAGCATTTGAACTTTAATCGCCGATAGCGTTTTTCCCCTTTTTTCGCTTTTTTGCCATCAGCTTAAAGAAGGCAATTATGTTTTATGCTTAGAACGAATGCCTAGTGCTATCATTTCGAGGTGAAAGTTGGTGTCGGTTCATAAACTTTCGGCAGAAAAAGCCAAATAATTTTCGTTGAATTCCAATTTACGGCGACTAAATTCTGAATTGCGGCGATTAACAATCGACTACAAGCCGATCATTTTTGATGGGCAACCATCTCAATTCAATTCGTGTTTGTACCAAAGTTGTACAGGCTTGTCCATACCAAATACTTTAAGAAACTAGCATAAACTGGCAACAACTATCACAAACGTGCCGAAACCTTACGTTTTGATACGTTTCGTTACGTTTCATGCAGTTACCTGCTATTTCCTGCTATTTGTTTGCGTTACCCTTCGTTACCTGCGCTAACTGGAAAGTAGCCCTTTGCGGCAATAGCATCTTTGTGTCGAAAAAAGTCAAAAACAGACCATATGAATACAAAGATGAAAGACCTGATGCCGCCGAAAAAGAAGTTCGCACAAAGGAAAATGAATGTGTTCTACCTGGGCAAGGTAGCATGGAACTTCGCCCACGCCCTGTTATGGAGTGAGCAGAAATTTACTGACGATGAAATAAGACAGGCGAAAGAACACCTGATCACTTATTTCAAAGAAGCTACCCATCGCAAGAAAGCCCTTATTGCTTTTTGTGAGCGCATTATCCTGACCAAGAACTACCTCGCCTCAAAAGAGCAGAGCGTGCTGCCGTCACCGTCCATCTGGCTGAACCCGAAGTATCACCAAGGCTTCCCTGAAACAAAGGGCTGGCTTCAGGCAGTGGAAGAAACACGTAAGAACGTACCCGGACACCTTAAACACTATACGGTGCTGGCTAACCACTACTACCTGTACTGCCTGCACCCTTCAAAAGGCATCCTCCAGCAATGTCACGACAGGCTGGTGGATATGAACGCCAAGAGCCTGCTACAGTCATTCTACACAACCATCTATCACTTTAACTACATCAACCAGTAATTATGGACAAGCACGTCAACGAGGCTAACGGCGATATTACGTTTACCCTCAAGCCGCTGACCAGTTTGCAGCTTGCGGAGTTATACGGTATCAGCCTGAAGACCTTCTACAGATGGGTAGCCCCATTCAAAGCCGACATAGGCGATAAGCGTGGGAGATACTACACCAATGCGCAGGTAAAGATCATCCTGCAAAAGCTCGGAATGCCGTCCGAGACCATTACCGGATAATGGAAGTTCAGGGATTGTGGTGGATTTATGGGGATTGTGGTGGAACAACTGTCCTCTTTGGCCCAAACACGGACATTACCCCTTCCCGCCGGTGATACCTTTCATAAAATCAACTAAGAATTTATGGTAAAGACAGATAGTGCGACAACGCATTTCAGCAATGTATTGCTTACAGGTACGATACTCCTCGCCAATGTGGACGTAAATGGCCTGCTGGATTATGGCCTCAAAGCCTTTTTGGGCGGTGCAGTCTGGCTCGGCTACAAGCTAACGGCTGAATATATCGAGAGAAAGAGAAAACAAAGGGAACAATGAGCGCAACAAAAGTTATCGCAGGAACAGCCATCGGGGCAGGGTTGATCGCAGGAGCCATCTACTTCGCACGAATACGCAGAGCAGGAGTTCAATTGCAGGTGATACCCAATGCAAACATCCACCAGTTAAGCCTTGACGGGCTGACGATACGGGTAGATGCACTGCTGAAGAACCCAACCGGGGCGAGTTTCAAGATCAAGTACCCGTTCATAGAGATCACCCATAAAGATGTGCTTGCCGGAAGCTCACAGGTCGTCAACAAAGACATTAAGATACCTGCCTACGGACAAGTGCTGATAAAGGACATGATGGTCAAGATACCCGTCCTCAGCTTTTTCTCGGTGATGTATGATGTGGTCAAGTCATTGCTCAATAACAAGTCAATTGTTTTCAACGTAGGTGTCATCACGACCATAGACCTCGGCTGGTCGCAGATACCCTTCGAACACAAACAAGACCTGACGTTAAAACACGAAAAGAATGGAAGCAAGAAAAGCGAGGACGATTAAAAGCGGGACTGAGTACGACCACCTGTTTCCCAAGGCGAGCGTGGACACGCATACCGTCATGAAAAATGCAGGCGTAGGTGATACAGTAGCATTCATACCGAAAGTGGTACATAAGACACTCCAGCACACAAAAGGGATAGCGGGTGTCCTGAAAGGAAGGAATGACTACGAGACCTGCCGCAATATCTGGCAATTCGTGTACGGGCATATCGCCTACCGGAAGGACAGGGACGGTTATGAGCAGATAAGAAGCCCTGCACGTAGCTGGCATGACCGGAAAGCGGGTGTGGATTGTGATTGCTACACAACGTTCATCAGCAGCATATTGACCAACCTGGGCATCAGGCATAAGCTGCGCATCACGAAGTATCACAGGGATTATTTCCAGCACATCTACCCGATAGCGGAACTGCCCGGAAGACAGGTAGCCATTGACTGCGTGACAGACAAGTTCGACTACGAAGTACCATACAGCGAAAAAAAGGATTACAAAATGGATCTACAGTATTTAAACGGTTTAGACGGATATAGCGATGGCTATATGGAAGGCACCGGGGGCATGGACGAACTCGGCAAGCTCTTCAAAAAGAAAGCGAAAAGCGGCGGCTCATCCGGTGGCGGCAAGAAGAAAGGCGGCCTGTTCAAAAAGATAGGGCAAGGCATAAAGAAGGCCGGACAGGGCGTAAAGAAAGCGGTCAAGAAGGTTAACCTGAAAAAGGTGCTGAACGTGGTCAACAAGTTCAACCCTGCTACGGTAGCCCTGCGCAATGGGGTTCTCGCCTCCATGAAGCTGAACATCGGGAATGTAGGCAAGCGTTTACGCTGGAGCTATATCACACCGGAACAGGCGAAAGCCAAGAAGATGGACATGGGCAAGTGGAACAAGCTGGTGGAAACCCGTAAGAAGCTGGAGAAGATTTTTTATGGTGCAGGCGGCAAACCGGAGAACCTGAAAAAAGCCATTCTCAACGGCAAGGGCAACAAGAACCATGAAGTGCATGGGCTGGACGGCTTCGGGGCTTTGTACAACCACAGGACAGGCAGATTTCACAGGCCAATGGCAATGAATAACCGGATGAAACATCTAAGCCCGATGCACCCGCACCACCCTGTTAACAGGCTGCACAGGAATATGCCTGTACGGGCAGTGATCGGCAACGAGATGTTTGAATCGGAAAACCCTGTCGGTGAACTCGGAGAATTGGGCGAACCTATTACGGCAGCTACCATAGCAGCGGCATCCGGTGTTATCGCCGCCATAGCATCCACGCTCAAGAAGATCGGTGACATCTTCGGCGGGAAGGGGAAAGGCTCAGAAGATTTTGACGAAGAAGCCAACAAGGATGCGGAGAAAGAAATACCGGAAGGCAAGAATGACGCAGATGCTAAAGCAGCAGAAAGCCTGACGGATGGCGGTTCATCTTCCGATGAAAGCTCCGGTGGGGGCAGCTCATCCAAAAGCGGGTCTTCTTCAGGAGGTGGCGGCAGTTCAGGAGGCAGTTCCGGCGGTGGCAGCAGTTCCGGTGGTGGTGGAGGTGGAGAAGCTGAAAGCCCCTCTAGCCTTCCAAGCGCAGGCGGCGGCGGCGGTGGTGGAAGCACGGCAGTAGCCCCTTCCGGCGGAGGAGATGAGGAAAGCGGTGTAGCAGAAGCACCTACAAAGGGAGCCGCCAAGAAAAGTGCGGATGATAGCGGCGGCGGTGACGAACCTAAAGAGGGATTCTTTGAAAAGAACAAGAAATGGATCATGCCCGTGGGCATAGGCGTAGGTGTCCTTACAGTGGGCGCACTCATTGCCAAGTCCATGAGCGCAGCCGCACCAGCTCCCTCACCGTCACGCACCAGTTCCAGGGCAATGCATGGCGTACCGCACCACAGGAAAAAGAAAAACCACAAACGAAGCAAACCAGCGGCAAAAAAGAAAACCGTGCATCACAAAAAAGGTGGTAAGACCGTGAGCCGGGGCAAGCTGAAAGCGGTGATGTTTCATTGATCAGTAAAAACCAAATAACAGATATGGCTAAAGGAAAACACAAAAGTGCCAAGGGGAAAACTAAGGGCAACCGCTACTCAAAAAAAGCGCACAATGCCAGCTTCCTGGAAAGTGTCGCCACCCGTACAGAGACAAAGGGAGACCCTAAGAACACGGCGATAGAAACAGTAAAGGACGTGGCGATAGGCGTTGTAGGAGGCGGTCTTGCCGGGGCAGCTATCGGTAAGCCATCCTTCCTAGTCGGGTTGGGCGTAACGGGTATCGGTCACTACATGGGCAATCACCTTGTAACGCTGTTCGGTGTCGGGCTAATGGCAGCCAATGGCTTCCAAAACAAATCGGTATCGGGCGTGGACGGGTTGAGCATTGATGCGGTAAAGGAACGTGTCAGCGCATACGGCAGCACCCTGAAGGAAAAGCTCTACCTCGACAAAGTACCGTTCCTCAACAAGAACAAGGAAGAAAGCGCAAACGGCATCGGCGCACTACAATTCTTCCAGCATCCCAATGATGCCCGTGCCTATAATGAGCTGAACAACGAACTGGCAGCCCTTGACCAGATAGAACGCCAGATAGAGATGAGCGGACTGGAACACATGGAAATGACGGGCATCGGTATGGGCGATATGGAGGGCTACGATGACGTTGGGGAAATCGGCGAAGCAAACGAGTTCGGGGAGCTTGGCGAAATGGGCGACTTGTCCGACATAGAAGACCGCAACCTCTAAGGCAAACAAAAAACAGAAAACACAACAATCAATTTTAAAAACCAAAAACAACAATTATGTACGGATTTGAAGGAGTAGAAGAGTACAACAACACAGGCGCATTGCTCGGTATTGACGGTCTGGACGGCGATGAATTGCTGGGCGCACTACGCAGGATGAACCCTATCGCAAGGGCAAAGACAATCAACAAGCTCGCCAATCCCGGCGCATCTAGCAGGGGGTCAAGGGCGGAAATGGAGAAGCATTTCGGGGAGCTGCCGCCGAATATCAAGGAAGCCCTCGTGAAAGGTGAGCTTCGCCTTGCGGACAACGTGATCTACTCGATCAAGCAGGTAAGCAGCAAGACCGTGAAGATGTTCGAAACACAGGACAGTAAATCGGTAGGTATCTGCAACGTGTCGAACGCCAAGCTGCCGAAAAATCAGGCGTTCCTTGTAAGCGGCATTACCCTGCTTGCAGGTGTGTCAGCCGACCTCACCAAGGACAAGATCATGGCCACCAACTTCCAGGGCATTGAAGGGTTCCCTGCACTGGCAACAGGTGAGATCAACCTGAAAGCGAACAAGAAGCAGATATTGCCGGAAACAAGTTGCAGCATCTTCAAGACTGCCAACTATCACCTGAAGCCGCTGGGCTACTACAAGCTTGCCAACCCACGCCTCATACTCGATGACGTGCTGATAGAGCTGACGGTGGAGTTAGGTACAACGGACGGCCTGCAAGCGAATACCCACATATTCGCAGCTATGCACGGTACGATCACCACTCCATAATGGTAACAGCGGTTTGCAGCCGTTACGGCTGCAAACCTTAAAAAAGCAGCAATATGGGCGACCTGTTCAAAGAAAACTGGAAGTACATACTTGCCGCACTCGCAGCACCCGCCCTGCTTATGGCGATCAGCACCAAGCTCAGGGCGCAGGCAGCACCTAAAAACACTGCCTCCCTCAATCTGCGGGCATTCCTGACGATGATACAATATGCCGAAGGCACTTACGGGGCAAACGCTTACCGCACCCTCTATGGAGGACAGCTTTTCAACAGCTATGCACAGCACCCGAACGTAGCCATCACGAAGGGCGGTATCACCAGTACAGCGGCAGGAGCCTACCAGATACTCTTCAAGACGTGGCAGAGCGTGCAGCAGGCATTAGGCTTGCAGGATTTCAGCCCTGCAAGCCAGGACAGGGCGGCGGTAGAACTGATCAGGCGGCGGGGTGCATTGGAGGATGTTATGGCGGGGCGTTTCGGCGAAGCCATCTACAAGTGCCGTAAAGAATGGGCATCCCTGCCGGGGGCAGGCTACGGGCAACACGAGCGCAGCTTTGCCTCACTTGCGCAGGTTTACCAGTACGCAGGCGGCCAGTTGGCAGCATAAAAAACAAAACAAATGGAAAACACCAATCAGAAAGGAACACCGATAACGGGTCTCATCTTCAAATGGTTCGACATCAATGTGACGGAAGCGGACAAGACCTATTCCGTGTCCTACGAGCTGGACAAGACCATCGGCTATATCACGGGTATTGACTTCACTACCAACAGGGATAAGCTGATGTACCAGCGGGGGACGCACAAACTGGAGGTCAACCGATTTGAGGTATTTCCTGAAGGTTTCCCTACCAAAAAAGTGTATCACCTGCCGGACGTGGAATCCCATAAGCGGTTCTACAGGCGTGGTGACCGGATACCGGTTGGTAACGGTATCGTGAAAGTGGAATACAGGGACACCAGTGATGCAACCGCTCCATTCGAGCCTTACAGCATACGGATCGTTCTTGATTGTGAACTCAAAGATAACTAACGATGCAAGGCAATATCATAGCTGTCAACATACCCATAAGCAGGAAGGGCGAGCTGAACTTCTTTCAGGTGAACCTGCCCGATGACGTGAAAGGCATCACGGGCATAGTTGCGGAACTCAGAGGCTTCAGTGCTGCTCCCGACCTGTCCACCCGCACCCTTGCAGGCACATTAAAGCTGCAAGCGGAGCAGAATGCAGGCATCTGTTACAGTTGCCAGTTGTACACTGGAAAAAACGCTATAGAGGATGTCATAACAGGCTTCACTTATGCGGGAGGCAATATTACGGACCTCTATCCCTCGGTGTATTCAGGCAGCACTTTCCGGGGCATACAGCCAGTGAAGATACCTAACAGCTATGTGGTGTTCGGGTGCTTTGAGGACAACATCGGCAGGCAGATGAATCAGGACGTAGCCTATAACCTGGGATTACACCTCTATACGGTTTGGAATTAAAAACAACGCAATGACAGCAGACTTAGCGCACGACTACATCAGGCGAAGAATGGAAGAATTAGGTCATAGCAAGTACCATATCCGTTTCCGCCACTTCTTCCTCCGACCCAAAGAACTGCGGAGCATATCGGGGAACAGGCAACTATTCATCCTGACAGAACCCAATAGCACTATCAGGGTAAAAAGCGAGATAGGCGTTTTCGACCTGACCGAAACGACAGCCAATGAATTGCAGTACGAGCATCAGGGGACAATTGAGCTGACCAATTACAGTGTCCTGCCACAGCAGGTAAAAATGATACAGGTAATATTCAAAAACAAGTAAACAAATGCCAGTAATAGAAGAACGGTACGACCAGAACAAGATAGACAGCCTGAAACGCTACCTGAAACGGGAAGCGGAAAAAGGCAGGACGAGGGACTACGAGATCATCGTGGACGGCTTCAAGGTAGTCTCCCGCACCAATGACGTAGAAGAGTTTGACGACTACGAGGACGAGATACAGGACAACACCCGAAATATCGCCATTCTCATCTATGACGGTGCAGGCACGAACCGGAACACCCGCTATTCGTTCTCCCTCAATCAGGACAATACCAGCCCGATACCTGCAAAACCGATCAACGGTATCGGCGGCCTCGGTGAGATAGACGAGATCATCCAGCAGAAACTGGAGGAAAAGGACAGGGACTATAAGATCACTGCACTGGAAAAAGAGCTGGAGGAAACACAGCAGCAGCTAACGGAAGCCGAAGACTACCACAGGCAGCTACAGGAAAGGATAAAGGAGCTCGAAACGGAGGTAGCGGCAAAACCGAAACCGAATGCGATCAACCTGCAACTTGGCGAAATAGGCGCAGCTCTTGTGGGCAACCTTGTCAAGAAGAACATGCCGCAGATCTCCGGCTTGCTCAACGGACTGATGGGAACACCGGATGCACCGGCGGCGCAAACACATTCCGAACCGGAAATGGAGGCGACATTCCAGAAACAGGATGCGCAAGCCACACCTCAGTTCACAGAACAGCAGCTTCGCCACCTCAAGAATATTGAGATGATGGAAGCGGCTTTCACGACCGACCAGTTGCAGATAGTCATTGCCATTATTCAAAAGCTGATGGGCAGCCCTGAACAGGTGATCCCGGTAGCGCAATTCTTAAATCTGGACAAGGAACATGGATAAGCACAACTATTCGATAAGCATACCCGCTAAAACAGAAGCAGAGGCAGCGGACAAGATCAAAGCCCTTTCGGTATTGGCGACCAAGCTGACGGGAAAAGAGTTGACGAAGCTGGCACATACGGTGCAGCACGACCCCGTCAAAACGGCTATGGCAAAAGCATACCTGGGCGTATAACCAATTTTCAGGCACGATAAAATACAGCAACAGTGGATTACGCAATCAGCAACGGAGCAGAAATGTATGCGGAACACCCGCAGGAGCTTACCCTGAAGGATAAGCTGCAGTTCTCCCTCCTTGGTATCATCGTGGTGGGCGGCGCTGTTATTATCGGCAGGAACTGGGTCAGGAACGCAAGGTCGAACGGTGAAGAACGCAAAACGCTGGAGGAAGGCAGCGCACCAACCATTGCCAAACAGATCAAAATGGCGTTTGAAAATGACGGTTGGTTCGGTACAGACAAAGATGCGCTGAGGCTGGCAATAAGGGACATACCGAGCAAAAGCGACTTCAGGAAGGTGATGGTGTCCTATCAGCGGCTTTATAACAGCAGCTTGCTGGGCGATATGCAAAAGGAGCTGAAGAGTTCGGAGTATAACGAGATGCTATACATCATTTCGGCAAAGCCAGAGACCTATAGTGCGGATAATGCCGGACAAGTCAATGTAGCGCAACTGGAAGCATGGGCAAAACGCCTGAATACGGCCTTCAACATTTCCTATGGACCGTTCCCCGGAACAGATGAACCCGCCATTAAAGCCGTGTTCATCGAGATACCCACACAGGAAGCGTTCAGCCATGTAGCGACAGTTTACCGTTCCCTGTTCGGCAGCGACCTGACAGCAGACCTGAAAAGCGAGCTGGAACTCTGGGAATACGACCCGATGATGCAGATTATTTACAGCAAGCCAAAAAACTAAACGATGGAAGCTAAGAAAAAGAGAAAGACTGCCAAACCGAAAGGCAAAGCAAAAACAAAGGGTAAAAGAAAGGGCAAGGGGTTGGGAAAAGTACCAGCGGTAAGGAGCAAAACGCCAGCCCGCAAAACTGCTTCGGCAAGAAAGCCCGCCGGACAATGGTTCACACCAGCAGCAGTACCACAGGGAAGCAGTGCATCCAAGATCGTGCTGACCACCCTTACCATAGGAGCGGCGGGAGTTGTAGGCTATTTAGGGTTACAGCTTTGGAAGAAGCATAAAGCGGCTAAAGCGGGCAATCTCGACAACGAGCTGGACAAGATACAGCCAACACCCGTTAAGGAAACAAAGCTGCCGCCGATACCGCCTGTTAATCCGAAGCCTTACACACCACCTACAGATACCACGCATACTGGCGGCAGTGGCGGAAGCAGCTCCCGTAATGACGATTTCCCGCTGAAAAAAGGCAGCAAGGGTGAGATGGTAAGACAGATGCAGCAGGCACTCATAGAAAAGTATGGTTCATCCATTTTGCCTAAGTATGGTGCGGATGGCGACTTCGGCAGCGAGACAGTTGCGGCACTCAAGAAGAAAGGGCTACCGACCATTGTCACGGAGAGTGCATTCAATGTCATCACACAGGGCAGCGATGGTGGCTCCGGCAACTATCCCCTTGCGGAGCAACTGCACAAGGCAGCGGAAAGCAAAAGCTTCAGTTCGGCAATCAGCCTGCTCAAAAAGATAGGCAACAAAGACCAATACCAGCAGGTAAGCAACAGCTTTATGCAGATGCGCCTGAACGGTGTCCGTCAAACACTGGTGAACGGTATGCTCAGCAGCTTTTACGATGAAGGCCAGAAACAGCAGATACGGATGGAATTCATCCGCATGGGTTTGCAATACCGCAACAATAAGTTCAGCCTGTCCGGCTTTGACGGCAAACCATTGGTGACTAAGAGTGCGGCAACAGTATGGGTGTCGCCAACGGAGAGTGTGCAGGTGCCAGCCCAGACGGTCATCGGCAATGAAGTAACGACCAAACTGGACTACACCCTGTTTGAGAACAACGGCAAGTATTATTTAATCAAAACGGAGGCGGTAAAATATCTCTAACCTCCGTCAATAAAAAAGACAAGCATGAAAGAAAAGCTAATAGCTGCCCTCATGGGGCATGGCTACAGGGTATTTACACGCCCGTTTGAACTGAATATCATCGGCATCAGGAGCAAGAGCGCAGTACCGAACCTTTTCAACGACCAGCTTAATATCCTGTACAAGGACTATACAGGGGCGTGGCAACTGCACAGCTTTGCAGCGACCACAGACCCCGGCACTTTCTGGCTGAAAAACCCGCTTAACCCGCAGGGGACGGCTATCCTGAAGGAAGGGCAATACCTGAACACCTATAGTGTCGGACTGCACCGCAGCAAGTATCTCGCACTGGTGCAAAGGGCACCCGTTACGGTCATCAGGGACATCACGAGGGATGGCTCCCTTGATTTCAGCGGCAAGGAAGATACAGGCATGTTCGGCATCAATATCCACCGGGCATTACAGCAGGGAACCACTAGGTTCATTGACAAGTTCTCGGCGGGCTGCCAGGTGATCGCCAATGCTGACGACTTTAAAAAGTTCATGGCATTGTGCGACAAACATCAGGCATTGTACGGCAACACCTTTTCGTACACCCTGCTGCACGAAACGCCTGCCCTGAGCCTTGCAGCTTGAAAAGAAAGGATATACGCGACAATAGGTATACTGATAGCAGCCATTATCGGGCTGACCACTTACCAGATCATTCAACATCTAAACGAACAGGAAGCAAATGAAACAATTCCTCCAACAGCTTTTTAAAGACAAGCTCGGCAGCTACAGCATGAGGGAAGCCGTAATAGCAGTACTGCTCACAGCTCTCATCATAAGCTGGATAGCCAAACAGTTCTTCAACAAGGATGTACCGGAGTTCATGTTCTACACTTTCGGCAGCCTTATAGCAGCCGGATGTTTCGGGTACACGTTTGAGCGTAAAGGCGCACAGCAAAGCGTGGAATAGCGCAGCCTGTAAACCCTATCATTTTCTATCTCTAAAAAAATCAAACAACAATGCAACAAAAAATGAACAGGATTATGTTTTTAGTGCTTGGGCTGATCATTGGTATCGGCGGCACCATGATGCTCGGCAGCCACAAGGCAGCGCAGCCGGTAGTAGTAACGGGAATGCAAACGCCCGCTGATATGAAAAGCACCAGCGTACTGGTTGAGGCAAAGTTTCAGGAAAGGCTGGATTCCCTTTCTCAGACCAACGACAATCTTAGCCGTAAGGTGAACAGCAGTAAGACCGAACTGCAAAAGGCAAAACAGGACAACAAGGTTTTACTGGAACTGGTGGACACGTTACTGACGCACTCAGCCCAAACCACAGATACCGCCGTAAAGCTGGCGCAATGTGACAGCCTTGGCGCAACGGTTCAGGAGCTAATCGCAACGACTAACCTGAAAGACAGCCTGTATGAGGATATGGCATCGTCTTTACAGGCGCAGGTGTACAATAAGGATTCGACCATATCGGTGCAACAAGAGCGATACAATGTACTCAAGCTATCGTTTGACCAAAGCCTCGCACAACAAAACCTGCTTACCTCCCAAAGTTTTCTATTGGAAAGACGGTTAAAAAGAATGAAAGCCAACAATAGGCTGCTATCAGTTGGTTTGTTTGTGCTTACAGGTATAGGTACAGCAACGATAGTAGCTCTACATCATTAAATAACGAGATCATGAAGATGAAAGAGAAAACAATTATATCGTCGGCCACATTAATGACATCACTTCTTGCATACTGGTATGCAAAGTCGGTAGGAAAGGATGCTGCACCCTATGTTATGCTTGGCGGCTTTGTTGGCTCGATCATAGGTGAAGCCGTTGCCGATAAAGTAAAAAACAAACAAGCAGATGAAGGTTGAGATTTACAACAACAGCAGGTGCATCCAATTCGTGTTCGATGGCACTCCCATAGGACTAAATAAGCAGCAGATCATAGCAATTGAAGTGTTAACCAATGATAAGGTTAAGATTAGTACGGTCGAGGGAGCTTCGCGGCAAATTTGTATTAACGCCGCTGATGTAGCAGCCCCCAACCGATATGCGAATGCCATTGATCTTCATGCTATGCTATCGGATTTATGGGTAAAGGGGCTGGATTGCTGCAACGAAACAAAAGCCCGTATGGATAAGCAGCTCACAGAGCTGAATAACATCCGGTTGCTGCTTGTCGATATTAAGGAACAATTGAAACCAGTGCCGCAAACAGACGTATTTGCTGCACCAAGAGTTACGGACGATAGTCAGCCGAACATATTGTTTAGTGGTTATGCAGCAACCGCAACAGCGGTTAGTGATCCGGGATGGGCAATCAAGCAGACAATTAGTCGGAATAATCAGACCGTTGAATTGTGGTCTAATGGCTCTAAGGCGTTAAACAGCGTGTGGGATGACCGTTACAATGTCGACTACCTGCCACTGGCGGTACCTAAAGTAGTTACGGCAACTACGGCAACCACATAAAGCAATCATTTCAAAAATGGCAAATGGAAACAATAGTAATCATCACCAGCCTGAAGGAACTGTTCGCACTATACCGATGGGTACTGATACGGGTGGCTAAAGACCCCAAAAAGGCGGCACAGATCGTCAGGCTGGTCATTTATGGCAGCAAAAGGAACAGGAAGCACAGGAAAGCTGCAAAGGCAGCACTAAAACAGCAATAATTATGAGTGCATTTGTATTTGCGGTAGAAGCGGAGCTGATGCTCAAAAGGAAACATAACAAACTGTCCATTGAAAAACTGGCGGCATCCTATGGCATTACAGACAAGACGGAAGTAAAGGAGCTGACAGAGCTGGCAATCGTGAAGCAGGCACGAAAGATCGCAAAAGGCGATGAGCCATTGAGGGAACGCTATGAGCGCATTGTGGAACTCTACCATTCCCAGGTCAACCTTTCGCACCGGACAAGTCACTCCATTTTGCTGCAACAATACTCCACACCCGCACCGATCGGATTTATAGCGGGCATCTTTTGTGGGTTGGACAAACTGCATATCAAGGGCGGGTACGGCTTTGAACCGTCAGCAGGCAATGGCTTGCTGACGGTAGCCGGAAAGCCGGAGCGGATATACGTCAACGAAATAGACAGATTAAGGAACAGCAATCTCAAAACACAGGGATTTGCTAACGTATGGCAGCGGGATGCAAGTATGCCCTTTTTCGATGTGCAGCGCAACTTCGTTGCGGTCATCAGCAATCCTCCGTTCGGCAGGCTGGACAAACCCGTACTGTTCGATACCTACCGGATAGACACGCTTGACCACCTTATGGCCTTACGTGCGCTGGAGACAATGACAAATGACGGCAGGGCTGCCATTATCATCGGCGGTCACACCCGTTATGACGACAAGGGCAGGATTGAACGGGGAAGGAACAGGATATTTTTCAATTACCTCTACAGCAGGTATCACGTAGCGGATGTATTACAGATTGACGGGCATAAGCTCTACTCAAGGCAGGGAACAGCCTTTGATACCCGCCTTATCCTAATCAATGGCAGGAAGGATAAGCCGGAAGGTGCAGCCCCGGTGCATGACCCGCACAGGGATGAAGTGATAAAGACATTTGATGAATTATATAACCGGGTAACCGGGGCAATGGACATACCGATAGTAAAAGATATGAACAGGTTAAAACAACTGGAACAGGAAGCGTTGGCATTACAGGATATGTTCGGGTTTGGGACATTAGGCGCACCCTATATGCCTGCATCCGACAGTTGCGTGGTACTGAATACACAAGTGCCGGATAGTATGGCTTTTGAAACACAGTCTGCCGTAGCCCGTATTAAAGAGGAAGTCGGTGGTAACATCGACAACTTTGTACGGCACAGGCTGCAATTTCCTTCCCATGCTTCACTATGCAAGGCACTATCAGCAGAGCAGATAGATGCGGTGGCTATGGCGATATACAATATCGAGGCTCGTGGTCAGGGAATGATCATCGGCGACCAGACAGGTATCGGCAAAGGACGTATTGCTGCATCTATGATACGCTATGCGGTTTGTCAAGGATTAAAGCCTGTATTCCTAACGGAAAAGGCTAACCTGTTCTCGGATATATACCGGGATCTCTCCGCTATCGGCTCCGGCAAGCTAAAGCCGTTTATTGTCAATGGCAGGGAGCCAAAGACCGACATTAAAGACGAGGACGGTAATGTGATCTACACAGCTCCGGCAGTAGCGGAACAACAGTCGATCTTCAAATCAAGGAAAGTGCCTGAAAAGTATGATTTCGTTGTTGCTACTTATTCGCAGTTCAACAGCCCTGAAAAGAAGCCCGAAAAGCCATTGTTCCTGCAAGCGATAGCGGAGGGAAATATCTTCATCATGGATGAGGCACACAATAGCTCCGGTTCTTCCAATACCGGGGAGTTTTTACAGGGTGTGGTGCGCAATACGAAGGGCGTTGTGTTCTTGTCAGCAACTTTTGCTAAAAGACCAGATAACATGCCCATCTACGGCATGAAGACTGCCATTGCGGATTGCAACATGAGCAAGGATGAGCTTGTGGAGGCTATTACGAAAGGCGGCGTAGCCCTTCAGGAAGTGTTGTCCTCACAACTTGTAGCGGAAGGTCAGATGCTACGGCGTGAGCGCAGCTTTGAGGGTGTTGAGGTAAACTACATATCGCTGGACGAAAAAACGGAGGAACACAGGGCTATCGCAGATAATATTACCGAAGTGCTGCGGGATATAATCGAGTTTCAGGGCAGGTTCATCAATGAGGCCGTAGATGAGCTGGATAAAGTGGCAGTAGCTGAAGGAAAGGAAGTTGAGTTGCGGGAGGGGACATCACAGGCTGGTGTGGACAATCAGCCGTATTTTTCCAAGGTATTCCAGGTAATCAACCAGATGTTGTTCAGCCTGAAAGCAGAAGCGGTCGCAGAACGGGCAATTATGCGATTACAGGAAGGCAAAAAGCCTATTATCGCCTTTGCATCAACAATGGGCAGTTTCATTGAGACACTGGAGAATGAGCAGGGGTTACCCGTTTCAGACGGCGATATTATCAATGCTGACTTCTCGGAAGTCTTAAAGCGTGGTCTGGATGGCATTCTCCGCTACACAGAAAAGGATGTTGACGGAAATTCGGTGTACAAGAAATTCGAGCTATCCGAGTTGCCACCGGAAGCGCAGGTGGAATACCTGCGTATTGCCGAACGTATCAAGTCAGTAGCAACTGGTATCACCATTTCGCCAATAGACGTTATTGTAAAGCGGTTGAAAGACGCTGGATATTCAGTTGCAGAGGTGACAGGGCGCAAGTATGAGCTGCAATTCAACGGCAAGGGCAGTAAAGCCCTGATAGCCTCCCGTAAGAAGCTCAATACGAATGATGCGTTTCGCCAGTTTAACAATAACGAGGTCGATGTGCTGATGATCAACCAGTCCGGCAGCACCGGGGCTTCGGCTCATGCTATTCCAACGGCGAAAGTACCTGCTACAGAAGTGAGGCAAAGGGTTATGATCGTATTGCAGGCGGAACTGGACATTAACACAGAGGTGCAGAAGCGAGGACGAATCAATCGTACAGGACAAATACTAAAGCCGATATACGACTATGTGACATCAGCCATTCCCGCTGAAAAGCGATTAATGATGATGTTGCAGAAGAAACTAAAGTCACTTGATGCTAACACTACCTCTAACCAAAAGCAGTCAACCAAAATATTAGATGTACCCGACTTCCTCAACAAGTACGGCGATAAGATCGTCAAGGAGTACTTAATGGAATACCCGGACATTAACCGATTACTGGATGACCCGTTAAAGCTGGAGGATAGCAAAGCAGACAGCGATAGCAATATAACAGTCATTGAAGATGCGGCGCACAAGGTCAGCGGTCGTGTGGCGGTACTGTCCACCAAAATGCAGCAGGACTTCTACAATGAAGTAGCGGAACGCTATAACGATTATGAGGCTTATCTCCGGCAGGTTGGTGAATACGATCTGGAGGTGGAAGCCATGAACCTCGATGCGGAAACGATCAATTCCCGCATTGTAAAAATGGGGAAAGGTTCAGATAGCGCATTCGGCGAGGACAGCATTCTCGAAACGATAAGGGCGAATGTGCTGAAAAAGCCATTTACAAAGGCTGAACTAAGTAACCTGCTCAATGAAAGCCTGAAAGATAAGGATGCACATACGCAGCAAAGGGAGCTTTTAGAGGAATACCAGAATGAAAGCAGGCGTAAGTTATTTGAGGAGGAGCAGGACGTTATTACCAAGTATGAGGAGCTGATAAAGAATGTCCCAAGCGAAAAGAAGATCAGGAAGATTGCCGGGGAGCAGGAGCGTGAAAAGGCAATACGGGATAGGGAGAATGAACTGGCGACAGCAAGGGAAGGTCAGCTAAAGATCATCAGGAATAAGGCGCACAGCAGGTCATACAGCCTTGAGAAAATATTCAAGTTCTTCTACGTGGGCAGGAACCTTCGCTACCCGATAGAGACATTCTCATCCGGCAATGAGCTGGTGCCGTCAGTTTTCATCGGCTATGGTATAGACCGAAAGAAGAAGAACCCGTATGCGCTGTCACAGATAAAGCTCCGGTTTGCAATAGCAAATAGCAGCAAGTACCTGTCTATCCCTGCTTCGTATTCGCAGGACATAATGGCGATAATCGGTGCAAGCTCCGATGTGTCACAGCCGGATAAGGAAGGTTTGCTAACGCTATGGGAGGACTACACCCGGCAAAACCATGTGGACAGGAAAATACGGCACACGATCACAGGAAACCTGCTTCAGGCGTTCAGCGACTTTAAGGGAAAGTTGGTCAGCTATACGACTATTGACGGCAGGACAGTAAAGGGCATCCTAATGCCGGAAAACTGGAATCCGGGTGATGAGGTGCAGGACAAGGTAGTTGTACCGATTATCAAGGCATTACCCCTGATAAAGTCGCTTGTCAACGGCGGACACATTGTTACCAGCAATGGCATCTCGTTCTTTAAACAGGGCGGTTATTTTAAGGTCATCGTTGCGGCTTCACGGGCAAAGGGTGGCGACATCTACCTGGACAAAGACATTTTGGAGGTTTTGGAGAATAACAACTTTGAGAAAACCTCTGATAAAATGTACGCGATAGTCACTGAGGGAAATATCGGCAGGCTGGTAGAGATACTGCAAGCAAATCACAGTTGTGCGGTCACTATCAATTCTGCGCAGCTTCGACAGATCGGAACTGAAACTCATAGGTACAGCTCACGGAGAAAGATTGACATACCGGAAGCCATGCCGGATATGCCTGTAACAGAGGAAAGCAACATCATCTCCTTACTGGAGCTGGAAGCGGAAGCCCTCGCATTGGAATTGGAATTACTCGCAGCTTAAAACACAATTATGATCACAGTTCAGAATTATCACGATAAAATAGCACAGGTTGATTTCAATACCATGCCTGAGGCGATACGCAAGGGGCATGAGTTTGTGAAGAAAGTAACCGGCAATGGCGCACATTGGGATAACTACCACGCCAGCGACACCATCAAGAAGACCATAGACACCTACTTTGAGAAGTTGTTCGCCCACCTAAAGAAAAGTAGCAAGCAAACGCATAAAGTGAACCGTTTTAACAAGGCTTCCAACAAATCGGAAGATGCCGAACCAAAGAAGCCAAGAAAGTCAGCTTCAAAGTCGACGCAGCCTGACCTGTACCAGCCGTCATTAGTAGAGCGCATTCCTGAAGAGCTACGCTTCATCAGGCGGTTTGTTAACCTTAACGGTAAAGCTAAAAGCAAGGACGATATTCTGCGATTTATTAATAGCCTGCAAAAGGCAATATTGGAAAAGAAGATACGCAAGTCGTCCGTGCATGTGGAGCGTATAAAATTCATTCAGGACACGCTTATTCAGGCGTATAATGAAATGGGTAAGACGATAACTATCGCCCTGCAGCCGGACACCCTTGAGGCGTTAAGAAAGGCTGCCAATGATGAGAAGGTATTGCCTTCTGTTGGTTTTATCAAGCGGTATATCAACCTGAATGGGAAAGTAGGCACAAAGGACAAGGCAAGGCTCTTGCTCGGGCAGATAAACAGGGCGTACCAGCAGGGCAAGGTAACTGATAGAGACCCTTATGTTGTGGAAATGCACGAGATCAAGAAGAACCTTGAGCAATTTTTGTCGGATAAGTCGGTAAAGACCCTTGCCATCGAAAAAAATACCCTGAACGGTTTGCATGGTATTGTCAACGGTTGCTCCTGTCAAAATCTGAATGGATTTGACGGTGGTGAGGAAAGCGGCAACTATGAACAACCAGCCGTTATGAACAGCATGGACTTTGCTAACATGCACTTTGATACGCTTGGGTTTAAAGGGAAATGGCTGGATTTGATCGGTGACCCGTCCACAAACTTTTCGCTTATGGTGTATGGCAAGCCGAAAATGGGTAAGTCATACTTATGTGTTGACTTCGCTGGCTACCTGGCTCGCAACCACGGCAAGGTGTTGTACGTGGCAAGAGAAGAAGGGCTGGATAAAACACTACAGGACAAGTTGAATGATAAAGAAGTGAAGCACCCGAACCTTTATGTTGCAGCTAACATTCCGGCAAGCCTGACCTTTTATGAGTTCATTTTCCTGGACAGTGTTAACCGATTGGGGTTGAAGCCGGAGGATTTGAATAAGCTGAAGGCTATGTACCCGGACAAATCATTCGTGTTCATTTTTCAGACCACTAAGGGGGGGGAATTCAGAGGAGCAAACACATTCCAGCATGACGTAGATAGCGTGGTTGAGCTACCGGAAAGGGGAAAAGCCGTACAATATGGTCGGTTTAATGCAGGGGGTGAAATTTCAATATTTTAATCGTATATTGGCGCTTGATAGCCAGCCGGATGACGGCTGGCTTTGCTGTTTTCTTTAAAATGTATATTTTATTTTATCTTACACTTTGAACATACGGCATATAGTTTTTTGCATAACATACATAAGACGATGGACAACAATAATGTGATACAGAAAATTTGGAACTTATGCCACATTTTGCGGGGTGACGGTATTAGTTATCACGAATACATTTCGGAATTAACTTATTTACTGTTTCTCAAAATTGCTGAAGAAAATAAAACGGAGAGTTTATTGCCGGAGAAATGTCGTTGGAACCGGCTAATAAACTATAAAGGCGCTGATTTGCTCACTGAATATCGGGACATGCTTACGTTTCTAGGGGGACATGCAGACAACGAACTTGTAAGGCGAATTTATGCATTTCCAACAACCGTATTTTCTCATTCTGAAAATTTAAGAGCTGTAATTAATGGCTTGGCCAAAATTGAATGGCATTCCATTTCACGGGACGGAATGGGAGATATTTATGAAGGGCTACTTTCTAAAAATTCGCAAGACGCGAGATCTGGTGCAGGACAGTATTTTACACCACGTGCGTTGGTAGATTCAATTGTGAGGTTGACTAAACCCGCCCTCGGTGAACTTATCCAAGATCCAGCGGCGGGGAGTGGTGGCTTCTTGATTTCAGCAGATCAGTATATTCGGAGTACAAACTCGAGTGCCGCTTATAAAAAAAAGCCACCAACGTATGAAGGGGTAGAAATTGAAAAAGGAACCTATCGAATATGCTTGATGAACCTTTTTCTTCATCAACTAAATTCCAGTTTAATTCTCGGGGATGCCCTTACCAAGGATGCCGAAAAGCTCAATCCAGCGAATCTTATCCTTGCCAACCCACCGTTTGGTGCTAAGGCAGGGAGCGTGAGGAAATCCAGAGAAAATATAACCTTCTCGACTACTAATAAGCAACTGGCCTTTTTACAGCATATTTATTCTTCACTTCAGGTGAATGGCCGTGCCGCAGTCGTTCTACCTGACAATGTTTTATTTGAGGAAGGCGCAGGAAAAAAAATTCGCCAAGATCTGATGAATAAGTGCGATTTGCACACTATTCTACGATTACCAGTGGGCATATTTTATAGCCCAGGTGTAAAAACTAATGTGCTGTTTTTCAAGCGTGGTAAAACAGATCATGACAACACGAAAATCACCTGGATTTATGATATGAGGGCGAATGCTCGAAAATTTGGACGTAAGAATCCGTTAAATGTTGATGATTTTAGCGAGTTTGAAAAGTTATATGGTTCGGCATCGGATGGATTTTCCAACCGACAACAAGAATCTTCAAACAGCCGTTGGCGCTCGTTTACACGGCAAGAGATCGCAGATCGCGACGACAACTTAGATATTGCTTGGCTATCAAGCAATTCGGAATTAAGCGAATCGCTGAGCGAACCAGAAGAAATTGCAGAAGCGATTTTAGGTCATTTAAGGGAAGCACTAGGTCTGATTGAAGAGTTTACTTCTGAATTGGATAGTGATAAAATTAGCGATAGAGCATGAGGAAGATATCTAAAAACTGGATAGAAACGTCCCTTGGTGCTGTAGCTGATATAAACATGGGCCAATCGCCGAAAGGTCAGTATACTAACACTAATAACGTAGGAATTCCTCTCATAGGGGGTGCTTCTGACTATGAAGAGAATAAAATAAATGCATCACGCTACACTAGTAAACCGACAAAGCTATGTGCCGCAGGCGATATTGTTATTAGCATCAGAGCCACAATAGGCAAATTAGCTGTTGCAGATCAAGTATACTGTCTTGGAAGAGGGGTGGCTGGTTTGACATCATACATGGAACCTAGATTACTATACTATATTCTTACCGCTGATCGACAAAAATTAGAAGATGCGGGTGTCGGATCTACGTTCCGACAAATCGATAAGAAAACTCTTGATAATTGGCCTATTCTGTTGCCCCCAGAGCTAGAACAAAAAGAACTTGTCCTAAAACTTGATAGTTTACTAGCCAAAACTAAAAAGGCGCGGGAAAACCTAAAAATAGCTTTAGGTCTTAGTGAGGTGTATCGGCAATCTATTCTTGAATATGCCTTTAACGGTGAATTGACGAAAGACTGGAGAAAATCCCATAAAGTAAAAGCTGCTAAATTTTTCAAATTACGGGACCTAGCCGTCAAATTCGAATACGGTACATCGTCCAAATCATCAGCTAAAGGTCAAGTGCCAGTTTTAAGAATGGGTAATATACAAGAAGGAAAACTAAATTGGGAAAAACTTGTTTATACTTCAGATGCCAACGAAATTAGCAAATACTCACTCACTGCGGGAGATGTCTTATTTAATCGAACAAATAGTCCTGACTTAGTTGGAAAGACTGCCGTTTACAATGGTGAAAGAGAGGCAATATTTGCTGGCTATTTAATAAGAATTCGCTGTTCGGACCGACTTTTACCGTCATATTTGAGCTATTGTTTGAATAGTCCGCAAGGCAAGGCCTACTGTCGGTCGGTCAAAAATGACGGCGTTAGCCAGTCAAATATAAACGCACAAAAACTTGCTTCTTTTTATTTTCCCGTACCCAGCATTGATGAACAAAAGGAGATAGTTCGCCAAATTGATCGAGCCTTTAATTGGATTTCAGGTTTAAACGATACATTGAATAATACCGGTCGATTGTTAAGCCATCTAGACAAATCTGTATTAACAAAAGGAGTAGAGGGCAATCTTATCTCCAACTTTCCTAACAGTAGTTCTGCTGGGGATTTGCTAAAACGAATTGCTTTAAAGCGGGAATTGAAAAAGTCAATTCCAAAAGTAATGGATGATCAACTTGAAAATAGACCTTCAATGAGTAAAACGCCCACCGAAGTCCTCTCTGAGACCAATGAATGGTTAAGCTCTCAGGATCTGTTTCTTAAATGCGGAGTTACAGAGAATGCGACAACTGAGGAAATTGAACCTATCTATGCTGAGTTGAGAACACTCGACCAAGAAGGCCGACTACTAGTTGAACCCGTGCTCGATGCCGAGGGCCGAAAACTATTTGACCAAATTAAACTGACCCTTCATGCGATTAGATAAACTTACTATCGGTAGCTCTGCTACAAGCCCAACTCATCAATTCAAGAATCTAAAGGATGTAACAATTGATTTTGATCAAAGCCACTGGATAACCGTTATTATAGGTTGGAATGGAACAGGCAAGTCAAACGTTCTCGAGGCGTTAGCAATTATTTTTAGAGAATTTATTAGTCCGAAGAAGAATCCCAAAATCAAATTCGCATTTAAGCTGTCTTATTGGATGAACAGTGCGGAAAATGAAAAGGCAATTTATATTGATCACGACCCCGATAGAAAGAGAAATAAGTTTACTATCAGCTTACTAGATAGATCGATCTTGAACGGTCGTGA
The DNA here is from genome assembly GCA_964430995.1 of uncultured Flavipsychrobacter sp. GTDB lineage: Bacteria > Bacteroidota > Bacteroidia > Chitinophagales > Chitinophagaceae > Nemorincola. Next base: position 77,445 of record CAYSIG010000004.1, read on the forward strand.
AATTGAAGACTATGTAAGCGACCAAGAGGCCGATGTTGCGCACATCCCTCTCTCTAAATTTTTAAGTGACGATAGCAATTTGCCTAAATACGTTTTTAGCTATTACTCGGGCGAAAGTCAGAGGATGCATGATGTATTCTCGCCTTACTTGGAGTGGTATGACGACAAATTACGACGTGGTGAAGATCCTGGAGTCAAACGACTTTTCTACGCTTTACCGGTACACAGTCAATTTGTTTTACTCGCATTCCTCATAGGTATCGACGTCGAAAAAAATGAGACAATTAATCACCTTCTAAAAGAAAATTTAGGCTTAGATCCTGCTAATGGTTTAGAATCGGTATTGTTTGTGCTTCGCCAGCCACCTTGGAAGGGTAAGGATGATGGTGATCCGAGGTTTTGGCGGGCAAAAGGCATTGTCAGCGATTTTTTGTCAAGGCTGTATGATATTGCTTTAGCACCTATTACGACCACAAGAAAAGTTCCAGTTTCTCTTTGGAATAAAGAAACGCTACAATTTAAGTATCTATATGTGAAAAATATAGAAGCTCTTCGGAAACTGGTCGGATCTCAGACACCTGCATCATTCTTTCGTGACTTAGAGAGTACCTACGTATCGCAATTAATAGATGAAGTTCGGATAAAAGTCAAGCTTAAAAAGACTGATCAAACTGTTACATTTCGAGAATTAAGTGAGGGTGAGCAACAGTTGTTAACTGTTCTTGGTCTTTTGAAATTTACCGCTGAAGAAGAGAGCCTTTTTTTATTGGATGAGCCGGATACTCACTTAAATCCTAGATGGAGCGTTGATTATCTCAGTTATATCAAAAACATTATTTCTTCTTCCGCAAATAATAAGTCTAATAGCCACATCCTTTTAACGACCCATAACCCCTTGTCTATAGCGGAACTGACTAAAGAGCAAGTCCAAATATTACAACTAAAAGATAATGACACATCACGGCAAATTATTGCGTTTTATCCTGAAGACGACCCACGAGGCATGGGGTACGCTGCAATTGTGGCTAGTGACATGTTTGGAATAGCGTCCACGCTAGATCAATCTACTCAATTACTCCTCGAGAGGCAGAGGATAATTGGTTCAAAAAGTAACTTAACCCCTGCGGAACAAAACGAATTAGACAAATTGAACGATGAACTAAATAAGCTTGGCTTCAGGTTTTTTCATCCAGATGACGAATACTCACGATACCTGCGCATTCGTCACAAGTTACTTTCAGAACGGTTTAAAACTGAGGAGGCCTCATCGCTAGCAAAGAAGACTGTTGGGATGGATAGAGATGAACGAGAATTACTTGCAAAAGAATTGATTGATCAACTTATTTCGAAGAATAGCCCTACTATATGAGGTACATAAACTTAAGTAGGTTGAGGATGCCCGACGGATGGAATGCGAGATCGGTTGCTGCAGCACTAGCAGTTGCAGGTGGTAGTGCTCCTGATGATCACTCGGCTGTTTGGCGGGATCTCAAACCGTACATGCTTGAACTTTCCGATCATAAATGCTGGTATTGTGAGTCGCCGGTGGATCGAGATGACAATGCTGTTGACCATTATAGGCCCAAAAATAGAGTGTTTGAAGCCCCTCAACATTCAGGATATCGATGGCTGGCATTTGAAAAAAGTAATTTTCGACTGGCTTGCACTTATTGTAATAGCCGACGCATCGATGTACAATGCGATACTGCTGGTGGGAAGGCTGACCGATTTCCTTTATTAGACGAGTCAAGGCGCGTATACAGTTTAGGCCCAGTAGACGATGAAGGACCCGAACTCCTTGATCCATGTATATTTTCAGACTGCGAATTGATTGTATGTAGACAGGAGAATGGAAAGCCTTGTTGCGCGACTGGTGACTTGACCGATATAAAGAGGGTCGAAACTTCAATAGAAGTATATCACTTAGATCGAGAATCTACATGTAAGCGAAGACATACTATAGTCGTTACCATGATCAGCGATATCATGGAAGCAAAAGACCTTTTTATTCTGTCAGAAAGCGATGAGTCGAGAAAGAAAGATTTTTTAAAAGTGGCACAGAGGATTTTGTCAGTTATAAGCAAAGACTCTCCATATAGTGGTGAAATGAGAGGATTGCTTAGAAGTCAAAGATCTGCAAACCATCCTTGGGTTCAACAGCTTCTTGAAGCATAGAGCATATTTAAAAAACAAAAAAATGAATACAAAAAACACTACGTTCCTCCTCGGAACCGTCGCGCTAGTAATAATAGGATTGCTTCTATATTCTAATTACGAAAAGGACAAAAGAATTAAGGAGTTAAATGACACGTTGAAGTCAAACAACTTAATTTCTGAGAAAATAAAGGAGCAGCTTTTAGAACTGTTGGAAAAACATCCACATATAGATGAAGATGTAAAAGAGGAATTGAAACAAATTGCATTATTAATAGGGATACAACAAGAGACGAAGGCAATATTGAGTTTAGCAAAAATTGTTGAGAACCTTTTAAAAAAGCTCTTTAAAAATGATACAGATTTTAAAGCATTTGTCAAAGCAAACAAAAAAGGAAGGGCCGTTTTTGCCGATTACCTAGATTATGCTAAAGATCAAAAAATTATTCCTGCTGAAGATTATCATTTGATCTCTGTTTTAAAAACGATAAGGAACGAAGAAGCACACGAGCTTAATGTGCTGAAAGATAAAGCTAAGCTTGTCGGTTGCTTTATCTCCGGCATTGGAGTGGTTTTAAGCTTGTATAACTTGGTGAAACGAACACTTTTTGAAAAAGAAGAGATGGATCGCCTTACTCAAGCTTCGAGTTAGCAATGCTATCGTGTGAACATAAACTCTCCGCCATTAGCTTCCACGATGAAGGAAATATCCATTGCCACATGTTTAAACATTTCGCAAAGTACACCAGCGGTATCCCCATACCATTCATACAGGGTGTTGGAATCTAATGTGTGCATATCATCACTAAAATCAATCTCCGGGCTTTTACCAGCCAGTTTAATAAGTTGATGAACATCTTTTTTTGTAAGATTGTAACCTAGTCTATGAGAAAATTTATTCCTCAGTAGATTAACTTGAATAAGGAAAGTTTTAAGATCGAATGTCACCAGTTTTTCATTGTAGCAATATTCTATTTTTTCTGAACAACTCATCTTAGCTATCTTCTTGTCAGACATTTTTTTCGTCATCAGAATCATTTGAAATAGTAGCGCTTCAATAACTAAGTGTCCCCGCAAAAAAATCGACAACACGGGATTGTCGCCCTCGATGATATGTTTCAAGCTAGGTCGCTCTGGTAAATAATCTCCAATTTTCATTGCTATATACTCGCGTTTTAGGAATTTGCAATAAGCTTCATTTTTCCCTATGAAAGTATTTCGTTATTATGAATGACAATGAAATAATCCGGCAATTTGAACGAGATATTCTCGATAAATTTCACGAATCGCTCGACTTCTATCAATATTCAGAGGATATTGTCATTCCATATCTTATGCAAGTATATGGTGATTTAGAAAGGTATCGAGACCGACTGGAGGAAAATGGACGATCAAGTGGAGTTATTGATTCTTACCTTTCTAACCTGGTTCACGGTATCAGTCATTGCATCCGTTGGACAAAACTTCAGAATAACTCTAAATATTCCTCAGAAATGCATCTTTCGCCAGATGGTGTTCATGCTATTGCCAACGACTACGCTTACTGGGGCGTTATGTACCATACAATTGCACAAGAATTTGTTGTTTGGTCACGAGGCATAAAGGAGGTGTCGTTGGACAGGAGCAAAAAAATCATTTCTTTTCTCCAGACTGATAAATATGATTATGCAAGTGTATTTGGACTTCAAAAATTATATCGGCAGCGGTTGAATGCTGCTTTTGAAGGATACCCGCATAAAGAAATGGACAAAGTATTTTCAGAGTGGATTCAAGCAGTTAATCTAAGCAAGCCCCCTATTGCTAACTCTATTAATTGGTCCAAAGCAAAAGAGTCCGAGTTGTTTCCTCTGCTGATGACAAAAATGGAACAAATAATTTTCCCCGAGTTGGATGGAGCGATAAGCCTTGGCGGTTACACGTTGACTGAACTAAGGCGTTTTTTTGCCCTTTTCTTCATCAATTTTTATTTCATTAGATGGATAGAAGCATATTTAGATTCGCAGTCAGGTAAAAATATTGCCTTCGGCTCAAATCCCTTACATCTCAATAAGCTGCAGTTTTTAAAGCTAGGACGTGACGTTACTGGATTGAATAACGAAGTTCTATCAAACATAATTGATGATTTTACTTTCGATCACACAAATTTCCACTCGAGCATATCAATCCAGCCTTTCATCTATTCCCGATCTGGTTTGTATTACATCCTCCCCAACCTATTCTGTTTAGTTGAACCGTCAAGGATGATAGTAGGTGCTTTAAATAAGGGGCAAAAGAAGAAGATATACGACAAATTGATTAATGACATTGAAAAGTTTTCATTAAGGGTCATTGCTGGCGCGATAAGCACAAATCCCCTTTGGAGCTTCTTTATTGAAAAGACACTGAAATATGGCGGCAAACAATTCCAGCCTGACGTCATTATTATCGAGTTGCAAACAAAAAACATTTGCGCTATTGATTACAAGCACTACATTGGCCCAATAACGGCGTCGGAAGTTCAATATAAAATGAGCGAATGTGAAAAGGCGATAAGTAAGTTGGAAGAATACATGTCGGTGTTATCCAACCTAAAAACTTTAGGAAATCAAAATATCGATGGATTTAATGTTTATGGTATATTGCTTACACACAAACCATTACCGGTTCCGATGCCTGTAGGGATGTCCGTACAAGTCACAGATTTAGAAACATTACTGGGAGTCCTGGAAAAGAAGCCATCATGCACAATGTTGATTCAATTAATAAAACAGTTTCCTGCTGATGCCGAACCGTCATTTATTGAAGAAGACGCTGATATAGAAGTTGTTGACTGGACAATAAAACGAACAGTATTTAAGAAGCAATCAACGACCGTTTAGAAGGAACTGCCTAAAATGATATAACGTTCGGAAAAAATCAGAGAGTTGGTTCGAAGAAATGTCAGTTAGGGGCACAGAAAAATAATGAAAACCGTTGATAGCAGTGGCTTTCAACGGTTTTGTTTTTTAAAAGGATTTTCGTTTAACACAGATCCATTCTGTTCCATAAACCCTTGCGTGCCCCGCCCGGGCAGGTTCAGAAAAAAATCACAAATCCCGGTCAAACCTGCGCCCACACTGCACCCAAAACCATCATGGTAGGGTATCCATACCACCATGCATTTTTTATTTCGCCGCTGTTCACCTGTTTCCGAACATTATATATTGCCACCTTGCCCTTGTATATGGCATAAGTTCTTTGAAGTTTTGTTTCCTTCGTAATGCGTAAAGGACCATATTTTACCTGTTACGGCCCTATCCTGGAAAATGAGCGGGTCAGGGTATTTTATACATTACCTTTCTTTCCTCCGCATCATTGATCATTAATGTTTGCTCAATGCTGTCTTTATTGGTTATCGATGGTTATCCATGAAATGCCTGCATAATACAATGCCGGCGAGAAAGGAATGCGAAAAAATTACTATATAATTATTTATTATTTATTTAGTTGTATGTTTTTTATTTGTCTTGCCAAAATGCGCAAATCCTTACTTTGGTTGTTTGTGTCTATCGGTAATGGCAAATGCGCGCCGGCATTCATCAGGTCTGCGGTTTCAATACGGGTTGCCATATCCTGGTTGTATCATTGTCCTGCCATATAGGCTCATCCGGCACCGTGTACTGCGAGCAGTCTATCTCTAGGCCCATAGCTTTTCCCTTTTGCGCCCGCTTATAGCCATGCGCGGTCACCGGTCCTTTCGTGGCCCACTCCCCGGCTATCCATCCATATATAAGCGATGGCTCATGATAAACGATCTTGCGGTAAGGCTGTCGGGTAGTATCGGCCCACTTCCTTTTGAACATGATCCGGTGGATGCCTACCCACCGGTTATTGCCTACCGGCCCGCCTATAAGCTTATCCGGCACATTTGCCCTCACGATCCATTTGTCCGTTTCCACCGCCGATCTCAGTCCTGCTATATCTATAAAGCTCGTGCCAAATGCTGTACAGCCTGCGCCCTTGCCTTCGCGCGGCTTGTTTTCACCATTGTATATCTTGTGATAGCTGCGCATTTTGTACTCTTCAAGGTAGCGCCAAAGCCGGTCAAACGCATCGCTGCATAAATTGAATTTTATGAACGCTACATCACCTCTTCTGGCCCTTTTGGATAGCTCCCTGGTGTTTATTTCGCCCTCTTCCATATTGCCGCTTAGCCCGGTGAAAAGTATGCCCAGCCCGTAGCCTTTGGCATATACCTTGTAGGCGAGGTCACTTTTCGATTCCGCCACTATGCCCACAGTCGTCTGGCGGGTACTGTCTTTCAGTTCTATCACCAGGTGCCCCATCGGGTGACTGCGTAGTATATACCGGCTCCTGGCCAGCAGATTGTCCACATAGCTGAAAAACAAAGATTGGGGGGAGTGCCAGTTCATCGGCGTCTTAGGTGGGATCACGTACAGGGTCATTTCTTGCCCGTGCAGCCTGTATATAGAAAGTACGAAAAATAAAGAGGTAATGACCTTGATAAAGATATTCGTAAACACGCCGCAAAAATGCATATTATCAGCCATATGGGTCATGATTATTGTCAGGGAAAAAGATGATACCCGGCGGATTCAGGTGGCTCATTACTAAAATGTACCTTTGCAGTCCAATAATAGCAAATGAACGATAATATAAGGACAGAGATATCTTCGTTGGGCGAGTTTGGCCTCATAGAATATCTTACTAAAAATAATGAAACCCGCCAGGCGGGCACAATTTTAAGTGTTGGTGATGACGCAGCAGTTATTGACCAGTTCGGGCGGCAATGTGTTATATCCACTGATCTGCTGCTGGAAGGCATACATTTCGATTTGATGTATACCCCACTAAAACATCTTGGTTACAAGGCGGTTGCCGTGAACCTGTCGGATATATACGCAATGATGGCCACTCCTACGCAGATAACACTATCCCTGGGCATTAGCAACAAATTCTCTGTCGAGGCGCTCGAAGAGTTCTATGAAGGCGTATATGCGGCATGCGAACGCTACAATGTGGACCTTATTGGGGGCGACACCACCAGTTCAAAAAAAGGCTTTGTGATTAGTGTTACGGCGATAGGAGAGGTTGCACCGGATAAATACGTAACTCGCACCGGGGCCCAGGTGAACGACTTGATCTGCGTTTCGGGCAATCTCGGGGCTGCCTATCTTGGTTTGCAATTGCTGGAACGCGAAAAACGGATTTTTATGGAAAATCCCGGCGTGCAGCCAGATCTGGAGAGCCAGAAATACCTGGTTGGGCGTATCCTTAAGCCTGAACCGCGTGCGGACATAGCAGAGTGGCTGCAGGAACACGGTATAGTTCCTACGGCAATGATAGATGTTAGCGATGGCCTCAGTTCTGAGCTGCTGCACATATGCAATGGCAGCAATACAGGATGTGTGTTGTATGAAGATAAAATTCCCGTACACGATGACACAAGGGCCATGGCGTTGCAGTTCCAACTGGGAACCGCGGCCTGTGCATTGAGCGGGGGAGAAGACTATGAGCTTTTGTTCACCATAAGACAGGAGGATTACGAAAAAGTGACCCGCAATCCTGATATAACAGTTATTGGGTATGTCGCGGAAAAGAGCGAAGGAACACACTTACATACCAAAGGAGGGGCAAAACACAAACTCACCGCCCAGGGGTGGAATTCATTTTAACTTGCGCGGCCGTATTCTGGCGGCGCATGTTTTATCGTTCAGTAGGAAAAAATGGATGCTTTTTTCACTACGTAAACTATTTTTGAGTATTTTTATACAAAATTCAACGAAAAGCATGAAGGTTCGGAAATTTAGTCTGCTTACTGCTCTTGTATGCTCTGCATTTGCCTTTATCCTGTTCCACGCGTCGTGCGAACGAAATGTGTGCAATAACGTGACGTGTTTCAACGGTGGTTCGTGTAATATGGGTATATGCAATTGCCCCCTTGGTTATGAAGATCCGCAATGTCAAAGAAAATCAGTTGATCGTTATCTTGGTGTATATTCAGGTTATACTAAATGTAACGAAGGTGGCTATCTGATAGATTCCGTTTGGATTGAATCCGACCCCAAGCGTATCAATTTTGTTTATGTGTCTTTTAAAAGCATACTGCCAAAGAAGCTTCATGGATTTGTTCAAAACAGTGCCAGCACTTATAGCGTAGTCATTCCTAACGACAGCGGTGTTAATTATCTGAAACAATATTCTGTGACGCTGCAGGGCGACAAGATGCTGAAACTGCATACCTACGAATCATCTGAACAGCCGGGAGATACAGTGTACAATAGCTGCATGTTCAACGGCTCCAAGCAGTAATTTTTGATGCCCGATTCACTTTAAGGTCCTCACCGGATTTGAAACTATGTCAATACAAGTAGCTTCGCTTACTAAGTTATACGATACGCAAAAAGCCGTTGATGATATTTCTTTTGAGCTAAAGAAAGGGGAAATAGTTGGTTTTCTGGGGCCTAATGGTGCGGGAAAATCAACAACAATGAAGATCATCACTACTTATCTGCCGGCCACATCAGGCTCTGTTAAGGTTTGTGGGTTTGACGTACAGGAACAGTCAATGGATGTGCGCAGGAGAATAGGCTACCTGCCTGAAGCGAATCCGTTATATTTCGAAATGTATGTACGCGAATACCTGGAATTTACTGCAGGCATACATAAACTTGGAAGTAACAGCAAAAAACGCATTGAAGAAATGATCTCCCTTACCGGCCTCGGAAAGGAAGCACATAAGAAAATAGGAGCATTATCTAAGGGGTACAAACAAAGGGTGGGGCTGGCCCAGGCTATGCTGCACGACCCCGAAGTGCTCGTGCTCGATGAACCCACCAGCGGCCTCGACCCAAATCAGATCGTAGAGATCCGTGACCTCATAAAAAGCCTCGGGGGACAGAAGACCGTTCTGCTGTCCACACACATTATGCAAGAGGTACAGGCAATGTGTAGCCGGGTAATTATCATCAACAATGGCAAAATAGTTGCCGACGATTCCATAGAGCGGCTGCAGCAGGCAAATACCAATCAGGATGTGCTGGTTGTTGCTTTTGAAAAAGAGATAGACCCTTCACAGCTTAAGGGATTAAAGCATTTGACCAACTTTGAAAGCCTGGGCAATCATAAATGGAAACTGCACACTAAAGAACCGGACGCCCTGAGAAAAGAAGTGATGCAGTGGGCGCTTAATAATGATATCAATATTGCCGCATTGCAGGCTCAGACCGAGTCGCTGGAGGATGTCTTCCGCTCGCTGACTAAAAATACAACTAGCCAATAACGCTGAAACGTATTGTTCAATTACCCCTTTTGACGGTAAGAACATCTGCGCATAATTGTATTTATTTACAACAAAATTAGCTTTGATGAAAAAGATACTGGCTTTATTGGTTTTGCCCTGCCTGTTTATTTCCTGCGGCAGTGATTCTACGCCCGCCAAAAATGAGGATAATAGCAAAAAACTGGCCACAATACTCGATAGCTATTGGGAGGAACGGATGCAGCTTTTCCCGTTAGAAGCAACTGCCAATGGCGATAACAGGTACAACGACAGGTTGACGATTCAAATTGCAGGGAGTTTCCGGGATAGCCTCGGCCGCTTTTACAAAAAATACTACGACCTGTTAAATGGTATAGATAGCAACGGGCTTGCGGGCAACGACAAAATTAGCCAGCATCTACTTAAGTACGAAATGCAGATGGGCATGGAGGGACTTAAATTCCCAACGCATTATATGCCCATTAATCAATTTTGGTCGTTTACACTTGAGTTGCCCCAGTTGGGTTCCGGAAGCGGTAATCAGCCATTTAAAACAGTAAAAGACTATAACGATTGGTTGCAGCGCCTTTCTGTATTTCCTGCCTGGGCAGACACTGCAATTAATAATATGCGTAAAGGGCTTACTGCCGGCTGGGTACTGCCCAGGTCTCTGGTGGTGAAGATATTGCCCCAGATTAAAGCTGTTGTAGCAAAAGACACCACCAATATTTTCTACGGCCCTTTAAAAATTATGCCCGATAACTTTTCGCCCGAAGAGAAACAAAGGTTCAAAGCAGCTTTTATAAAGGCGATAGACAGTATTGTAAACCCCGCTTACTCAAAGCTGTATGATTTCTTTGAAAAAGAATACCTGCCCGCTTCAAGGGCTACCAGCGGAATAAAAGACCTGCCAAATGGAAATGAATACTACCAGTATTGCATCCGCTACTTTACCACTACTCATCTTACGCCCGACAGTATCTATAATCTTGGATTGAATGAAGTGGCGCGGATTGAAAGTGAGATGAATAAGGTGAAAGATGCCGTGGGCTACAAAGGAGATATGCAGTCTTTCTTTAAATATTTGAATGATGATAGCCGCTTTTCGCCGTTTACCACTGCGCAGCAGGTCATCGATAGCTTTTGGGCAATAAAGAAGTTGGAAGGGCCACAACTGAAAAAGCTATTCAACGACACGCCCAGGACGCAGTTCACCATCCGCCAAACGGAGGCTTTCAGGGCGGCATCCGCCAGTGCTGAATACAATCCGGGTTCTGCTGATGGCTCCCGTCCCGGCATATTTTATGTGCCGGTCATAAATGCCGGAAAATTCAATTGTGTAGCTATGGCCACTCTGTTCCTCCACGAAGCCATCCCCGGCCACCATTACCAGATATCCCTGCAGCAGGAAAATGCATTGTTACCAAAATTCAGGCGGTTTTTATGGTACAGCTCGTATGGCGAGGGCTGGGCGCACTATTGCGAAACATTGGGGAAGGAACTGGGGGTATATAACGACCCTTACCAGTATTTCGGGCACCTGGGCGATGCCATGCACCGGGCTATAAGGCTTGTGGTGGATGTGGGCATACACTATAAAGGCATGAGCAGGGAGGACGCTATCAAATATATGATGGCCCATGAACAGATAACCGAACGTGATGCGACAGCCGAAATTGAACGTTATATGGCTATACCCGGTCAGGCGCTGTCATATAAGATTGGCCAGGTGACCATCAGTGCCGAGCGGAAACAATACGAGCAGCAAATGGGTACAAAATTCAATATCGCATCATTTCATGATGAGGTGCTGAAAGATGGTTGTGTGCCTTTGAACATCCTGCATGAGAAATTGCAGGAATGGGCAAAACACCAGAAGTAGTGCCTAAAGTTATTTCCTGTATAGGAATTGGAGTTGTATTTTTACAGCTTCAAACCGTAATGAAATGAAAGATTTCAAACATGCTGTTATAGAATGTGTGCCTAACTTCAGCGAAGGGCGCGATATGGGCATCATCAGGCAGATTACCGACGAAGTGGAGAAAGTTGAAGGGGTGCAGTTACTGGATGTGGACCCCGGAAAAGCAACGAACCGCACGGTAGTAACATTTGTAGGTAACCCATATGCGGTAATTGATGCCGCGTTCCTGGCCATAAAGAAAGCATCAGAACTGATAGATATGCGCACCCACAAGGGTGAACACCCCCGCATGGGCGCCACAGATGTTTGTCCGCTCATACCCATCTCCGGCATTACGGTTGAAGAAACAGTAGAATTTGCCCGTTTGCTGGGCAAAAGGGTAGCTGAAGAACTGCATATCCCTGTCTACCATTACGAACATGCCGCATCTGCACCGCATAGAAGGAACCTCGCCGACATAAGGAGCGGGGAATACGAAGGCTTTGCCGCCAAAATACTGAAACCTGAATGGAAGCCCGACCACGGCCATCCTGTATTTAATGAGCGCAGCGGAGCCACGGTCATTGGCGTTCGTGAGTTCCTTATTGCTTATAACATCAACCTGAACACCACATCTACCCGCAGGGCGAATGCCGTAGCATTTGATATAAGGGAGAAAGGCAGGCAGAAAAAAGATGATAAGGGAAAAATAGTGAAAGACGCAGCCGGCGAACCCGTTTGGGAACCGGGATTATTAAAGTCAGTAAAGGCCATAGGCTGGTATATTGAGGAGTATGGCATGGCGCAGATATCTGTGAACCTGACCAATATGCACGACACTCCGCTGCATATGCTTTTTGATACCGCGTGTGAGCGCGCCACAGCCCGTGGCCTAAGGGTTACCGGCAGCGAATTGGTTGGCCTGGTGCCACTAGAGGCAATGCTGGAGGCCGGCAGGTATTTTCTGCGCAAGCAGAAGCGGAGCGTAGGGGTAGGTGAGGCGGAACTGATAAGAATTGCCGTAAGGTCAATGGGGCTGGACGAACTCGGGCCTTTCGACCCGCAGAAAAAAATAATAGAGTACCAGATGCAGGACAAAGGGGTGAAGAAACTGGTGGATATGTCACTTACCCGTTTTGCACTCGAAACCTCGGGTGAAACACCTGCACCCGGCGGTGGTTCAATAGCCGCTTATTGTGGCGTATTAGGTGCGGCATTAGGTACTATGGTCGCTAACCTCTCCGCACACAAGAAAGGATGGGACGACCGCTGGGAAGAATTCTCCATTCATGCCGAAGCAGGCCAGGCACTGATGAAGGAATTGCTGTTCCTGGTAGATGAAGATACCAATGCCTATAATAAGATAATGGCTGCCTTTGGCCTGCCCAAAACCACCGACACCGAAAAAGCGGCCCGCAAGGCAGCTATTGATGCGGCTACGGTGTATGCCATAAAGATACCCTTCCGCACTATGGAGCTCGCATTCAGCTCCTTCTCCTTTGCAAAAGCTATGGCTTTGAATGGCAACCCCAACTGCGCCAGTGATGCCGGAGTAGGTGCGCTGTGTGCCCGTGCAGCGGTGAAAGGCACTTACCTGAACGTGATGACCAATGCCAAAGACCTGAAAGACAATGCAGAGGTAGCAGCCATCATCGAAAAGTCGGAAGAAATGAATACGGCTGCTGAGGCGTTGGAAAAGGAAATATGGGAAATTGTACTTGGTAAAATGAAGTAATGCAGAATAAAACAGGCGCATTAAGATGCGCCTGTTTTATTTGAGGATGCCTTTACGGATATACTTTAAACCAACCAGTAGCATTGTAAACATTGAAATTTCGGTAAAGCTTTAATGCAAAAGTTCCCCTGATGGGGTAGGTACCCTGTATAATCTCTACAGTGCTGCTGATGTTTGAAACTTCATACGTGGTGTTTTCTTCGTCGGAATAGTCGATAAAAGTTGAGGAGTTATTTGGGAAGTAGAACGTACCGGTCTGGTTTTGCCCGACTAAATTCAGATTTAGTGCCATTTTTTTTAACTTATTGTCAATAAGCTGGAACTTGAGATGCCATAGTGAATCCGACTTGCTGTAAACTATAGATGAATACATTTCATAGTAAGGGGAGTTGTTAATAACATAGTCAATTATCAAAAAGCTTTTTGCAGTTCCGGCTGTATTTGTATAGTTGAAAATAAGTGTATCTCCTTTTGAGGTTGAGTCGGGCCGTATCACTGCGGGTAATCTGTCATTTGTACCTTCTCCGCATGATGATAAATATATGACACCCGATAAAAGCAATAGTGTGAAAATCTGTTTCATCAACTTGTTTTTTGTAAATATAAGGTGCAATTTTTCAATTAACAAACAAAACAGCAGGCCTGAAACAATAATCGGGTCATCTTAAAATAAATAGAAAAGCTCCGTTGTAAAAACGGAGCTTTATTGCAACATGGTGCCAGGGTCGATAAAAATGTATTCTACAAATATAAACTGAAAATTAATTTTCAGCAAGAATATTAACGATTTAAGATGTATTTATTTCAGAGATGTTTTTTGTGTACTTTCACTCCCTTAACCTACGTTCTGAAAATTCTGATGGATATTCAATAGAGTAAATAGAGGGTTATATTAATTTTGTATAAGAAGTTTTGGCGAGATGGAAAGTAACTATATTGATGAGATCGCTCTTCTGAAAGCATTCATTGATTATAAGACATTGTCTTATGCGGAGGTTCAGGAAAAGGGTATTGTGCCGGTATTAAACAAACAAGACCGCAGAAATCTATTCAAAAACAGCATTGATAAGTTCAAGCGATGGGAATTGATTGAGCCGATTCCCGATAGCAATCCGTTAGCATGGAATGTGGTTATGGATAAAGCTATTCTTGAGTACAATAAGTTAATGAAGGAAATTGAACAGAAGCAAATGATCGAAAAATACTCGTTTCAGCATTTACAGGAAGAAGTAAAGTCAAATACCAGGAAACTACGGAGGATAAAGCTATACCGGGTATTTGCCATCATAGGTTTTGCTGCGGGTACATTCAGTTTTTTAACCGGGCTTACGTTACTTGATGTTATAAAGGGGTTGAAGCATCTGTTCCATATCATAGCTGGGCCGGGTAGCTGAGTTACCTGAAACCCCTGTCCCATCTTTTCATTACCCGGCGGGCATATTTACTGTATCCTCGTTCTTTAGTATAAAACCACGGAGGGATTTTATGGGCCCTGACATGTTTTACTTTTCCATTCTTATTGTGATAATACGTTTTCTCGTATTTGCAGCTATTCAGCGATAAGGCCAGAATTACCACCATGCAAAAAAAGAGGACTCTGTTCATTTCATAAAAATAATGGAATTTTGCTAACGTGCAATGGGTATTCTACTATTTAATGACTGTCATTGCTTTTGGCAGAAACTGCTCTACGCATATTTTTAAATGGGTGCTTAATTTGAACATGATAATTTCTCTCGTAGGAACATCCCGGAACCATTCCTGAAGCGTTGCATCGGTAAGCCTCAGTTCGATTATCCTGTCAATCTGGGAGTATTTTAATTCGCATTCGATCTTCGTATCGAATTCTTTTTCGATAAGGGCAACGCCGAGGTTAAAAACATTGTTACATTCACCAAGTATGTCTTGTGCGCAATCAAATGATGCAATGATTTTTTGCATAGGTACCGCATTTATATAGTTACACTGTTATGCAAACTATGCCGCAAATGTAGTAGAATCAAATGCTAACCATGAGTTACTAACAATAGATTAACTACGCTTGTTAACTAATTTCAGTTCAATGCTGATATGCATTGATGAACTAACGAGAAGACATTAATAAAACTTCTGCGACACTTTTGAGTACTGATGGTTCATGTAGTCCACGCCTTAGAAAAAAGGTGGGGTCAAAAACTGACCAAACTTGTGTGTGAAAATGAGAATCATGTAAAAAGAACTGATTCGTTATTGTAGCATTTGTAAAGCTATGCCCGAATACAGAATGATATTTTAGGATAACATTCCGGTTTTCCGGACAAACCGGTTGCGTTTTGGGGTAAAGAACTTATTCGGATAAACAGGATTTGAGGTAAAAAGTTATGAATTGGCGGGTTGTTTATGACGATAGCGACCAGGGCTATCAACACTGCCTGATCTGAATATTTACCTTGAATCAGGGTTTGGTGAGCAGTGTATAGCTCAGATTTACTAAGAAAGAAATCCCAAGAAATACGACCAGGCTAAAAAACACTATTCCTAAAATTCTATATGCTGTATCCACTGTTTTCTTTTCCATATCAACCTTTTTCCTTTTTTGCTGAATTTTTCTTTAGACAAAGATACTTCAGTTTCTTCTGACTTATATGTATATTTTGTTATGTAAATGCAAACGCATCGTTAGTTAATTGCAAATCAGTATATAACCAATATGTTAATGGATATATGCGATTTCCGGCAGTTGTAGTGCAGTAAGTTTGTCGCAGGCGCTAAGGGAGTGCAATTTTGCTACAGGTATTGCAAGAATACAGGTTTACCTGTAACCCCGCCATTCTCTTTTTTTTCTGTCAAATAGCCAGAATATGCTATTGCTGCAACTGAAATTAAGTGAATACTCCGCAGGGGCATCTGGCGGCAGTTGGCTCACTTTCTTTAATAGACCGGATTCAGTACTGTACATTTCTATCTGGCGTTCTTTCGCATTGAGTAAACCGATTTCAGCACCAGCTATACCTGTATAGATACAGGCATTTTCGTTGTACTTCTTCAATACTTCACTATTCTTATGGTTTTTGGCCTTCTTTTTCTTTCGTATGCCAAGCTGGAGGGTGATTGTATCTGATAGCCCGCTGAAATTTTCTCTAATAATGTTGCCGGTACTGCTGTCATAGAAGTAAAGCACCTTATTACCGGTATCAAAAGCGCCGGCACTTTGCTCATTGGGCTGCCGTGACGGTATGGTCATTTTTTTTATTGATTCCGGTGCAAGGTCGGTGCCTAGTACATATTCTGCCAAACCAAACTTTTTATACCCGTTGGCCTGCAATGCTTTGGCAGAAGTGTTGTACCACAATCCGCGGACATCGAACATAGTATTCATCGTGGTGTCACCAATCCTTTTGCCCTCTGTATTGTACATGAACATAGGAAAGTAGGTATTACCGGCCATTGCTGCATAATATATCTGGTGGTCAGGGTCCCATGCCACAGCAGCCCCATTGATGCCTCCAGTGTGCTCTATTTTCAGAATCGCGACTTTAGTCGGCATTTTATGTTTTTTTATTACCGAGCAACTGCAAACACCGGAAAGCAGGAGAATAATGAGCCATTTTCTCATAACAGAATTTGTTGCAAAAGATACCACAAAATGTAATTTCCCGTCCATAACAAGGTCATTTTTTTTCAGTAATTGTTATGCCATGATATAAAACATCGTTATCTTGCTTCGCAAATTAAAAATTATGAACAGGTTCCACCTCTTATTAATATTGTCCGGCTTTTTTTTATGCAGTTCCGTTAACGCGCAGGACTTTTCAGTTGATGAGTTGATCCAATTAAGAGCATCTAACCTGAGCAATTTTGAAACTGCCGTGATGGCAAAGGGGTATGAGATTGCTGATGTATCTAGTGGTTATGACCGGTTTGTTACCTTTAGGAAAGACAATAACAGCATCGCATTTGGCTATGTGAGGAATGCACACTCGCAATCAACTGATACCGTTGTTATTTATCGCACACGCGATATAATGGGGTATAAAACGCTACAGGCCCAAAGGAAAGAAGACCCCCAGCACCCTAATATCACCCATTTCATCTCTGATGACAGCCATATAAAGCATGTGTACATAGATGGTAGAGTATGTCTGCATTTCAGTACTAAAAGGGGGTATGGTACGATGTATGAAATAAAAGCCATGCCGGATAATTCCGAAAAATATTTCCATTACTCAAGCCTTAATGGAAGTATTGACTGGTAATCTACCTCATCAGCGTAAACCGGGAGAATACCATTGATAAGCCAATACCTGTAAATGCAGTAACTTTGCCCATTTCAAATAAGAATTAGAATGATATTGCCGGTAGTAGCTTATGGTAGCTCCGTATTACGGAAAGTATGTGACGATATAACACCAGGTTATCCTGAACTGGAAAAACTTATTGCTGATATGTGGGATACCCTGTATAACAGCAAGGGGGTGGGGTTAGCTGCCCCACAGATAAACAGGCCTATCCGCCTGTTTATTGTAGATACCAAACAATTGGTGGACGATTTTAATGACGAGGACAGGAGAAAATACCCAAATGAGGAGCCAATTATACAGGTATTCATAAATGCGCAAAAAATAGAAGAAACCGGCAAGCTATGGGCATATAACGAAGGCTGCCTGAGTATACCTAAGGTGCGCGACGATATTCAGCGTACCAGCCACGTGCGTATAAGGTATGTAGATGAAAAATTTGAAACTCATGAAAAAGTATTTCATGGTATTGCCGCGCGGGTAATACAGCATGAGTATGACCATATAGAGGGCAAATTGTTCATTGATTACCTTTCTCAATTGAAAAGAAGACTGATAAAGAAAAAACTGGATGATATAACGAACGGTAAGGTAAAGACCGATTATAAAATGCTTTTTTCAAAATAAACGCCCCGGTAAATAATTTACACGTAGATACCTGTAATTGGGTCAATATTTTCATATATTTGAAAACACTTTTTACTTTTTATTGACCACAGCTGCCATATATAATGAGGAAGAATTGGTGCTACTGCTGAAACAGCAAAGCAGGGAGGCATTCAATTATCTGTATAAGAACTATGCAGGGGTGTTATATGGCGTTATCACAAAAGTGCTTTATGATGAACAGACAGCCCAGGACGTGCTGCAGGAGGTGTTTGTAAAAGTGTGGAATAGCATAGGTCAGTATGATGCCGGAAAAGGTAGGCTGTATACCTGGATGCTGAATATAGCACGCAATGCAGCCATTGATAAGCTGCGCTCGAAGGGCGAAATAATGAAAGGAAAAATCCGGAGTGGCGAGGAAACCGTAAATAATTTGGCACAGAGGCTGAGCGAAGAGCAGGCAACAGATACAATAGGGTTGCGCAAAGTGGTAGCCGGGCTGAAACCTGAATATGAAACTATTGTAGACCTCGCTTATTATAAAGGATTTACAATGGATGAAATTTCTAAAACGCTGGAAATACCTATAGGAACTGTAAAGACTCGAATGCGCAGTGCTCTGCAGCAAATGAGACAAGTATTTAAGAATTAATGGATATAAAGGCATACATAGAATCGGGCATATTGGAAGCCTACGTACTTGGATCGCTTACCGAACAGGAGGCGAAAGAGGTGCACGTTAATATGTCCCGGTATCCTGAAGTGGCGGCAGAAGTGCATGCCATAGAAGATGCTATGCTCAAAGTGGCGCAAGCGCAGGCTGTGACGCCACCTGCAATGCTGCAGGACAGCGTGTGGAATGCAATTAATGCTACAACCCGGAATGCAGGCAATGGTACGGCAGAAATGCCGCCTATGCCTAGGATAATACCGCTGCACGCGGACCGACGTAGCCAACATGTGTGGAAGTATGCCGCTATGATTGCCATGCTGGTGAGCAGTGTCGTTTTGAATTTCATTTTGTGGCAGCAGGCTAGTGAAGAGCGAGAAGAGCGTATAGTGCTTGCCGGGAAGATGGATAAACTGCAGGGAGAGCAAAGGCAGTTAGCCAATCAGCTAGGCAATTTTGAAAAAGCGAAAACCATGATGGCTGATACCGGTATGCAAACAATAGTGATGCATACAATGCTGCAAGGCCACCCGATGGCGGCAACGCTATACTGGAGCAAAGCTAAAGGCGAGGCCTATGTGGCCATGAATGCGCTGCCCGAACCACCCAAAGGCATGCAGTACCAGCTATGGGTAATACAAGGGGGTAAACCCGTAAGCATGGGTACATTGCCAAACGATATGGCCAACTCACCGGAGATTCAAAAAATAAACATGCAGGTGATGGCCGGGGAGGCTTTTGCTATATCCCTTGAGAAAGAAGGCGGAAACCCTACGCCTACGGCAGTTTATGTGTTGGGCAAGGTGTAATCTATCTCAATCAGAATCTCAATACAAAGTAGCTTCATTTAGCCTGATATTGGTAACTGTTCGTATTTGCTTGCACTGTCTTATTTGCCATTTACACTATAATAGTGTCATAACGTGATGTTTGAACAAACAAAGCAAATACAAAAAATCCCGGCTATGGGCCGGGATTTAAGATTTTATATAGCGGAAACTAATACTGATCAGAATTTCATGAGGAGGTAATAAACGCCAGCCCAAACAGGTTCGGTTCTTGATTCACCGATCACTATGTTGCTGCTGTTCCTCACCTTGTAGTCAATACCGTTTACCGTGCCAAGCACCTTGTGATTTGCATCTTCCACAGTGGTAATGTGGGTCTCGCGGTTCAACTTCATGTAACCAATTGTATTATGGTTAGCATCCTGAACCTCGCTGTCACCATTTACTACATAACCGACTAATTTGTTGTATTTTCCGTAAATGGACAATGCATTGTTTTCCCATTTGAACTGGGCAATTTTTACATGTTCCTTATTGAAAACAGTGCCGGTTTCTATATAACCAATATTGTTTCCTTGGTTATCCAGCAAAGGACGTTGGGCTTGGGCGTTTGCGAGGGTCACACTGCAACAAAAGCCCATTAGGAGGAGAAGTTTTTTCATCTTGTTTAGAATTTAAGTGAATGCAAGATATTATTTTTCTTTCTAAATTCCATATTTTTTTTCAAGTTTTTTTATAATTTTTTTCAGATCAGGGATAATTTTAATTATCAGCTAAAAAAGTCTAATAAAAATAAATAGATTTATATATTCTTTATGTTTTGTTGCCCCGCAGGAAGGGGTGCTATACTAATCCACATCATTATCAACACAGAGGGTTTTAGTATGAAAAACAGCCTGAAGTACAGGTTAAAAACTGTATATTTGCGTATCTTTTTTTAATACTGAAATATGGATCAAAACAACGGAGAATTATTGCCACAAGAAACCCCGGAAGAGCACAATAAGATAATACAAATAAATATAGAAGAGCAAATGAAAACTGCCTACATAGACTATTCTATGTCGGTGATAGTTGGCAGGGCTTTACCTGATGTGCGAGACGGGCTGAAGCCGGTGCACCGTAGGGTGCTTTTTGCCATGCACGAGTTGGGAAACACTTTCAGTAAGCCACATAAAAAATGCGCCCGTATCGTAGGTGAAGTGTTGGGTAAATACCACCCGCACGGTGATGTTTCGGTTTATGATGCTATGGTGCGTATGGCGCAGCCATGGAGCCTGCGTTACATGATGGTGGACGGACAGGGCAACTACGGCAGCCAGGATGGCGACGGGCCGGCCGCTATGCGTTATACAGAGGCGCGTATGCTCAGGTTGGGCGAGGCGATGATGGAGGACATTGAAAAAGAGACCGTAGACTTCACCCTGAACTTTGACGATACCCTTGAGGAGCCAACAGTATTACCTACCCGGATCCCTCAGTTATTAGTGAATGGTACATCTGGTATAGCAGTGGGCATGGCAACTAATATGATGCCGCACAACCTTACTGAGGTGATAGATGGCTGTCTGGCGTATATAGAAAATAAAGACATCACGGTCGAGGAACTGATGAAATATGTTAAGGCCCCTGACTTTCCTACGGGGGGTATTATATATGGCATAGAGGGCATCAAGCAGGGTTTCCTTACCGGAAGGGGCAGGGTGGTATTGCGCGGCAAGGTGACCGTAGAAACGACCAAGAGCGGCAAAGAACTCATCGTAATTACAGAGGTGCCCTATCAGGTTAGCCGCGATGCACTGGCTGAAAAAATAGGCGCGCTGGTAAACAACAAGGTAATTGAAGGAATTACGCACGTTGCCAATGAATCGAATAAAGAAGGCACCCGTGTGGTTGTGGAGCTACGGAGGGATGCTGTGGCGCAGGTTATCATTAACCAACTCTACAAGTACAGCGAACTACAGACCTCATACGGGATAAATAATGTTGCACTGGTAAATGGCCGCCCGCGTACCCTTAACCTGAAAGACCTGATTTCGGAATTTATCATCTTCCGTCATGAGGTAGTGGTACGCCGCACGAACTATGAGCTGAAGGAAGCCAAAAAGCGCGCGCATATACTGGAAGGTTACCTGATAGCACTAGACCACCTGGACGAAGTGATAGCCCTTATCCGCAGTTCGGCCAACCCGGACGTTGCAAAGGATGGCCTTATTACTACATTCGGGATGAGCGAGATACAGGCAAAGGCTGTATTGGAACTACGCCTTCAGCGTCTTACCGGTATGGAGCGCGAGAAAATTCGCGAAGAACATGCCGAACTGATGAAACTGATAGCACACCTGGAAGAAATATTGAACAATGAAGGTATGCGCTACCAGATCATCAAAGACGAGCTGGCCGATGTGCAAAAGAAATTCGGAGATGAACGTAAGAGCGAAATACAATACCTGGCCGATGAAATGCGTATAGAAGACCTGATAGAGAAGGAAGATGTGGTGATTACTGTTTCGCATCTTGGCTACATCAAGCGCACATCTGCTGCCGAGTACCGCTCACAGCGCCGTGGGGGCAGGGGAGTAATGGCCGGCCGCACAAGAGATGAGGACTATATAGAGCATCTGTTTGTAGCATCTACACACCATACACTGATGTTCTTTACAGAGAAAGGAAGATGTTTCTGGCTGAAGGTGTATGAGATACCGGAGGCAGATAAGAACGCTAAAGGCAGGGCTATACAAAATATGATACAAATACCCACAGACGATAAGATACGTACTGTGATAGATGTGCCGAAACTGGAAGACGAGGAGTTTGTGAACGCGCATTATGTGGTATTATGTACCAAGAAGGGTATCATCAAGAAAACAAAACTGGCTGATTTCAGCAGACCGAGGGCAAATGGCATCATTGCTATTACCATTGAAGATGGCGACCAGTTGCTTGATGTGTCGCTGACAAGGGAGGATTATTACATAATGATGGCGGTAAAATCCGGCAGGGCTATTTGTTTCCCGCAGGAAAAAGTGCGGGCCACAGGCCGTGGGGCGATTGGGGTTTTCGGTATTGAGTTGGATGAGAACAAGGACGAAGTTATAGGTATGATATGCGTGGCCAAAGAAGATATAAACAAGCAAATACTTGTTGTATCGGAGAAAGGCCTTGGTAAGCGTACACCATTCCTGGAAAAAGTGGACCAGGTGGACAGTAATGAGGAGCCTTACAACCTTGTATCTGTAGGCGATGACAAGTACCTGCTTTCTTATCGTGTTACCAACCGTGGCGGTAAAGGTGTGAAGACGATAAACATCACCGAAAAAACCGGTGCCCTGGTGGGCTTGCTGGGCGTTGAAGAGAAAGATGACCTAATGATCACCTGCGAATCGGGAGTGACCATTCGCATGAAGGTATCGGCAATACGTGAGGCAGGCAGGGCAACACAGGGCGTTAAACTGATAAATATTGATGAGGGGGATAAGATAGCGGCTATAGCCCGTATCGCAGAGCAGGAAGACGCTGAAGAAGAAAATGAAAATGGAGCAGAAGGCGAGGGCGCGGCCCCGGACCAGGGCGAAGCAGCGCCGGCACAAGAATAGAATATTGGATTAAAAACAAATTATAACCATAACAATAAAAGTAAAAATGAGAAAAATTATTTTAGTTGCCGCTGCCATTGGCTTTTCTTATACAGGTATTGCTCAGGAAAAATATATAGTTTCTGCCAACGTAGCATTAAGTAAACAAAGCTTCGACGAGGCAAAGGAAAATATAGATAAAGCTATGCTCAGTCCAGAGACAAAGGATAAACCTAAAGCGCTATTTGTGAAAGCACAGGTATATATGGGTATGCAAATGATAGAAAAGTACAAGGCATCAAATCCGTATCGCGAAGGGGCCCAGGCGTTGTTGAAGCTTGTTGACGTTAAGCCGGATTATGAGAAAACTATGGTAGACCAATTGTTGCTTTTTGGAGGTTTCTTTTACTATAACGATGGTGTGAAGGCCTATAACGACAAAAAATACTCCGAAGCTATAGAGTATATGAAGAACGTAGTTGCTATTCGTGGCATTGGCGGTGGTAAACGTTTTGATAAGTTTCAGCCTGCCGAGCAGAAGAAGTTTGATACTGTAGCAGCTGAGGCCAGCCAAACAATTGCCATGAGCCTGCAGAACCAAGGTAAATTCGATGAGGCGGTACCTATGCTAATTGCTGTAAAAAACAACCCGATAACACGCGGCCCTTCTATATACCAGAGTCTTATCTATGCCTATAACTCACAAAAGAACACTACTGAAGCCTATGCAACCATACAGGAGGCTAGAAAAGCCTACCCTGATGACGAAACGATACGTAACTATGAATTGAATTACTTTATCCAGTCTGGCAAGCAGGACGACCTGGTGAAGAAACTTGAGGAGGCTGCTGCTAAAGACCCCAATAATGCTGACATACAATTCAATATTGCGACATCTTATTTAAGCATGGCAACACCTAAGTCAGGGCCAAAACCAGCTAATATGGCAGAACTGCTTTCTAAATCAGAAACGGCTTTTCAAAAAGCTATTCAGTTGTCCCCGAACAATGCTTTTTATAATTACAATTTCGGCGCTTTATACTTCAATCAGGCAACCGACGTGAATGACCAGATGAATGCGATCACCGGCACATCTGATGCCGATGAGAAAAAATATGACGCGCTGAAAGCAAAAAGGGACGATCATTTTTCGAAGTCTACTCCTTATTTCGAGAAAGCATATTCTATCTTGTCTGCTACTGAAAAAGACCTGAGTGGCAACGACAGGGCTACCTACAAGAACATTATTCTGGCGCTTAAAGAAGTTTACGCAAGGCAGAATAAAATGGACAAATCAGCTGAGATGAAGAAAAAATATGAATCGTTATAAAGACGTGTTTATTTAAAATCTCTTGCGCCGTTCGGTATTTTCCGAACGGCGCA
The DNA here is from genome assembly GCA_964430995.1 of uncultured Flavipsychrobacter sp. GTDB lineage: Bacteria > Bacteroidota > Bacteroidia > Chitinophagales > Chitinophagaceae > Nemorincola. The sequence goes on from CAYSIG010000004.1 coordinate 101,773, forward strand.
CTTATTTAAGGGCTGTTATAGTTTATACAAATACAATGAGTTAGAAGATATTTTGACTATATTTGCGCCAATTTATAAATGCAAACAGAGTGAGTAAATTGAATATTGTGCGTTTCGCACCTAAGAATAACGATGCTTTTTTTGATACATTAAAAAAGAACATCGACGATTTTTTTAAGGAGAATAAGATTGCCCCTACCGGTAATAGCGCATTAAGGTGGAAAACAGTGGCTATGATAGCCTTATTTTTTGTGCCAAATGTTCTTATCAATACAGGCGTGGGTTCGGTGAGCCCCTTTCTGTTTTTCGGTTTGTGGTTTTTAATGGGTCTCGGTATGATCGGTATTGGTTGCTCAGTTCATCACGATTCCAATCACGGTTCCTATTCAGGCAATAAGACAGTTAACAAGATAATAGGAGATATTGTGAATGTAGTAGGTGGCTATGATGTTACATGGCGCATACAGCACAATATTTTACACCATACCTATACTAATATTGAAGGTCTGGATGAAGATATCGAAGTTGGTGGCCTTATGCGTTTTTCGCCTCATGCCAAAAAGCATTCATTTCACCGTTTTCAGCATATATATGCGTGGTTCTTATACTGCCTGCTTACCCTCCAGTGGGTTACTTATAAGGATTACCGTCTTTTAGTGATTTACGATAAAAGAGACCTGCTGAAGAAAGAACGGATTACGTTGAAAAAAGCGATCATTGAGCTCACCATATATAAAGTCATCTATTTCGGCTATGCGTTGGTGTTGCCTATTATTTTCTCTGGTATGCCCTGGCATTATGTTGTAGCGGGTTTCCTGCTGTTGCATTTCACTGCCGGTTTAGGCTTGTCACTTATTTTCCAGCTTGCACACGTACTTGAAACATGTGAATTCCCTTTACCTACGGAAGACAGGAAAATAGAAAACAACTGGGCTGTACATCAACTTTTGAATACTGCAGATTTTTCTCCTAAAAGCCGTATCATGTATTGGTTCATTGGCGGCCTTAACTATCAGGTAGAACACCATTTGTTCCCCCACATTTCCCATGTACATTATCCTAAAATAGCTAAGATTGTTAAGCGCACCGCTGAGCAGTTTGGGTTACCCTACCAGGTAATGCCCAATTTTCTGATAGCTATACGTGAGCATGGGCGAATGCTGTATAAGATGGGAAGGTAAGCTTAGCAGTAAAAAAATAATTTAAGAGACCGTTTCCTGAGTTTGTAAACAAATCCGGGAAACGGTCTCTTCTTTCTTTTGGCAGCCTATCAGTTTATCGGGATGCGGCTGCCATTCTCCGCCAGCCAGTTGTCAAATGATTTTAGCGCTGGATTCAATGTTTTAGAATAGTTCACATCGCGTGTGCTGTTACATTCATCGGCAAAGTCGCGGTATATCTGGAACATGTTGCCGATGTCGTCAGCGCCCGGAAAGCCGAAGCCACGATATTGGTCTGGCGTTACTTCATTGTAGCCCACTTCAATGCCCAGTGTCTTTGATATTTTTTGTGCCATTTCAGCTATGCTCAATTGCTCTCCTGCTACCCCAATACGCTTGCCCGCCAATGACGGACCTTGCTTAAATATTCCGTATGCGCACTTGCCAATATCGTCTGAACTAATGCCCGCCATTTTTTTATCACCCATGGGGAATGTGAGGTAATACTTGCCATCCGGGCCTTTTTGTGGCCCCATGCCAAAGTAAATGAGATTGTCCCAGTAGTATGATGCGAGAAGGTAAGTTGTAGGTACACCTGAATTGGCAAAATACTGGTCGCCTTCGCCCTTACCGTCGAAGTGCGGCACTTTGTATTTTTCTTTCAGTGTGGGCATACGGTCATCGTGTAGCGGTACCATTTTGCGGGTGTCTTCGAGCGTTGACCAGATAACGTGTTTCAGGCCGGCGGCTTTTGCAGCTGCAGCCATGTTTTTAGCTTCTTCTATTTCTTTTTCAGGCGAGAAATGCGCCCAAAAGAATGTGACGAAATATGCGCCATATGCCCCTGCCAATGCGCGCTCCATGCTTGCCGCATCATCAATATCGGCGGCAACCAGTTCGGCGCCCATTGCTGCCAGTTCTTTAGCTTTGTCAGAGGTTATGTCGCGTGTAACGGCACGAACGGAGAATTCGCTGTTGGGGTCGTTAAGTATAGCGCGGGCCACGCCGCCGCCCTGTGCGCCGGTAGCGCCAAATACTGCTATTATTTTTTTCTGTTCCATCTTATTTTTGTTTTAGAGATGCTAAAGGTAGTGCTGTGAAAGGACAATTATTATAATAAATGTATCTACACCTATTTGGTTTTCTTATAAAGCCCGGTAAGTGTTGATTCTCCCAGTATGTGCCCTTTCATGGCTTCCTCCAGTGCGGCCTTATCGGTTTGGGTGGTCAGGGTGAGCATTGTGTCTAGTGCGAATACGGTGAAATGATAATGGTGGGTGCCACTGGGTGGGCACATACCTATGTAGCCTAATTTTCTTGCACTGTTCATACCCTGCGGTGCATTGTTAAATTTTTCTGTTATAGCTGTGTTGGGTTTTATGTTCCACATTACCCAGTGAGTGAAGCCGCCTTTCATAGGTGCGTCGGGGTCGTGTAAAATAAGGGCCAGCGACTGTGTACCTGTGGGCAGGACCGATATGTGCAAAGGCGGGTTGATGCCCTCACCTTCGCATGAATACTTTAATGGTATGACGCTGTTGTGTTTAAAGGCGGTGCTGGACATGGTTTGCGCAAATGAAAGGGAATTCATGCCAATGATCGCTGTGAATAGTAAAACTGAACGCATAACTTTTTGTTTATGAAATAAAAGAATAGTTGTCGGTATAATAAAAATCGCACCGAAAGTTAAGTGGACTTTAGTTTATAATCACATATCCTCAATACAAATTCGTAATAAATGTGGATTTTACTTTACTTTGTAACCTCACTTTATGCAGCGCATTGATTTAAAGCCACATTATGACGTTACTGTTATTGGCGCAGGGGTAGGCGGGCTTACAGCGGCTGCTTTGCTCAGCAAGGCCGGTTTGTCGGTCTGTGTGCTGGAGATGGCTGACCATTCGGGGGGGTATCTTGCCGGTTTCCGTCGTAAGCATTTTTTGTTTGATACGGCCATACATTGGCTCAACCAGTGCGCCCCAGGTGGCATGGTGCATAAAATATTTGATATACTCGGTTCCGACCATCCCACCGCAGTGCCGCAGCAACGGATACGCAGGTTCAAAGGTGACAATTTCGACTATCTGCTTACCAATAATCCTGATGAGTTTCGCGACAGGCTGATCAGTGAATTCCCTGAAGATAAAGAGGGTATTATCCGTTTTTTTAAGGCGGCAAAAAGGATAGGGCGTTCGTTTGTCAATTTCAGCAGCTTTTTCCGGACGGAGGAAACAATGGGCTTCTTCGAGAAGATGGCCAATAAGCGGCATTTGCTGAAGTTTGCGCTACCATTTATTCCCTTTATAAGCTATGATGGAGATGCGGGAATTAAGAAAGGGCTCAGTAAATATTTCAAAAACAAGAAAATACACGACATTTTTTCATCGGACAGCAGCCTGTTGTCCTGCCTGGTGCCTATCGGCTGGGCATACTACGGTGATTTTCAGAGCCCGCCAAAGGGTGGTGGGCAAGCCATACCGCACTGGCTGGAACATGTGGTGAAGTATTATAAGAATGACATTTACTATAAATGCCGCGTAAAACAGATATTGCTGGACGGGAAAACCGCCAAAGGGGTAAAATTTGAATGCCGCGGAACAGAATATGAGGTACATAGCAAGTATGTAGTGCCCACCTGTGATATTGAGACGCTTTATGAAAGAATGCTGCCGGAGGACATGATACCTGCTAAGATGAAAGAAAAACTTAGAGCCGCAGAGATTTACAGTTCATCGGTTACGCTGTCTATTGCTCTTGATTGCCCTACAGAAGACCTTGGCCTGGAGGAAGAGGCTATTCATCTGGGCAGCGAGGCCATACCACGCAGCGAGCATATGAGCGGCGACCCCGAGCGCACAGAACTGATCATATTGCCCCCATCGCTGAGAGATAAATCTCTGGCACCGGAGGGAATGGGTACGCTGGTTATCTTTATGCCCGCGTATATGAATTATAAGGACAACTGGCATACGCAGGTAGATAAAGACGGGAACTATGTGCGTAATGAAGAATACAATAAGCTGAAGCACGAAATAGCCGAGGTGCTGATAAGAAGGGTAGAGGAGCGCCTTGTGCCCGACCTCAGGAAACATATTTTGTTCTACGATGTGGCCACCCCGGTGACCCATCACCGGTATACCGGGAATAAGAATGGTACCATGATGGGCGCCAAGCCGGGACGGGCCAATATGCAGAACAAGATAGCACATTACCGTACCCCGGTAAAGAACATGATATTGGGTGGCCACTGGGCCGAACTGGGTGGAGGGGTGCCTATAGCAGTAAAAGCGGGATCGAACGCGGCATTGCTTATCTTGCAGCAGGAAAACAAGGAAGCGTACAAATTGCTGGCCGGATATATGGATGCGAAGATTGGTGCGGAGGAGGTAATTAAGGCCCCTTGTTTCGTTCCGTACGACAATTCCTGGGTGCAACCGCTCACCCCGGCAGAAAAACTTGCCCTAAGAACCGTAAATGAAGTAAAGACAGATAGGTAGATTTGAAAATTTTAATAAATTTGCAAAATATAAAATAGTTTATGTCAAGAACAACAGGTAAAGTAAAATGGTTTAATGATGCCAAAGGTTTTGGTTTTATCACCGCAGATAATGGCAAAGATGTCTTCGTTCACTTTTCAGCTATTAAGTCCACAGGATTTAAAGCGCTGAAAGAAGGGCAGCAGGTCGAATTCGACATGGAAGATGGTCCCAAAGGCGCCCAGGCAGCCAATGTAACACCGCTGTAGTCTTATCTAAAGCATTACAAGGCTTCTACTTTCCTTTTCAGCAATTTCCTCGCTTATAGCGGGGCGGGTGGTTTATATCGCCTTGTTGAGGAAAGTAGGAGCTTTGTATTCGTATATGCGGGCCTGCCGGTCTTCATATCTATCAGCTTTTTTTGCTGTTCTGACACCCGTTACCTGTTTTTAAGTTAAAAATCGGGGTAAATGACTACGGTCATAATTATCCACCTCAAATACCCGGAACTTCGGTAAGTTTTTACTTAAAGTTCTATAATGCGTATAAATAAAGCCGACCGCCACACATTCCATATTCCTGTTCTCGGATTAAGTTATTCTATTGATACACCACTCAAGGTTGCCCGTTTTGGAATATCCTCTGTGGTATCCATCATTGAGGATGAACTGGTAGAGAAAATGAGGGCGTACCACGCACTGCGTAGCGGTGAGGAATATACACCCATAACTATAAAGGAGGATGATTTTCGGGGTAAACGCATTACAGCTTATTTGAACCTGCTTAATAAGATAGTGAATAAGCAGGTGGCTGAATTGCGTACGCAACCCTTCCAGCCTGGCAATGATATTGTGCAATATTTTGAGATGCTACCTGACTTATCGCATGTGAAACAGTTATACCTGCAGATGAAGAAGCTGGAGGATGGGGCACAAAAAACAACTTTGCAGGAGCAATTGAGGCAATTGATAACTGCCGGGAGTATAGATGTCAATATCATGTCGAAGGTGGATAAACTGGGGTATGATGCGGATGGTAAACTGTTGCCGGCTGAATACGCGGATGCCATGTCTGCCTTGCGGGGCTTTGCCAATAGTGAATTGAGTTCATCGGTAGTGTTCTCTGCCGGCTATAACCCGCGACTGTACAATTACATTGAATCATTTAAAGACTTTCTGCCGGATAGCAACGGGCAACTGAAGAAGAAGGTAATACTGAAAGTGAGTGACTTCCGGTCGGCACTGATACAGGGCAAATTATTGGCAAAGAAAGGTGTTTGGGTATCGGAGTTTCGTATAGAGTCGGGCCTGAATTGCGGTGGCCACGCATTTCCTACCGAGGGGATGCTTTTGGGGCCTATCCTCGAAGAGTTCAAACAGAAGCGTGCCGGGCTTGAACAGGAGTTGTACTCATTATGCCAAACGGCATTATTGGCAAAAGGAATGGGCTTCAAAAGTCAGCCTCATCTAGGAATTACGGTGCAAGGAGGTATAGGCACAGCCAACGAAAATGAATTCCTGATGGAGTATTATGGCATGGATGGAACCGGGTGGGGTAGTCCCTTTCTGCTGGTGCCGGAGGTAACCAATGTGGAAGAAAATACATTGCAGCAACTGGCCACTGCGAAAAAGGAGGACTATTTTTTAAGTAACGCAAGCCCGCTTGGTGTGCCATTCAACAACTTCAGGAAGAGTACAGCCGAGCAGCAGCGCAATGCGCGCATACTGAAGAACAGGCCCGGCAGCCCATGCTATAAAAAATTCCTGGCTACCGATACCGAGTTTACAGAAGAACCTATCTGCACGGCATCGCGCCAATACCAGGATCTGAAAATTAAGCAACTGGAGGAAAAGCACCTTTCGGAAGAACGGTATAAGGCCGAACTGGAAACTATCATTGAGAAAGACTGCCTATGCGAGGGATTGGGTGTGTCGGTGTTGCTGAAAGACAAGATACCTGTGGCCCATAACTTAACTGCAGTGACAATATGCCCCGGGCCTAACCTGGCTTATTTCTCCGGTATATTCTCCCTTAGCCAGATGGTAGGTCATATTTATGGGCGGATGAACCTGCTCAATTCACTGCCCCGGCCTAATATGTTTGTTAACGAAGCGCAGTTGTATATAGACTACCTGAAGAAGACAGTTGAAAAAGGCATGGACAATGTGAACGCCAAACAGACCAAGTATCTTGATTCATTCAAGGCCAATCTGCAGGAGGGCATTGAATATTATAAATCGCTCGTGCCGGCATTTAAGAAAGAAACACGCCAATACATCGATGCATTTTTAGCCCAACTGAATGAACAACAAATGGCGTTGGCCGGGTTGTGCATTCCGCATGCCGGCGATGTATGCGCTGTATAGCTAATCGCTACTTCGCCCTCATTTTGTTCCCCTTGGCCTCATGGGTCAGTTCGGCGAGTCCCAGTATTTCCATCAATGGTGGCACATACATGCCGAACCTGCCCCGCAGGCCCTTCTTCAAGCCATACCAGCCGCCGACCGGGTTGCTCTCACTGCGCCCCCATGCTTCTACGGTACCTTCTTTCGCGGGCTTTTGCTCATCTGCGCTGCCCAGTTCCATCCAGTCGCCATGTTTTTTCAGCATGGTATGCAGGTCTTTTATGCAGCGGTGGTCATAGAGTAGGGTGGTTTTGCCCACTACACACACTATTACGTCCTTACCATCTTTGGTGTCTTTATACATCTCATAATCAGATGTGCCCGGTGGGGTTTTCAGTTTCCATGGATTTTCTTTTGTGCCTTTTTCCATCGTTTACTTTTTTGTGTTCTGAATTAGTTCTGCTTCTTTTTTCAGGTCTGCGGCAAACTGCTCAAACGACTTGTCAAATGGCGGAATGTATTTCGCGTACATGGGAAACATGATTCCGCCAATTTTTTCGCTCATAGCAAATATAATGTTTTCACCTGCTTTTGTTAAGGTATAGGTGCGCTGGCCTTTTCCGTCGCCCCACACCATACGTTTGCCAGGTTCCATTTCTTTTACTTTCAATTTGAAGGTACGTTTGGGGTCGAGTACAGACCGGACCCTTATTTTTTCACCCTTGGCAATTTTGCCGTCGATAGATATAATGGTGCTGTTCCATCTGGGGTAGTCCAAGGCGTTGGTAAGCAGCGCCCATATTATGGCCGCATCGGCTTTAATGCTCTGTTCCACCGATGTTTCGCGGCTGAATGTCTTTTTTGTGGTCGAGGCCTGGCCTTGTGCCGTAGTAAAAGTCGCTGTCATGATTGCTGCAATTGTGATTAGATATTTCATCCCTTTACCAGTTTCGACGAATGACAGCGACGAAATGATAGGCTATCCGGCAGCTTTTTCTAAATATTTTTCCATTACATGTCTATTGTGTTCTAAATGATGTAGTTGTAGTTCTGCCGCACCTGATTCAAATGGGTCAATTCCTTTTACCACCTGCATCCGTAAGTCAAAAAGGTGCTCCTTTTCCCCGGTTGCTGCCTCCCGGGCCATATCTATTTTTACCAGTTCTTCCTGCAACTTCTGCTTTGGATTAAAAATACCATTCAGTTCCGAGCATTGGTGGCAAATACCTTCCTGGTTTATCAGTGCACACCTGCCGTCAAATACCTGTATCATTTTCGACCTGCCTGTATGCAGGTAATATTTTATCATTGCCTCGGTAATGTCCATTATTATGGCAATTTCTGCAACTTTGAAATCGTATGCTTCTTTCAGCAACAGGCAAGTCTGCTGTTCCAGTGGCAGGGATTTTGATATGCAGGTGAAACAGAACGCGATATGCTCCTTTATTTCGAATGCCCCTTGTGGAGACGTGCTTCGTATTTGCATGGCTTCGGCGAAAAACTGTTGATTGCCAAGAGCGGCCTCTTTACATATATCGGTCACCTGTTCTGTCCAGCGCCTTTGCGCCCTCAGGTTATCCTTGGCGAGGTTAACCGCTATTGCAAAAAGCCAGGTCTTCAGCGATGATTCGCCTTTGAAACTCTCCAGTTTTTCAAAGGCTTTCAGGTAGGTGTCATGTACTATATCTTCGGCATCTGCCCTGCTTGCGGTAATGCGCAGGATGTAAGACTTTAGTTGGGGCCGGATGCTGTCAAATTCACGGTTAAATTCTTCAGTTGTGGTATTCATCTGAGTGTGTGTAAATAGTTTTATCCGCTAAAAATACAAATATCATTCGATGCCACTTATCACCGTGTATGGGGGATATGCGACTATTGCATGGAAATGAAATGAGGAGGTATGCTAATCAAGGGATGTTACCAGCATAAGTGTGGCATTACCCATAATAGTCACATTAAATAAAAGAATGTTCCTGATGGATGTATTTGATCCTTGTCGGTAAACTACTTTCTGAGGAACTGATTGTGTGCGGCAAAGGTGGTCGGCAAGCCAAAGCCCGAACCCGGCGGCGGTGTCATATTCCCCGCTCAGGTGCTTGAAGGCGGCTATTGTGGTGTGCTGCGGGCAATCTGCTATTACCGGGTTTATGAGATGATTTACGCCGCTATCGCCATTCATGCCGCATACCAGCACGTCAATATCGCTTATGCTTATATTGTTCTGTGCCAGTATGTTAGCGATACCTGATTGAAGTTCTTTGATTGTTGGGTTATGCAGCATAGACACAGACCGCATAACGCTTGTCGCCTGGGCAGAATCATTGCTAACGGTAAAGAAATGAGCCCCCTCTCCGCCTATTGCACCCGGGGTATCGTTATGCTCCAGCAGGTGCAGGTTGTTAGGTATGTCCTGCTTATAATAGCCTATCTTCCTGCGGATGGTTACGTATTCCGGAGTCAGTTCATCAAAAGCGCCAACGAGCAGGTTTTGTTTTCCTGTCGCTTCAGCCAGGGTCAGTTGGGCATCAAATAGGCACAACTCCAATGTGAAGCCACGATGAACATAGGTCTGGTTATAGCCGGTGCATTTTGATAACATCGCCAGCCAGCCGTTAACAGAGTTGTAGGTAGATTGTATGAAACCTGCGGGGTTCAGCGCCTGCTCTTCCAGTTCTATCAACTGGTGCAGGAATATCTCCATGTCAGTGACACTGCCCCTTGATGTGCCTACGATAATGCCATCGGGTGTCGTTACCCCGGCGTCTGCAAGGCTGCGCATACCGGCCGATATGCCACGTTTCAGCATACGGCTCATGCGCCTGATGGCTACTGGGTTGATGTATTTAGTGTAATCCGGGTCAATGACAAACAACCGGCCGTCATCACAGCTCATTACGGGTTTAAGGAAATTTTCCCGGTCATAGGTGTGCTGTGCTGATATGGTGCAAGCCGATATGATGTAGAGTGGTTGCGTCATTTCTTATGGCTTACTGAATATAAGTGAAACATTACTGCCCCCAAACCCGAACGAATTGCTGAGCACATGCCGCAGGTCGGCATTTTCTACCAGTGTGGTGGTAGGTTGTATCTCCAGTTCTTCCATGCGGGTTTCAAAGTTAAGGTTGGGTATGATTATCCGTTCCTGCAATGCCAGCATACTGAAAACTGCTTCCACTACTCCGGCAGCGGCCAGGGTATGGCCGGTATAAGGTTTTGTAGAACTGAATGGCGGCGGCTGCGTACCAAATAGCTTCTGCAATGCCTGACCTTCAGCGGCATCGTTATTCTGTGTGGCAGTGCCATGTGCGTTTATATAGCTGATGTCTGCGGGTTGCAGGCCTGCCATGTTCAGGGCTTCCTGCATGGTGCGGTATGCGCCTTCGCCGGTAGGCGATGGTGCCGTTGGGTGATAGGCATCGTTGGTGTTGGCGTAGCCGCTGAGTACAGCGATAATGTTCGCCCCCCTTGCCTTTGCCACAGATTCTGCTTCAAGCAGGCAAAAGCCCGCAGCCTCGCCCAGGTTCAGGCCATTTCTGTTCTGGTCAAATGGTTTGCATGGATTTTTATCTACATTCTTGAGGCTGTAAAAACCATTAAGGGTAAACCTGCTTAAGGCGTCGCCGCCACCGCATACTGCCCTCTTTACTATGCCTTGCTTTATCATGCGCGCCCCAAGCAGGAACGAATTTGATGAAGATGAACATGCCGTACTGATAGTGGCGCAGAATGGGTTGAGTTTATAAAAATCCGTTACCCTTTCCGTGCTTTCGGCACAGTCGAGGGTATCTATGTATTTGATGTTTTCTTTTTTGGTGTCCTCTTTAAGCACATCTGCGTAAATGTCTTCCATCTTGCTCATGCCGCCCACGGTATTGGCGTTGATAAAAGCAAAAGGTTCGGCGCGCAGCAGGTCTATGCTTGTTCCTTCCAGCAGGTCTTTCATTGCTGCCAGCGAAAGCAGCGCGGTGCGTGTATGGCCATTGTCGCCAACTGGTAAGCCAATGTAAGCTGAGAGTTCGTCATTGGTCATGCGTATCTCGCCCAGCACAAATTCATGCGAATGCACCGATTTTAAAATAGAAATAGGCCTTACCCCTGTATGGGTATTGCGCAGTGCGGCAATATGCGATTTAATGCCGGTGCCTAATGCGGATATGATCCCAATCCCGGTTACAACAACTCTTTCCGCCATGAAGGGGCACTATTTTTTGTTTTGCTGAATGTATTCTGCCATCGTCTGGACGGAGGTCAGTATCTTGCGGCCTTCACGGGCATCTTCAATTTTGATACCGTAGTTACGTTCCAGCAATACCATTAGTTCAAGGGAGTCAATGCTGTCCAGCCCGAGGCCGTCGCCAAACAGGGGGGCATTGTCATCAATATCCTCAGGTTTCATTCCCTGCAGGTTCAGCGAATCTATTATCTGCTGTTTCAGCGTTACTTTCAAATCTTCCATGAACTAATAATGTATTATTGTAAAAGTGTTTTATAAACCGACGTAAAGATACCAAAATACGTATTCCATAGGGAGAAAAAACCTGCGAAATAATATATTTCAAATTTATGCAAAGGCTTCATCTACAAGCTGTTGCTGTTCTATAGCATGTTTCTTTGCAAAACCCGTGGCAGTAGATGCGCTTGCCGGCCTGCTGATATACCTGATTGCGAAATCTGTAAGGTTCATGTTCAGGAATGATAAAGCGCCCATATTGCGGGGTTCTTCTTGCACCCAAACCCATTCAGCTTTCTTGTATTTATCACGTAGTTCATTCAATTGCTGCTGCGGCAAGGGGTATATCTGCTCAAGCCGCACAACGGCTACATCTTCTCGTTTTGTAGCTATCTGCCGTTCGCTCAGGTCAAAATACATCTTTCCTGTGCACAGCAGCACCCGTTTTACCTTCACGGCCTTTGTAATGCTTTCGTCATCAATCACTTCTTTAAAGCCACCGGAAGTGAACTCTGCCATAGGCGAATAAGAGCGCGCATGGCGGAGGTTGGCCTTGGGTGAGAAATTAATCAATGGTTTGCGGAACTGCCAGGTAAGCTGTCTGCGCAGCGCATGGAAGAAATTGGCTGCGGTGGTAATATTTGTAACTACTATATTATTCTCCGCGCACATTTGCAGGAAACGCTCCAGACGGGCGCTGGAATGCTCTGGTCCGCCGCCTTCGTAGCCGTGGGGCAGCAGCAGCACCAGTCCGTTCATATTCGTCCACTTTTGCTCGGCGCTTACTATATATTGATCAATGATAGTTTGCGCGCCGTTGGCAAAGTCGCCATATTGCGCTTCCCATATCACCAGGTTGTTGGGGTTTGCCATAGCATAGCCATATTCAAAACCCAGCACAGCGAATTCGCTTAGCAGCGAATTGTAGATATGCATTGTTCCTTGTTCCCCGCCCAGATTACTCAGGCGGTTGTGGGGTGCGTTGTTATGCTGATCGTATATCACTGCGTGGCGGTGGGAGAACGTACCACGCTTCACGTCTTCGCCACTGAGGCGCACTTCATTGCCTGCCGCCAGCAGGCTGGCATAGGCCAGCAACTCGCCTGTAGCCCAGTCCACTTTCCCTTCGGTTTCAAACAGTTTTATTTTATCCTGTATCAGCTTTTCTACTTTGCGCAGGGGGCTGAAGCCTTCCGGCCATTGCATGAGCGCGCCAAACAATTGTTTGAAATGGTCTTCTGTTATAGCCGTGACCGGTGAAATGGTGAAATCCTCATCCTTGGCCTTGCGCAGCTCCTGCCACCATAATTCAGGCTTCTGATAGGTGTAGGGTAGGGGTTTCTGCTTTGCCTCGTCAAGTCGCTGTTGCAGCTCTGCCCAGAATTGCGCTTCCATTTCCTTTGCAAGGTCCTGTGCGTCCGATTCGCCATGCTGCAAAAGGTATTTTGTATATACCTCGCGTGGGTTAGGGTGCTTGTCTATAAGGGAGTACAATTGCGGTTGTGTGAATTTCGGTTCATCACCTTCGTTATGGCCATGCTTGCGGTAGCAGACCATATCAATGAAAATATCTTCATTGAACTGTTGGCGGTATGCAATTGCCAGCGTGGCGCATTTCACCACCGCCTCGGCATCGTCCCCGTTCACGTGCAATACCGGGGCATGCAGCATAGATGCCATACTGGTGCAGTAGTCAGCCGAGCGGGCATCGTCAAAATCGGTGGTGAATCCTATCTGGTTATTGATGACATAATGGATAGTGCCACCTGTGTGGTAGCCTTCCAGGTTTGACATCTGCAACAGCTCATACCCTACACCCTGCCCGGCAATAGCCGCATCGCCATGAATGAGGATAGGGAGCACTTTATCGTATTCGTTATTATATAGCGTATCTGCTTTGGCTCGTGCAAAACCTTCTACAATTGGATTTACAGCCTCCAGATGTGATGGATTAGGTGTTAGCTGCACATTGATGACTTTCCCGCTTGGAGTGATTATGTCGCTCTGGAAGCCGAGATGGTATTTCACATCACCGCTGCCCATGGTCATATCCTCGGGCATGTGTCCTTCAAACTCAGAGAATATCTGCTCGTAAGTTTTGCCCAGTATATTGGCGAGAATGTTCAGCCTGCCACGGTGTGCCATGCCTATCACCACTTCCTCTACTCCCGCATCAGCCGCGCCATTGATAATTGTGTCGAGCGCCGGGATGGTGGTTTCGCCGCCTTCCAGCCCGAAACGTTTCTGGCCTATGAATTTAGTGTTCAGGAATTTCTCGAATATTACCCCTTCGTTCAGCTTTTCCAATATGCGTTTCCGCTCATTTATTGATAGAGGCTTTCTCATGGCCTCCTCAAAATTCTTCTGCACCCAATGGCACTTTACCGCATCCACAATATAGGTATATTCGATGCCAATGTTGCCAGTGTATATTTTCTGCAGTTTTGCAATGATCTCTTTCAGCGGGGCATCTTTCGCGCCTACAAATCGACCTGCAAAGAAGGTAGTGTTCAGGTCTGCATCGGTCAGATTAAAACGCTCCAGTTCCAATTGCGGGTGGCGGTTCTTCCGTGCACGTATAGGGTTAGTTGTAGAAGCCAGATGGCCGCGTTTGCGGTACGCCCGTATCAGCTCAAAAACACCAATCTCTTTGGCTAAATGATCGCTGTTTACTATAGTTTTGCCGGGTTCTGCTTGTCCGTTTGCTGTCGTACTTACTGCAAAATCAAACCCCTCAAAAAATTTCTTCCATTCAGGGTCCACGGTCGCGGGGTCATTCACAAACTCATTGTAAAGTGATTCAATATATACCGGGTCAGGGCCGGTTACGTATGAGAAATCTTTCATTTAGTAAAAAATGTATAAATATTGTTCCGCCAGCTTTAATAAGCGTGCGTTTCGGGTTGCAAAATTAGGGGATTGTAGGGAATTTGACGGACTTGTACGATTGTTTTATAGCAAATAAAGACGCTTTTCACAGTTTGTTGTGTGTTTTTGCACCGAGCATTATGCGTCATCCGGAAATATATAAAAAGAGAGGGCCGGCAAAGCCAGCCCTCTGCGAGTGTTTTCTACAGAATATTAAAAATTCAACTGCCCTTGTATCCTCAGCAGGCTGCCGTTCTGCAGATTGTTCTGTGTCTTAAAATCTTCAAAACGCCTTTCGCTTATAGTATACATTGTGGTAAGCTCGAAATTCTTGAATGGCTGCCACTCTATGCCTATCTCATATTCCGTTACGTCGTAACTGCGGGCATCAAGCTCATGTTTTTTGCCACCTGAGTAGATATGCCCCCTGAAAAAGGGCATGATTACCTGTTTTTTATACTTCAACAGGTATGTAAGGGTAACATAACCACCCTGTAAGTCCTGTACCTCTATTGAGTCAGTTATCTTATTGAATTCCGGCCCTTTACCTATATTATACTCAGCCTGTATGCCGAATGGCTGTGGGAACAGTACGAAAGTAGCAGCGGCGCGCTGGTCCAGGTAACTGCGGTCACCCCTTACTTTTACGCCGGTCGATAATTGGTCGGTGGGCAGTACAAAGTGTCCTGTATAAGCCTGAATACCGGGTTCTATTATCTGTTTGCCTATTTTTATCGGGTAGGATATTCGGCCAACCATGTGCAGGGCATTGTTCAGCTCAGGTTTGTTTGCTGTTTGACCGTTATAGACGCCAAAGCCCACCACGCCATAGTCGCCTGATCCTTTCAATCCGTCATTTACCAGGTGCGTATAGAGTTTTCTTGTTTCTGCCGGCGCCCAATATAAGAATGCGCCCATGTCCCGCTCATTGCTTACGGCACTGTTAAGGGCGTCATTACGGTCCAGTGGCAGGCGGTTTTGGCTCGATTGCATATTTTCAAAGCCATAGGGCACCTTACTTTGCCCCAGCCTTATCCTGAATTCGTTCTTTTTATCAAAACCTACATCCACATATGCATCGCGCAACTGACCGAAGTGCAGCCCTGTTGATGAAGCGCTACTGCCAAAATCGGGCTGTATATAAAAATACACCTGTTTGTGGATTTGCCCATATAAAATAATGCGCATCCGCCTGATAAACAGTCCGCCATGTTCTCCCCATGACTTATCGCCCTGTTCGTTTTTTAATTTTTCATTGGTTTCCAGCAGGCGGTTATAGCGCACTTGCATGTAACCACGTATGGCAAAACTCTCATACCAGGGCGTCTTTTTAGGAGCTTCAGACTTGATGGAATCAGTTTGAGCGAAAGCACTTAATGGGCCGAGGAAACAATAAAGTAATAATTTCTTCACGATTGTTTAATGTTTTGGCAATATTAGAATCGTAATGTTACCAATACATTACCGCTAAATTATCAGAATGTTACCCGAATATTACCTAATTGTTAAGAGTTGATATATTCTTGCTTTATTGAGTTTTTTAACATCAGTACATATGTAATGTGCTAGTTTTTGACGGCAGACGGGTAGAGTAGCCTGAATGCATTGAATACTGCCTGGTGCGCTACGGTTGCATGATTCTCCTCCGGCAGGTAATCGAAAAATAGGTGGATATGCTCATTAGTGAGTTTTTTAATTTTATCATGCAGCAGGTTGGCGTCCACCTCCATTACATGTGGCTGCTCTCCGGGTGTCAGACCTTCTTTGCCCACGCCTATATATATGTGGGTTTTGACCTTTGGCTGTATCTTCACAATCCTGTTCAGCAGCGAGCCGTTATCCCACCACAGGCTTGGGCTGATAATTATATACCTGTCAAACAGGTAGGGTTTTGCAAGCAGTACCTCGGTGGCCAATAACCCGCCCAGTGACTCGCCTATAATGGTTTTTGAGCCATTAGTCCTGAAGGTTTTATTTATATATGGCTGGACTTCTTTTTCAATAAAGGCGATGAATTTTTCTGAGCCACCTGTGGATGGGAATTTAATTTTGTCGGCTTTTACGGCTGTAGGGTAGGTCATATCCCGTTCCCTGTTTGTATTTGTAATACCTACTACTATGGAGCGTGGTACCCTGGCTACCCACGGGAAACTATTGAACTGCACCAGGCCCACCACATGAATGAAGTCTTCATCTAAACCGCCATCCAGCAGGTAGATGACCGGGTACCTAGCAGTGTCTGCACTGTTGTAACCTTCAGGAAGGTAAATATTCAAAGTGCGCGTTTCCGACAATTGCCCCGATATTATTTCATGGGCCTCGCCTAATATAATAGGCCTCTTTGATTGGCCTGAGGAAGAAAAAGCGATTAGTATAAGAATGATGGTTGCTATTCTCATAATGAAACCGGGGTTTGGCTATTTAAAACATCACTGGCCGATTGGCTGACTGATGTCATATATTGATATCCCTTTGAATTCACCGATAAGTTTCGTTGTATAGGGTTTATATTCAGGTTTGTCAATATAATTCTGGTCGGCAATGATCATATATTTTATGCCATGTTCACGGCAAAATGGTACTGTGAACAAGCCTTTGTAATAATCTGACGTGTAACCCGGATTGCCGAAAGCTGCCAGGCTGATGTTGGGCGAAGTATCTGGAACAGAGAATACGCTGTCCATTTCAGAAATGCCGATTTTCCTCAGGTATGGCTCCACTTCAAATATGGCCGGATTGCTCACGCTTATGCCGCTGTCGTCATATCTCTCAAGTTGTATGGCCTGGTTATGATAGGTACTTATTGTCATAAATGCCAGAAGCAAGGCGTATGTGGCATACTGAAGTTTCCCGTTCATTTGTGCGAATTGTCCGGAAAATGATGCTATTACTGTAATACTTATAAAGACTACGGGTATTGTATATATAAGCTCATAATAATCATGAATAAGGAAAGCGTCGAGCCAAAGGGCACTGTACGCCAGCACACCGAGGATAAGCCATAATGTGAACAACCGTAAAAAACGGTCTAGTTTTCGCCACCTGATTATGTATATAATGGTGAACGCAAACCAAAGCAGGTGCAGGGACAGATGTTGGAAATTCTTCCAGTACCATTCATCAAATCTTGATAAGAATGTATGCATGGCCTGTTCACGGGGCATACTCCAGACCGGGTATATGCCCTGAGCGTTCATATTTGGGAAATAGAGGTCGTTATAATGCCGCACAAACAGGTACCACGAGTAAGTGCATAGTGCGACGGCCGTAAAACTGATGAACAGAGGTATTAGTTTTTTTCGGTCACTTTTTGTCATGACGAATTCTGTGAACAGTACTGCTGTACAGGCAAGCCAGATCAGTCCACCATCGGTGGGTTTCAGAAGGGCTGCAATCACAAAGAAAAAGGTGCCTATCGCCAATTGCCGGTTCGACCCACTTCGCCTGAAACAAAGCATATGGTATAGCCCCGCGAATGAAAAACTGATTGCCGGAATATTGGGCAGATAATTTATGGCGTAATAGAAATAAAATGGGGTAGATGCCAGTATCACAACCGAAAAAACAGCCAGGAGTGTATCTTTTATCCATAGCCTGCTGCTCAGGAATAAATAATAAAGCCCCAGAATAAAGCAGATTACCGTCACTCCCCTGATTATCCAGTAATGAAATCCGAGGAACTTGCACAATTTTGCTGAGATATAGTATAGAATGGGGAATTCGCTTAGTGCCGCCCGTCCGCCTTTCCCTGCCAGGTTATATGCGGTAGGGCTGAATAATCCAAGGTCTCGCTGATAGTATGTTTTAGTATAGGCAAGGCAGTCGCTTTGCCGCCATATATGAGTTGTTCTTGGCGGATATTGTATAATCCTTGCGCCTTCACCTGCAAGGAAAAGAAATGCCAGTATGAACAACAGTACGAATCCGGGCCTATTTTTTAACCAACCAAGCATAAAATTCAGTATGTGACCTGCGAAAATATAATAAGGATGCAAGATACAAATCATCGTCCAGTTAGCAGTCTAGGACAGGGGGATTTAATGAGTAATAATGGAAACTATTCTCATGACTCATATATTCTTCCCCTTGATTGTTCAGGATACTGACGAATATCATCTTAATGAATGATCATGATCCTGTCCTGTCCACTCCAATTACTGTTTATTTGTAATACTAAAAATGATTAGCACATGTATATCAAGCAACTGTATACAAATTGTCTGGCTCATGCGGCCTATTATATTGAATCAGGAGGCGAAGCTGCTGTTATTGACCCGCTCAGGAACCCGGAGCCATATGTTGCCCTTGCCCATGAAAGAGGCGCAACGATAAAATATGTATTGGAGACGCATTTTCATGCTGACTTTGTTTCAGGCCATATAGACCTTGCCAATAAAACAGGCGCCACTATCGTCTTTGGGCCTGATGCGGTCCCCGGGTATAAAGCCTACATAGCTAAAGATGGTGAAAAACTGCATTTAGGTAAAACTTACATAGAAGTGTTGCATACACCCGGCCATACCATAGAATCTGCATGCTATTTACTGTATGACGATGCAGGCAAAAAACACGCTGTTTTTACCGGCGACACCCTGTTTATTGGTGATGTGGGGCGGCCCGACCTGCTAAGTGGTAACCTGAAGAAGGAAGAACTGGCGGCCATATTGTTCGATTCCCTGCAAAACAAGATCAAAACATTGCCCGATGACCTTATCGTATTTCCCGGGCATGGAGCAGGATCGGCCTGTGGTAAGAATATTGGCACTGAATCGCAGTCCACTATTGGTAACCAGAAAGAGTTTAACTACGCATTGAAGATAAATGATAAAGAGGCCTTCATCAATGCCGTAACAACCGATCTTCCGGTTATCCCGGCATACTTTTTCCGCGATGCCGCTGTAAACAGGTCTGGCGCGTCCGGTTATGATGAAGTGCTGCGCAGCAGTGCCAATGCCCTGAAGGTTGACCAATTTAAAGCACTACAGCATGAGGGCGCTGTGGTACTTGATACCAGGGATCCGCTTAATTTTTCTGCAGGGTTTGTTCCCGGGGCCATCAATATCGGGCTGAATGGTGATTTCGCTGTTTGGGTTGGCACTCTGACACATGCGGATGCGCAATTGCTGCTGGTTGCCGACCCGGGGAAAGAGAAGGAGGCTATAGAAAGGCTGGCCCGTATAGGCTATGATAAGGTATTGGGCTACCTGGAGGGGGGTATGCATACATGGTTCAGGGAAAGGCTGGAATTTGAAGTGGTACTTACTTTCGAAGGCGGCAACATACGTACCCTGCTTGATGATGAGCGCTACAATCTGCTTGATGTGCGCAACAGGCGCGAAGTGGCCAAAGACCGCATAATTGGCTCTGCGCATATTCCACTCAACCAACTGGCTGAAAAATATGAAAGCCTGACGAAGACTGATAAATGGCTCATATATTGTGCCGGTGGCTATCGCTCCATGATTGCGGCCTCATTCCTAAGGTCAAAAGGCTTTCATTTCGTGGCCAGCGTGGAAGGGGGGATGGCTAATGTAAGGAAGAACGCGCCGGAAATGGTGGAACTGGGCCAGGAGACAGAGTAGGATAGGTGAAAAGCCCGATAATAAATCTTGTTATACTTTTGCAGGAATGAGAAAGGTTGTTGTTGCCGGTCTGGTGGGTGGGATAGTTGCTTTCTGCTGTGCTTTTTTTCCTGCACCTCCATCTGCGGTCCGGCACTCGTTCCGTGGTGAGCCGAAGACAAAGGAGCAGCTTGGTGAAATGTTGTTTTTCGAGAAAATACTCTCGGCTGATAGCACAGTCAGTTGTTCTTCCTGCCATATTCCTGAATATGCCTTTGCCGATACCGTTGCCTTCAGTAGCGGGGTAGGCGGAAAGAAAGGGCTGCGCAATGCACCTTCATGTACCAATGTTGCAGGCAGGCCGTATTTGTTTTACGATGGACGGGCGGCATCACTTGAGGACCAGGTAAAGTTTCCGATAGAGGATAAGAATGAAATGAATGTGGCCATTAGCGAGGTGGTAAGGAGATTGAACGCTAACCCGGCATACGTGCAGCGGTTTAAAAAGATATTCAATGCCTCACCCGGAGAGGATAATCTGAAAATAGCCATCGCCTCTTTTGAAAGGACACTCGAAACTGATGATTCCCCGTTCGACCGCTATATGGAAAAAGACGATCCTAAGTTGCTGGATCCGGCGGCGATAAGGGGCAGGGTGCTGTTCATGGAAAAAGCAAAGTGCTTCGATTGCCACTTTACTCCCGATTTTACCGCGGATGAATTCAGAAACGTAGGCCTGTTTGATGGTGGGAAGTTCAATGACTCAGGGCGCTACCTCATTAGTAAAGATATGGCCGACCTCGGCAAATTCAAAGTACCGGGATTGCGCAATGTGGCTGTTACTGCACCTTATATGCATAATGGCATGTTCCGCACGCTGCGCGAAGTGATAGAGTATTACAACGAACCCTACCGTGTGGTGGCAGCGCCCGTAAATATGGATACCCTGCTGGCAAAGCCACTGAACCTCACGGAGCAGGAGAAAACAGACCTTGAGGCATTCCTCATATCTTTGACCGACGATAAATATAAACGACCAAAGAAGAAGTAATGCCACTTACCCTGCAATATTGCTCTGACCTGCACCTGGAGTTTGAGCGCAACAGGAACAGGATGAGTAAATACCCGCTTGCAGCAAAGGGAGATATATTGCTGCTGGGCGGCGACATCATGCCGTTTGCGCAGCAGGAGCAGCACAATGACTTCTTAGACTATGTGTCAAGCCATTACGACGCTGTTTACTGGATACCGGGCAACCATGAGTACTATCACGGGCATATAGCCGGTAAAAGCGGCACAGTACATGAGGCTGTAAGGGATAATGTCTTCCTGGTGAACAACACTTGTGTGAGCCTAGGCGATACAGACCTGGTATGCAGTACTCTTTGGAGCCATATCAGCCCCGAAAACGAGTGGCAGATATACCGTGTGATGAGCGACTTTAAGATGATACAAGGCAGGGAAGGGATGTTTAGTGTGGCCGAATACAACCAACTGCACGCACAGGCAAGACAATTTGTAGCGCAGGCTGTGAAGAACAGCACGGCAAAACACAAAGTAGTGCTGACACACCATGTGCCCACCCTGATGAACTACCCGCCAAAATACAAAGACGATGTGCTGAATGAGGCATTTGCCGTGGAAATGCACGACTTAATAGAAGCCTCTGGTGCAGATTGCTGGCTCTATGGGCATACACACTGCAATACGCCGGATTTTACTATCGGCAAGACACGGATGCGCACTAACCAGCTTGGTTATGTTCAGTACGGCGAGAACAAACACTTTGACAACAGTATGACTTTTACTGTAGGGTAATGGTATGGGCAATACCTCTGGTTTTCGTCATTACCGGTGTTGTCTTCTTATCAACAACGCATCAAGCGGAGCAAAGGCAAAATAGTGGGGTATAATTTCGGGGATTTGACCGATTGGGGTAAAAAACCGTGGGTGGGTGCGGCTGAAATGCGCTGTGGGCAGCCACGTGCGTTTTTTTGTTGATGTATAAAAGGGTATAATTATACCCTGAAAGGTATAAATATACCATGAAAAGGTATAATTATACTCCCCAAAGGTATAATTATACCCAAATAGATAATGAATCACAAGTTGTTTATCCGGGAGCGGAAAATCAACAACCCTTTCGGCAAGTTCAGGATCAGGGGTACGTGGGTTAGGCTATGCCTACCACAGCATATGGTTCACAAAACATTCTTTCAAAGAACTTACCCTGAATTTTCCGGGTATCCCTCTTTCGCTGAAGCTACGGAGGGCTAAGTAGGTAAAGTTCGGGAATGGGGTGGTGCGGGCAAAATTTTTATGACATGATGGTACAGTTGGTGTATCATGACGGTACAGATACTGTACCAACATGGTTTTTAATGTGCAGGCGGGGCAAGGGTTTGAGTGGTTTTTGAGGGATTTTTTTTGAACATGTATTTGGCAGGGGTATTTCCTCAATTGGTTTGTTGTTTCAACTTCGCTTCCCTGATGTTGCCAAGTGCCCGGCTACGCGCATGGGAGAAATCGACAGGGGCGGAACGCCTGTCCGTGATAAGGCTATGATTGAAAAAATGTAAACCAATTACTGCTTAGCATGTTGTTATGGATTACTTAATGGATGCTGCGTTGATATTGTAACACGCTGCTCTGTGGCAAACTGCCTTTCCGGTACCGTTGCAGGTAGTACATTTCGAATTAGTGGTCTTCATCGTAGTCACATTGGAGTAGTTGCTGGAATAACCCCAACTACCGCTCACTTCTCTGGTGTAATTGATACTGAATGAGCTGTTGGTTCCTTTGCCGCCACAATCGCTGCACGATTCATAAACCGGGTTCTTTGCCGCCGCATCGTATATGGCCTTTATCAGCTTATTATTCGCTTCAGCCCGCTCCTGCTTTATCTTCTGTTTATACTTTTTAGCGTCAAATTTATTAGCCGAGCGTATCCGCTCCTCTTCATTTTTCGCTTCCTCAGCTTTTCTATATGCCTTGTCTTTCTCATTGAATTCAAACAATTTATCTACACCCTTGGGCCATACAAAAGATAATTCCCTGGCTCCCGTGGCAAGATTTATTTTACACAATGTGTAGTCCGGCCCAGTAGTTCTCACCCAGATACTACCGTTGTCATACTGCACATCTTTTACCTTCCTCATCAATGTAGCAAGGTTCTCAGTAACTACATAACCTAGTTTTTCCCCATCAAAACTAAACTTGAATATGGTATCCAGCTTTAAACAATACATATTCCGCAGATCGTCATCAGCAAAAAAGCAACCTAACTCATAACCACTCAACTTTTCATGTTCGCTGATTACTTTTTCATTCTGAAGATCCACCAGCTTTACATTGATAGTTGGCCCTTCAGATTTCTCCTGGGTTACCAACAAAGCCCTGGTCATGTCCTTGTTATAACCTGCATATATCAGATACCCAATTTCATTGTCTGCCTTCTTAAAACTCAGCACATCGCATATCTTTTTGAATTTGTCGCCCTTGCCGTTGAAATAACCCAGATCAAAACGTCCTTTTATATGCCGTACTGCAAATAGTTTATTTTCCTTCGGTGAAAAGCTTACGTTTCTGTATGACGGAAAGGAAGACGGTACTAAGTCACTCTGTAGTTCTTTGCTGAAATTGGCTTTGATAAAATCATCTTTTGCCTTATCCAAAACTCCATTGTAAGTGCCTGCAAGCTTACCCTTTGGCGTAGAATCGAATGAGGGCAGCGCCAACTCCTTATACCCAAGTGTATCCAGGAATATATCCAGCTTCGACATATCAACTCGATATTTCAGCAGGTGCACCCGCAAATAGTTATCATCATCACTGAATGTAGTGGCCATTTCCAACCCGAAAACATTGGGTGTCGGAATATCTCCAAGGTATTCTGCAGTCCTGGCATTGTACAATACATTACCCACCAGCACATAATTCCCCTTCGGACTAGATACAACTTTACGTTCCCTGTCTTCATAAGTTGGAACGTAGGCAATATCATACAACCCGTATTCTGCCTGTAGCTTATTGGCGGCAGCCAGCTCATATACTTTATTTAGGTCCCACACCGTCACAACGATTTTCCACGGGTACTCTGAGTTATTTTTAAGAAAAAACTTATTGGTTTTACCAAGGAAATAGATGTAGGAATCAAAGTTGATTTTCGTAAGTAGCTGCCAGTTATCTGTTTGCACCAGCAGATTAGTTCTTTTCTTCTGATAGTCTGTATAGGTAACAAACAGGATCTTTTCGTCCGGTGAAATCTGGACATTATTAACAGCACTACCTATGGAATAGACCTCCTCCATAGTAGCAAGACGGATTACCTTGAGCCCATAATAGGTGGAATAATAAAAGTAACGGTTATTACCGCAGAAGCCCATCTGAAAACCCGAGTAGTCCGACTCCAGCTTTTCAACTTCGTATTGCTCCCCTGTCAGATTGTTGGTAATTTTGATGAGCCATGGTCCAGACCGTGACGTCTCAGATTTAACAGCGGTCCAAAGCGAATCATTAGATGTAACTGTCAAAGGGCGATAGATATTTTCATACGCGGGTACTTTGTATTTATCGAATGCTCCTCTGTCAGTAGTTACCTGTAGCAACTGAAATGAAGGCACTTTGTAAAAATAGTACTTAGTGCCACCTACAGAATTTGTCGACGTCATTATGGAATCATTTATGGGCAATACATCTCTGGTGTCATACCCTGCAACCACACCATAAGTATACGGCAGCTGGGCAGATGAAGCAAATGCAGCTGTAAGAAGAATTGTGAGGAGAAAAAGGACCGTTGTGTTTTTCATAGATTGGTTATTGCTTGCAAAATTAAAATGCGATGTACATATTGTTTAATATCAATATTTTACATAAAATTTTTTTTAGTTCATTTTCAGATAATAGTCTTAGACATTCAGTATTCTCTATGGTAAAGCTGAATGGTAGTACCGTCTTTGGCAGTTAGTCTATGCGACCACAATGGGTAGCGTTGTGTTTTTCTATATTTGCGTGGTTAAGTTCAAAAAATGGTGTTCCAATTCAGCGCAGAAATAAAAATTATTGGCGTTAATCCATATGTTTCAGTGCCGGAGCGCATGTTAAGTAAGCTTTTTGAGCAGGCGGGCAGGGATAAGGGCAAATTCCCGATATGCGGAGCGGTGAACGGCAAAACATATAAACAAACCTTGGTAAAGTATAGCGGGGAGTGGCGGTTGTATATTAATATGGCCATGCTAAAGAACTCGCCAAAGCGAATAGGAGAGGTTATTGAGATCACCATGCAGCCTGACACCTCTGACAGAGCCATAAAACCTCACCCCAAATTAGTAAAAGCACTGGCTGAAAATAAAAAAGCAAAAGCCGTTTTCGACAGCCTTAACCCATCTTTACAGCACTAAATTGTAAGGTATATAAGCAATCTTAAAAGAGAAGAAAGTATAGAGAAGAATGTAAACAGGGCCATAGGTTTTTTGCTTGGCAAAGAAAGGTTTGTGGGGAGAGAGGCGTTGGGTGGCTTGTAACGAAGGCTGAATCATGCTTTATTAAAATATTCCCACACCACCCGCGCTTTTGATGCGCCTATTGCTTTGGTGAGTTCGCGCTCTGTAAGTCCCTTTATATTCTTTACCGAGCGGAATTCTTTGAGGAGGGTGGTGGCGGTGTTTTCGCCTATGCCGGGTATCTCTTCCAGTTCGTTCTTAAAGGTGCCCTTGCTGCGTATCTGCCGGTGAAAGGTGATGCCGAACCTATGCACCTCGTCGCGTATGCGGCGGATGAGCAGGTGGGCAGGGGAGTCGTAGGGCAGTTGCAGCGGCTCGCTATCGCCGGGAAAGAAGATGGATTCTTCTCTTTTTGCCAGCCCCACCAGGGCCATTCTGCCGGTAAGCCCCAGCTTTTCAATGCTTTCCAGCGCGGCGCCCAGTTGGCCTTTGCCACCGTCTATTATCACCAGTTGGGGCAGCGGTTCTTTATCGTCCATCAGGCGTTTATACCTGCGGTACACCACCTCGCTCATGCTGGCAAAGTCGTTGATGCCCTCTACGGTCTTGATATGAAAATGGCGGTACTCCTTGTTGGATGGCAGCCCGTTGCGGAAGAGCACCATTGCCGCCACCGGGTACGCTCCCTGGAAGTTGGAGTTATCGAAGCACTCGATATGCGTGGGTATCTCGCTTAGTTGCAGGGCTTCCTGCAGTTCCTCCAGCACAAGCATATTGGCCTCTTTGGCTTTTTCGCCCAGCAGCAGTGTGGCTTTGCGGCGCATCTCCTGCATAAATATCTGCGCGTTTTTCACGGCCATGTCCAGCAGGTGCTTTTTATCACCCGCCCTGGGTATGGTCACTTTGATGCCGGTGTCTGTCACATTCACGGGGCAGGGTACTATCACCTCACGGGCCTGGCTGTGGTATTTTTCCATCAGGTTGTCCAGCGCCAGCGATAGCACATCGCCTTCTTCTTCCTCCAGTTTTTTATCTATCTGCAAGGTGTTGGAGTGTACCACGCTGCCATTGGTCACCATCATGTAGTTTACATAAAAGTGGTTGTCGTCGGCCAGTATGCAGGCCACGTCCACATTCTCCAGCCGTGGGTTTACCACCACCGACCTGTGCTGGTATGATTGCAGCGACTCTATCTTTTTCTTTACTATCTGCGCCTTTTCAAACTGCAGTTCCGCAGCATGGGTATTCATTTCGGCCTTCAGGTCTTTGATCACATCGCCTATGTTGCCCTTCAGCACATGCCGCACCCATTGCAGCTTTTCTTTGTAGTCCGCTTCATCCTGGAAGCCCTCGCAGGGGCCTTTGCAATTGCCCAGGTGGTACTCGAGGCATACCTTGAACTTGCCTTTCTTAATGTTGCTGTCCGTAAGGTTGAGGTTGCAGGTGCGCAGCGGGATGTTCTGTTTTACCAGCTCCAGCAGTTCGCGTACCCGCATGAGGCCGGTGAAGGGCCCAATGTATTCAGACCCATCCCTGATGATCTTGCGGGTAAAGAATACCCTGGGGAAAGGTTCCTTTTTTATGACTATGAACGGGTAGGTCTTATCGTCTTTGAGCGAAATGTTGAAGCGGGGCTGGTAGTGTTTTATCAGCGAATTCTCGAGCAGGAAAGCATCATGCTCTGACTCGGTAACCGTAAATTCAATGGCGCATATAAAAGACACCAGCTTGCGTGTCTTGAAACTTTCTATGTTCTTGTTGAAGTAAGAGGAAACACGTTTGCGCAGGTCTTTAGCCTTGCCCACGTATAGCAGCTCGTGGTCTTTACTGAAATATTTATAGCAGCCCGGCTGGTGGGGTATGGATTGTATTATTTTACTGAATTCCTCTTTGGTCATCTCATAAACTCATATTCCTGCACAGTATGTTTCTTGTCGCCTAAGACCTTCTTTTCATTCCATTGTATCTGTATCTTCTTCATGGGTGAATAGTAGAGTTTCTGTGTGACCTCGTCTATAGCCGATTTTTTAAAGGTCTCAATATAAATGCCTTTTACCCTCATGTGCTCCTGGTCTACGGTCAGCAGCAGTTTCTGTGTGAAGAGGTCGGGGTCTTTGGCCATGTAGAAGAAATTGTGGGTGCCATCCTGGTTATCGTCGAACTGGTTGAAGTTGTATTGCCCCAGGAATTTGCGGTCGCTGATGTCGGTCTTTGTGA
>CAYSIG010000005.1:0-125784 GCA_964430995.1 uncultured Flavipsychrobacter sp.
CGGCGGTTCTGGTATTTCAGGTAGTAGGCGTGTTCCCACACGTCTATGCCCAGTATTGGCTGGCCTTTCACTTCGGCTATGTCCATCAGTGGGTTGTCCTGGTTGGGCGTAGAGCACACTTCCAGTTTGCCGTCCTTCACTATCAGCCAGCTCCATCCGCTGCCAAAGCGCGTAGCACCTGCAGTGCTCATTTTCTCCACCAGTGCGTCATAAGAGCCGAAGGCCGCATTAATAGCGTCAGCCAGCGCACCCGTAGGTGTGCCGCCTGCATTCGGGCCCAGCACCGACCAGAATAAACTGTGGTTATAATGCCCGCCACCATTATTCCTTACTGCGGCCGGGTATTTAGACATTGAGGCCATTAACTCCTCAAGTGTTTTGTTCTCACCATCAGTGCCCGCCAGTGCCTTGTTCAGGTTGTCCACATAAGCCTGGTGGTGTTTGCCATGGTGTATCTGCATGGTCGTTGTGTCTATGTGCGGCTCCAGTGCGTCATGTGCATATGGTAGTGCCGGTAGTGTATGTGCCATAGTTTTAAATTTTAGTTTAGTTGTTAGAATAATCGTGCCAAAGGTAAAGCAATCGGCAGGTAATTAGGTAATGCCCATGAATAAGAAATTCAGATAACACTATAAATAAAAATGCAGCAATGTGTAATTGCTGCATTTTTAAATTTCTTTGGAATGTTTCTTATTGCACTGCTATCTTCTCTATATATATCCCATTGTCCGAAACCACCTTAACTACATAATTCCCCATAGCCAGCCCTTTTACAGAAACCTTCGTAGCCCCGTTATCAATTGTCTGAAAGTCAGCTACACGGCCCAGCATATCTGTCACCAATACTGTGGCCTTGCCATTGGTTTCCGGCATTTCTATTGTCACTATCCCGTTCGATGGATTAGGGTATATCTTCAAACCACTGACAGAAGATATATTATTTATCCCGGTATTCGCACTCACCACCCGTATCACATTGTTGTCATAGTCAGCAATAAACAGCCTGTTCAGCGCATCTATCGCTATGCCTTTCGGTGAGCTCAATTGCGATAATACCGCAAATCCACCGTCGCCGCTATATCCGTTCGTATAGCTCCCTGCATAATTCGTGATGATACCTGTGCTGTTTACCACACGCACCACATTATTGCCCTGGTCTGCTATATATACCGGGCCAAATCCAAACACCGCCACACCCGATGGGTTACGGAGTTTTGCGTTAGCAGCCGGGGTGCCGTCGCCGGCATATCCTGCTACCCCAGTTCCGGCAAAAGTGGTGATGATGCCGCTGGCATCTATCTTCCGCACGGCATTGTTATAATAATCGGCCACGTAAATATTCCCCAGCGGGTCTATGGCTACTGCTGCAGGCGAATACAACTTTGCGCCCATCGCCATACCGCCATCTCCCGAATACCCGTTAGTACCGGTTCCTGCCACGCGGAATATCATTCCACCCGATACTTCCCTTACCTCATGGTTATCAGCATCTGCTATATACAGGTTGCCCAGTGTGTCTAAAGCTATACCCTGCGGATTATTGAGCATCGCTGCCGTAGCGGGACCCAGGTCGCCTGCATTGCCCGGCATACCTATACCTGCGTAGGTAGTTATCATACCTGCTGTGTTCACCTTGCGTATCACATGGTTGCCTCCATCAGATATATACACGTTCCCGGCTATATCCGCCACTACGCTGAATGGTTTATTCAGCTTGGCTGCCGTAGCTGCGCCATTGTCGCCGCTATACCCTGCCGTATCCTTGCCGGCAAAGGTGCTGATCACGCCATTGGGGGCTATCTTGCGCACTCTGTTATTGGCGCGGTCGGCTATATAGATATTGCCAAACCCATCATACCCCACACCTGTGCAGCTATTCAGCCTTGCCGCTTTTGCCTGTCCGCCGTCTCCGCTAAAGCCACCGCTGCCTGTTGATGCACCAAATCCTGTGCCGGCAAAAGTGTATATATACTGCGCTTCACATTTTGCCGAAACAGCAAACAGCAGGAAACATAAAAAGGTAAACCTTGATATCATAAAATTTGTTGTATAAGTAAACAATTCAGCTTGAAAAGGTAGCTATTATTCTCCGGAATACAAATTTAGACAAAAAACGCTATCCTCATAGGCTACCATATGCGCAAAAAAATCCGGGAACCCTGCTTTCGCTATCGGTTCCCGGATTTATATGGTTTCTTACAGGTCTTAGTGTATCACCACCTTCTGCCTGTAGCTGCCGCCGTCCATGTTTACCCTTACCAGGTAGCTTCCTGCCGCCAGGTTACTGAGGTTGAACACCGTTTTCTCTGTATTCCTTATTGTTCTTGTTTCAATGATCTTGCCAAGCACGTCTGTTATCACTATGCTTGCTTCGCCCTTCATACTGGGTATCTCTACCGTAAATGTACCGTTCGATGGGTTAGGATAAACCTTCACGCTGCCCTGCGCCTCAGCCACCGGCTGAACACCTACATTACATGCCGAGTGCGGCCTTACCGTTATCACCCGCTTAGCTGTTGACCAGCCACAGGCATTAAACACAGTATATTTCAGCGTATCCGTTCCGGCTATAACACCCGACAAATTACCAAACAGGTCCACAAAGGCATTGCCCGTTACTGTTGTCCATACACCATCAGCCACCGTACCGCTCACCACTACCGATTGCCCTACACACACGCTGTCCGGCCCTGTTATGGTTCCTGCGGGTGGCAGGCCTGTTACAGTTACAGCCAGTGTTGCATGTGCCGAACCGCAGCCGTTGGTCGTAGTATAAGATATAGTGGCCACACCACCGGCTACGCCCGTTACCACACCTGTTGATGCTACCGATGCAATGGCTGCGTTACTGCTGGTCCATGTACCACCAGCCAGCACATTCGTAAATATAGTTGTCGCGCCCACGCATACTGTTGGTGTACCTACTATGGTTCCCGCTACCGGCAGTGGGTTGATGGTTATATAATGAGAAGTGGTAGCTGTAGCGCACGAGTTTGAAACAGTATAATGTATCGTATCCGTTCCCGCGGTCACACCTGTCACTATTCCTGTAGAGCCCACTGTGGCGGTAGAATTGCTGCTGCTCCATGTGCCGCCCGCTGTTGCACTGGCCAGTGTTATTGTTGCGCCTGCGCATACATTGTTAGCACCCGTTATTGGTGCAGGTACCGGCATCGTGTCCACGCTCATACTCCTTGTTGCCAGGTTCACACAGCCTGCACCACTGGTTACTGTATATGTTACCGTACCAGAGCCTGCGCTCAGTCCGCTCACTACCCCACTGGTAGCGCCTATGCTTATCGCGCTGCCCGTCGAGCTCCACACACCACCACCTACTGTAGATGTAAGCGTAGCTGATGAACCAACACAAACTACCGCAGGGCCTGATATGGCTCCGGGCAATGGTATAGCGTTCACGGTCAGCGTAGCGGTTGTTGAGCAACCTGTAACAGCCAAAGTAAAAGTAATGTTTGAAGTGCCTGGTGTAAGGCTCGTTACTAAAGTAGTATCACCAGGTGAGGTCACACCTGCTACCCCGGGATTGCTGCTTGTCCATGAGCCCGAGCCACTTGCATTCGAAAGCACAGTAGATGCTCCGTTACAGATGCTCAGCACACCTGTAATAGGCGATGGGGAGATGCTTACATTAACCGCAGTAGTAACATAGCTGGTACATCCATCCACCGTAACGGTATAAGTAATATTCGTTGTGCCTGCTGTTACTCCCGTTACAACACCTGTAGCAGAATTCACAGTTGCCGATATGCCGCTGCTGCTCCATACACCGCCTGCGGTGGTGCTTGCCAGCGTCACATTGTCACCTGCGCATAAAACTAACGTACCTGTTATCGGAGCCACCACAGGCAATGCGTTAACAGTAATTGTCCTTGTCCGCAAACAACCTGCCGGCGAAGCATAACTGATTACCGCTGTGCCTGCTGCCATACCCGTTACCGCGCCTGAAGTAATGCCTATATCAGCAACACCAGTTGATGAGCTGCCCCATGTGCCGCCCGCAGGGGTTGTGCTCAGGGTAATTCCTGAACCCACACATACCGCACCTGCGCCTGATATAGCTGCCGGCGTTGGGTCTACTGTTACAAGCGCTGTCCTTGAGCAGCCGCCCTGGGTGTAAGTGATATTGGCCATTCCGGCATTAATGCCTGTTACTATACCCGATGAGCTGCCTGCGGTGGCAACACTCGGGGTGCTGCTGCTCCATACGCCGCCTACCGGTGTAGAACCTAATGGTGTTGTGTTGCCCTGGCACACGCTTAATGTACCGCTGATAACAGAAGGCAGCGGGTTGATAACCACACTATGTGTTATAAAGCAGCTTGTAGGCAATGTATAGGTAACTGCTGCCGCGCCGGCCGAGGTACCGGTGAGTGTTGCAGTTGTGCCTGCGCCCGCTATGCTGGCCGATCCGCTTACACTCCATGTACCACCGGCGTTAGCGTTCGTCAGTGTTATCGATGAGCTTTCACACACGGTGCTTGCACCGCCTATCGCAGCAGGGTTAGGGTTCACGGTAACCACAACAGAAACCGTGCAGCCTGTGCCTAATGAATACATAATAGTAGATGTACCCGGTGTCAATCCGCTCACTTCGCCTGTAGCCGAGCCCACCGTTGCTACGCTCGTAGCGCTGCTGGTCCATGCACCACCACCCGGCGATGATAAAGTAGTTGTTGCCCCTGCGCATACGCTTGCAGTGCCGGTAATAGGCGATGGCGCTGATATCACGGTTACTGTAATTGTAGTGTTACATCCGCTTGGCAATGAATAGGTAATATCTGTTTCTCCTGAGGTCAGCGCACTCAGCAGGCCTGAAGTAGAATTTATTGTAGCTACCCCCAGGTCGCTGCTGCTCCATGTGCCGCCGCCCACGGCATTGCTTAATGTTGTTGTCGATCCGCCGCACAACGAAGTTAGTCCCGTGATAGCCGCTATCGGGTTCACGGTGATCACTTTAGTCGCGGTACAGCCGCCGGGCAATGTATAAGTGATGTTCACCGCACCTGCGCTCACCGCTGTCACCACACCCGAGGTAGCCCCTATCGTGGCCCTCGCTGTGTTACCGCTTGTCCATGTTCCGCCCGATACGCTGTTGCCCAGCGCTATCAGTTGGCCCTCACATACTGTAGAAAGGCCGGTTATCGCACCAGGATTGGCATTCACTGTTATTGTCTTTGTCGCGCTGCAGCTATGGGTAGATGTATAGCTCACTGTTGCCGCACCGGCCGATACGCCGGTAACTGTAGCCGATGAGCCCGCTGCTGCCAGCGATACCCCGCCTGTAGCGCTCCATGTGCCACCCGGAGATGGGTTGGTCATGGTAATTGTTGCACCTTCGCACAGCACCGAGAAGCCCGAGATTGCTGCCGGGTTTGCATGTACCGTTTGCGGGCGCACCAATGTGCAGCCATCTGCTGTATAAGTGATATTGGCCACGCCCGATGTGCCGCCTGTCACTTCACCTGTCGATGCATTGATGGATGCTATCGTTGGGTTGCTGCTGCTCCACGTGCCGCCGGATGGCGTACTGGATAACGTCAGCGTACTGCCCACGCATACACCCGTGCCCGAGAAATCAGATGGGGCCGTGTTCACGCTTACTGTCTTTGTAGATGTACAGCCTGTTATCGGCAGTGTATAAGTAATGGTCACCGCACCGGGAACAATACCGCTCACCAATCCTGATGTTGAGTTTATTGTCGCCGTACCTGCATCGCTGCTGCTCCATGTGCCCCCTGGGGTCACGTTGGTCACTGTGCCGGTAGCGCCCACACATACAGATGTAGTGCCGCCTATAGTACCGGGATTAGCGTGTACGGTCACGGTCCTCGTCACTCTGCAGCCCGATGGTAATGTATATGAGATCTGCGAAGTCCCCGCAGTCACACCGGTCACAATACCGTCTGCTGAGCCGACAGTGGCTACGGGCAGGTTGTTGCTCGTCCATGTTCCTCCTGATGGGGATGAACTGAGTGTTGTTGTTGATCCCACGCACAGCCCTGCCGTACCGGTGATTGCGCCAGGCATAGGGTTCACTGTTACTTCGCGTGTGGTAGAGCACCCTGTGGATGCCAGTGTAAAAGTAATTGTTGATGTGCCGGTACTAAGGCCGGTTACTGTTGCAGTTGTGCCCGGCGAGGTCACGCCTGCTACCGATGGCGTGCTGCTCGTCCACGAGCCGGTACCCGAGCCCGTAAGTCCTGTTGTCTGCCCGACGCACACATTCGCACTGCCGGTCACTGCAGCAGGGGAGGTGTTCACCGTTATGTTCTTTGTTGCCGAGTTCGTACATCCCGCGCCATTGGTCACTGTATAGCTGATCACGGCTGTGCCGCCGGCAACGCCCGATACTGTTGCTGTGGTGCCTGCGCCTACTATGCCGGCTGTGCCGCTGGCGCTGCTGCTCCAGGTGCCGCCCGCTACCGTATTGCTATGCGTAATATCTGCCCCTACGCACACAATGCCCGGTCCGGTGATCGTTCCCGCCGATGGCAGGGCGTTCACCGTATAAGAGGCCGTACTGAAACAGCCTGTGGATAATGTATAGGTTATGGTAGCTACACCGCCTGATACCCCAAGCACATTGCCCGATCCGTCCACACTGGCCACACCGCTGGCGCTGCTGCTCCAGGTGCCGCCCGATGGGGTAGCTGATAGTGCACTGCCTGCACCCACACATGCCGATAACGTCCCCGTTATCGCACTTGGGTTTGGCTGCACGGTCACTGTCCTCGTTGTCGTATTCGAGCAGCTTCCGCTCGTTGCTGTAAAGGTAATAGTAGCGCTGCCGAGTGCCGCGCCCGTTACTGTTGCTGTTGATCCTGCTCCCGCTACGCTCGCTGTGCCGCTGGCGCTGCTGCTCCATGTACCGCTTGCGGCACTGTTGGTCAGGGTTATGTTCCCGCCCAGGCACACATTAGGCCCGCCGGTTATCGTTCCTGCCGCAGGCAGTGGGTCCACTGTCAGCACCGATGCTGCCGCGCAGCCCGCTATGGTATAGCTCAGCGATGCCGTGCCCGCTGTCAGCCCCGTCACTGTCACGCTCGCTCCCGCAGGGGTAAGCGTTACCGATCCCGTACCCGAAAATGCGCTCCATGTGCCGCCGCCCGTGCCATTCGTTATAGTTGTTGTTCCGCCTACGCACAATGTCGCTGTGCCGCTGTTCGCGCCGGGGGTGGCGTTCACCGTCATTGGTTTGGTAGTAAAATTGCTGCAGCCACCGCTGGTCACAGCATAGGTTACTGACACAGCACCTACAGACACACCGGTAATGATCCCGGTCGATCCGATGATTGCTGTACCTGTTGAACCCGTTACACTCCATGTGCCACCGCTCGTCGAATTAGATAAACCCACTCCCGATCCCACACAGGCTGTTGTTGGCCCCGTAATCGTTCCTGCCGATGGCAGCGGCACTACCGTCACTGTTCTTGTAACTGCACAACTGCCTATGGTATAACTCACTGTTGCATTGCCCGCTGTTGTTCCGGTCACCGTTATAGATGTGCCCGAACCCGAAAGGGTTACGCTGCCAGTACCCGGCGTGGTGCTCCATGTGCCGCCAGCCACGCTGTTCGTAAGTGTTGTTCCCGATCCCTGGCACACACTTGCCGTGCCGCCTATGGCAGCAGGTGTGGTCTGCACCGTTACCGTTACACCCACCGCGCCGCAGCTCGTAGTATAAGATACACTCGCTGTTCCGGCCGATACGCCTGTTACCGTCACAGAAGTGCCTGATGCTGCCAGCGAAACCGATCCCGTACCTGCTACTGTGCTCCATGTGCCTCCCGACACGGAATGGGTAAGGGTAGTAGTTGTGCCTACACACATGGAGGTTGTTCCCGCTATTGCAGGCAGTGCTTCACATATGGTTACAGGGCTGGCAGTATTCCATTTGTCGCCGGCATCAGCGCCACTCGCGTTGTTTACCGCATTCACCACGCCATAAAGCACTACGCTGCCCGTACCTGCCGATGGCGCTGTCCAGGGTATGGTGGCCACATAAGTAGTACCAGAGCCACCCGAACCCGTTGTTGCTGCCATTGAACCGCCGGAATGTTCAAATATATTCAGACCAGCAACACTAATGACACGTGTACCACTAGGTGCAGTACCGAATGTGCCGGCTAAAGTTGCGGAGCCCGAACCGGCACCGCTGGTTCTGACTACAGATACCTGGAAACCAAACCTCGGCAGCGTAAGCGAACCACTGGTCTGTGTCCCGGTTATGCGGATGTTATAGCTGCCACCCGGAGTATAGGTGGTGACTGGCGTACTACCGCTCAATAACTCTACGACAACCGTTGTACTGGAAGTGGAGGATGCATTATGACATGAACAACCCGACGAACCGGTTGAACCCGTTCCATTAATGCCACTGCCACCCGGCCCGCCGGAATAACCTGTCCCAATTACAAAAATCAATAAACCAACAAGTGGCAAAAGAATAATTTTCTTCTTCATAAATATCTTTTAATTGTAGTAATACGATAACTTTTTTTTCTCAGCTTCCGGGCAATAAAATACCCATCCGGCTTTCTGCGGAAGGGTATGAACTCATAGGCGCATCTATAGGTGCAAATGTTAGTATTTGTTGCACATTTCTTTTTCCTCACGCACGCTATATAAACACATATAGTAATTTCCCCGCGTAAATATACCAAAAAACACCATTGTTTATAGCCCACCCCAGATAAAACGGTATATGCTCCCGACAAACTGGCGTTTCCGGCAACAAATATATAGCATATCGATTATGCACACCAACCCATTAACTTTTTATCCCATTTAACCTCTTAACCATTTAACCTCTTAACCATTTTTGCCTTTTACCCATAAAATCCCCTTTTTTTAGCATTTCCCCAACTGTCAGCCATATCAACTAAAACATGCCTTTTACGGCTATCGTAAATTCTAGGGCTATAGCAAATTATTATATAAACGAACAGGACTATATTTCCTTTTATCGCAATTGTTGCCCTTCTCACCGGTTCCGGTTGCTCGGGGAAAATTAATGTGGCTGCCCCCAATGAAGGTGTTACCATTATCTGCTCCTTCCTCCATAATTGGGATACCGCCCATGGTTATGTAAGGGTACAAAAAGTCTTCCTCGATAATAAATAACAGCTCCCTCGATATGGCTAAGACCTACGGTTCCAGCTTTTACAGGCACCTCAGTGTAATGATCAAGCGCTACGATTTTTCGTATAACTATAAAGACTCCAATCACCTCGCCCACGTCACCTTCGACAACGAAGGTTAGCTCAAGGAACCGGGCGTTTTTATGCATTTCATTCGTTACAATTACGTTACTCGCGCATAGCCTACTCATTCCTTTCACCTTTTTATAACAAAAGCTGATGCACGCTTGGCATGATATTACTTACTGTGTTTGTTGAACAATTTAAAAACTAAACTTAAAAAACTATGAGAGTTATGACTACTTTAAGAAAAATGGCATTGTCGATCATTTTTGCAGCCATTTGCGGCTTCGCGGCCAACGCCACGGTATACACCGCAGTTGTATCCGGCAATTTTAATTCCGCGCTCACATGGGGCGGTGTACTACCATCATCGCTGCTTACCGCCGATGTGGTGATTATCCCTCCGGGTATAACGGTTACACTAACCACTAACCAGACCTTTGCCGGGTCGTCAACCCTCACTGTCGATGGCGCAATTAACTCTACTTCGGGTAGTGCATTGATCATCACTGGTGGCGGTCTCGCTGGCTCGGGCATTATCACGGTCGATAGTGTTGCCCTGGGCCTCACCTCCGGTCTTACTTTTACCGGAGATATTACGGCGGCCAGGTTCACGTCTTTGGGTACAAGCCTGTCTACCGCTGCCGATATTATTGTAAACAATCACCTTAACCTTGCATCAGGCACACTCAGCCTCACTGGGGGCAGCCTCACATTAGGCAGCGGGTCGTTTATCACCCGCTCCGGTGGTGCGCTCAGTATAGGCGGCAGCGGTATGCTTTCGCTTGGCAGCTCTTATAGTGTTGTTTATACAGCATCCTCTACTTCAGGTATTGAGCTCACCGGCGCTGGCCTGGCTGGCCTTACTGTCGATGTGCCCGGCACAGTTACCCTTACCACCCCTGTTACTGTCGGCGGCATGCTCACGCTGTCCTCAGGCACGCTTGCTTTAAGTGGCTACACGCTTACACTCGGCACCGGCGCAAATGTTTCCGCTTCCGGTATCGGCACCATTACAGGCACTGCATTCTCCGATCTGGTTATCAATACTTCCGGCAGCCTTACAGGTGCGCTCAGGTTTGCATCCGGGGGCGCTATGCTTGATGATCTTACCATCAGCTTAGGTGGCTCAGGCAGCACTGCTACACTTGGCACTAACCTCACACTCGATGGCACGCTTACGCTCTCTTCCGGTTCATTATCACTGGGCGGCAACACCCTCGTATTGGGCACAGGTGCCGATATCGCAGCTTCCGGCATCGGAACACTTTCCGGTTCAGGAACCTCTGGCCTTGTTATCGGCACTGCCGGCAGCCTCACAGGTGCCATCAGGTTCGAAGCAAGCAGTGCTATACTCAGCGGGCTCACTATCACAACGGGTAGTTCTTTCGCTACTGCCGCTCTTGGCACTTCCCTCACCGTCACCGGCACGCTTAACCTAGACAATGGCCTCATAAAACTGGGTGCTAACAACCTCAATATATCGGCAGGCGGCATCATCACAGGGGGCACTTCATCCAGCTATGTAATTACCGATGGCACCGGCAATCTGGTCATGAACCTTGTTGCAGGCGCTACAGATACGTTTGAAGTAGGCACGCTTACCTACTATGCGCCAGTAGCTGTTGCGGCCAATTCTGGCTCTGCAGCTGGCAACGTAAGTGTTAATGTGGTCAACGGGGTTCGCTCCAGCGGCACTTCAGGTACGCTCCTTTCCGCTACCGAATCTGTTGTAGATGCCACTTGGCATGTTGCCAGCAGTGCTTCTACCGGTATCAACTATACACTTATAGCCATGTGGAGTGCAGGCATGGAGCTCAATA
The DNA here is from genome assembly GCA_964430995.1 of uncultured Flavipsychrobacter sp. Classification (GTDB taxonomy): domain Bacteria; phylum Bacteroidota; class Bacteroidia; order Chitinophagales; family Chitinophagaceae; genus Nemorincola. Next base: position 11,045 of record CAYSIG010000005.1, read on the forward strand.
GTTTCAACCGCACAAGCGCATATCTGTCCCACTATACGTCAGGCGCATGGGATTTGACCGCAGCATCCTCAGCAGGCACCAGCGGCAGCATGTACACCATGACCCGCGCAGGCATCACATCACTGAGCCCCTTCATGGTCACAGATGGCCCGGTACCCGCAGGTACAACTAATCTCTTTGCCGGCAACGAAATATCGGTTTATCCTAACCCCGCAGGCAGCACGCTGTACTTCTCAGGTACAGGTATAAATAATGTGTCTGTCTGCGACATCTTTGGCAAGCAGGTAAGATCAGTTAGTGGTGCTGACAATTCAGTATCATTATCCGGATTGCCCGCAGGCACTTATTTTGTTCGCCTTATAGGTGACAACCTGAATACCGTGAAAATGATTGTAAAAGAATAATTGATCCACTATCCCTGCAAAGCGGCTGCCTTAAGGCAGCCGCTTTTTTTGTGCTTACGAAGGTAAAACAGCAGTGTATTTTTACCCCGTTGTCGTGTTGGCGTAATGTTTAATGGCCCCGTCTATATTGCAGGTCTTTTTTCGATCCGCCAATGAGCATGTGCCTTTCTGCTTACGGATACATATCCGCCACTTGGCGGGTTTTTCTGAATGACAGAAAAAGAAGAACAAGAATGCCAGGAAAACCGCTCCCACAGCGGGAAGAAATTTCCATGACGGTACAGTAACTGTACCATGAAGCTTTTTTTATTTTGCAGAAACAACAGCATTGATGAACTTTACTCAACTCCAAAAAAAATGCCCGCATGGGCTGAATAGACGTGGGGCAAGTTCTTTGAAATACTGACAGTTTATTTATCTGCCGAAGCATTTGCATAGGCTTGATTTATCTGCCTATGCATTTGCGTAAGCATGATTTATCTGCTGGGGCATATGCGCAGGCACAACAAGTAAATTATTACACCTACCCCTACGCTTTTTTATACCTTTTAGGGTATAATTATACCCTTTTATACCTGAAAATAAAACACATAATATGCGCCCCAAGCCAACCTCAAACACATCTAATAATAAATATCTATCAAAAACAGTCAAATCCCTAAATTATACCCTGATTTCAACCAAAACCATTTAACGAATTACCCATTTATCTTTTTACCCAAAAAAATCCCCCCTTTTTTAACATTTCCCCAACTGTCAGCCATATCAACTAAATACATACCTTTGGCATCCTCGTATAATTTTACGGCAATAATAAATTATTACATAAATGAATAGGCTTATATTTCCTTTTATCGCTCTTGTTGTCCTTTTGACCGGTTCCGGCTGTTCCGAGAAGATCGATGTGGCGGCTCCCTATAAAGATATTACCGTGGTCTATGCCTTCCTCGATAACTGGGACACCGCCCATTATGTAAGGATACAGAAGGCCTTCCTGGATAATAATAAAAATGCCCTGGATATGGCTAAGACCTACGACTCCAGCTTTTATAAACACCTCAATGTGAAGATCAAGCGTTTCGATTTTGCCTATAACCTTAAGGACACCATTCACCTCAACCTTGTGAACCTTGACAATGAAGGCTATCCGAAAGAACCGGGTGTATTCTTCACTACTCCAAACTATGCATACAAATTCACCGGCGCTTTAAACCCTTCATACATTTATCGCCTGATAGTCACTAATCTCCTCACCGGCCGTGTAGATTCGGCCGATGCCCCTATTATTGATGATACCCAGTTCTCCCGTTTTTATATTGATGTGCTCGATTCATCTGCGCACCTCACTATGGATTTCAGCTCCAGGGCAACCGACGAGAGCTTCACGATAACCGGCAATTATGTGGCTCCTGTCGGGTTCAAGTACCTTTTTGCCGGCACGGAGTTCAGCAATCCCGTATCCATTGCTCAGGCCATCGTCAGGTTCCGCTGGTCAGACTCCGATATTACCACTACTGTTAAAACACCTCATTATTACGACTTCGATGCGGGCTTCGGAACGGCGGTAAACGGCTCATTCGATATTGAGATCCAGAACGTGGCACTCTACAACGCACTGGCCACTGGCCTGAAAAAAGCCCCTGTAAACCAGGCCCGCCTGCTCGACAGGGTGGAAATATTTGTTTACATGAGCACACCTGATTTTGCTACCTACCGCGAGCGCAGCCTTATTCTGGGAACCGGGCTCACAGGCAACGAGATACAGCCCGTTTATACCAATATACAGGGCGAGGCCCTCGGACTCTTCACTTCAAAAGGCTGGCGTAACGGTCTCATTACTATGAGTTCGGTCACAGTTGATTCCATTAAGGCGAACCCTATGTTTGCCGAATCCAATATCAAAGGCACACTGTATCATTGATGTCCGAAAGGTATTTACATAATAAAGCCCCGGTCTTATCAGCCGGGGCTTTGCAAATTTTGAGTAGGATAACCTTCCTTCGTGATGACCGCTGCCCGGTAGCAACGCGAACAGAGCGGGTCTTTTCTCCGGGTTAGGGTAGGCGCTGTTTACCAGCCTCCCTCCCTGAATTCTTTGGGCTTAACAACCGTAAACACCCTGGAGATATTAAAGCCAAAGTGGATGGCTGTCTTCTCCCATGTGTCGGTGGTTTGGCCTACGAAGGTGCGCTCTGTGATGCCCGGGGAATTGCTGAAGAACATCTGGAATACGTGTCCGCCGGTTTCAATATCCACCCCTATCGAGAGGCTGTTATAGGTGGGGTTCCCCATTCGCCCCGGATTGTCTACTGTAAGGTCAGCATTAGTGACACGGTAATAATACTCTCCGGTTATGGCTATACGCTTGCTCACCTTTATTCTTCCGCCTATGCCTATGGCGAAAGTGTTATTGGAATGCACGCTGGTGTCAACTATGTTGAAGTGTACCAATGTAGGCATCAATTGCAGCGAGATACGCTCACTGAATTTGCGGGCAATGAGCAACTGGTTGGTAAAATAAAGCCTGTTGGTGAAGAGCCATTTGTCGGTGCTGTCGGGAAGTTTTGGCGCTTTGGTGCCTTGCACGGAAACGGCGCCGAAATAGCTCAGTGTGATGGGCATGCCTTTCTTCTGCTGGCCCAGTATTTTCGCTTTGATAAAGCCATCATTCTCTTTATAGAGGGTGCTATGGCCCAGGCCTATCATCAGCCATTTGGTAATCCCATAATCCAGTCCTATTCGTGTGGTGGCATTGTCAAACCCGAGGAAGTTGTCAAAGCCTTGGTCCAGGCGGCCAAAACGATGTGAGATGCGAAGATCGAGCACGCCCATGCCCAGGTTCTCCACGGTGCTGCTGTTGATAATGCGTGTGGCCTTGAAGGTGGCTATGACAGGTTCTTTCTTTTTTGCAGGACCCTCGCCTGTGAGCGCGTCCATCAGGCTGTCGGCCTGTGCAAAAGAGGTAGCGGAGAAAACGGAAAATGCCAGGGCGAAGAAAAATACTTTGCGCATATGTGTGTTTGTAATTCCTGTAATTATTTTTTTGTCAGGTCGCAGTCTATCGAAACGTTGGCTATTTTATCCAACTTATCGGCAACAAGGCCGGGTATGGATATGTTGTGGTCCTTCAGCGTAACGGGGAATTTGGCTTTGATAGTAATGGTGCTGCCCTTAACCGATACCGTGCCGGTTACTGAAGCATCTTTCGTTACACCATGTATGGTGAGCTTGCCCGATACTTTTGCGTTGTATGTGCCATCCTTTGCGAAATTCACATCACCTAAGTTGGAGATAGTTCCCTTAAAATCAGCTTTGGGAAATTTGTCGCTCTCCATGTAGTTCTCATTGAAATGCTCCTGCATGGCCGAGCGCTCAAATTTGAAACTCTTGATAAGCACCTGGAAACGCACATCGCCGGTCTTAGAGTCAACGATGCAGGCCCCTTCATTGTTTTTGGCCTCTATCGTTTCGGGCGAATTCTTTGTGGTGGCATTAAAATACACTTTCCCGGTACGCGTCATATAGGTTTGTGCCCATGTGGCAGCAAGACTAAAGGAAAGTAAGGCAACTGTAAGCAATATTTTTTTCATAGTTCAGTATTTTGTTTAGTTGTTTAGTGCACCCAAGTGCACCCATCTTGTAATTTTGTTTATCTCGCAGTCAGACATTTTTGCTCCACCTTTTGGCATTGGGTTGTAGCCCATGTGCCAGTTGATATCGCCGAGCAATACGCCGCTGGCGGCATAGCCCTGCAGGGAGGTGATGCTTGTTTCGAAATTGATGCCGCTCGTGCCTGCTACATCATGGCAGCCGCTGCCCGGCTTGAAGCAATTAGCAGCAATAATAGGCTGTATGTCCTTCGCATAGGTGATCGTGGTTGTGTCGCAAGGGTTCACTACCATAGGGTAAAGCCTGTCATACTTATCGTTGTAGCAACTGCTGAACAACAATAATAACCCGGCAACAACGAGGTATTTCTTCATGTTCTTTTATTTTCTGTTTTGAATGCGGTGCAAATCTACTTTTATTTTATAACACAATCGGTAAGGGAAACGCCTGTTATACCATTACCTGAGCAAAACCCCTTTATTACAATTTGCTGCCCTTCAGCCACTTTCACGGTTTTGTCGCGAAGGGCGCACTGCACAGCGGTGGTAGGGTCTATGCTTTTTAATATCACCATCGTACCCCCGTCCTGATTATTAATAACTTCAACTACTGTGCCCGATACTTCTATGGCTTTGTTAAGATATTTTGCATCAGCTGCCGCTTCGTCCGCAGTGTATTCGCGGGTCAGTTCATCTGCGGTGATACTGATGCCTTTCACATCTTCAACCTTTTCGGGGGCTTTATTCCATATGTAAATAGCGGTTAGGTTGCCGGCAACTATCCCCAGAAACCCCAGAACAGTGAGCCACAGGTAGATCTTTTGGTATCTGAGAGAATTGTTCTTTAATGATGTAGCAGGAGCGGCAAGCGCCATTGCGCCGCCAATAACAGCCAGTGGCGCAAATAAGAGGCTGCCCAGGAAAAAAGACGAAGTGCCCAGCAGCACAAGGGCAGCGCCGGACACCCTGGTATATTTTAGCGCCAAAGCACCGAAAAGAATCATGAGACAGGACAGCGCAATAAAAAGGCCATCTGAATAGAATAGCTTCTCGATAGGGTCGTTGAAGGCCAGCCTGCCCGCACCCAATGCGATACAAATCACTATCTGCAGCAGCCCGCTGAGTATGGATAATATGGAAGCAGCAACTTTCATCTGTGACAAATATAGCTAAAATACACGTGGCGGAGACGCATGAAAACCAATACAAATCAATGGTCTATGGCTTTTCCCGCGTCAACCACTTTTTTTCCCGTTCTGTAGGCTGTTCCTTTGAAAATAGAAATTATTTTTCCCTCTGCGTTAGTGGTAGCCACGTCGTAGAAACTCACTTTGTTGCCGGTGTGCAGTTCTTTGGCCTCTACGGTCATTACATCTCCCGCGCGGGCGGCATTAATGAAGCTGATATGTACATCGAGGGCCACACTAAGGAGGCCATGCGAATTGCAAGCAAACGCAAATGCACTATCCGCACCTGAGAAAACGATACCGCCATGCACTATGCCAAAGCCATTAAGCATTTCTTCCCTGATGGTGTAATGCAATTTGCAATACCCTTCGCGGTATTCATCAACCACAATGCCCATCCATGCGGAGAAGTTGTCTTGCTCGAGCATTGTAGATAAAACCTTTTTCGGATCGTTCATTATTGTAAAAAGTTAAAAGGTAAAAACCTAAAAAGATTGAATCACGAAATATTAACCAGTCGACCTATCAACTATTCAACTACTACTGCACATATATCTCACTACACGCTATCATCGGCTTTTTGCCTTCCCGGTAGCGCCATTCGGGTAGTGACCTCAGGTTGTTTGCCGTTACCCTGATGTACCTTGCGGTCTTGTTTACAGGTATTGATGTCCTGGTTATTTTAACATCATAATGTTCGTCAGCATTGGGATAATCATAGTCGTCAACGAGCGAATATTTAATGCCATCGCTCGATATTTCTATGCTCATTTTTTCAGGCACGAATATCCAGTGGCGCGGGTCGTCAAGAAAATGCACCTGCACTTGCTTTATACTTTGTGTTTTGCCGATGTCTATGGTGGCGGCCATTGGTGTGCCGTAGAAGCAAAGCCAGTTGTAGCTGAAATCGCCATAGCCGGGGGTGCCGTCTATAAGTGTACGGTTGCCTTTGGCGGGATAATCTTCCGCAAAGGGGTACTGTAGCGTTATTTTGGCATCCAGTGCTTTGGTGGGTATTACACCCATCTTCAGGATGCCATTCCACTCAGCAAGGTATTCATCCGGTAGTCGTGCCGGGCCTGCTTCTGATAATTCGATAACACCAGCTTTCTTGCAGTTGGCTACAAACCGCGCAACTGTACCCTGTAGTTTGGGCTTAGCCACCCACTTGCTGCCTTCTTTTACAAATATGCCATGTTTGTCTATGCCATAAAAACGTGCCATTTGCAATACGGTATAATCCAATGCAAGGCGGGCGCGCATCACCCTTTCAGCATATTTGGGGGCTTCTTCCACTACGCCTTCCGCTTTGTCAAAGAGGTTACTGTATTGTTCCAGCAGTTCGGGTGTGAGCCAGGTTTTCCATTCGTTTATGGGGTTGCCATAAATATCCAGCTTGCGGCGAGATACGGTCATTTTATCCTGCGCCATATCGAAGTATTGCTGCAGGTAGGGTGCTGCCTTACCATAGTAGTATCTCATGAAGGAAGACACCAATTGCTTTACATCTGCCTTGTCATTTTGGTAGAGCTTTGCTATCACATAACTTCTCAGTTCGGCCCATTCGCCATATCCATCGCCGCTGCCCTGCGTGAAGATGCCCTTTACGCCATTCTCTCTAAAGAATTGCATATTGGGCTGCAGGGTATGGAAATTAGGGAAGGGGGCTAGATAATTGGTGAATTGCGTAACATAGTCCCAAATGAAAATGTTTGGGGTTAAAGCGTTCCACGCTTTCAGGTCATTCCTGAACGATGTGGCAGAACCTTCGGTTGCCAGTGGCTTATCCCTGAAGGCATCTATATTGCTCAGGAACACGTATACGTTGCCGGCAGGTTTCAGGCTGCGGGGGGCTTTATGGGTATAGCCATAGGCGAGTGTAGTGATCTTTGCATCGGGAAATTTTTCCGCCACGCGGTTCACAAATTTTATCAGTGAGCCTGAGGGTGAACCCTGCTCATTATCCACTGCCTTGCATTTATCGCAGGTGCAGTATCCGTTATCATCGTTTGGGCTTATGGACCAATAAATGGCATCCGGATTGTCGGCCATTCTTTTTTTCAGTTCGGCTACTATTATCTTATACACATTTTCATTGCTCAGGCATAGCTGCGTGGCTTCCCTTTTCCCTTTTACCAGTGCATAATATTCCGGGTTGGTCTTGAAATAGGTCTGTGCCGGAACGAGCTTATTGAATGAGTGCCCCCATACGCCCCAAAGGTCATCAAGCTGCTGTAGCTGGTGCCATTCCAGGTATTCGGCATCGTGCGCTGCGGGGTAGTAGCATTCGCGGTATACGAATGGTGGCTGATACTCGTCTTTTATGCTGCCGGGTATTTTTATCTGCCTGTTTTCCGGAACTATCGTAGCATCAGGGGCCAGCTTTTGGCAGTGCAGGTATTTCTCCACGAAAGCATATACACCATAAATAAGTCCCTTACCACTGCCGCCGCATATCACCATGTCACTGCCGGTGGCCCGGATGAGGTAGCTTTCCGGTTTTCTTTTTCCGGGGCTTACTTTTTCGGCTTTGGCTGTATTGCCAATGTATATACCATTCATCTTGCCCATCTTAGCTTTTTCATCAATAATGGGCAGAGTGGCTGCAGATACCTGTTTAATATAGCGCTGCAATACCTGTGCCGACCTGCTTTCCAGCTTCGTTGGGTTAGGTGGGGTAACTATTACATAATCCGATGTGCTGCCGGTAGTCAGGATAATCTCCTGAGCGGTGCCGCTACATGCGTTCAAAGAGATAAGCGTAATCAGGAAAACATAGAGCCGGAGCTTCATCTCGCTTGTATTTGGTCTTAACAAAGATATTGAATTTAATTGCGGGATACGGACCAGCTATACAAAAAAACGCCCCCGTAAAACGGAGGCGCTGCATTGTGCTACTATTTCTTTTAGAATTTCCTCAACAGGGTAATGAACACGTCGAACTGCTGTATGTGTACCGGTTCGCCGGTCAGTACATTTTCGCCGGTGCGGATGTTATACCAGGTGCCATATATACCCAAGGAAGTGCGGTAGTGGAACGATTTCATATATCCTGCCCCTGCACTTACCGTCCTGTACCTGATGGTTCCGCCAAAGGAGCTCGACAGGTCGTAAACGCGACTGAAGTCATCAGGAATAGTACCATAGCCAAGTATGGTGGAGAAGTAATCGGAATGTTTGTTCAGGTAGAACCTTGAAGTGAGGGCACCCGCGTAGAATAAGCGTGACTGGTTTGAGCTGTTGGTGAACTGCGTAACGTAGCCACGGAGTCCGAAATACATGTCCTTATGCTCTTTTGAAATGCCCAGCACACCCGATACGAACTGCCCTGAGAAATCGACAGGAGCAAAGATATAGTTCTCAGACCTGAGCGCGCGCCCGCCAACTTCAACCGCCCAGCCTTTCTTGAAGTAGAAGGTAAGTGCGCCTGCAAAACGGTACAGCGGGAAGATACCATCGCTGGGCGAGTACGACCCGGCAAGGTTAAGGCCTATGATTTTGGCAAATGTGTAGTTGCCTTCCAGTTCGAACTGGTAACCTGTTCCGTAGAACCTGCCGGCATAGTTTACACGGCCGGTTATAGATCCATTTTTGAACCTGCGTGTGTAATGCACGGTTGCGATATGGTTTACACGGCTGCCTGCGGAGTCTATTATCTTTGTGTGCAGGTACGAGAATCCGAATTCATTTTTCAGCCTTTTGCTGAACAGGTATTCCGTGTAGTCTATAATAGCCACATCATTCGGTGTTATTTTCAGCAGCGTATCGGCAGAGAGATATGCCTCTTTCCAATTAAGTTGGTTCTCGTATATCTGCGCCCGTTTCAGCAAAAAGAAAGTATTGTTGGGGTAAAGTGTCCTGCCCCTTGCTATCAGCGCCAGAGCATCATCCCAGCGGGTCATATCCATCAGGAGGTTGATGTTATAGTACAGCGGCAGTGTGTCTTTCGGGGCCACTTCCAGGGCTTTATTGAACTGATTGAGCGCGTCGTCTTTTTTGTTCTCGGCCAGGAATTGTTTTCCGTATGAGCACAACTGGTCAACGTAGGTGCCACGATATTTAATGTTGTAAGGGTAGTTATTGTACAAGTCGCTCGATATGGCGATGGCCTCTTCGTAACGTTGCGCTTCAGCCAGCACGGAAGATTTCTTTAGCTTGAAATCCCTGTTTTCGGGATAGAAGCCCAATGCCTGATCAGCATATACCAATGATGAATCGAAGTTCTTGTTAGCGGCATGAAGGTTGATCATGTAGTTAAGGGCGTCCGCATTATTAGGTTGTTTGTCCAGTATCTCCTGCAGTATAGCTATGGTGCCATAGTAGTCGTCATATTGCATAGACTGGCGGCTTGCCTGCAGCGATTGCTCCACGAATGCCACCAGGTATTTACGGCTGTTGGGGTATTTCGACAATAATTGTTTGGATATAAGGGCCGCTTCCGAGTAGTGCTGGTATGCTTCCAGTGTAGCCGATTTGCGGTAGAGGTATTCTTCATTGCCCGGATAGTAGGTGAGTGCCTCGTCTATAGTGTGCAGCACATCATCATACCTTTTTTGCTGTGTGTAGGTATTGATAAGGTAATTGATAGCCGCTTTATTAGAATGTTCGTAAAACAGTACCGACTTTAATGCTATCTCTGCGCTGTCAAATTCCTGTCCGTTCATGTAGTCTTTAGCAGCCAGTGTGCGGAGTTCTATGAAGTTTTGTTTGTTCGCTTTCGAAGGATTGTTTTTATAGAGCTTCTCGGCAATGCGTGATGCTGCGCCATATTGCCTCATATTCTCCAACACAGACATTTTCTTTGTCAGCAGTTCGCGGTCATTGGGGTAGTGCTTCAGCGCATTGTTGGCCCAGCCAAGCGCTTCAGAAAGAAGGCCGCGGCTGATGGCGATATTGGTAACGTAGTTTAATGCCTCGCGGTTGGCTGGTTGTTTTTCCAGCACCGACTGGAACTGGAGGTATGGGTCTTGTTTCATATAAAACCTGCCACCTTCCATACGCAGGTATACATTCAGTTTCTGTACTTCACTGTTTGAAGGGTACAACTTCATCAGTTTTTCCACCACGGCTATCGCCTCCACGTAGCGGCCCATAGCTTCCAGTATGCTTACTTTCTTCATCAGGAATTCGAAAGAGTTCGGAGATGACTGCAGTGCCCTGTTCACGTAAGCCAATGAGCTTTCATAGTTCCCTGATCTTACGTCGAGTGAGAATACGGCCTGTAAGGCTTCTTTATTTAGCGGGTCTTGCTCCAGAACGGATTCGTAAGACCTTTTTGCAATCTCGATATAGCCGCGGTGCGAATACTGACGGGCAAGCGTGAGCTTGTAATCAAGGTACACGCTCCTTATGTAAGAGTCGGTAGAGTAGCGCTCAAAGAGGTAGTCAGCCAGCTTGGTGCTTTCTATCCAGTCGCCTTCTTTGCTGTAGATATCCAGCTTTTTGAGCAGCAGGTCCCGGTCGTTAGGGAACTGTTTCAGCCCCATATCGGCATACTCCAGCGCCTGCAGGTAGTTACACGCCACTGTCTCGATGTTCACCAGATAGATATAAGCATCCTTATACTTGGGGCTCTTTTCTATGACATACTTGAGCTCAATACGGGCGCTGTCGGTTTTGCCGGCAAGGCCAAAGGCTCTACCCAATAAAAGATGAATGTCGAGGTTGCGTGGAGAAATGTCCACCGCCTGGTCGAGCAGGAATACGGCCCTCTGATAGCGTTTCGCTTCTATCTCTTTTTTGGCCTGTTTATATAAATCATCCGACGACTCCGTTCTCTTCAGCCACTGTGCGCTGGCCCCTCCACACAGAAGGATAAACAGTACACACAGCACTGATCTTACAGTTGATGTCATTGTAGTTGTATTTAATGGTTACGTTAGTTAGTTGTTGTTAGTAGTTGTTGTCAGTTAGCTTTATCTTTTTAAAGCGCTGCCTGCGTTTACGCTTTTACTGTTGCCCTCTTTTTTGGTTGCGAAAAGCCCTGGCGTTGCATATTGCCCCACACGTGCTTTCTGCCGATTATAAAATTGAAATACCCCTTAAGTGCGAAGAACATGATCAGCGGGTGATAAAGGAACGGTTCAAGAAATGCCATAAGGCACAGCCCGATCGTTTCTCCCCATGTTTTATAATATTTGAACGTTATCTGGTCCCACAATAATGCAATGGTTGTGATCATTACAGAATAGGTGTAAACAAATACGATCAATATTATGGCATATGGCCAGTTGATCTGTTGCGTCAGAATTAAGTATATGTAAAACAGTATCCCTAAAAACTCAATAATAGGTGCCAGCAGCTCATAAAAAAAGTGGTACGGGAATACGATCATGCCCATCCTGCCATAGCGTGGGTTGAACAGTATCTTCCGGTGTGTGCTCATCAGCTGCGCAAGTCCGCGCCCCCACCGTGAACGCTGGCGGCCAAACACTTTAAGTGTTGTAGGCCCTTCCGTCCAGCAGAGAGTGATAGGTACATATTTTACTGAATATTTTTTGTTGTTGTCCGTCATGAATGCGCCCATGCGTGTGATGAGGTCCATGTCTTCTGCCAGCGAAAGGGAATCGTAGCCGCCTGCTTTAATAGCTATGTCTTTGTCAAACATGCCAAGTCCTCCGGATACGTTTGGCACAGAATTGATACGATCCCATCCCATTTTTCCTAATACGAACGAGCGGATATACTCCATTTCCTGGAAGCGGGGGAGGATACGTCGCGGAGGGCGCACCCTTATCATCAGGCCTTCATCCACATCGCATGAGTTTACCATGCGTAGTGTGGCACCGCAGGCTATCACGCGCTTATAATCTTCTTGTATCTGCACATCGCCATTCACTTCGCGCACTGTACTGGTCTCGGCGTCCATGAAAGGCTTAATGAGTTTTATCAGGGTATCTTTATCAAGTATGCAGTCCACGTCCGTACACAGGAAGAAATCATGTATAGCCACATTGATGCCTGCGTTCGAGGCATCCGCTTTACTTTTTCCGTTTATCTTATCTATCACCACCAGTTTATCGTAGGCAGGGTTCGTAGATTTGAAGATCCTTTTTACGGGTTTGCTCAATAATTTTTCACGGTAAGCATAGTCAACCTGAACAAGCTCAAATTCAGAAACAAGTTTTTCCAGGGTGTCATCGGTACTGCCGTCATTAATGATAATGACCTCGTACTTCGGGTAATTGAATGTAAGCAGAGAGCGGACATTGGAGATGATTGTAACACCTTCGTTGAATGCCGGCGCGATAACTGAAATGCCCGGTGCAAGAGGTGATTCAATGATTATATTGTAATCAACATTCGCATTCTTTTTCATGTAGCGCCTGATGGATGCTAGCGAAAGAACAGCAAGCACACCATAAGCTAATAGCAAAGAAGTACCATAGAGGAACACAGCATATTGAAAGAATATGCCGAGTACATCCCAAAAGGTGCCTCTGGAAAAAAAATCTATAATTACTTTCATCTGGGTTAGTTAAGTAATTCTATTTCAGCCTTAAAGTTATTCACAAATTACCCACAAATTCACAGACAAAAATAATATTTATTTTGAAACTTAGGTAGAATTGTTAAATTCAAGCTTGCAGCATCTTTATTATTTTATTTTTCTGTATTAGTAAATGATTGATTATTAATTAATTTTTCGTGATAATATTCCTTCATAGGGGGTAATATTTTTGCCTTTCCTGGATAATAATAAATGTGGTCCAGTTTTTCCGAAAACATGTTATTTTAATATAGCATATTAAGCATTCCCCAAAATGGCGATAGGTGTATATAGGTAGCCCTTTATGCCCTGATATTTGTGTTTATAGTATGGCGAAAATATGTGAGATGCTACTTTTGCGACATTTAGCACACATTCAGAAAGAAAGATTATAGAAGCATGGAGCCACTAAAAAATATGTTTAGCACCTCATTTCTCAAAAAAATCGGGGGTATAGCGGAGGATAATTTAAAGGGATTCGATTCCGGTATTTTTCTAAAAAGTGTTTTGGCCAAAGATTGGGACCGGCTGGAGCTGAAAGAGCGTGTAAGGCGCATAAGCTCTGTGCTTCACGAACAGATGAGCGGCAACTATAAAAAAGACATAAAACAATTGTTGAAGCTGACTGAAGCCTTGCGTTCAGATAATGGAAGTGATAATACATTCGCATATATATTCCTGCCCGATTATATAGAACAATATGGTACCGGTCATTTTGAGGAGTCGTTTGCTGCAATGGAAACTATAACAACCCTGATTACTTGTGAATTTGCCATCAGGCCGTTCATTATTGCTGATATGGACGCTGCGCTGAAGGTAATGAAAGGGTGGTGCAGTCACGCCCACCCATCGGTGCGGCGACTGGCGAGCGAAGGCTGCAGGCCCAGGCTGCCCTGGGCAATGGCATTGCCCGCGCTGAAAAAGGATCCCTCGCCCATATTGCCTATACTTGAAAAGCTGAAAAACGACCCTTCTGAATTTGTGCGGAAAAGCGTGGCCAATAATCTGAATGACATAACCAAAGACAATCCCGATGTGGCAATACATATTGCTAAAAAATGGAAAGGGCATAGCCGGAATACTGACTGGATCATAAAACACGGGTGCCGCACATTACTTAAAAAAGCTAATAATGAGGCGCTAGAGCTTTTCGGGCTGGATAGAAGCGTGGCATGCAGCGTTGCAGATTTTAAGTTGCGTAGTAAAAAAATCAGCATAGGGGAACATTTGCATTTCGCTTTTACCTTGGTGAATGAAGAACAGAATGACATAGCATTGCGTATTGAATATATAATCAGCTACACCAAAGCTAATAACAAGCAAAGCCGAAAAATCTTTAAAATAACAGAAAATACCTACCTGCCGGGCAAACCGGTATCATTAAGCCGCAAACAGTCTTTTGCTGATATGACCACACGAAAGCATTATCCGGGGCGGCATACCATTTCGATAGTAGTAAATGGGGTCGAAAAGGCTACGGTTGCCTTTGAGGTGAAAGAAAAATAAGCAACGGCACTGCTTTAAGCTACTAATACTTTATCAGCGGGTTTTGGCAATGGCGGATGATGAGCTGGTTCTCTTCGTTGGTGGTTTCCATGATCTCATTGAGCATGAGGCGGGAAACCTGCGAATTGTGCCTGATGATGGAGCGTGCTGCATTCATCTGCACATCGAAGTTATTGGAGAATAAGAATTCATTTTTCAGGAACTCCAGGTGCTTGCCTGATGCAATCCGGCCAAGTGCTTTCAGTATCTCTATCTGGCAGTTCACCGGCTGGCTGGTATACATGGTCACCAGTTTTTCTTCGGCAATTTCCGCCGACAGCTTGCCAAGGCAGTTGATAGCGTGTGCGCGGAACTGGTGATCTTTAGTACCCAGCAACTCTATAACCGATGGTACCGCGCTTTGCTGGTCGTAATGTGCTATAAGCCTCAGGCAGAAGGTAACGATGCTCTTGTTATTGGAATAGCTTACCCATCTCGAGAAGTTAGGTATGGTGATGTCTTTTGTGGTAGTGATGATTTTGAACATCTCCATCTGGTCCCATGGCAGGATGGGTTCGGTGGCAATATCGAAGAACTTGAAAGGCTCGTTTTTACTCAGTTGTATATATGCGTTCCTCGATGCGGCCCTCAGGGTGGGGTTCACACTGTTGGTAAGCGGCAGGAGCATAGAGTCTGAAATGGGGATATCCATTTGGGTAAGCTCCACAAGCGCCTTTATTTTAGTTTCCCATTTGAAGGTTCTCAGTTTGGAAAAGGAATCCTCAACAAGGTTCATGTCAATATACAGCTTGCGCAGCAGTTCGCCTACCTCGCCGCGAAAATTTTTACGATATCGGATAAGTGTATCTATAAGTATTTGTCTTACAGCTGGTTTTCTGAATATTTTGTTGGAAAGTGCTTGTTGGTCAAAAGTTATTTCTTCTACAGGGATATCTTTGCCCAGATTCTCGTTCAGCAATACCTGTTCGGTAATCAGGTCTTCGATAAGGGGGCTCAGATGGGCGAGCCGCTTATTGTATACTGATGCATTATACCTCCTGATGAGGATGGAACCATAAGCTATGAGGGTAGCCATTACCGCCACGAATATGAGGATGAGCGCTATCTCAATGAACAATGGGAGCAGACTGAATTGCTCATATGCCAGAAATAAGAGGTTTGCAAGATCATTCCACATATCGGGAGGCTATTTTTTTTTCGTGACGAATTGTGTTTTACTGTTTTTATTGGCAATCAGTTTCCGGATGCGCATCAGCAGCTCGCCAGCCATTATAGGTTTTTTCAGGTAATCATCGGCACCCAGCCTGAAAGCTTCAGTAATAGTTTCT
The DNA here is from genome assembly GCA_964430995.1 of uncultured Flavipsychrobacter sp. Taxonomy (GTDB): domain Bacteria; phylum Bacteroidota; class Bacteroidia; order Chitinophagales; family Chitinophagaceae; genus Nemorincola. Next base: position 26,567 of record CAYSIG010000005.1, read on the forward strand.
TCATTACCCACCGATGACACAACGATGATCCCTACATTTCTGTTGCCCTGGTTGTGCCGCAGTTTGCCTACCACTTCCAGCCCGTTGGCGTGCGGGAGCATGAGGTCGGTGATAACAATATCATATATTGTATGGTCCAGCAGTTCAAAAGCCTCTTTACCATCAGTGGCCGTCACTACATTAAAACCATCTTTGTTCAGGATGTTTTTAATGGCTTTGAGCATTATATCATCATCATCTATAACTAGAATGTTCGGCATACTTTATATACTAAAATTGTGAAAGAGATATAAAAGAAATAGAAACCGGATTTATATCTAATATGCAAATATCATGCAATAAATTTGAAAAAACAAAGGCGCCTCTTTATGTATAAAAATAATTATATGATTTATTCCTTCATATATTCAGAAATATGTACGGAACAGGCTGTTTTTTAGGCAGTTGGTATTATGCATCGTCTTTTATCATCTGTATGCGGGCGGCTATTGTTTTGCTGAGCTCGTCCTCCAGGAATTCGGGTATTACTTTTATTTCGCCATTCACCATTTTGGGGTGGTCGTCATACAATTTCCATACGCCATCATCTTTTCTCAGCTGCACCTTATGCGGAATGCCGCAGTTATAATCGGCCTGTATTTTTATTTCGTCTGCCGTAGCGCCATGTTCGCTGAAGTGTACATAAAACTCCACCTTGACAGTTCCTTTGGCAGGCACATGTACCTGAAATTCCTTAAGTATCATAAAAAACTCCGCTTTTTGCGCCGAAAATAATACCTAAAGGTAAAATATCCAAAAGGTAAACTATCTGTCTGTAATCAAACATATTCATATAATCAGTTTAGTATGTATGGTGCATCATATTATTTTATTAAATTTAAATAAAATAAATTTTTGTTTTTTCTTCATTATGAGGTATTCTTTTTTAATTTTATACGAACTTTGCATCTGTCGTTGTTAAAAAGCGGAAAACGTTTTTTTATGCTAAGCAAACGTTTTTGACTTTTTAGCTGTCTGTATTACAGTAATAGTAGAGAAAAGCAAAAGTAAACCTGTTATTTATAGTATATTTTTTATGAAAAGATTTTTACCAGGCTTGCTGCGCAGCCTTATTCTTTCAGGAATCCTGTTATTAACAAGTGTCAGTTCTTATGCGTCGCACATAGTAGGTGCGGAGTTGACCTATAGGTGGGTGTCCGGAATGGATTATCAGGTTACAGTGGTGTTATATGGCGATTGTAGTTCTACTGCCGGGGTATTTCCAACACTGACATTGGTTACCCCGCAGGTTTGTGTCTTTAATGGTACTACACTTTTTACAACTATGACGCTCTCAAGACCTGTGCCGGTATGTGGTACAGAGGTAACTCCTGTGTGCCCGGATTCAATTGCATATACCACATGTTCTAGTCTTGCTTATAGTATCCCCGGAATAAAAAAATTCGTGTGTACCGGTACTGTGACATTATCAGGCCCCTCAGCTAACTGGCGTTTTGTCTATACCTCCAACAATGGAGGGGGTGGGGGCTCATGGAGTTGCCCGGGCACGCTTGGATCCGGGACAGGATCCCCCGGTGGTGCAGGAAGATCTTCTGCAATTACAAGTATCGCAGGAGTGGGAGGAACTTTAATACAGCTGATAGATACTTTGAATAATTCTGCTACTAATACGCGTGGTCATAACTCAAGTCCAGTACTGACGGTTGAGCCCGTACCATTTTTTTGTCCCAGTATTACAGCATGTTATAATCCCGGTGCTGTGGATTTATATGACGTAAGCCCTAGTCAGCCGGCAGGAGATAGCTTAATGTTCCACCTAGCTGCTGCAACAAATGGGACCGGAGGGTGTGGTGCTGTGGGTGGCCCGTGTTCGTATCTTTTCGGGCTGTCCGGTAGTAACCCATTACAACTTACGTCCTCGGGTACGATGAGTTTAGATCCCCTGACCGGGCAGATGTGTTTTAACGGTATCGCGCAAAGATCCGTAGTAGTGTATAATGTCAGAGAGTTTCGCGATGACACGGTCTCTACTACTCCGCTTTTGGTCAACAGGGTGTTGGTCGGTACTATGCAACGCGAGATGACATACTTGGTGCTCCCGTTTTGTACTTTAACTACCCCAGTGGGAAAGATAGATTCATTCTCAGGCCCCGGCGATACACTTTCTGGTACGCATTTCTTTAGTTGTGCCAATTCCGGTTCTTTCAATGTTTTCATTAATCCCACTACGCCTGACCCCACGCTCCGTATTACAGTAACGGCAACAGGCCTATCGACAGGGTTCACCTACGCAGTTGTTGGTGATGGCACCAGCACCCCACGGGTAACATTGACCGGTAATACTGCACTGATATTACCCGGCACTTATATCATTTACTTCACTTTCACAGATAACCACTGCCCGCTCGTAGGTACTAAAACATATGCATTCACGTTCGATATACTGCCTGTACCTGCAATAACAGCTACAACAGTTTCTCCCGCTACTTGTGATTCTAATGCGGTGGTAAGGTTTGACCCGGGCGGCACAGGAAAACCCTGGCGGATAAAACTCTCGTACGATCCGCCATTAATATTCCCGTTAGTGGATACTTTCAACATTTTCCCGCCAGATACGGCCGCTGTTTTCGACAGTTTACCACCGGGCAGGTATTATGCAACCATTTTTACTGCCGCAAGCAACAACTGTAACGTCGGTGTGCCATTCGTGGTAGATACGCCACACTTTACTATTACTGCTGCAAAAGTTGACCCTACCTATTGCGGTGCTAACGATGGTTTCATATTGCTCAATGGCCTCACTCCCGGTAAATTAGATACCGTGCTGTATAAATACCAGGGTACGCTGCAACCACGAAGAGGATTTTACTCCAGCCCGTCAGGCACCGATACTATTTTTAATCTCCTTGCCGGAACGTACGATAGTATTGTTGTACAGGAGGGCTTCTGTTTTACAAATCCCGAAGGCCCACTTACGCTTATTAACCCACCCTTTACCTGGCGCACAGTTACCACCAGGGAAATCTCGAAGTGCGGTTTCTGTAACGGCATCGATACATTATTCGGACTGCACCCCGGCCAGCTCGATACCATCACCTATAATTTTGTGCCGGCAACGGGCGGACCGGTAAGCACACTTACCTCAAGCAGTTTTATAGGTCTGGATAGTATGGTGGTTCTTTCGGGCATGTGTGCGGGTACATATTCTAACTTTATAGTAAATACTGCCGGTGTATGTAGCTTCACAGTTCCCGGACCGTTTTTGGTAGGGAATCAGGATATAATTGCTGAGTTCGATTCTGTGATACACTATGGTTGTCGTGGCGATACTTTAATGTTCAATAACCTTTCCTGGGCTACCTCGTTGGCCGACTCTGACCTTACTTATAAATGGTATTTCGGGGATGGGTATACAGATACCGCTACTAACCCGCGCCACATATATACCAATACAAAGGGTGCTACCTATACCGCAAAGTTGTTTATTTCGAATTCTAAATGTATTGACAGCAGCATATCTGTGATATTGCTGGATAACTATGTAGAATCTGATTTTGCATTCAGCCCCACACCATTTGTCTGCCAGGATAGCCTTGTAGGTTTTACCAGCACGGCAACAGGTACCAACCTCACCTATCTGTGGGATTTTGGTGATGGTAACTTTGACTTTACAGCCAACCCGGTGCATAGCTTTAAGAACACCGGCAAATATAATGTGAAGCTGATAGCTGAAAACCACCTGATACCTATGCCCACAAACGGATCTACATTTAAGCCATGCTATGACACCTTGAGCAGAATGATAGAAGTAGACTCGCTGAGCGAGGTATCAATAACAGCAACAGACACTGTTGTATGTATGGGCCAGGCTATTACATTCAGGGGCAACTATTCGGGCATAGGAGATACCCTGGTATCATGGGGTTTTGGCGATGGCAATGCTACGGTAGGCATGGACCCGATCATACATTCATTTGAGGGCGAAGGATTATTTACCGTTAACCTTAATGTTAAATACCGGTCATGTCCCGAAAACTCCGGCTCGCGCAGGATCAGGGTGTTCAGGTTGCCGGAAATTTATCTCGGTCCAGATGCGGCAATATGCCCCGGGGGCGTTCCCTTAACCCTGCATGATGACAGGAATGATAAAAACATATTTGCGAGGTGGAAATGGAGTACCGGTGAAACCGGCCCTGGCATCACTGTTGTGAAGCCCGGCTATTATTCTGCCGTTGTTACTGTTGATGGTTGTACGGCGTCGGATACGGTGTGGGTGCAGAAAGATTGTTACATTGATATTCCTAACGTATTTACACCAAACGGGGATGGTACTAACGACTACTTCTTCCCCCGGCAGATGCTTACGCGTGGGCTTACAACATTCAAGATGGAAATATTCAACCGCTGGGGCCAGCTTATCTATGAAACAACAAGCACCAATGGGAATGGCTGGGATGGAAATTTTAACGATAAAGAACAGCCGGTAGGTGTTTATGTTTACCGGATCGAAGCGAAATTCAAAGACGGCCAGATTGAAAATCACCAGGGCAATGTTACACTGCTCAGGTAGGATATTTTAAAATAATTTCAGATCAGAACCGTTCTTTTTATTGGAACGGTTTTGGTTTTTAAATAAATCCGGCAAAAGACCAAAGGCACAGGTGTTTTTATACGTCTATATATAGATGTAGTGGGGGGAACGGTGTTTTGTTATTAAATTGTATATTTTTTGCATTGAGCAGAAACAGGCATAATTTTAGCGATCAGTAAGGTATATGTTCTCCGGCCCGGCAGTAGTTCTTCTTCAATGCGATCTCAGGTAAAAAAATAGTTCCAATATATTGGAGTGCGTTTATGAAACAAGTGATGCCCTATATCCGGAAAGTAATATGCTCTTTGGCCCTGCTCTTAGTCAGTGCCGCTGCCTACGCCAACCACCTGGTGGGCATGGACCTTTTTTATACATGGGTCAGCGGAAATACCTATAAAATTACCCTGATTGCCTATGCTGACTGCGGTTCGGCGTCCAGCACTTCGGCATATGCTGCATTGTCTACCAATTCGCCTGAAATACACATATATAACGGTAGCACTTTCGTGTCAACTATTCACCTGGCCATTCAGCCGCCATCAGCCGGGGTAGAAATAACCCCTGTATGCCCCGCAGATATTGCCAATACGCAATGCACCAATATTACCTATACTATTCCGGGGATAAAAAAATTCATTTACAGCGCGAATTACACCTTGCCGGGCACATCGGCCCTATGGCGCTTCCTGTTCACCGGGCAGATGACCGGATCTATCGCAGGCAGGGCGTTGTCTATTACCAATATTTCTACCGTTCCGGTGACATCTACCCAGCTGGTAGATACACTTAACAATACCACCGCCAATAATTCGAGCCCGGTGCTGTCTAATATTCCTACTCCTTTTTTCTGCAACGATCACGACAATAACTATAACCCCGGGGCTATTGATCCTAACGGGGATAGCCTGAGGTTTTACCTTGTACACGGCCAGAATGGTTCCACTACCTCAGTGCCTGGCGGCCTCGTTACCTATCTGGGGGGATATAGCGGCACTGCACCGCTGGCAGTGACCACTATGACATTTGACCAGCGTACCGGGCAAATAGCTTTCCGGCCCAGTATGCTGCAGCGGTCGCTGGTGGTGTACAACATACGTGAGTTTCGCGCCGGTACTTTCATAGGTTCCAGTCAGCGGGAAATGACATTCCTTGTACAAACCTGCACAAACACACCCCCTACGGGTGCGCTGAACAGCGCCACCAATGGAGTGATAGAGAACCCGACAAATTTTCACATTTGCCGTAATTCGGGCCCTTTTTCCATATTTATGGACCCCACACAAGAAGACACCACCAACAACATTACAGTAACAGTTGCCGGATTGCCATCGGGGTGCACATTTACAACGGTTGGCAATGGCACGCCACATCCGCACTGCACAATATCGTGGACATCAACCGGCGTTACTCCGGGCGTATATACTTTCTATGTGACCTTTACCGATAATAACTGTCCGCTGTCAGGCACACAGACGATTGCCTACACCATCTCGATACTTGCAGAACCTGCCGTAGCATATACACTTCTTTCCGCAGGGTCGTGTACAAAAAAGGCTGCTATACTTATTTCCCCTTCAGGCGGTGGCGGGCCATGGACGATTAAGGTATCGCGCCCCGGCGACACGATCCAGACTTTTATTGGCATAGCCAGCTCGTTCATTGACAGTATTCCGCCCGGCACTTATAACATTACTATATTCTCGGCAGCTTCGCTTTCCTGCCGCATGAGTATTCCCCTTACGCTGGCTGCGCCAGTACCCGTTTCCCTTACGCCTACCTTCACGCACCCCACCTACTGCGGGGCCAGCGATGGTACAATTACTTTATATCACAACCTTGTGCCGGGCAGTGCAGATACGATAAAATATCTTTATAACAGCGTATGGCAAACTCCGGTGGTAAGAACGGTTGCCTCCGACAGCACTATTACGCTTACCGGCCTGCTCGCAGGCACGTATACCAGCATAACGGCTACTTATTATTACTGCACCTCGAACCCCGCAGGCCCGTTGACATTAATAAACCCGCCGTTTACCATGCGTGCGCTTAGTTCTGTGAACCCGGTATGGTGCGGGGCTTGCAATGGGTCTGTTACCTTATATGGCCTGCGCCCCGGCCAGATTGACACGATTACCTACACCCGCTCCGGGATTGCCCAACCACCTGTAGTGCGATTTATTGGTCCTGATAGTACAGTTACTATTACCGGGCTTTGTACTGGTGTGTATGATAACTTCATTGCCCGCACTGCAGGTGTGTGCATATCTAACAGGCTGGGGCCTGTAACACTGACTGCTCCGCCATTTACCATACGTACGCTTACTACTGCAAATCCCTCTTATTGTGGCATCTGCAATGGCTCGGTCAAGATATGGGGTGTATATCCGGGTTCAGTTGATACGGTGAGCTACACCAGGTTCGGTTTATCGCAGCCCCCCGTTTCGGCTCTGGTTGGCCCGGACAGCACTATCACTATTTTCGGGCTTTGCCAGGGTACTTATGATAATTTTGTGGTACGCACCGGTCCTTTGTGTTTGTCTAATATGCTGGGCCCGGTTACCCTTACTGCACCTCCGTTCACTATGCGTGCTATCAGCTTCTCTAATCCTGACTATTGTGGCACGTGCAACGGCAGGATCGTCCTGCACGGTCTGTATCCGGGACAGACAGATACCATAAGCTATACAAAGGATGGCATCCCGCAAACGCCCATAGTGCGCACCATCGGGGCCGACAGCACAGTTGTTATTACAGGTTTGTGCCAGGGGACTTATGCTAATTTCATTGCCCGCACTGCGGGGGTATGTGTGTCTAATACGCTGGGCCCGGTAACGCTTACAGTACCTCCGTTTACGATCAGGGCATTATCACATACAAACCCCGTTTATTGCGGGGTATGTAATGGTACCATTACCATTTATGGGGCCCATCCCGGCCAGACCGATACATTCAGTTATACAAAAGATGGTGTGCCGCAAACACCGGTGATACGGTTCATTGGTCCCGATAGCACGGCTACCATTACCGGTCTTTGTCAGGGCACATATACAAACTTCGTAGCACGTACAGGCGGTATATGTGTATCTAATTCGTTAGGCCCGGTAACGCTTACCGTACCTCCGTTCACTATACGTGCCCTCAGTCATGTGAACCCGGAGTATTGTGGTATATGTAATGGTGAATTGACCATTTATGGTATTTACCCCGGACAATTGGATACCATAAACTATACAGTAGATGGTGTACCGCAAACACCCTGGACAGGTGTTATACCGCTTGACAGCACAGTAACACTTCGTGGATTGTGTGCGGGGGTATATGATAATTTCGTGGCGCGGACAGCGGGAGTATGTGTGTCTAATTCACTTGGGCCGGCTGCTCTCACCGTGCCGCCATTCACCATCCGTGCAGATACATTCCGTAATCCTACCAAATGCGGTTTTTGCGACGGGTTTATTCGCATTTTCGGTGTACACCCGGGGCAGGTGGATACATTCTACTACGACCTGAATGGTGTGCCGCAAACACCCTCCAGCTTCCTTGTGCCAGCTGACAGCCAGGTTGTGTTGTCGGGTTTGTGCGAGGGTGTTTATACCAATATCATCGCAAAGACGGCGGGTGTATGTGTGTCTAATGCATTAGGGCCGGATACCCTCAAAGCGCCGCCCATCATTCCGGATTTTGATTTTGTGATACACGAAGGCTGCGATGGCGATACGCTTGTCTGTACCAACAAGTCGTGGCCGGCATCAGACCTTTCTTACCAATGGTATTTTGGTGATGGAGGCGCCAGTACGGCTGTTCATGCGGTGCATGTGTATACCAGCCCCGGCACTTTTGATATTAAGCTCATCATCACGAATACCAAGTGTTATGACAGCCTTACAAAATCTATTACGCTCACCAACCTCATCAATGCGAAATTCAATGCCGTGCCGGATAGCTTCCTGTGCCAGGGCGACCAGGTCGTGTTCACCAACACTTCGCTGGGTGTGGATATGAAGCATACATGGCTCTTCGGTGACGGCACGACGGCCAATACGGTTAATGCCGCCCATGTGTACAATAAAACAGGCGTTTACAATGTGCAGTTGGCTGTGACCAACTATGTGCCTTGCTTTGACACCGCAATAAAGGTAATAGCTGTAGACTCAATAAGCGAGATAAGCATAAAGGCCACCGACAGTGTGATATGCAAATCAACGGGCATTACGTTTACCGGCATTTATACAGATATTGGTCTGCGCAGTGTTATCTGGCATTTTGGTGATGGCGATAGTATAAAGAATGTGAACCCGATATCGCATATGTATGATGGGGTGGGCTACTATTCCGTTACAGTTGCCGCCGATTACCGTGCATGCCCCGATACCAGTGCCAGCCGCATGTTCAGGGTGTTTGGGAATCCCGGTATTTACCTAGGTGAGGATACATCTATATGCCCCGGTGGCGTGGCGATAAAGTTGATGGACCAGCAAAATATTAATAACCCCAAAGCAAGATGGCGCTGGAGTACCGGACAGGCAGGCGGCGAAATAAATGTGGTGGAACCCGGGGTGTACTATGCGATAGTGAATATAGACGGCTGCCAGTCTACAGATACCGTGGAAGTAAAGAACGACTGCTTCATCAACCTGCCTAACGCATTCACTCCGAATGGCGATGGCATGAACGATTACTTCCTTCCCCGCGATTTGCTGGCACGTGGGCTCACTTCTTTTAAGATGGACATTTACAATCGCTGGGGCGAGCTTATCTTCAATACGGAAAGCACTAACGGCAGAGGCTGGGATGGCAGGTTTAATGGGCAGGAACAGCCTCAGGGTGTTTTCATCTACCTGATACGCGCCACCTTCAAAGACGGCCAGCTTTTTGAACGTAAGGGGAATGTGACGTTGCTGAGGTAAGGGGGCTTATTTATTAATTCTAACGAGTGTTCTACGGGGTCGTTTTTTTTAACCAAAACTTTGTTTCAAAATACGGAACTTTGCATCTGCAATGAACTTCCGTATACACAGACCATATGAGCCCGCCGGCGACCAGCCGGAGGCGATACGCCAACTGGCGGAAGGCATAGAGCAGGGCGAGAAATTCCAGACGCTGCTTGGGGTTACAGGCTCGGGCAAGACTTTTACCGTAGCCAATGTGATAGATAAGGTGCAAAAGCCCACGCTGGTGCTCACACATAATAAGACCCTTGTGGCGCAACTGTACGGTGAACTACGGCAGTTCTTCCCCGATAATGCCGTTGAGTATTTTGTATCTTATTACGACTATTATCAGCCGGAGGCATACCTGCCCACATCTAACACCTACATAGAAAAAGACCTTTCGATAAATGAAGAGCTGGAGAAGCTGCGCCTGCGCGCCACATCCAATCTGCTGAGTGGCAGAAAGGATATAATAGTTGTCGCCTCTGTGTCATGCATTTATGGTATAGGTAACCCGGCTGAATACGCTAACAGTATCATCCGTTTCAGCAAGGGCGATAATGTTGGCAGGAACCATTTTCTGCACCAATTGGTCAACTCGTTGTACAACCGTAGCCAGGGCGATTTTACCCGCGGCTCTTTCCGGGTGAATGGCGATACGGTGGATGTGAACCTGCCTTACGTAGACTATGGCTATCGCATTACCTTCTTTGGCGATGAAGTGGAAGAGATAGAAAGTTTTGAACCGGATACCGGTAAGCGCATAGGCACTATGGATACAGCGGCCATATTCCCGGCTAATCTGTATATAGCGCCTAAAGACCAGATGAGCCAGATCATCTACGAGATACAGGATGAAATGACCGCGCAGGTGGACTACTTTAAAAGCCTGGGCAAATTCATAGAAGCTCAGCGTATAAAAGAACGTGTGAGCTACGACCTGGAGATGATACAGGAGCTTGGCTATTGCAGCGGTATTGAGAACTACTCGAGGTTCTTAGACAGGCGAAGGCCGGGCGCACGGCCGTTTTGCCTGCTCGATTATTTTCCTGATGATTTCCTGCTGGTAATAGATGAAAGCCACGTGACCATACCCCAGATCAGCGGCATGTATGGTGGCGACAGGTCGCGCAAGATAACATTGGTGGATTTTGGTTTCCGGCTGCCATCGGCACTTGATAACCGTCCGCTCAATTTTTACGAATTTGAGTCTAAGTTGTCACAGGTGCTGTTCATCAGCGCCACGCCTGGCAAGTATGAGCTTGAGCATTGTGGCGGGGTAGTGGTGGAGCAGATAGTGCGACCCACCGGCCTCGTGGAGCCGCCCATACAGGTGCGCCCCAGCATGAACCAGATAGATGACTTGCTGGACGAGATAGATAAGCGGGTGAAGAAAGGCGACCGCGTACTGGTAACAACCCTCACCAAACGCATGGCTGAGGAACTGGACAAGTACCTGAAACGCATCAATGTAAATTCAAAATATATCCATTCTGAGGTAGATACCCTGGAGCGTGTGGAGATACTGCGCGACCTGCGGCTGGGAGTAATTGATGTGCTGGTAGGCGTGAATTTATTAAGGGAAGGCCTCGATTTGCCCGAGGTGTCTTTGGTAGCTATACTGGATGCGGATAAAGAGGGGTTTTTAAGGGACGAGCGCTCGCTCACCCAGATGGCGGGCAGGGCAGCGCGTAATGTGGACGGGCTGGTAATATTCTATGCCGATAAAATGACCGACAGCATGCGCCGCACAATAGATGAGACCGATCGCCGCCGCGACAGGCAGCTCCTCTATAACCAACAGCACGGCATTACCCCAATGACCATTAAAAAATCGGTGCAGGAGATTATGCTGCAGGGTTCTGTGCTGGATATAAAAGGATATGACGATAAAAGTGATTATGCCGTGCATGATGAGGCGCTGAAGGTGGCCGCCGAAGAAGGAGCGGAATACCGCACCCCGGCCCAATTGGATAAGCTGATAGCCAAAACTAAGAAAGCAATGGAAAAGGCTGCCAAAGACCTCGACTTCATGGAGGCTGCCCGCCTCCGCGACAATCTTTTTGAGCTGGAAAAAGAAAGAACTGCCTGATCCCGTTTTTTGCGGGTAGTCTCCCGCTGTGTGTACTTTTTACAGAGGTGCAAATTTTTTTATGGGTTATAGACATTTTTACTTAAATTTGAGGTTAGTAAAGAATGCTCATATGAAAAAAATTTACAAACAGATTACCTGTTTAGTTATTGCTATAATAGCAACTACCTATTTAAACCCGCTCAATGCACAAGTTATTATCACCATTGCGGGAACCGGCACTGTATCGTTTACGGGTGATGGAGGACAGTCTACTGTGGCTCAGGTGAACCACCCGCAGCAAACTACTGTAGACGCACTTGGTAACATCTATTTCGCAGACAGGGAGAATAACCGGGTAAGAAAAATTGACCCTGCAGGCATCATTACTACTTTTGCTGGTAATGGCGTAACCGGCTCATCAGCCGGAGATGGCGGGGCGGCTACTGCTGCTGCGCTCAACCGCCCGGCAGGTGTAGCTGTAGATGGCTTGGGAAATGTGTATATCAGTGAGTTTGCCGGTAGCCGCATCCGCAAAGTAGATGCATTCGGTAATATTTCCACATTTGCATCTGCGGGCATCATAGGGCCTACGGGTCTGTGCCTCGATGCATCGGGCAATTTGTACGTAGCTGCGCAGGCAGGTCGCAAAGTAATAAAAGTGACTCCCGGAGGTATTGTTTCTACAGTTGCCGGTACTGGCGCAGCCGGAGCTTGCTGCGATGGCGGCCCCGCTACTGCTGCTACTGTCAGTAACGTTACAGGTGTAGCCGTAGATGGGTCAGGGAATATTTATTTTACAGCAAATGTTTCTCCCGGCCCTGATTGCCGGGTTAGGAAAGTAGATCCGTCAGGCATTATTACGACAGTGGCCGGCGGTGCTGCTGCTGGTTTCAGCGGAGATGGTGGCCCTGCTACCGCAGCTACACTCAATAATGCTATGGGATGCACGGTAGATGCAGCAGGCAATGTCTATTTTGCCGACCAGGGCAATAACAGGATACGCATGATAAACGTTACCACCGGAAACATAAGTACGGTTGTAGGTACGGGTACTTCCGGCTATAATGGTAACGGTATCATGGCTACTGCTGCTAACATCACACCCAACAATCCATTCATAGATGCAATCGGCAATATCTATTTCAGTGATGGGCCTGCAGTATCAGCCACACGTGTGCGCAAGGTTATGCCATGCATATCTGGCCTGCCTGTTGTGAGCCCCACCAGCGGCCCCACGAATGTTTGTCAGGGCACTACGATAACAGTAAGCAATTCCACGCCCGGTGGTGCGTGGAGTGTTTCACACCCCGCTATAGGCACAGTGGATGGTGCAGGGGTAGTTACTGGTATCTCCGGCGGAGAGGATACAATAAAGTATACAGTAATCAACGGTTGCGGGTCTACTGTTGTCAAGCATGTGGTGACAGTTGATCCGCTGCCTGTGGTAGGCGCTATCAGCGGCCCGCCAGACGTTTGCGTGGCTTCAAATATTACACTGACCAATGCTACCCCGGGCGGCACATGGAGTGTTACTAACGGCAGGGCTGCGGTAACTTCCGGCGGTTTGGTTACAGGTGTTACGGCAGGGGTGGACACCATAAACTACGCGGTAGCGAATGCTTGTGGTACTTCATCGGTCACGATGGAGGTCACGGTTAACCCATTGCCGTTTGCAGGCACCATCAGTGGCCTGTCCACTGTATGTATTGGTTCGGCTATCACACTCACCAATTCCGTATCCGGCGGTGCCTGGTCTGCTGTAAATACCAATGCCACTGTTACCGGGGGCGGCATCGTTGTAGGCGTTAATCCCGGTGTGGACACAATTCAGTATATGGTTGCCAATATGTGTGGCACTGCTACGGCCTCGCGTGAGGTGACTGTGACGGCTACGCCTGCCGTTGACCCGATTGTCGGTTCGCCCGTAGTCTGTATAGGCACCCCTTCACCTATGACCAACACCACTCCCGGCGGCACATGGAGCATTACCAATGCTAATGCCACCATTTCCTCTACAGGCGATGTGACCGGTGTCACCGCAGGGCTTGATACAGTTCAATATACCGTTACTTTACCCTGCGGTACTACTACCGTAAGTTATTATATCACCGTTGACGCCTTGCCTACCGTGGGCGCCATATCAGGTCTCTCAGATGTTTGCGTTGGTGCAACTATCACATTGACTAACCCTTCACTGGGTGGTATATGGTATGCCTACAACCCTTCTGCTTCGGTTAGCGGCACCGGGGATGTTACCGGTGTTTATGTGGGTTCAGACACAATCACTTATACCGTATACAACACTTGCGGCTCTGCTGTCGTAGCTCATTATGTTACTGTTCATGCCTTACCCGACTCCGGCACTATCTCCGGCACTTCTGCCATTTGTGTCGGTGGTACTACATCGTTGGCTAATCCTTCTCCGGGTGGTATCTGGAGCATTACTAACCCCAATGCGACTATAACCATCGGAGGTGTGGTGGCAGGTGTTACCGGTGGTCTGGATACTGCTTTGTATTCTGTTACTAATTTTTGCGGAACAGCTACAGCCATGTTCCCGATGACCATTGTTCCTCTGGCTGATGCGGGTCTTATATCAGGCCCGTCAGTGGTTTGTGAGGCTGCTACTATCACGGTCACGGATCCTGTTTCCGGCGGGCTGTGGAGTGCTGTTGATACCAATATCTCCGTATCTCCCGGTGGTGTGGTCACTGGTCTTTATCCTGGTGTTGATACGGTTGTCTATACCTATACCAATATGTGCGGTACGGATGTTACTACTTATGCGGTGACCATTAACCCCTTGCCTCATGCAGGCACAGTTACCGGTCCCGCAAGTGTTTGCGTGGGTGCTACCATCACAGTTGCTGATACTGCCACTGGTGGTGCCTGGAGTGCCTTTGGCTCACTGGTCACTATTGGCACGGGTTCAGGTACTGTAACAGGCGTAGCTGTCGGGGTTGATACAGTCGCCTATACTGTTATTAATTCCTGTGGCACTGATATAGCGAAACGCGCGGTTACTGTAAACGATGTGCCGGTTGTTGCTCCGGTTACCGGCCCCTCAGCCGTATGCGTAGGGTCATCCATCACTGTGGCCACTGCTTCTACAGGTGGTGTGTGGTCAAAAAGCAATACATCTGTGAATATTAATAGTGGCGGTTTGGTTACGGGCGTGGCAGTAGGTACGGTTGTTATCAGCTACACCAGGACTAATGTCTGTGGGTCTACCTCTTCAACGAAAACGGTGAATGTGCTTACGGTGCCTGTTGCCGGTACAGTAACCGGGCCGTCTGAGATATGCATCAATAAATTCCACACGCTGGTGCCTTCTATTCCCGGCGGCACCTGGGTAAGTTCGGATAGCGATGCGCTTGTAGATGCCACAGGTATAGTGTCTGGTTTCAGGCCGGGTTCGTCGGTCATTACCTACACTGTTTCCAATATTTGTGGTTCGGCGTCAACTACGTTTACAGTCACTGTATTGCCTGATTCGGTAGGTATATGTAATACGGTTGGCATAGAGTTGTTGGCAAACACGGAAACATCGCTGAAGGTTTTCCCTAATCCAAGCTCAGGGTCATTCACGTTCCTTATGTCATCTGTTGCTGACGAGCAGGTTTCCGTGGCCATCTCAAACGTGCTGGGCGAAACCGTAAAGACGTTCATTACAACTACCAATAAAGAAACCGAAATCTCATTTGGTATGCCTGCGGGTGTTTATCTGATGAGCGCAAATACGGCAGCTCATGGTAGAAGGACAGCCAGGATAATAGTAGAATAATGTAACTACCTGGCAAATAAGAGAAAGGTCCGCAACTCGCGGACCTTTCTCTTATTCAATTATCCCGTTTCATACACAGTATCATTTCCCCGCCACCAGCACAGTTTCATCTTCGCGAAATCCATTGGCGTTATACTCCTGTTCAGAAAAATCTTTCCTTTCAACTTTAAATCCAACCGAAGTGAGTCGTTGGATAAGGCCTTCAGCAGAATATATTCTCACATGGTCTTCCTGTTCAAAATGCACTTTCCGTTCCCTTGGATCTTTAATGGACAAGTCTTCATATATAGCGCCTTCTTTAAAAGGAGTTTGAATAAAAGCCTGGCCGCCAGGCTTCAAAACTCTGAATAATTCGTGCATCGCTTGCATGTCTTCTTCCACATGCTCAAGCACATGATAGCATACTATGAGGTCATAAGAGTTGTTTTCAAGTTCAAGTTGCCTTATATCCAGGTGTTGTACAGCAAGGAACTCTCCTGCATAATCCGTTGGTGTGTATTCGATCTGCTTCAGTTTAGTGATTTTATGGTAAAGGCAGCGCGGGGGTGAAAAATCCAGCACACTGATGTTTTTGCTCAACAGTGGTTGAAGCAAGGTCCATAGCCTGCGCTGCCTCGCTGAACTCCCGCAGTAAGGACAAAGCTTATCGCCGATATTTAATTTAATGAATGCCCTGAACTTTTTTTCACAAACAGGGCATTGATACCTGCTGCCTTTGTAAAAAATAAAAATAAGCTTTCGGAAGAACTGCTCCTGGTTAATTAATATTGCTTTAGGAATGATACGTAACGCAATTTTTTTTATTTTCTCGTAGACCATATTATATACAGGTAAAGCGCGCGGCACGGTATAATGACAACTATCCCCTTACTGTACAATTGTACAATAATGCCTGTATATTTCAAAAGTTTATTTTTCGCTTAATGCCAACCCCGGCACGTTATCTTCATATAATTTGGTTTTACTTTCCGTACCTTCGCACCTTTAATTTAATATCTTATTATAAAAAATGAGTTCCATTGTTGAAAAATTGGAAGCGATAAGCGCGAGGTTCAATGATCTGGGGGTAGCTCTTACCAACCCTGAAATAGTGAGCGATAATAAACGCTTCTCCCAAATCAGCAAGGAATACCGCAAGCTGGAGAAAATTGTAGACGTATATAAAATATACCGTAATTGTATCGACAGTACGGATTTTGCCCGTGAGGTGCTGGAAACCGAAAGCGATGAAGACCTACGGAGTATGGCCAAGGAAGACCTGGAAAAACTAGAGACGCAAAAGGAAGAGCTGGAAATCAAAATACGCGACCTGCTGATACCTAAAGACCCGCAGGATGAAAAAAATGCGATTATTGAGGTGCGCGCGGGCACGGGTGGTGATGAGGCCAGCATATTTGCCGGCGACCTGCTACGCATGTACACCCGGTATTGCGAGCGCAAAGGCTGGAAGGTGGCTACGGTTTCTGAAACGGAGGGGACGGTAGGCGGTTATAAAGAGGTGCAGCTTGAAGTGGTAGGCGAAGATGTATACGGTACATTGAAGTTTGAAAGCGGCGTGCATCGTGTGCAGCGGGTGCCCGCTACAGAGGCCAGCGGAAGAGTTCATACATCGGCCGCTACAGTAGCGGTAATGCCTGAGGCAGAAGAGATAGACTTTGAGTTGCGCGACAGCGATGTAAAAATGGAAACAGCACGTAGTGGTGGTGCCGGAGGGCAGAATGTGAACAAAGTGGAGACAAAAGTAATACTCACCCACCTGCCCACAGGCACTGTGGTGATGTGCCAGACCGAAAGATCTCAGTTAGGTAACAGGGAGAAGGCAATGAATATGCTCCGCACGCGTTTATATGAAGAACAGGTGAGGAAACAGGAAGATGAAATAAGCCGCAGGCGTAAAAGTCTGGTAAGCACAGGTGACAGATCTGCAAAAATAAGGACGTATAACTATCCTCAGGGGCGGGTGACGGATCATCGTATAAATATGACCATATATAACCTTGACGATTTTATGAATGGGAATATTCAGGATATGATAGATGCGCTACAGTTTGCAGAAAATGCTGAAAAGATGCAGGCGGGGGAAACAGTAATATAATATAGCGACCAAAACTACCGTCTTTGCTATAAATTTCATAAGTTTAAGTTTTAAATGGATTGCTTAAAATGTCTGATCAAGGGTTAAGGATAACGGATGTTGTGGAGAGTATTCAAAAGCACAGGGTGGCTATCCTGAGCGTAACTTTTGCCGCTGCACTGGCCGGGGCGGTCTTTTACCTCGCCGGGACAAAGAAATATGAAGGGAAAACAGAAATAGTACTGCGAAACCCTATGTATGCCGACCGAAATTATATATATAACACAGATACGAAGCTCATAGACTACTTTGCGAACGAAGACGATATAGACCGTGCCATGATGATGGTTGAAGCGGATATAGTACAGGGCAAGGTGGTAAAGAATATGCACTTGGCCGAGGCTTACGGAATAGACGCATCGAACAGGAAAGGTGAGGAGCAGGTCGCCCGTAAATTCAGTAAGAACTTCAAGGTTACCCGTACCGAATATAAAAGTATTGTTTTAGCCTATACTGATGAGAATGCAGAACGTTCGGCTAAAGTGGCGAACGAATGTGTGAAAGTACTGGAGACTGAATACAGCGAATATTACAAGGAAATGCGCCGGGGCATGTACAATGCTTTAATAGAGCGGGTAAATGAGGAAAATGTACTTATAGAGAAACTTACCGACAGCCTTGTAACGCTTCGTCAGCTTTACGGAATCAATGACCTTATAAACCCGGCAAGGTATAACCTGATGCTGAGTGGTGTAAAAGACAATGGCCACAAAGATTACGCACGTGGGCTGGAAATGATACAGAATGTAGCCTCGCTGAAAGATGAGATGGTAACAAACCGGGCCAAACAGGAAGCGTTGGTAAACCAGTATATGACCGGCACAAAATCAGATAATATGCCGGTACTGAAAGTGGTGACAGTGGCTAAAACACCGGTGAGCCCTAAAGGTATAGGCGGAATGTACACTGTGTTGGCTAGTGCGTTCCTGGGCTTCTTTTTCTGTACGATGCTCATGTCTTTCACAGACTATATAAAGCAGCACAAAATAAGGTTGTAGATAAATTAATAAACGGTTAATAAAGCGCAGACGCATTTTATATAGATTTACTTGAAAATATTGATACTCAACTAATTAACACAGGAGATGGCAGCACCAACATTTGACCTGATAGAATCCCTAAGGACGATTCAAAAACAAAAACGCTTCATAATAATTATTACGGTGCTCGCTATGGCATTGGGTGCCGTATTTGTGTTGATCAAAAAGAAAAAATACAAAGCAGAAGCGCGGTTCCTTGTTAACAATCCACTCTACGGTGATCGCCATACGCTCTTCCGCACGAGGGAGACACGCTATGTAGATTATTTTGGTGGCGATGATGATCTGGATAGGGTCACCGCATTGGCTAGTTCAGATACTGTACGCGACAGGATAATCAGGAATTGTGATTTTGATAAAATATATAAGATGGGCAATATTAGTAATGATACTGCTCATGCTGCTTACATGTCTATTTTCAGCAAGAACTTCAACCTGAAGCGTACTGAATACAAAGATTTAGTTGTGACCTACGTTGCCTACGACCCTCAGACGGCCGCCGGGGTGGTGAATATGGCGGTGCAGGTGCTGGAACAAACATTCAGGCATTATTATACTTCCATGAAAGCAGGTATGGGTGCATCCATCGGAATTAAAGTAAAAGAATTGGACAGCACCATAGCCGTAATGACCGATACGCTTGCCGCTCTGCGCGATAAGTATGGCATTTACAATATTATCAGCCCGAACAGGCAAAATGTGATTACGGGCGATATGAAGGGTGGTGGCAAAGGCTATGGCAAGGCAATTGAGGAAATTCAGAATATTGAATCTGTAAAAGATCAGATGGTAAGTGACCGCGCACATTATATTTCGGTAATGAATGAATATTCAGCGGCCATTAGCGACTCTATCAATTACCTGAAAGTAATTACAAGGGCTGTGCCGCCAACCGCACCTACAGGCCCCACGATGATAATGACATTGATTGTTACCGGCTTCGTAGGCTTGTTTTTCAGTACGATCTATTGCCTGATGATGGCATACTTACGTAAGTTAAATGCTGCCCTGAAAGGATGATAGCCGCGATAAAAAATAGCTGGTTCAATATAGCGTCATTTTCACTGTTACTGTTATCGGTGATGCTGTTCGCGTACACGGGTAATTATTACATATTACTCGCGCCGGTTACTTTTTTATACATTGTTTTGCTTGGTGTAAACTGGCAGCTTGCTTACTGGATTTTCCTGTTCACCATTCCTGCATCCATCCAGATCAACTTCTCCAATGATACGATGGCCATTACCCTGCCCGATGAGCCTATCATGTGGATATTACTTTTACTTACCACGCTGGTCTTTTTCCGCAATCCGGCCTCGCTGCCCAAATGGTGGTGGCAGGATGGTATAGTATTCATTGTAGTGCTGCAATACATAGCTACGGTCATTGCCGTGATATTTTCCAAAATGCTCTTTTTCTCGGTGAAATTCCTGCTTGCTAAGACTTGGCTGCTGGCATGTTATTTTGTTTTGCCGCTATGGATTTTCAGGGAGAAGAAAGATTTTGTGAAAGGCTTCCTGGTCTTGCTGGTGCCCATGCTTATTACGGTCATCGTTATATTGATACATCATGCGATGCTGAATTTCCGCTTTGAAAAGGTGCAGAAGTCTATGAGCGGATTGTATTATAATCACGTCGATTATTCTACGGTGATATCCATGTTCTTCCCACTACTGCTTATAGCATGGCCTTTAACAAAAGGCAGAGGCGTGATAACACGGGTGGTGCTGGTTGCTATCATTATGCTTTTTTCTGCCGGTATCATCTTTTCGTATGCCCGGGCTGCAGTGGTGGGTATCATTTTTGCCGTAATAGTAGGCCTGGCTATCCGTATGCGGCTGGTCAACTTTATCATGCCCACATTCTATGCAATGATCATATTGCTGATGTGCTACATGGTGCCCAATAACAAGTATATAGAGTTCAGGCCCGACTACAATAAGACCTTCATGCACAAGAATTTCACTGATCACATAATCGCCACTTTCCGCGGCAAGGATATGTCATCTATGGAACGCCTGTACCGGTGGATTGCCGCCGTGCGGATGAGTCGGGATCGGCCTATTACCGGCTATGGGCCGCGTGCGTTTTACTATTATTATAAACCATATGCCGTAACCTCCTTCCAGACCTATGTGAGCCGTAACCCCGAACACTCTACCACCCACAACTACTTCCTGTATATGCTTGTGGAACAGGGCTGGCCTGCAATGCTCCTTTATGCGCTTTTGATAGTCGTCATATTCGCGAAGGCGCAGCGCATCTATCACCGGTTCAAAGACCGTTTCTACCGCATTGTTACCATCGGGCTGGCCATGACCATTGCCGTCGGTTTTGTGAATAATTTCTTTTCAGAGCTGATAGAGACGCATAAGGTTGCGGCTTTGTTCTTCATTCCACTGGCTATGCTCATTATCCTGGATAAGAAAAGCAGGGATGAGGAGGAGCAACTGGCAAAAGAAGCCGTAGTTGCTCAATAACCCCTTTCCGAGAAATAGCTTATTTCGTCATTCAGGTCCAGGTAGGGGTGTTGTTTCATTAATTCCGTTGCTTTGTTCATATAAGTCTTTTTGAACCGCTGGTGCGCCTCTGTTTGCGGGAACCTTGCCCTATGCGATTTAGCTGTCATTATTTCCTGTACCTGCTGCATCGTATCCCTTACGGATGGAGAGATGCAGGAATTGGCAAACTGCTCCCATACATAGGTTGTAGCCGGGTAATTAGGGTGTACAAGGTCTATATCATAGTAGCGGTAGTCGCGCAGCACATCTATAACCAGCTCATAAGCGGGGAAATAAAAGGCCTTGTCAGACTGTGAACAGAGAGTATGCACTGCCTCTATTAATCTTGCTTTACTCCGGTTATTATCAATAACCCCATCGCGGATGTGCCGCACCGGGCTGATGGTAAACAGTACATTCACGAATGGGTTAAGACTGAACAAGTCTTGCAGTGTGGCGCTTAATTTTGCAACTATATCTTCTGCAGTCAGCAATCGTTTTTCAAACCACTGTGCCGGGGCGCGGTGGTTGTTGGCTACAGGTGTGCCTGTTTCTTTCAGATAATACTGAAAGGCCGAGCCTAAAGTGATGATAATCCAGTCGGCTTTATTAATGAATTCGGTAGCAGTTGCCTGCGACCTGTTGATATTTTTTAATGCCTGCTCTGCATCTATATCTGAAAATCGTGTGTGGTGGTCCCAGCTGTTCCATAGTTCATTCAGGTGAAAGAGGTCATCGTGTGTGTATGTTTTGCCACTCATGTACCCGTCCAGGCTCGATGCCACACTCAGAGGGTTGAAAAGGATGCCATGTGGATTGGACAGTACTTTGAATTTGTGGTGTTGCAGCCTGTCTGATATGTGTTCTGTGAAGCAGGAACCTATCAGTAGTATATTGTTGTTGTAGTTGATTGCGTTGGGCAGCTGTGGTATGTCTATGGAGAGCATTGATTGCATAGATTAAAGTTATAAATAGTTTCGTTGCTGTTATACGGTCAAATAGGTTTTAATGATTTTTTTTCCCATCTTGTCATACAATTAGGGGCAGCATGGTTTTCAGCAGCATTACTTTTTTGTTCTATTTTCTTCCGTTATTTTTTTTCTTTTATTATTTAGTTAGTAAAAGATATAAGAATGCTGTTATCCTGTCAGGTAGTATTTTCTTTTATTCATGGGGCGCTCCTTTGTTCATATTCGTAATCCTGGGCACAACCATCGCAGACTTTTACATTGTGCGCCTCATGGCCGGCGCCACATTGCGAAAAAGGAAACAGTTATTGCTGCTCTCTTTAAGCATTAATCTCGGGCTGCTCTTTTATTTTAAGTACAGCAATTTTTTTGTCGATAATATTAATCAGGTATTTCAGCTTGCGGGCCTGCGTCCATTGACATGGGAGAAGATACTGCTGCCTATAGGTATCTCGTTTTATACGTTTGAAACCCTCACTTATGTGGTAGATGTATACAAGGGCGTGCATAAGCCACTGAAGAATTTCTGGGACTACCAGATGTACATTATCCTGTTCCCCAAGCTGATAGCCGGGCCCATTATCCGGTACCACGATTTTGTCGGGCAGATATATGGCCATGCCGCTTACGAAACTTCAGAGAACCGCTTGCGAGGCTTCTACCGTTTTTGCATAGGGCTGGGAAAAAAAGTACTGATAGCTAATGTGATGGGCGCTGCGGCCGATATGATATTCACTATGCCCTACGAGCGTATCGGCACCTCCACTGCCTGGTTCGGTGCGGTGAGTTATACTTTCCAGATATACTTCGATTTTTCCGGCTACTCCGATATGGCTATCGGGCTGGGCATGATGATGGGTTTCCGCTTCCCGGAGAATTTCAATAATCCCTACACGGCCGTTTCCATCACCGATTTCTGGAGAAAATGGCACATAACATTAGGCAACTGGATGCGCAATTACCTGTATATACCCCTTGGTGGCAACCGGGTAGGTAGCAAATGGCGGCTGTTTTTTAATTTATGGCTGGTCTTCCTACTATCAGGGCTGTGGCATGGCGCTGCATGGGGCTTTATCATATGGGGGGCTTTTCATGGTTTTTTCCTGATTGCAGAGCGTTTTTTTCTTGGCAAATGGCTGGCGAAGATTGGTAAGGCGGCTTTCATCTACACCTTTTTCATAGTGCTTTTGGGGTGGGTATTCTTCAGGATGGAGGACGGCAGTGCGGCTGTTGACTATCTGGGCAGGATGTTCTCTTCACATAAGGGCAGGTCATACTGGCACCCCGATAATGAGTATTTCGTCACACTTGCCGTTGCGGCTTTCTTCTCGTTCTTTACCTTGCCCAAAGCAGGGCAGTGGCTGCAACAGAAAGTGTTTTATGCCGATTATACAATCCCCCGCCATTTTCTTATGGCCTTTGTTGCCATTTCGTTGTTCGTTTTGTCTGCCGCGCGTATTACCACATCATCTTTCAACCCGTTCATCTACTTTAGATTTTAGGCTATGAGGAATACAGCGAGATGGATATTGTTTTTTGTGCTTATGCTGGTGGTTGCCTTTCCTTTTCTGCAGCATTGTTTTTCCATTTACGAAAGCGGGAAGTTGAATGGTGCGGTAACACTGGCCGCCGATACGAAGATTTCATTAAGGGGGTGGTTCGATGGGTCTTATCAGAAGCAGAAGAACGATTACCTGAATGATAATGCCGGCTGCCGGTCAGACCTCGTCCGCTTGAACAATCAGGTTGATTTCTGGGTATTCAATAAGCTACATGCCAATGGGGTAGTGGCGGGCAAGGATGATTTTCTCTATGAAAAAATGTACATAGACGAGTATAATGGGATAGACTTTATGGGCGATTCTCTGGTAAGGGCTATGGTGTATAAACTGAAAAAAGTACAGGACACCCTTGATCAGCTGGGGAAGACTTTTGTGTTTATGTATGCCCCATCAAAAGCATGGTACTTTCCTGATAAATTTCCCGGGTCACTCGACATGAAACGGTCAGGCGATACTACAAATTATGCTACATTCAGGCGGTTGGGCGATTCGGTAGGGTTAAGGCAGGTGGACTTTAACGGATGGTTCATGGGCATGAAAGATACCAGCCGTCATGTGCTTTTCTCGCGGGTAGGCACACATTGGACGGTTTATGGCTCGTTGCTGGCAAGCGACAGTATCATTAAGTACATGGAAAGAGAGCGTAAGCTGCAGCTGTCCCATTTACAATGGAACACAATTGAGCGTACGGAAAAGAGCATGAGGACGGATGCCGACCTTGCCGAAGGCCTGAACCTCGCTATCAATTTCAAGAAAGAGCAGTTCAGCTATCCGCAATATGATTACATAAAAAAGGACAGTGCCAGGCCAAAGGCGATATACATTGGAGACAGCTTCCTGTGGACGCTGATAGAAAATAAGCTGATGCATAACATCAATAGCGACTGGCAGGTGTGGTACTACTTTAATGTCGCATGGAACGAGAAAGCGCTTTCAGGGCAGGAACCCAGCCGGGAAATAGTAAAATATAACTGGCAAAACGACCTCCGGGATGTTGACTTCATCATCACGCTGTTTACTCCCGCCAATTTTAAAGGGTTTAACTACAATGCGTCATTTGTGGAGCAGCTATATAATCACTATTACCCGGATTTGCCAAATAGGGCCAGGGTGATACTATAATGCATTTACAGAAAGTTGGAATAAGTTTTTTATTTTTGATATACATAAAATGCACAAACATGTTACAGGCAAATACGATAACTTTTCTCAAACAGCTGGCTAAAAACAATAACAAGCCTTGGTTTGATAAGAACCGGGATAACTATGCTGCGGCCAAAGAAGATTTTGAGGTGCTGGTGACCGAAATATTGGATGGATTGTCCGGTGTAGATCCGGCCTTCAAAGAGGTGAAAGCAAAAGATTGCATTTTCAGGATATTCAGGGATGTTCGGTTCTCTAAAGACAAGTCGCCATACAAGCCCAATTTTGGCGCGGCCTTTTGCAAGGCGGGGCGCAAATCACCGGAGGCTTGTTATTATCTGCACCTGGAGCCTGGTGGTAAGAGTTTTGCGGGTGGTGGCATGTGGATGCCGGAGCCTCCACTACTGAAGCAGGTAAGGCAGGAGATCGACTATGATTTCAAAGAATTCAAAAAAATTGTAGAAGACAAAAAATTCAAAAAACACTTCAAAAAGATTGACGGCGAGCAACTAATAAAGGTGCCGCAAGGCTATAAGGAGGATAACCCGGCTATTGAATACCTGAAGATGAAAAGCTATACTGTCGGGAATGCGCTAAGCGATGAAGAGATAGGAGGGAAAGCCCTGGTGAAGAAGACATTGGAAACTTTTACGGCAATGACGCCATTCCTTGATTTTCTCAATAGGCCGTTGCGTTAGTTAGTTGCAGAATACCAGGAATTCAAAAGGTTTGTCGCAGCAGTCAGCGTGTTTTTTCTTGCGGGCTTTGGGCTTCAGCTTAGTCTTATGGTACACGTCAAGCAGTTCGCCCGACTCCAGTACCTGTTTGTCTGTATCCACCTTATTTACAAGCACCATCAGCTCTTCCACCTTTTCATTAAAAAGGCTGTGCCAGTTCTGCGCCACTTTTGCTGTTACCAATAACTCACGCACTTGTGGTTTCATAAACTAAAAGGTTTACTAAAGTACAACCCTGTACTTTCAGGAAAAGTAAACATTTTTTTTACTTGTGGAATAACAAAAATGAATATGTGGATAAATTTTCCGGCAAAAAACACACAGATGTTTTTTGCCGGAAAGTTTATCTGTCGGCTGGTACCTCTTTCTTATTGGTTTACCTGCAGGTGGAATGCCCGGCTTTCCGCGCCCGCCCTGAGCATCAGGATATACATGCCATTAGCAATGCTTGCTGGTAATTGTACCTGTTCATTTATTTTCCCCTGTAGTGTTCCCACGTTGCTGGTGTAAACGGTTTGCCCCAGCATATTGGTTATCTCAAGGGTTATATTGTCTGTTTCCGCACTACCGAACGAGCCCTTGATAATAAACCTGCCTTTACTTGGGTTGGGCGATATGAATATCCCATCGCCGTTGTTTATACCGGCCACACCCTGGTGGTTTAGCTCGTACACCGTAATGTACACCCACTTGTGTGTACTCACCACGCAGCCTCCATTGCTGGTAACCAGGCAGCTTACAGAGTCGCGATCCGGATAGCTGAAAGAGCTGCTGATATAAGTGCTCGTAGTGGCACCTGCTATCGGGAAGCCATTCAGGTACCATTGGTAAGTGGGATTTATGGCATCTGTTACGATGAATAAAGTATCCGTCTGCCCGAGAAGTATGGTTGTGCCGGGTGTAGCGCCCAGGAACACCGATGGTACCTTTGGCGAATCTACATTGAAGGTCATTTTCGTGCTGGTGTCTATGTTTGCGTAGCGGCAGGGGTAGTTGCTGCTCATAATACAGAATACTTCATCATTGTCATTCGGTACAAAGCTGTAGGATGTCGTCCCTGATACGAACAGGCCATTGTGCACCCACGTATATATGGGTGCCGCACCGCCAAATACAGGTATAGCGTTCACCGTTACTGGTGTACCCATGCATACCGTGTCGTTGGGTGTCGGGGCTAGGTTCACTGTTGGTGTGCCGAAAGGTGTTACCACCATTGTATGGGCATAGGTTGCTGTGTCCGGCAGCGGGCAAAGTGCGTTGCTGGTCATTGTCACAGTTACTACGTCACCATTTGCGGGTATGAAGCTATAAGTAGCGGATACAGCAACAGGAGTGCCGTTCACGCGCCAGCGGTAAACGGGTCCCGGCCCGCCGTTCACAGGTACAGGTGTGAACAGTACCGTAGCACCATTGCATATGGTATCAGAAGGGGTAATGGCCAATGTAACTGATGGTACAGAGAATGGCGTGATACCTACTGTTGCCGTGCCGGTCATCGTAATGCTGCAGCCGGTAGCGGTGCTGGTACCGGTTACGGTATAAGTGCCCGTAACAGTATGCAGCCCGAAATCTATTGGTGCGCCTGTGCCGGTGAATGCCCCTACAGCCGTCGCACCCAGGTGCAGCATATAATTCACGCCTACCTCTGATCCGGTGATGCCTATATGCACCCCTGCGCCGCCTCCACAATAGTTACCACCACCTGTTACGGTAAATAATCCCGGCAGTGGGGAAACGCTCATCGTTTTGGTTACAAAGCACCCCGCCGCAAGCTGATACGTAATTGTTGTTGTCCCCAATGAGACTCCCGTAACCACCCCGCTCGAAGAACCCACAGTTGCCGCAGCCGATGAACTGCTCCATGTGCCACCTGTCAGGGCATTGGTCAAAGTGGTAGTCCCTGAGAGGCACACCGCCGATGAACCGCTGATAGGCGCCGGCATCGGGTTTATAGTTACCGGGTACACCGCTGCACATCCCGTGCCTATTGTGTAGCTGATAAGTGCCACACCTCCGCTCATGCCGGTCACTATTCCTGATGCCGACCCTACGGTCGCTATGCCCGTAGAGGCACTGCTCCACAGGCCTCCCGGAGTGATGTCGCTAAGCACTAGGGTATGTGTGGCACATGCCGTATTAGGCCCTGTTATCGGTGCCGGTAAAGGATCTACTACAATATTTTTTGTGACAAAGCAGGATGCGCCCATTGTGTAGGTGATATCTACTATACCTGCGGCCACGCCTGTTAACGCCCCCGTTGTCGTATGTATTGTTGCTATTGCTGTGTTGCTGCTACTCCATACGCCCCCGCTCACTGTGTTGGCTAAGGGGATTATTGAACCTACACACACAGCAGGTGCGCCGGTAATAGGCCCGGGGTTGGCATTTACACTCACCACCATACTTACTGGGCAGAAACTGCCCACTGTATAGCTGATGGTGGTCACTCCCAGCGACAGCCCCGTCACTAATCCTGCGCCGGATACACTGGCCACTGTCGGTGCCGATGATGTCCATGTGCCGCCCGGTGTAATGTTGCTCAACAGCGTAGCTGTGCCAACGCAAACAGTATTGCCGCCTGTTATAGGCGTAATGCCGGGGCTCACGATTATCGTTACTGTAGCTGCACATCCATTGCTGAGCGTGTACACAATCGTTGCCCCGCCTACTGCTACACCGGTCACTATTCCCGTCATGGAATCCACCTTGGCTATCGTTGTATCCATGCTATACCACCTGCCGCCTACAAGCGGGTTGCTCAGGTGGGTGGTAATGCCTACGCATATAGTGGTCGTTCCGGTAATGCCCGGTGGGGCCAGGTTCACTGTTACTGGTTTTGTGGTGCTGCAGCCCAGTGTATAGCTGATTACCGCTGTGCCCGCCGCGTTGCCATATACATTGCCTGCTCCGTCTACTGTGGCTATTGTGGTGTTGCTGCTGGCCCATGTTCCGCCCACTGTAGCGCTGCCCAGCGAAATCGTTGAATAGGCACATACATTATCAGGCCCCGTAAGGGTCGCCGGTGGCAGTACTATATCTACGGTCTTTGTTACTACACAACCGGTGCCCGGCGATGTGAAGGATATTATCGCAGGTCCTGCCGAAGTGCCCCCGCATACAATACCTGTAGTAGCCCCCACAGTGGCGAATGATGATGAGGTGCTCCATGTGCCGCCGGTAACGAGGTTGCTCAGCGTAGCACACATAGTGGTGCATATATGGCTTGCCCCTGTTATGCCGGGTGGGTTAGGGTACACCGTTACGGTCTTTAACGATGAGCAACCCGTGGAAGCAAGTTGGTAACTGATGATCGCGCTGCCGGTTCCTGTGCCTGTTACCGCACCGGTGGTTGATACAGCGGCTATCGCAGGGTTGCTGCTAATCCATGTGCCGCCGGTAAGTGTTGGTGGCCCAAGAGCTATTGTTTGTCCTATGCACACGCTTCCCGGCCCGGTAAGTGTTGCAGGGCTTGGGTTGACAATTATATTTAGTGTCGCGAAACAGCCCGTAGGCATAGTGTAAGTAATAGTTGCCATGCCCGCTCCCACGCCCGTTACATCACCCGATGGGTTTACTGTGGCTATCCCTGTTGCGCTGCTGCTCCACGAGCCACCAAGCGCAGCATCAGAAAGATGCGTTACCTCGCCTATACATACCATCGGCGAGCCTGTTATAGGCAGTATCGCGTTTACCGCCATTGCCGCAATGGCAGGTGTGCAGGAGCCTATGGCATAAGAGATAATTGCGGTGCCGCCGCTCACGCCGGTTACCACGCCCGTCACAGCATCTACCGTAGCAATAGATGGCAGGTTACTGCCCCACAGCCCGCCCGGTATAGTATTGGTCAGCGTCACAGATTCTCCCATACACACGCTTCCCGGTCCTGCAATGACAGATGGCGCAGGGCTTACCGTAACAACCGTTGTGGCGCGGCAGGTGCCAATTGAATAAGTGATTGTTCCCACACCTGTGCTTACGCCGCAGTATATTCCAGCAGAGCTTATAGTGCCCGTTGCCGTAGGTGTACTGCTCCATACACCACCGGGGGTGGCATTGGCCATGGCTATGCAGTCGCCCACGCATACCTGTGTTAATCCGGTAATAGGCGCCGGCGCCGATACCACCGTTACCGTGGTAGTAGCAGAGCAGCCCGAGCCAAGTGTATAAGTGATTACGGAAGTGCCCAATGTCAGTCCATTCACAATACCTGTGCTGCCTATGGTAGCAATAGTTATGCTTCCGCTGCTCCATGTGCCGCCCGCTATGCTGTTGGTAAGTGTTGAGGTTGAACCCGTGCAAACTGCTGTACTGCCGGATATGGGCGCAGGTGTGACCAGCACGGTAACTGCTTTTGTTACAAAGCACCCGCCTATAGAATAAGTAATATTGGCGACACCCGATGAAATGCCGCAGACAAGGCCCGTGGAAGAACCCACTGTGGCTACTGTTGTGCTGCTGCTTGTCCATATGCCTCCGGCTACAGTGTTCGTTTGTGGGATACATGTTGAGCCGCACATGCTCGATGGTCCTGCTATACCCGCCGGAAGGGCATTCACGGTGATGTCTTTGGTTGTCACGCATCCGGTGGCGGTATAGGTAATAGTGGCTACACCGGTACCCGCTCCGGTTACCACGCCGCCCGTCACTGAGGCTACCGATGGGTTAGAACTGCTCCATGTGCCGCCGGGCGTGGCATTGCTCAGTGTTACGGTAGAGCCTATGCAGGTGAACGATGGCCCGGTAATGGGCGTTATGCCCGCAGTCACCGATATAGTGCCGGTCACGGTACACGTAGATGAGCCGAATGAATAGCTGATGGTTGCCGTGCCTACCGCCATGCCCGATACAGCGCCCGAGAGCGAACCTATGGTGGCTACCGATGTGTTGCTGCTGCTCCACAGGCCGCCGCCTATGCAATTGGTAAAGGTGGTTGCCCCTCCCGCGCACACACTCGTTAGTGTAAGCGGGCAGGGAGATGTAGTGACGATGATACCTGCGGTAGCCGAGCATCCCACAGGTGAGGTATATGTGATGGTAGCCGTGCCCGGTGAAACGCCCGAAACCGTACCGCTCGAAGAGCCTATGCCCGCTACTGCCGTATTGCTGCTGGCCCATGTGCCGCCGCCCGGCGTGGGCGAGCAGGCTGCCACCGCTGAGCCTGGGCATAGCGTTGTGGGGCCGCAACTCAATACCGGTGTAGGCAATACAGTGATTATAGCGCTGCCAAACATTGTTCTTGTGCAGCCGGTACTGCCAATGGTAGCCACCACAGTATAGGTTCCCGCTGCGGATAGTACGCCAAAGTCAAGCACGCCACCCGTGCCCGCCACGATAATGCCTGTAGTTATGCCGTCACGATATAGTTCATAGCTCACCCCTGCTGCAGACCCTGAAAGGCCCACATGCAGCCCCGGCAACCCGGAGCAATATCCACCGCCGCCCGTCACGCTGTACGCAGCAGGTACAGGGTTGGAGGTGACAGTTGCACAACTCGAACAACCGGTGGGTAATGTATAGCAAATGCTGCCTGGGCAGGTTGCAAGTATCGTGTACAATCCGGTAAGAGGATTTATAATTACGCAGGCTGGTGAGCTACTCGTCCAGCTTCCTCCGGGTGTAGCACATATCGCCGTACCCGATGAACCGGAACAAGCTGTTAACGTACCCGTAATAGTTGCAGGTAGCGGGTTCACAGTTATTGACTTAGTTGCGTAGCATCCGGTTCCCAGAGTGTAGGTGATGGTCACAGCGCCTGCGGTTACCCCGTTTACTGTGCCGGTAGTTGAGCCTATCGTTGCATTCCCGTTGCTGGTGCTCCATAGGCCGCCGGGTGTGGCGCTGCTTAATGGTATAGTGGAACCTACGCAAACACTGCTGAGGCCGCTGATAGTTGATGGTACAGGGTTGACGGTAATTGATTTACAGCTGGAACACCCCGTGCCGGTATATGTATAACAGATATTTCCTATCCCGCTGGTTATTGCAGTAACTATACCTGTTGCAGAGCCTATGGTCATGACCAATCCAGTGCTTGTCCACATGGCCGGAAACACCCCGCCACAGGCATATGAGCCGGTAGAACCATCGCACAAGGTGGATCCTCCGGTTATACCGGGTGGGGTGGGGTTAACAGTTATCAGTTTGGTCACATAGCACCCGGTCGGCAGTGTATAACTGATGGTCACAGCGCCTGCTGTTACTCCGTTTACTATGCCTGTTGTTGAGCCAACGGTTGCATTCGTGTTAGTGGAGCTCCATGTACCACCGGGGGTAGTATTTGTTAGCGTAATATTGGAACCCTCACATACGCTCAAAGGACCTCCAATAAGCGCGGGTAGTGGATTTACAGTGATTGTGGTAATGGCAGTTCCTACACTGGTGAAATAAGAAATCGTAACAAAGCCAGCTGCTATGCCTGTTACAACTCCTGTTGATGAGCCCACTGTGGCAATCGATGGATTGCTGCTGGCCCATGTGCCGCCCGATGGGGAACCACTTAATGTGATTGAGTTGCCAACACAGGCAGACAATGGCCCGGATATTGCGGCTCCTATCTTACGGATCCGTTGATTGAACCCATCGGCGATAAAAATATTATATGCGCTGTTTACGCATACGCCCGGTGGGTGGTTCAGCTGAGCTGCAGTTGCCAGTCCGCCATCGCCAGAATAGCCTGGGACGCCTGTACCGGTAATCGTAGTAATGATCCCTGAACCTAGAGCGACTTTGCGTATTGCATCGTTGTATTGATCGGCAATCAGTAAGCTACCAAAAATATCAAAATATACACCAGAAGGGTTATTTAAACTAGCCGCTGTTGCAGCGCCGCCGTCGCCTAGAAAACCAGGTGTACCATTACCTGCGACTGTAGAGATAATGCCTGACGGATCAACTTTACGGACTCGGTGATTATTCTGATCGGCGATATAAAGGTTACCTGCACCATCCATAGTAACACCGTAAGGATTAAACAACCTGGCGGAGGTAGCTGCTATTCCATCTCCATTATATCCGTTGGTACCAGTGCCGGCAATTGTAGCGATGTTGCCGGATAGGTCTACGCACCGGATAATACTATAATACGAATCTGCAAAATAGACTTTACCTGTAGCGTCTACGTATATACCCATAGGTGTCCTCAGTTGTGCCGCTGTAGCCGAGCCACCATCGCCGCTATATCCGGGTGTTCCGGTACCTGCTATTGTTGTAATGATACCCGATGTATTAACCTTACGGATGCGATGATTTGAATAATCGCCTATGTATACGTTCCCCGAGCCATCTACAAATACACCTACGGGGCTATTTAACCGTGCTGCAGTAGCGGGTCCTCCATCCCCACTGAAACCTGCAATTCCTGTACCTGCTATCGTAGAGATTATGCCTGATGTATTAATCTTACGAACGGTATTATTGTGCCATTCAACAACATATAGGTTACCGGCTGCATCCGGAACTACTTCCACCGGATCATATAATTCGGCAGCTGTGGCAGGTCCGCCGTCACCGCTGTAGCCAATTGTACCATTACCGGCAATGGTCGTGATTATTTGGGAAGAGGAGTGTGAAATGCTCGCCACAAAGCAAACAAGCATTAATAGCAATGTCTTGCGGGGAGAAATGGGTAGCTTCTTTTTCATAGAATAGTTATTCATGAGCACAGGTATACTTATATGGCGTAAATGATAATCAGGATGTTAGTAAACTGAACTAAAATGACCTTAAAATATATTTATTGCTTTATTGTACAAATATAAGGTTATTTTAATAAACAAAACGGACGCCTTGAGGCAGTAGCTACGATCTGGTCTTACTCCGCACAGCCAGTTTCCCGCGCTTAAACATCCTCGTTATCGTCTTTGTGAAGCGTTCGTCTGTCGGGTACTTCCTGTCCTCGGTAATATTATTAAATATCAGGGCTACCACCAGCATGATCAATGCGCCCGTAAGCACCGGGAACATCACGAACCCGTAACCAAGCGCCTTTATCTTCACCGAACCTGTCACCGCTATCAATGCCGTTGCACCTCCTGGCGGATGTATCGTCTTCGTCACACGCATCAGCATAATGGCCACCGATACCGCCAGCGGCGCCGTCAGCCATATGATGTCGGGGAGCAACTTCGCCACCGTCACCCCCACCAGTGCGCCTATCACATGGCCGCCCACCAGATTACGCGGCTGAGAGAATGGGCTTTGGATAACGCCATATATCAGCACACTCGATGCCCCGAACGACCCTATCAGGAAAATGTTTTCGTATTCGGCCAGTTGTATCCTCGTTTGTAAAAAGGCAATGATACCTATCCCTACGAACGACCCCACAAAACTCCAGAAGTTTTCCAGCCCGTTCGTCAATGTCTCCTTATAAATATAGAATCTCGATTCCACCATCTTGCGGTAGCTGTTCCTCATTGTTTTGAATAGTTTTAGCTAAAAAGTGGGCGCAAGTTACTGAATAAACTTACCGCGCCGCCCCTGCCTTTCAACCGGGCTTTATTCGCCCGTCGCGGCGTATATTTGCCTGCTCTTTTACTCACTACCATGAATAAGAACATACTCATATCATCACTGGCCGCCATGCTGTTTGCAGCATTAGCCTTGTTTACGCCAGCCACGCACTTGCGCGCGCAGGGCGCACCCGGCGCAGCAGTAGCAAATGCAAAGACCCGTACGGGAAGTGTCACTTATTTTGTAGCGCCGCAAAGCAAGTACGAGCTCGATATTTTCAGCAAGGAAGCCGGCGAGCCAGCCGACTTTGCCGGGGTAGAGAAGCAGTGCGCCGCCGCAAAACACCCCATGGCATTTGCCATTAATGGCGGCAAATGCAATAAAAGCCTTAAGCCCCTGGGGCTGCTGATAAAAGGGCTTGTGAAATACAAAGATTTTGTGTGGCCCGATAACAACATATTCTTTCCCGTGGGCCCGAGTGCGGTACTGGCCATAGACCGTGATAACGGCCTGCACATCTTCCCCGCAAACAAATTCAAAGTAGCCGACGACCTGGCCACCTACCGTCTGGCCATACAGTCAGGCACTACATTGCTCACCAGGGGGTTCATGAACCCCGTTATCACCCGTGCTGCCGGCACACAGGTATGTAACGGCATCGGCATCAGGCCAAACGGCGACCTGGTATTGGCCGTGGCCGACAGCAAAATAAGCCTCCGCGAATTTGCCGTTTTCTTCGAGGAGCAGGGCTGCAACGATGCCATGATGCTCGACGATGGCGCCGCCTGCCAGTGGTACACTCCCGGCACACCCAAAAAAAACGGTACGCTGGGCGAGATAATTGTAGTGACGAAGAAGTAAGTTTTACACCATTGGCATTCTCATAGTTAAGGAAGCCCCGGGGTGTCAATACTCGCACTGTACAGGCTGCACTTCCCCTCTTGAGAGGGGTTAGAGGTGTGTTTGATGAACAGTTTAATTTCTTTGCTTCAATTTTGTTCGCTTATGCTGCCGAAAATTATCCAGTTTATGTTCGTTTCTTCTTGCGCTTTATATTTTTCTATCTTTTCAATAATTGATTTCCTATGTCCGGAGCCACACATAAAAATTGCTGTGTTGAATTCACGGCTCTTGCAATAGGAGTATATATTTCGTAGCATTGTGTTTTCATACGTATCAATATCTTCATCGGCTGTGTTAATTAACTCGCTGTCATTTAATAGACGCCTTTCTAACATTCGCATTTCCTCGAGAAGTAACATGCTATCAACGCTATTTAGATATTCAAATCCTTTTTCTTGGGCCAAAGCATTAAAATTGTCAAACAACATTTGTAATTCGTAATGCTCACATGCTATGGCTTGTTTTCTTACAAAAGCTTCAGACATTTCTTTCTCAAGTAGATGGACATATATAAAAGTGGTTGTGCCGCTATATTTCTGCATTGCATGTATTTCCAATTTCTTATGATATACCCCAAATGATGTAAATATTGACTTCTCGTAGTCGGAATACGTATCGTCCAGTGCCTCCAAAAAAATAACCTCAGGTTTTATTTTTTCTATGATCTCACATAATTCATCGGCATTGCATTTCCCCATTTCCGTATGCACCGTGCTAATAAAAGTGATATTCATTCGCGTACAATTTATTGTGTAATATAAATAATTTGTAGAACCAGTTGACTCGCGAGTGGAAAACACATGCTTCGACATGTACACTATATATTCCGTAACTTGCATATAATCCATACTCAATGATAAGAATATACCTTGACACCAATGTTTTCAGCAACCTTGAGAGCAATACTGATGTAGTTTACCAAAAACTAAATGAAGCTTTAAAACTGTATAAGCACAATTTGAGCTTCTACTTTTCACCAGCTCATATCCGCGATAAAAGAAAGGCAGACCAAAGAAAGATTGATTACTTCAAGTTTATGGAAACACTTGTAGGAGATAATTATATCAGTTATCATGCTCTTGAAAAAAAGACTTCAATTTATTTAGCTACTCCAATGATGGTTTACAATGACGATGATCCATCATTTGAACAGTCGAATATTCTTGACGATGATGAAAACGAATTTTTAGTACCACTTAAAGTGTTATTGAAAAATACTCCCGCGTTATTTGATATAAGCAAGCTCAATGAACTGCCTGATGAAAGTAAAGAATTGTTCTCTAAGATGTTCCCATTGGGTAAAGAAGATGTAAGTATGTATGACTTGGTAGATCGATTAATTTCATTTTCACAGGAAATGACAAATGACAGTAATGTTTATAAAGGGTTAAGAGGGTTTATTTTCGATAATTTTAATGGCGGGAAATATGATGTGCGAAATGAAGCTGATTTTAACGAAGCACTCAAAAATAGCCAATTTCAAAAAACCTTTGTAGATTACGTAAAAGATACTATTTACACAAAGTATGAAGGACGCATTCTATATTATGACTTTTACATACACTCATATGATACTTTAGATATCCTTGGCATTAGCAAGGATAAAATTAAACCTAAGAATGGCTTTAATAATATTTTAAATGACGCCCAGCATTCATACTATGCAAGATATTGTGATTATTTGGTAACAGAAGATAAGGGATTAACCGAAAAGTCAAAGGCTCTTTATAACCTTTACAAGGTTGATACAAAAGTACTTTCTGTTAAGGAGTTTTTAGAAATCCTTCCTGGAATTGGTGCTGATACAGAAGGAAGTGCAGAGCATTTTGTTGAGAAGTTCTCAAATGATGTTGTTGACGGACATAAGCAAGAAGCATGTGACTTATCTGATGGTTCAGTAGCTTGGACTATTGTGTTATCTCAGTTGTATTTGAACTTCTTTGACCATATGATACAACGTGTAATGGCAACAGGAGAAGTTTATTTTACGTTAGGAAGAACGGACGAACACAACTATCTGTCCCCAAGTTTTAGAGAGCAAGAAGCAGTCGTTAATAAATGCATTAATTTCTTTGGACCAGATATTAATCAGATTGGTTTGTTTGATTTTGAAATCGAAAGAAAAGAAATCATCAACGATAATTGGAAGGGAAGATTATGGCAATTTGGTGATATTTTATTTAATCTATACAGAAATAGTGATTCCGATAAGCTATATTTTCAAATTGGACCATTTAAAACGACTAAAGCAGAACACACTATCGCCCCGCCTTCTTAACCCAACGTGGTTTTCCACCGTTGTTGGCCTTATTTTCTGACCAACAACGCATCAAACAAACCCTGCTCTTTCGGATTTTGTAATCCGAAAGCAAATGGCAGGGGATTTGTAATCCGCTGGTAAGATCACTCTATCACTATCCCATACTTCCCCAGCAAACCCGGCAATCCTGCTACTGCAAATAGCGCCTTCTTCATCCTGTTCCGTTCAGGGTCCAGTGTATAATTGTAGGCCGTGCGCAGGTCGGCCTTTTCAATATTGGTATTGTCAAATGTTGCCCCTGCCAGGTCGCAGTCCGTAAACACCGATCCGCTCAGGTCACATTCGGTCAGGTCCACCTCGTGCAGTTGTGTATGCTTAAAGCGGGTCTTCAGCGCCTTCACCTTGTAAAAAGAAGAATGGTCGAGCACACATCCCTCAAAGCTGAACGAAAGCCCGAATGCATCGCAGGCATCAAACCGCAGCCCCAGCATTTTGCAATTACTGAAAGCCACCTCCCTGAGGGCTGTTTTGTTTACCCTGGCCAGGCTCAGGTTGCAGCCGTCAAACCTGCAATCCACAAATCGTATCCCCGCCAGGTCAGCCTCTGCAAAGTCGCAGTTAGTAAAAGTGCACTGTTCATACTCGCCCTTTTGCAGCGGAGCAGCCCGGCCATCTGTTTTTTCAAAATGCGCATCCGCAAAGTACGCGTTGGTCATTCCGTAAAAATATAAAAAACAGGCGTTTATTGCCGTATCATAAAATACATAGCAAAAAACAGCCAAAGCCCGCGCCCGGCGCGGATAGTAATTTCCATGACGGTACAGTTACAGTACCGTCATGGTACACGTGCTGTACCGTCATGGTTCTTTTATTTTTTCACCACCCTGCCGCATACTAATTTTACCCTGTAGCCATAAATTTTGTCCGCTGCTAAACAAGTTTTTTGAAAATTTGAAAGCAGGCTCAAAAAATATAAATGGGAAAAGATCGAGCTGTTAATGCGCAAAAGTGCGCAAAGAATGCGCAAGGATTTTTAGCTAAAATACTCATTGTCAGTAAGTTGATCTTTCCCCCCAGAAAATTGGAATTGCACAAAAAAAGGGTGCCCGCAGGCACCCTTCAATAAAAATGAGCAACAGAAATTATAATATCGTCCACGTCTTATCGCCCGATAATATCTTATCCAGCGATGCCTTGCCTTTCCGGGCTATCAGGTCATCTATCTGCGCCTGCATGCCTTCTTCATACGTTGGCCGGTATTCAGAGTATATCACCCCGAATGGCCGTGGGAAGTTAACGCCATCATACTGCGTATCAAAGAAGCTGGCTATGATGTGCGCCTTGGTCTTATCGTGCTCATCATGCACCCACAGGTCGTTAACAGAGTTGCCGTTTTCGTTCAGGTCCACGATCACCGGCCTTGTTCCATCCAGCTTGATTCCTTTATTGTCAGTAGCGCCAAATACTAATGGTTTGCCATGCTCCAGCAGCAGCGATTGTTCTTTCTTGGTCTCTTTCTCAGAGTATGCGAAGAATGTACCGTCATTGAACACCGGGCAGTTCTGGTATATCTCTACAAACGATGTGCCTTTATGGTCATTTGCACGTTTCAGTATTGCCTGCAGGTGTTTCGGGTCGCGGTCCAGCGAGCGGGCCACAAAGCTGGCCTTAGCGCCCAGTGCCAGTTCGCTGGGGTTAAATGGTTCTTCCACCGACCCATAGGGAGTTGATTTCGCCACTTTCCCTTTTTCAGAGGTAGGCGAGTACTGTCCCTTGGTCAGGCCATATATCTGGTTGTTGAACACCAGGTAGTTCACGTCGAAGTTCTTTCTCATCAGGTGGATGAAGTGGTTGCCACCTATCGAAAACGCATCACCATCGCCCGATACCAGCCATACGCTCAGGTTCGGGTTCAGGGCCTTCACCCCCGATGCTATGGCCGCTGCCCTGCCGTGTATGCTGTGCATACCGTAGGTGTCCATGTAGTAGGTAAAGCGCGCAGCGCAGCCTATACCGGATATGAATACTATGTCCTCCTTTGGCACGCCAAAGTCTGGGAATACGGTTTGTACCTGCTTTAATATAGAGTAGTCGCCGCAGCCGGGGCACCATTTCACTTCCTGGTTCGATGCGAAGTCTTTTGCGGTGAGCTTTGGTGCTGCTTGTTGTTCTGCTATTGTAGTCATTGATTACTTTTTAAGGAGCTCAAGAATTTTGTTTTTCAGTTCGCTGGTAGTAAATGGCAGTCCCTGCACTTTAGAAAAGCCGATGGCCGGCAGCAGGTACTTAGCCCTTATAAGCTGCAGCAGTTGGCCGCAGTTCATTTCGGGTATCAGTATGTTGTCATATCTGCCCAGCAGTTCGCCCAGGTTCTTAGGGAATGGGTTGATGTGCTTAAGGTGTACATGCGACACATCGTATCCCTCAGCTATCAGCTCGCGCACAGCAGTCTTTATAGAGCCTGCCGTAGAGCCCCAGCCCAGCACCACGAGCTTGCCTTTGTCGTTGCCGCTGTCTGGTTTTATTTCGGGTATGTAATCGGCTATCTTCTGTATCTTATCAGCACGGAGTTTGGTCATTATCTCGTGGTTCTTCGCGTCATAAGATACGTTGCCGGTCTCATTATGTTTTTCCAGCCCGCCTATGCGGTGCATGAGGCCGGGTGTGCCTGGCTTCACCCATGGGCGCGATAGTTTTTCATCGCGCTTATATGGCAGGAATTGTCCGTCCGGGTTATTGCTCTCTGTGGTAAAGCTCGCTTTTATAGGCGCCAGGTCAGCGGCAGCGGGGAAACGCCACGGCTCAGAGCCATTGGCAATGTATCCATCTGTGAGGCAGATGACAGGTGTCATATGTTCAACAGCTATACGGGCAGCTTCCAGCACCGTATTAAAGCAATCGGAAGGGGTGCTTGCCGCAATTACCGGCAGTGGTCCTTCGCCATGCCTGCCATACATGGCCTGCATCAGATCGCTTTGTTCTGTTTTTGTAGGCAGTCCGGTTGATGGTCCGCCACGTTGAATATCAATAATAATCAATGGTATCTCCAGTATGGTAGCGAGGCCTATGGCTTCTGTTTTCAGCGCCATGCCGGGGCCGGAGGTGGTGGTAACACCAAGCCCGCCCGCATAAGATGCGCCTATAGCGGCACATATAGCAGCTATCTCATCCTCGGCCTGGAATGTCTTTACATTGCTTGTCTTGTATTTAGACAGTTCATGCAGCACGTCGGATGCGGGGGTAATAGGGTAAGAACCCAGGAACAGCGGCAGGCCTGAAAGCTCGGACGCAGCCACAAGGCCGATTGCCGTAGCATGGTTGCCTGATATGTTCCTGTATACGCCCTTGGGTAATTTTGCGGGTGCCACTTTATAGCGGTTCACAAATACCTCAGTGTGGTCACCGAAGTTCCAGCCAGCTTTCAGCGTCTTTATATTCGCTTCTGCAATATCCGGTTTCTTAGCAAATTTCTCATTGATGAAGGTGATGGTATATTCCATCGGCTCATCAAACATCCAGAACAGAAGGCCAAGAACGAACATGTTCTTGGAACGCTCTATTTCTTTCATGCCCAAGGTAGTGCCTGCAAGGCATTCCTTGGTTAGTTTGGTAATATCAAGCTTGTGTACCTTGTAGTTGTCAAGTGTGCCGTCTTCCAGCGGGTTAGCGCCATCGGGGTAGCCTGCGAGCCCCAGGTTCTTCTTATCGAAGCCCGCAATATTCGCTATCACAATTCCGCCTTTTTTTAGACGAGCGAGGTCTACTTTAAGGGCTGCAGAGTTCATGGCTACTAATACATCATATTCATCGCCCGGTGTAAATATCTCTTTGCTGCCAAAATGCACCTGGAAACCCGAAACACCCGCAGTGGTGCCTATAGGGGCCCGTATCTCCGCCGGGAATTCAGGGAACGTGCTGAGGTCATTGCCTAAAAACGCCGCAGTGTCGGTAAACTGTGTGCCGGTGAGCTGCATGCCATCGCCTGAGTCGCCGGAAAATCTGATTACTATACTGTCTGCTTCAATCAGGGTGGTTTCGTGCCCCAATTTTGGTTCTAAAGTTGATTCCATTATTAAATAAAAATTTGGATTGAATTATTTCAAAGTTAATGAATCTGTATTTAATACAGTAAATGATATTGGTCAGTATCCTAAAAAGAAAAAGCCCCCGGATTACGGGGGCTCGGATATTATGGATGCAACGTTTTCATTTTTAATTCCAGTTCTTCTTTCGTTTCCACATTTGCTTCGTCTGGCAGGCAACAATCAACCGGACAAACAGATGCACATTGCGGCTCCTCGTGGAAGCCTACACATTCCGTACATTTATCTGTAACTATGTAATAATAGTCAGATGACACAGCTGCCTGAGCGTCATCGGAGTCAGCGGTGAAGCCACTCTTGGCAGTGAAAGGGCCTGATAAAGATGTCTTATAAGAAAAGCGCCATTCATCGCCATTTGCAAAGATGGCCCCGTTAGGGCATTCGGGTTCGCAGGCGCCACAATTGATACAATCTTCCGTGATTTTAATTGCCATATGTCTATTTTATTTTTTTTAAAGGTATTAATTTTCCCGAAAAAGAAAATTAATTTTCCTGAAAAAGAAAATTTATTTTATACATTTATGACAGGTCGCAAATTTTACTTTATTTAGGTCGTAAATTGTAACCATATCTCGGTCTTATGGGTCCATCAGCTTTAATACTTCTTATCATAGTAGGCATAGCATTTGCCGGCGGCGGCATACTGGCTTCAAAAGCCATAGCCAAAACCTCAAAGAACAAGAATAAAGGTGAGCCATATGAGTGCGGCATACCTACCACTGGCACATCGTGGATTCAGTTCAATGTAGGGTATTACTTATTCGCCCTCATTTTTCTTGTTTTTGACGTAGAGTTGGTGTTTATGTACCCATGGGCAGTAGCAGTGAAAAGCATAGGCGTAGTTGCCCTTGTTGAGATAATTATTTTTATGTTTATCCTGTTCATGGGATTGCTTTATGCGTGGAAGAAAGGGGCGTTGAAGTGGATGTAAGATTTTAGTCGTAAGTCGTGGTTTTGCAAGCTAGCCAGGACAATATGAAGTTGTAAGTAAAAGGAAACGGAATGGCTGAAACAGAAAAAATGATATTCCCTGCGCAACTGCACCAAACTGCAGATGGAGGGATAGTGGTTTCGAAGCTGGATGAAATGATCAATTGGGCGCGCTCTAATTCGTTGTGGCCATTGGTGTTCGGTACCAGTTGTTGTGCCATAGAAATGATGAGCGCGGCTGATGCTAAATATGATTGGTCGAGGTTTGGGTTTGAGGTGGCGCGTGCTACCCCCCGCCAGGCAGACCTTATTATAGTGGCCGGGACCATAGTAATGAAAATGGCCCCTGTGCTCAAAAGGCTGTATGACCAGATGCCTGATCCTAAGTATGTGATAGCTATGGGAGCTTGCACCATATCCGGCGGGCCATTTTTTTATAATACCTATTCTGTAGTAAAAGGTGTAGACCATGTGATACCTGTGGATGTGTACATCCCCGGTTGTCCGCCACGACCAGAAGCCCTCTTGCATGCCATGATCACCTTGCAGGAAAAAATAAAGCACGAAACATATTTCGGAAAAACAAAAGAGACCGGCAAATGACGAATGAGGAGATGAAAAGTGCTGTGACCGCATTATGTCCCACGGTTACTTACGACGAAACAGGAGAATTTCTGAATATACTGATTAGTTCAACTGAGTTACGGTCGGTGATGAGCGCATTGCGCAACAATAAAGAATTTGATTTTGATTTCTTGTTTTGCCTCACCTGCATAGATTGGAAGACGCACCTGACAATGGTGTATCATTTGCTTTCTAAAAATCACAAGCATGCTGTGGTTGTTAAGGCAAAAATAGCAGACGTAATCAAGCCGGAAATAGAAACGGTTTGTGACATCTGGCAGACTGCCAATTTTCATGAGCGGGAAGTATTTGACCTGTTTGGTGTGAAATTTTTGAATCACCCGGACTTACGCAGAATATTGCTGGACGATGATTGGGATGGTTATCCGTTAAGGAAAAATTATGTTGATGAAAATATGATAGCATTATGAGTCTGCTGGGAGAAGATATTATAACCGAAGAAGGCGAATTCGTCATAAATATAGGGCCGCAACACCCGTCCACGCACGGCGTGCTGCACCTGAAAGTATGGCTGGACGGGGAGATCATCAAAAAGATCCAGCCTCATCTTGGTTACATTCATCGCTCTATCGAAAAAATGTCGGAAAGCCTGTCTTACCGCAACTTCATATATGCTACCAGCCGCATGGATTACCTGAGCGCACATATTAACAATCAGGCTTGTTCTTTATGTGTGGAGAAAGGATTGCAGGTGGAGGTGCCGCCAAGGGCGCAGATAATAAGGATATTAATGGCGGAGCTTACCCGGCTCTCATCTCATCAGCTATGGTGGGGGTGTACCGGGCTAGACCTTGGTGCCGTTACGCCCTTCTTTTACGCATTCAGGGAGCGTGAGGCGGTGTTGGCCATAATGGAAGAGACCTGTGGCGCAAGGCTGACACAAAATTACTGTGTACCCGGCGGTGTGATGTATGACATCCATCCCAATTTTCAGAACAGGGTGAAGGATGTTATAAAACAAATAAAGTCGAAATTCAACGAATACGATGAAATTCTTTCGGGTAATGTGATATTTGAGCAACGCACCAAAGGTGTTGGTTATTTGTCGCCGGAGGATGCAGTGTCATTTGGCTGCACCGGGCCTACTGCAAGAGGGTCTGGAGTGAGTTGTGATGTGCGTAAGTGGTTCCCGTATGACGGATATGAGAAAGTGCAGTTCAAAGAGATTTTGGAAACAGGAGGAGATTGTTATGCAAGGTATATGGTGCGTATGGCTGAAATGAAACAGTCGGTATATATAATAGAGCAATTGATTGACCAAATACCTGAAGGGGAGTTCCAGGCGAAAACGAAAGCGGTACTGAAGTTGCCCAAGGGAGAGTTCTATCAGCGTGTGGAAACGGCCCGTGGAGAGTTAGGGGTATATATAGTGAGTGAAGGTGCGGCATCTCCTTACCGGATAAAATACAGGTCGCCAAATTTCTCTAATCTTTCAGCGCTAAGCCATATGGCTACAGGTGCTAAGATCGGGGACCTGGTGGCGATAATGGCGACAATTGATTTGGTGATACCGGATGTGGACAGGTGATCAATTAGC
Organism: uncultured Flavipsychrobacter sp.; assembly: GCA_964430995.1. Taxonomy (GTDB): domain Bacteria; phylum Bacteroidota; class Bacteroidia; order Chitinophagales; family Chitinophagaceae; genus Nemorincola. The sequence continues at coordinate 70,861 of CAYSIG010000005.1, forward strand.
TTATTGGCAGATGTGATGATTAGCTAATGTTGTTATTAAAAAATGAAATATAAAATATAAAATATTGAGCCTTTTTCTTGAAATAAGTTTTTCATCACTTGCAACCGGAACGCATAACTGGCTGGCTGACACTATTCAGAATGCGACCTTAGTGAGTATCGCCGAAATGGTGATTGCGGGGATTTCGCTGCTTTTGTTTCTTGTGCCATTGTGTTTTTTTCTTGGTTATATGGAACGTAAGGTGGCCGCATTCATGCAGATACGCCTTGGGCCTAACCGAGTGGGGCCGAAGGGGACTTTGCAGATAGTTGCCGATACGGTGAAACTCCTTTTTAAAGAAGGACTTACTCCAAATGCATCTGATAAGTTCCTGTTCAACCTTGCGCCGTTGATAGTTGTTGTCACCTCAATGCTGGCGATTGCACCAATAGCTTTTGCAAAGAATTTCCAGATATGGGACATCAACATTGGTGTGCTGTATGTTTCTGCGGTATCCTCTATTGCCGTAATCGGAATATTGATGGCGGGGTGGAGTAGCTATAATAAGTATTCGCTGCTGGGTGCTATGCGAAGCGGTGCGCAAATTGTAAGCTATGAGTTGTCTGTTGGGTTGTCGCTGATATCCATCGTTATTCTCACAGGTAGTTTGCGCATGTCTGATATTGTATTGAGTCAGGCAAATGGCTGGTGGCTGTTCAAGGGGCATATTCCTGCACTTATTTCGTTTGTCATCTTTCTTATCGCATCTACTGCCGAGATAAACAGGGCGCCGTTTGACCTGGCAGAGGCAGAGCAGGAACTTACTGCCGGTTTTCATACGGAGTATTCGGGTATGAAGTTCGCAATGTTCCTGCTGGCGGAATACATAAACCTCTTTATTGTGTCGGCTATTGCAGCTACGCTTTTCCTTGGCGGGTGGATGCCCTTCCACATAGGTAACTGGAGTTTCTTTAACAATGTGATGGATTATATACCATCGTCCATATGGTTTTTAGGAAAAACGTTCTTTATCATATTTATCATCATGCAGTTCAGGTGGACATTCCCCCGCCTGCGTGTAGACCAGTTATTGACATTGGAGTGGAAGTACCTGCTGCCAATAAGTATGGTGAATATTATAATTGTAACGATGATGGCAATTTTTGGGTGGCATTTTTAACCCCCGCCCCTAAAGGGGAGGGATAAATAAGAACAATGTTTTTAAAAGAGTATTTCGGGACTATATTCAGATCGGTGAGATCATTGCTCAAGGGCATGAAGGTAACCGGGTATTATTTTACACATCCCAAAGAAATACATACTGAAGAATATCCCGATAACAGGGCTACATTACAGATGTTCGACCGGTTTAAGGGGGAGGTGGTGATGCCGCACGACGAGAACAATGAGCACCGCTGCACCGGTTGCCAGGCCTGTGAGATCGCCTGCCCGAACGGTACCATTAAAATTATTACGAAGCAGGAATTGCAGGCAGATGGCAAGAAGAAAAAGGCCATAGACACATTTGTCTATCACCTGGAATTATGTACGATGTGCAACTTATGCGTAGTGGCCTGTCCTTCCGACGCCATAGTAATGGCGCAAACATTTGAGCATAGTGTATACGATAAGAAACAATTAAAGAAAGTGCTAAATAAACCAGGTTCTAAAATAATGGAGGGCGTAGAATAATGGATGCAAGAACGATCATATTCTATATACTGGCTGCTATAATAGTGGGTGGTGGGCTGATGTCAGTCACTTCCCGCAAGATTTTCCGGTCAGCGGTTTTTCTATTGTTTTCGCTTATTGGTATTGCCGGCCTTTATTTTTTGCTTGACTATGAGTTTATAGCGGCAGTGCAAATAGTGGTTTATGTAGGCGGCATTGTGGTGCTTATCATATTTTCTATTTTCCTTACCAGCGGCTCCGGCGAAGATATGAAGCGGCCTGTATTGGGGCGGGCGGTATTTTCGGCATTGGCGGCCATATTTGGCAGCATGTTTACCATGTATCTTATCAGTCAACAGACATTTGCAGGTTCGGGTAAACCGGCCTTGGAACCGAGTGCTGGTAACATAGGCGCGCAAATGCTGAGTACCACGCAGTACGGCTATATACTGCCTTTTGAAGTGGTGAGCATGTTGCTGCTTGCTGCTATGATAGGGTGTATTGTGATAGCGATAAAAGTGAAAGTTCCGCCACATAAGATATTGCCGGAGACCTTGGAGAACAATGATAACGGGCCGGATGAGGTGGAAGAATTAACATTAGTAGAGAGTTCAGAAGTATAAAAATCATTTAAATGCAAATAGGGTTGTTTCATTTTTTATTTGTTAGCTGTGCGCTGTTCTTTATTGGCGTATATGGCTTTCTTACCCGCAGGAACATGATTACCATGCTCATGTCTGTGGAGTTGATATTGAATAGTGTGAATATCAATTTCGTGGCTTTTAATAAATATTTGTTTGCTGATAAGCTGGATGGTTTGTTCTTTACATTATTTGTTATCACTATTGCCGCCGCCGAAGCTGCTGTGGCTATAGCTATTATTATCAACCTTTACCGCAACTATAAGACCATAGATGTGGAGGATGTAAATACAATGAAATATTAAATTATGCTGAGTACGTCATTAATAGCTTTAATACCGTTGCTGCCATTGCTCAGCTTCGTGCTCATAGCATTGGTAGGGCGAAAGTATTTCCCGTCATTTTGCGGGGCATTGGCTACACTCTCTTTATTGGTGTCATTCATTCTGTCTGCGACAGTAGCATACGATTATTTCTTCCTGGTAGGTAAGGTAGGGGATACCTATCAGCAAATAATACCCTTGAAAATAACCTGGCTGCAATTCACGCAAAATGTATCTATTGATATAGGTATCCTGCTCGACCCTATATCTGTGATGATGCTGGTAGTTGTTACTCTTGTTTCTTTGATGGTGCATTTTTATAGCCTGGGCTATATGAAAGGCGAGGAGCGTTATGCGACGTTTTATTCCTTCCTTGGTTTGTTTACGTTTTCTATGCTTGGTTTGGTGCTTTCTTCCAACATCTTTCAGATATACATATTCTGGGAGCTGGTTGGTGTGTCTTCCTATTTGCTCGTTGGTTTTTACTTCGACAGGCCGTCGGCTGTATCGGCAGCCAAGAAGGCGTTTATTGTTACCCGATTTGCAGATCTCGGATTCCTAATAGGCATATTGATATTATCATTCTATGCCGGAACGCTCGATTTTCAGACATTGATTACAAAACTAACAACCCCTACTAGCGAATTTCACACCATAGCTGCTGCATCTTTTATGGGTGTTTCAGCGCTTACCTGGGGCCTTGTTATGGTGTTTGTAGGCGGTGCCGGTAAGTCGGCAATGTTCCCGTTGCATATCTGGCTGCCCGATGCAATGGAAGGGCCCACACCTGTATCTGCACTCATCCATGCTGCAACAATGGTAGTTGCCGGTGTTTTCCTTGTGGCAAGATTGTTCCCGGTATTTTCTATGTGCCCGCCCGCGCTCGATATAGTGATGTGGGTAGGTGCAGGCTCGTCGTTCATTGCAGCTATTATTGCCTGTACGCAAACGGATATTAAGCGGGTTTTGGCGTATTCTACCATGTCGCAGATAGGCTATATGATGTTTTCATTAGGTCTTGCGCGCTATGGTGGCGAGCATGGGTTGGGGTATATGGCATCTATGTTCCACCTGTTCACTCATGCTATGTTCAAGGCGTTGTTGTTCCTGGGTGCGGGCTCGGTCATTCACTACGTGCATAGCAATGAAATGAATGACATGGGCGGGCTTAGAAAGCACATGCCTGTTACCCACCTTACATTCCTTATTGCCTGCCTTGCCATTGCCGGTATACCGCCTTTTGCAGGTTTCTTTAGCAAGGAAGAGATACTACAGGCAGCTTTCCATGCCAATACCGCCATTTTCGTTATGGCTATCATTACTGCAGCCATAACAGCCTTTTATATGTTCAGGTTGTATTTCAGTATCTTCTGGAACAAACCCTATCATGCGCATGGCGAAGGTTATGACCACCATCATGGAGAGGCTCCGGGTGTGATGCTTATTCCGCTGATAATACTTGGTTTACTGTCGGTAAGCGCTGGATTTATTCCCTTCAATAAATTTGTTACTTCTGACGGTAAGCTGTTGCCTACTGAGTTTCATCTCTCCTTCTCCATTGCGCCGGTAGTGCTCGCTACGCTCGGTATTGTTTTGGCTTTGTCTTTCTATAAGAAAGAAAGCGCTGCCCCACAGCGGATAGCCGATGGAATGAACGGATTATATAAGAGTGCCTATAACAAGTTTTATATTGACGAGCTGTATCTCTTTATAACTAAGAAGATACTTTTTCCGTTGGTGGGCCGCCCTGCTGCGTGGATAGACCGCAATATAGTTGATGGGTTTATGAATCTGCTGGCAAAGCTTACGGAGCAGGTGTCATTTGCTATTAAAAAAATGCAATCGGGTAAGACGCAGCATTATGCCGCTTACTTTTTTGTAGGTGTGATAGGTTTTGTGTTAATATTTATTTATTGGTGGACGTAAAAACAGGATGAGTCACACCCCAAGGTGTGGCTCATTTATAGATAATATGATAAACTTATCAGTTCTCTTAATTATTCCTTTAGTTACCGCGCTGGTAGTGCTGCTGTGTAGTAGTGCAGCGCAGGTGCGCCTTGCAGCATTGCTGGGTTCTGTCGTGCAGTTGGGTTACTCGTCGTTAGTGATGTATGATTATATGGGGCAAAGGGCTGGAGGCAATCATGCGCAAATGCTCTATGAAAGCAGGCATGCCTGGTTTAAAGGGTTGAATATTGAATATTATGTAGGGGTGGATGGTATTTCTGTTGCAATGATCATGCTTACTGCTGTGGTGGTGATGACGGGTATCCTTATATCATGGAATATTACTAAGCTCACCAAAGAGTTTTTCTTTCTCATTGTGTTGCTAAGCCTCGGTGCGTATGGGTTCTTCATTTCGCTCGATCTCTTTACCATGTTCTTCTTCCTTGAGGTAGCTGTTATCCCGAAATTCCTGCTTATAGGTATCTGGGGCAGCGGAAAGAAAGAATACAGTGCAATGAAACTGGCGCTGATGCTGATGGGTGGATCGGCATTAGTGCTTATTGGTTTACTTGCCCTCTACTTTAATACTGACTTAGGAGGTGGCGTACACACTTTCGACCTGCTGAAGATTGCCCACATGCACATTCCGGTAGAGGCGCAGAAGTTCATTTTCCCGCTTATGTTTGTCGGTTTTGGCGTGTTCACTGCCATCTTCCCGTTCCATACCTGGGCGCCCGATGGGCACTCATCTGCGCCCACTGCCGCATCCATGTTCCTTGCCGGCATATCTATGAAACTGGGTGGCTATGGTTGTTTGCGTGTGGCTGCTTACCTTATGCCCGAAGCTGCACAGGAATACTCATGGATAATAATACTATTGTCCACCATCGCTATTATTTATGGGGCGTTTGCCACTTTAATGCAAACCGATCTTAAGTATATAAATGCATACTCATCAGTAAGTCACTGTGGGTTTGTGCTATTTGGTATAGGTATGCTTACCAAAACAGCCCTCACCGGCGCTGTGATGCAGATGGTATCGCATGGTTTAATGACTGCCCTTTTCTTCGCTGCCATAGGCATGATCTATGAGCGCACGCATACACGGCAGGTGGCGCAGCTTGGCGGACTACTGAAAACTATTCCATTCATCATTACTGTATTTGTTCTGGCCGGCCTTTGTTCGCTCGGCCTGCCCGGCCTCAGTGGTTTTGTGGCAGAGATGACGGTGTTTGTGGGCTCTTGGCAGCGGGCCGATACTTTTTATCGTGTTTCAACAGTGCTGGCATGTGCCTCTATTGTGGTTACGGCCGTTTATATATTAAGGGCTGTAGGCTCAACGGCGATGGGGCCAATAAAGAATGAGGAATACCGTCATTTTGGCGATGCTGAATGGAATGAAAAACTGGCATCTGTGACTTTGCTTGTCAGCATATTGGCTATAGGCATAGCGCCATTTTGGCTGAACGATCTTGTGTCTCCGGATACACAGATAATAATGGAGAATATTGCTAAAGGGGTGACGGGTAAATAAAGAAACCGAAAATGGGAACAGACTTTTTATTAATAATGAAATCGGAGATGATACTCACAGCTATCATCTTTATACTGCTTTTTCTTAAGGTATGGGATGGCATAAAGTCGAATGCGGCTTTGCTGCATATTACTAATGTATTGCTGTTCGTTAATCTTGTAACTGGTTTGTTTTTTAATACTGATGGCGAGCTGTTCAACGGGATGTACCACACCAACAGCACTTTGTTCCTTGAAAAAAATATTCTTAATCTAGGCACATTTATTATTTCTCTGTTTGCCTTCGATTGGCTCCTGGATCATAAGCACCTGCTTGAATTTTATATATTGCTCCTTTGCACATTGCTGGGTATGGATTTTATGATATCCAGTGGCAATCTGCTGATGTTTTATCTTGGCCTCGAGTTATCTACTATCCCTCTTGCCGCCCTTTGCAATTACGATTTACATAAAGTAAGGTCCTCTGAGTCTGCCCTTAAAATGATCTTGTCATCCGCATTTGCATCCGGCATATTGTTATTTGGTATCTCCTTGCTTTACGGCACCACCGGTACTCTGGATTTTAAAGAAATGGCGCCTTTGCTGGGGAGCAGTAAGTTGCAGATATTCGCCTTCATTTTCACATTTGCGGGTTTCGCCTTCAAGCTATCATCCGTACCCTTCCATTTATGGACGGCCGATGTGTATGAAGGTGCGCCTGTGCCGGTAACGGCCTATCTGTCGGTAATATCCAAAGGATCTATTGTTTTTATTTTCATTACAGCTTTATTTCAATTGTTCCACAATTATGGCACTACGTGGTACAATATGCTTTACCTATCCATCCTCCTCACTATCACAGTAGGTAACCTGTTCGCCATTCGGCAGGACAATATCAAGCGTTTCCTGGCATTCTCTTCTATATCGCAGGTGGGTTATATTCTGCTGGGTATTTCTTCAGGTACGCCAATGGGCGCATCTTCTGCTATCTTCTTTTTACTCGTGTACACATTTTCTAATCTCGGTGCTTTTGGCGTTATCTCATTAGTGGCGACAAAAACGGGCAAAGAGAATATCAGTGATTTTAAAGGATTTTACACCAACAATAAGTTTCTGGCATGGGTTATTGCCATTTGTCTTTTCTCTCTTGGTGGCATACCTCCTACCGCCGGTTTCTTTGGGAAGATGTTTCTGGTAACTGCCGGTGCTGCAAAGGGTAATTACTGGCTGGTATCCATAGCCGCGTTGAATATGGTCATTTCCCTGTTCTATTACCTTCGTGTGGTGAAAGCAATATTTATTGATGCGAACGATCAGCCAATCGAAAAACTTTCAGGCAGCGGGTCTATGAGGGTGGCCCTAGCAGTATGTTTTATTGGTGTGGTAGTTACAGGGTTTGCAAGCAGTTTGTTTGATTACATCACCATGATAACAAAATAATTTTCACGGAATGGCGCTCAATCCTAATCATACTTTTGAAGATCTTGGCGAAGTAAAATGCGCCATTGTGGAGAAGAATTGCACGCCTGAGCGTGCGGATTTCATTAAAAAACTTTTAGAACATAATGGGCATCAGGTGGTAGTGGTAAAAAGCCCGCCACCCAAAGTGGCGGCTAAGCCTGCCCCTAAACCGGTACCCCCTCCTGCCGACGGTGCCGTCCCCGAAGCTGTTGTTGCGCCTCCACCTCCACCCGAGCCACCTCCGCCTCCACCCCCGCCGGATACCTATACTATAGGTGTTGCTGATCTTACGTTCAGCCCCATAAATGCAGTCTTTAACCGAGAGTTGAAGACGTTAGATGGCGCGGTAGTTACTTCCGACTATTGGAAGCAAAGAGAGGCCGCGCCCAAGGAGGATGAATGGTATTGGCAGAAATGACTTTTTTAAGGTAGTTTGAAATTCTTGATGACAATCATAAATATTTGTGATTATCATCATAACGCTAGTGTGCCGACAGGAGTAGTTTTGTCTCCAAATATCCACGCTATGGAAGACAGGAAAATTATCTGTACGCCAGACAACAAAAACAAGGAAAGGGTGAAAAGTGCAGGCGCTTCCGGTGGTATTTATGGACTCGCGTTTGTAGGGGCGCTTATCTATTATCTTCAGCATGCGGCTACATTCTGGGCTGGTGTACTTGGTTTTATAAAGGCATTGGTATGGCCTGCAATGCTTGTTTACTATATCATGGATTTCCTGAAAATGTAGAACTCACAATTTAAGAGGTCAGCATTTTACCCATTCTTTCAATTCGTCATCATATCGTTTAATTACCCGAGCCGGGTTGCCTGCCACTATGGTAAAAGCAGGTACGTCTTTCGTTACCACTGACCCAGCTGCTACCACGCTATGTTTCCCAATGGTTACGCCGGCTGTGATTACGGAATTTGCGGCTATCCAGCAGTCATCTTCTATTTTTATTGGTGCGGTTGTTACGTTTTGCTCCCGAATTGGAACGTTAATATCTCTATATTCATGGTTCAGCCCGCTCATTACTATGTTTTGGGCGAGTATCACATTATTGCCAATTGTAACAGGGCCTATCAACACATTACCCATGCCTATCAGAGTGTTTTCCCCTATCACTAGATCGCCAACGCCATTATTTATCGTGCAGAAATCTTCTATGACGGACCGTTTTCCTAATACAAACTTATTGAAAGGTACCACGTCTATCCTTGTTCTTTCTCTGATGACTGAACCCTTTCCTTTTTCGTGAATAAATGGGTTAACAAATACCTTTACCCAATCTCTTGGGCGAGCCTCATTTTTCGGAATAAGTAGACGGTGGACGAGCTTTTTTATCTTGGGATTATTCTTAATAATACTCGCTACCGACATGCTTTATTATTTGGTTTTTGCCAACTAAAATTAGTGCCTTTTATTCATATAGTTGGCATAAAAAAAGATATTCACATTATTTAAAAATATTTTAACTTGTAAGTCATTTAAAATAAATAACTTAACATAGATGTGGATAACTTTGTGAACATCTTTGCCTATAGATGCGCTAATTTTAAAGGATACTTTAATATTTAGGCAGGCTGCTATCAGTTTGTTCATTATGTAATTATATTAAGTTGATGCGTTATAAATATTTTTTCGCCTTCCTGGTTTTCCTGTCGGCAAATGTTTGCAGTGCGCAGGAGTCTATGATGCCGGATGTTTCCTACCTTTTTCTGGAAAAGCTGGTAGCAGCCGCAAAGGCAAACTATCCCAGGATGAAGACATATGATCATGCCATAAAAGTGTCGCAGTTAAATATTCAAAAGGCCAAATTGGATTGGTTAAACCTTGTGTCATTTATCTATCTTATTAATCCTGCGGCGAGTTCTACCAGCGCAGCGGCTAGTGCTGCCGGCGGATTTCAAACTGGCGTTTCTGTAAGTATCGGTTCTATATTACAAAAACCAGGTGAGGTAAAAGCTGCTCGGGAAGAACTGGCGATAACAAAATTGGGACAGGAAGAATATTTCCTGACCATACAGGCGCAGGTACAGCAGCGCTATTTTCAGTATGTGCAGGCATTGACGTTGCTCAATTGGAGAAACAAGGATGCCCAAAGCATGGAAAGCACCTTGAAGGACATTAGGTACAAATTTGAAAAAGGTGAACTGCCTTTTGAAGAGTACAATAAATCGCTTACTGCATATTCCGGCAGTATACAGGCTAAGATACAGGCGGAAGGTGCGTTGCTGCTGGCCAAAAGCACACTGGAGGAGATAATTGGCGCAAAAATTGAAACCATCAAATAATGGAATTCATCAAATTCTTTAAGGTACTGAAGAAACATAAGTACGGGCTTATTGCGCTCCCCATTATTGCGATGGCCATCACCTTCCTCATCGTAAAGCGGCAAAACAGTATTTATTTCTCTCAGTCAAGGTTATCGGCAGGATTAACTGCAGGTACGGGCTCTCAACTGGCACAGCAGTTGCTTAGCGGCGAAACAAGCGAATTAAGGATCAATCAGACTTTTTCCAATGTTACACAAATTATGCAGCTGAAAGTAGTCTTCGACCAGGTGTCCTACCAGCTCATTTTGCATGACCTTACTACCGATAAACCTTTCAGGACGTATAGTAAACTGTTTGGGGATCTGAACGAAGATGCGAAAAAGCATGCTATACAGGTATACACAAAGATGTATGCGCAGAAACAATCGCTTGTATTGACTGATCCTGATCAAAAAGGCCTGAATGATCTCATTAAGTCAATGAAGTATGACTACGAATCATTAAAGGATAAAGTGAGAGTGTACCGTGTAGAGGCAAGTGATTTTATTGATGTTTACTATGAGTCTGATGATCCTTTGTTATCTGCATTTGTTGTCAATACTTTATGTAAGGAATTTATCAGCTACTATTCCCAACTTACGCAGCAGAACAAGGTGAGGGCTACTGATTTCCTTCATGATCTGATGCAAAAGAAGAGAGATAGCCTGAATGCCAAGATTGATAACCTTAAGAATTACAAAGTTGCCAATAAGGTTTTTAATGTCAGCGATCAATCCAAAAACCTTTCTGCACAGGTGGCTAATTTTGAGAATCTTTTGCAGATGGCAGAGAAGGAGGTGGAAGCCAATACAGGTGCGATAAACGCTATAGATGCAAAATTCAGTGAGCAGGAAAAACAGTATATAGAAGGAAGACTGGCATTGATAAACCAGGAAATCACAGCCACGCAGCAGCAACTGAATGTGCTCAATGAACAATATATAAAAAGCAATATGGATCCGGCCCTCAAGGCAAAGGTGGATGCTATGAAGGAGATACTGGCACAAAAAATCAATCAGTCAACTGATAAATACATAGTTAACCCGCTCCATACAAAGGAAAGCCTTATATCCCAGAAACTGAAGATGGAGATGGACAGGGAGTTGGCTCGAAGCAGTATCCGTTCATATAAAAATTCAATAGGGAATCTCACCTATAAATTACAGGCATTGGCACCGAGTGAAGCTGCCATACAGACTTACCAGGCAGATATAGAGGTGTTGGGCAAGGAGTATCTTGAGTTGTTGAAACGGTATAACGAAAGTTCTATGCAGCTAAGCACAACAGTGCCGATAAAGGTAATAGAGCACGCGCTGCCCGGAACAAAGCTCCCTTCTAAAAAACTCATGCTCGTGATGCTGAGCGGGGTGGTAAGTTTCATTTTATACCTGCTTATACTTTTCGTATTGTTCTATCTCGATGATTCTATCAAAGAGCCGAACGATCTTGTGAATAAAACAGATTCAAGGGTACTTGGTGCATTACCTAAAATTAAAACATCCATCCTTGATGTGCAGCGGCTATGGAGTATTGATGCCTCCAACCCCATAAATACAGAGGTGAAGAAAATGATAGGCACTGTAAAATCAGATATACAGGCCATAGCTACACCTGCGCCTTCCACTCCTGTAAATACAGAATTCAAGAAAATGGTGCGGTCCACCCGTTTTGAGATCAATATGGCATTGATGGGCGGGCGCAACCTTGTGCTTACAAGTCTGGAAGAAGGCGAAGGTAAAACGCTGATCGCCCTGAGTATGGTGAGTGCTTTTCAGGTAATGAATAAAAAGGTACTGCTTATAGATGGTAATTTTCTGAACCCGGGAATAACGGTAATGACCCAGCCGAAATATTATATAGAGGATTATCTGATGGGCAGGGTATCCCTTGACCAGATATCTGCTGATGGTAATGTGAATGTATTGGGAAACAAGGGTATGGACGTGTCCCTTTTTGAAATAAACAACGAAGCTGTAATAGAGCAGAAGATACTGGAGTTGAAAGACGTTTACGACATAATATTCATAGAGGCATCGGCGCTTTCTACGCTCAACCAGTCCAAAGAATGGATTGTGGTGGCAGACAGGGTGTTATGTGTATATGAGGCAAATCAGAGCATCTCCAATGAAATGAAGGAGCAGATATTGTATCTGAAGGCAATGGGCGGGAAATTCATAGGGTGGATATTGAACAAGACGACGAAATAATATAGCATACACCTGAAAAGGGTATGAGAAATCAAGCATTTATGACCGCAGAAATTCTTAATAACATTTGGGTTTTTCTTCAGGTAGTAGTCGGGTATAATTTAGTGCTCCCTGTTTTTTTATTTCTGCTCTATGCCATTTTTCGTGGATCCAAAAAACTGACCTCTGCCGGCACTGAGTATGATTACGCCATAATCGTTACCGCATACGAGCAGACGGATTTTTTGCCAATGGTGGTGGAATCCATACAAAAGCTGAAGTACGCTAAGTACACAATATACATTGTTGCAGATAAATGTGATGTATCGGGGCTTAAGTTTGATGACGCAAGAGTGGTGGTGTTACGTCCACCCGAAACACTGGGCAGCAATACGCGGTCGCATTTTTATGCCATACGCAACTTTATAAGACCGCATGAATTGATGACAATAATAGATTCCGATAACCTTGTTGATCCGGAGTACCTGATTGAATTGAATAAATATTTTGACAGTGGTTTTTCGGCTGTTCAGGGCATAAGAAAAGCCAAAAACCTCGATACTATGTATGCCTGTCTTGATGCAGCAAGGGATATCTACTACCATTTTTATGACGGCGAAGTATTGTTCAGGCTTGGTTCTTCAGCTACACTTGCCGGGTCGGGAATGGCTTTCAAGACCACGCTGTATCGTGAATGTCTGGAGCATTTGGATATTACAGGTGCAGGCTTCGACAAGGTGCTCCAGTATGAGATTGTGTCGAGGGGGTATCGTATCGCTTTTACAGATAAAGCAAAAGTGTATGATGAGAAAACAGCGGCATCAGACCAACTGGTAAAGCAGCGGGCACGATGGATAAATACATGGTTCCGTTATTTTAAGTTCGGGTTCTCCCTTTTGTTTAAGGGGTTGGTGAAATTTGACAGGAACCGTTTTTTGTTTGGGATTGTTTTACTGAGGCCGCCACTTTTTATTTTTTTAATTTTGTCGGTAATGTTTATGGCGGCAAACCTGTTCATCAGTATGCCGGCCGCAATTATTTGGTCGGCTGGGTTTGTTTGTTTTGTTACCGGGTTCATAATAGCGTTGCTGGCGGGGCGTAGCGACAAAGTCATTTACAGATCATTGTGGGGCATACCGAAATTTATTTTTTACCAGGTGCTGTCATTGCTGAAAGTAAGGAGAGCAAACAAAATATCTGTGGCCACAAAGCACACATATCCTAAACAGCGTAATGATGTTTGATCAGGGATTCAGAAACAAAGAACGGGAGGAGAATGCCTTGCGCAAACAAAGGCGCGTAGAGGAGATTACAAGGATCGTAGCCCTGGTTGTGGCATTCATCAGCGTATTCATTTTCTTTATTAAACTGTTGTTTTTATAAATGAGGCAGGACATCGTGATACCAGTAACACCAGTAAGGCGGCAGACTGTACGCAGTGAACTGAGAAAATTCTTTCTTATAGATAAACTGGGTAGTAAACTGGGGTTTCTGCTGCTTTTTTTGCTGATGTCGGCAGTGAGTGTGGGTATTGCCTTGTATGGGGTAAAATTTGGGTTGATAATCGTAGTTGCTTTTATTGGTGTGCCGGTACTATACACGATAATTGCGTATCCGCGTGTCGGCATAATCTTTTATCTGATACTCGCTTACCTCATTATGTGGTTTTTAAGGATAGGCGTGAATTTTCCGCTTGGCACTGTAATGGATGGGCTGAACGGGTTATTCATACTGAGCATTTTCATCAATCAGAAAAAGAAGAAGGATTGGTCTATGTTCAAGGGGCCGGTAACGGTAATGATATTTACCTGGATGGCGTATAATTTTATTGAGATAATTAACCCTGCTGCAGAGTCCAGGCAGGCTTGGCTGTATACTGTGCGGACCGTTGCCATTGTTATGTTTTCTTACTTTGTTTTCCTGTATTATATTGATACTAAAAAATACATTAGGCTCATACTGAAACTTTGGCTGGCTCTGGCTTTATTTGGAGCGATATATGCCTTTAAACAGGAGCATCTGGGTTTTTTTGGGTTTGAGAACGATTTTCTGCATTCTGATCCGGTAATTGAATCCTTACTGTTCATTGCGGGTGTATGGCGTAAATTTTCAATTTTCTCTGACCCGGTAGCTTTTGCATATAATATGGTTATCGCTATTCTGTTGTGTATTGGGTTGCTGACGGGTACACAATCAAGAATAAAAAGGGCGATACTAACGGGTATGATCCTAATGCTGCTCATGGCTATGCTGTATTCGGGTACCCGCGGGGCATATGTACTGCTACCTGCGGCATTGTTTTTTCTTTCTATTCTTAAGTATTCAGGAAAGATAATGCTGATGATGGCCGTTCTAGGGGCTTTCACCGTTATTTTAATCTTTATCCCCACGTCTAATAGCACATTATATCGTTTTCAGTCTGCGTTCAAACCATCTGCAGATGCTTCATTCAATGTGAGAGCCATAAACCAGAAGCGGATACAGCCTTATATTTTATCGCATCCTTTGGGCGGTGGTCTTGGTGCTACCGGTGTCTGGGGCAAGCGTTTTGCTCCAAACTCATATCTTGCGAACTTTCCGCCTGACAGTGGTTATGTGCGGGTGGCTGTAGAGATGGGTTGGTTAGGGCTGCTGCTTTTTTGTATCTTTATGTTTACTGTTTTGAAAACAGGGATAAATAATTACTATAAGATAAAAGACCCGGAACTTAAATCGTATTGCCTTGCTTGCCTGTTGATAATTTTTGCGTTTAATATCGGCAATTATCCGCAGGAGGCACTTGTGCAGTATCCGTCCTGCGTGCTTTTTTACCTTGCGATAGCTTTACTCAACGTGACAAAACGAATTGATGACCAGCAAAACCAACTGCAGCATGCCATTTGACGACACTATTGCCGGCCGCGATATTGTCGTGGTGGGGCAGCAGCCATGGGATGAAGGTATAGGCAGTAATTGCAGGAATATCGCATTGGAGTTTAGTAAAAGGAACAGGGTATTGTATGTGAACAGTGCGTTGAACCGCATCACACTTTTAAGGGAAAAAGCTGATGCAAGGATACAGAAACGATTGGCGGTGATCAAGGGTAAAGAAAAGGGCCTGGTGCCAATTCAGTCGAATTTGTGGAATCTGTATCCTGACTGTATCACAGAATCCATTAATAAACTAAAGGTCAATTCGCTTTACAACCTGCTGAACAAATGGAACAACCGTTTATATGCAAGGGCCATACAAAAGGCAATGGATGAACTGGGCTTCAGCAATATTATCTTGTTTAACGATAATGATATTTTCGGGTCATTCTACCTGAAGGAACTGTTGAAGCCTTCTGTAAGTATCTACTACTCTCGAGACTATATGATAGCGAACGGCTATTGGAAATACCATGGCGAAACACTGGAGCCGCTGCTGATCGCCAAAAGCGACCTTTGCGTGGCTAATTCCATATATCTCGCAAATTATTGCCGGAGATATAATCCACATTCATACAATGTAGGTCAGGGATGTGAGTTAGATATTTTCACTAGTGCTTCACATACAACCATACCGGAGGATATGAAGCCCATACCTGGCCCTGTGGTAGGATACGTGGGCGTTTTACAAACAAATCGCATTGATATTCCGTTGTTAGCACATATTGCTGAGAACCTCCCGCAAATGAGTGTGGTATTAGTTGGGCCTGAAGATGAGATATTTCAGGAAAGCCGGTTGCATACGATAAAGAATATACACTTCCTCGGCCCCAAACCTCCCGGCGATCTTCCGGCCTATATCAATGCATTTAATGTGTGCCTCAATCCCCAGCTTGTGAATCAGGTGACTACAGGCAATTATCCGAGAAAGATAGACGAGTATCTTGCGATGGGCAAGCCTGTAGTAGCCACAGCTACCGAGGCCATGAGTTTCTTTGCTGATTATACCTATCTGGCATCTACCAAGGAACATTATGTACAATTGATAAGAAAAGCCCTGAATGAAGATAATGATACATTGGCTGCGCAAAGAAGGGATTTTGCCTCATCTCATACTTGGGAGAATAGTGTAAAAGAGATATACAGGGCAATTAATGCCGCAACTTCAAAGGCTACTTAAAATAATTATAGTTGAACTTCAGGTGCCGGAAAAGGTGCCTGGCTATAGTGATGAACGGGTTATTGCTCTCCCGCCAGTAATTTCGTTTAAAGGTGCTGGGCTCAGCGCTTGAATTCACCTGGTCAAGCAGGCTTTTATGCTCATCAAAGAACAATGCCTTTCCGTTATTTTTGATTACTGACATCATCATCCCATACTCCGATTTTTCTACATTGACTCCTTCGGGATATCTGCCGAATTTTTGTAAAAAGGTACTCCTGCGCAGGTGTGGGTGATCGCTGTAGAAATAAAATTTTTTATAACCGGGATACCATATTTTAAAGCGCATTTCTGAAAACCCATTTTTAAATGGGGTGAGGTATGGATATTTGAAATAGGCGTAAAAGCGTACCATGTCCAGTTCCTGCCGATCATTCATAAACTGCAAAGCATCCATCAGCTTTGGGGGGAATGTTTCCAAGGGAACAAAATCTTCCTGCACATAAAGGGTATATGGCGTGGTTATTGCTTCCTGTCCCTTATTGATATTATTGCCAAGGCCCCTGTTCTTTGGCGTGGTAATGAGGCGAAATGTATATGAGTTGTGAAGTTCTTTTATACGATTCACATGTTCCGGCTTGCTGCCGTCATCAGACACGACAATATCATCAAAATGGCAGTTGAGCTTTGTAAAGTTTGCCAGTAGACGTTCAAGAGAACCGCTCCTGTTATAATGTGTTACCAGCAATGTAATACCGGGGAAATGAAATGAACCGCTCATGCCGGATAAAGATAATCAGGTTTTTAAATATTTATAGTCTTTAAGGCATTTTAACCATTTATAACGCTGGTACACCCACCTGAGAAATCTGAATACCGGGGTCTGGCTTTGCCGCCAGCTAGCCCTGTCAAACGAACTGGGCTCATCCGGCGAATTGCGGTGTTCAAAAAGCGTTTCATAGTCATTGTAAAAAAGACCCTTTCCTTTTTTCTGCATAAAGGAGATAGACATCCGGTATTCCGAGATGTTGCCATCTATGTCCTCTTGGTACCTGCCGAATTTCTGCAAAAAATTACTGCGCCGGAAATGAGGGTTGTCCGAATACATGAAAAATTTCAGATGGCTCAGGTTCCAGGGGTTGTACACGGTTTCAGAAAAGCCCTTGCCAAATGGCTTGAGGCTAGGGTAGCGATAAAAAGACCAGAAACGTATATAGTCAATATCGGCCCGTTCCTTCATGATCTGTAGTCCGTCGGCAAGGTGCTGTGCACAGCCTTCCAGTGGCACAAAATCTTCCTGAACATATAAAGTATAAGGAGTGGTAACGGCATCTTGCCCTTTATTTATATTTACCGCAAACCCATGGGTGGATTTTCCCGGTACAATGCGAAAATTATAAACGGACTGCAATGCATTTAGTTTTTTCTGGTGCTCGGGCCGGCTGCTGTCATCAGATACAACGATGTCATCGAAATGGCAATTTAATTCCCGGAAGGTAGCGAGAAGCCGTTCCAAAGAACTGCTCCTGTTAAAGTGTGTAATAAGTAGTGTAACTCCCGGGAAATTATACTGTTGTGGCATTATTCGAAAAAACTTTCAGTTACCTGCGTGAATTTCAGGCCTAAAATACACTTTATCTGTTTATTTTTATGTGCAATATCAGGATAAACTAACAAATCATTTTTTTAAAATGGGTTTGTCTTTGATAATAAATATTATTCCACATTCCTTTAGTAGTTTCACGACTCATGAGTAGCGTTTCGGTAATTACCGTCAATTATAATCATAGTAAAGTAACAGAAGCGCTGTTAGAATCAATAATTAATATAAATGAGTATAGCCCCATTGAGGTTATTGTGGTCGACAACGGTAGCTCTGTCAATCCCATACCGCTATGGAAATCCAGATATGCCTGGGTAAAGTTCATTCGTTCTGAACGGAATTTAGGTTTTGCCGGAGGGAATAATCTCGGTGTTAAAGAGGCTACTGGAGATTACCTTTTTTTCATAAATAATGATACGGAGGTAACTGCTGGCCTTATAGGCAAGTTGGTCGCTATGCTGGATGCTGATTCTACTATAGGAATGGTCTCTCCGAAAATAAGGTACTATGACCAACCCGATGTGATACAATATGCAGGCTTCAGTGCGATGAACTATTATACGGCCAGGACTGTTTCTACAGGCCAGGGCGAAAAAGACAATGGCCAGTATGACCATCTGACAGGCGATACCGGATTTATACACGGCGCAGCGATGATGGTGCGCCGGGAGGCCATAAGCAAAGCCGGCCTTATGCACGAGAATTATTTTCTTTATTATGAAGAAATGGACTGGTGTGAACGGATCAGGAAAGCGGGATATAAAATATGTGTGCATATGCAAGCGGTCATATATCATAAAGAGTCTGTGTCTGTGGGCAGTACCAGCGCTCTGAAAGAGTATTTTATGAACCGGAACCGTATTTTGTTCATCCGGCGTAATTGTGATCCTTCTACAATCACCGTGTTCTGGCTTTATTTTGTATTTGTCGTGGCGCCAAGAAATATGATTAGCTACATCATGCAAAAGCGTTGGGATTTTGTCCCGGTATTGATTAAAGCAATTGCCTGGAATATTACAAACAGAACAGATAGTGATGATCTGGGCTTTCCCGTAAATAACAGATAATGATAGCAGCTTTCTGGATAAGTATCTTCATTGTGTTCTACACCTTTTTCGGGTATGGTATCCTGCTGTATATCCTTGTGAAGTTGCGTATTTTATTTAATGGGAAAAGGAGCGTTCCGGATAATGGGGGCAACTGGCCTTCGGCCACATTGATAGTGGCTGCCTACAATGAGGAAGATTTTATTGTGGAGAAGATTAAGAATACGCTCGGCCTTACTTATCCCGCCGGCAGGGTGTCTTATATTTTTGTTACCGACGGATCTAACGACCGGACGCCCGATGTTGTAGCGGGTTATCCGCAGATAAAACTGATGCACAGGCCAGAGCGGAGCGGTAAGATTGCTGCCGTACATAGGGCCATGCAAGAGGTGAACAGTGAAATAACTGTATTCACAGATGCCAATACTTTTCTGAATAAAGATGCCCTGCTGAACATCTGTCGGCATTATGCCGATAGCTCTGTGGGCGCTGTTTCGGGTGAAAAGAGGGTGCATGTGGAAGATGCAGGTGATGCCACTGCCGGAGAAGGCTTTTATTGGAAGTACGAATCGAAACTGAAGCAATGGGATTCTGAATTGTATTCGGTGGTAGGGGCCGCAGGAGAATTGTTCAGTATCAGGACTGCCTTATATGAGCCTGTGCCATCTGATACTATCCTTGACGATTTCATGATTTCATTACTTATAGCGCAGCGTGGTTACCGGATAGTGTATGAGCCTAAAGCATATGCTACAGAAGGTGGTTCGGAGAACGTGAAGGAAGAACTGAAACGCAAGATAAGGATTGCAGCTGGGGGTATACAGTCTATTCTGAGGCTAAAAAAATTAATAAACCCTTTCCGCAACTTTGTGTTGTGCTTTCAATACATCAGCCATCGCGTACTACGCTGGACGATAACGCCTTTTCTAATGATCGTAGCATTTGTGCTCAACTATATCGTCGTTTACGAAAGCGCATCAGTGATTTATACTGTATTACTTGGCTGCCAGGTGCTCTTTTACTCGCTTGCATTACTTGGATGGCTGTTAGAGAAGAAGCAGGTACGCATAAAAGCGCTCTATATCCCGTACTATTTTTGTATGATGAATTATGCAGTGGTTGTGGGTATTCGCAGGTATTTTGCCGGTTCGCAAAGTGCAGTATGGGAGAAGGCAAAGAGGAAATAATCACAAATCCTTCCGTATCACAACCTCCTTCGATGGGAAAAGAATCCGCTTAGCGCGCATAAACAGCGCTTTCCACAACCCTCCATCCATTTCAATCCGTCTGTCTGCCGTCCATACCATAGCCCCGGGGGCTGTTACGCAATGTAACTTTCCAAAACCTTTATCGCGTAGCTTCACCGCCAGCCAGCCATCTTCATTGGCGCCGGGGGGGTGTTCGAATCCATTTACCTCTATTCCCTGCTGCCTTCTGAAGCCTGAATTGAACCCATACACATTCACCGCTTCTTCCCTGAATGTCTTGTTGATCCAGCGGGTAGTATCGGCCATCTGCTCATAGAAGTAATAGCTGGTACGGGAAGTTTTGCCGGTAGGTATGAAAGCAAATCTGCCATAAGTAATGGCCACAGTATTGCCGCTGGCCAGTGGGGCCACCATTTCTTCTATCCAGTGTGGCGGGTAAATGGAGTCTGCATCTGCGTTTAATATGTACTTCCCTCTTGCCACTGCCAGCCCTGCATTGCGCGCCGATGTAATACCCTGTTTCGTTTCTGTAATGCAATTGATCCCGGTAGCTTTTACCAGCGACTCGGTATTGTCTTTTGAGTTATTGTTCACCACTATTATTTCTACTGCGCGTTTAGTGGTGTTTGAGCTTAATGATAGCAATGTGCGCAGGATGTTTTTCTCCTCGTTGTATGCTGGTATCACCACCGATACCTCCGGTTCTCCTTTATGCAGCGTTTTGTAATGCTGTTGTATCAGGGCAATATTCTCTTCGTTGCTGCTTGCCCCTGCATTCCATAGCTTGCTTATATAAGATGGTATAGCTATAGGCCTCATTGCTATACATTTTCTTTTTGGAAGAGTGCGGGTATCGTCTTTAGTATCAGGCGCAGGTCGCTTATGAAGCTGTGGTTCTCCGCATAAGCATTGTCCAGCAGCAACCGTTCCTCTTCCGACATTTCCCCTTTGCCTCTTTTTTCTACCTGCCACAGACCAGTAATACCTGAGGGTGCTTTAAACCTCAATGCATATTTATCAGTAGTCAGTTTCTCAGCTTCATACAAGGGCAGGGGGCGGTTGCCTACTATGCTCATGTCCCCTATTAGCACATTCCATAGCTGCGGCAGTTCATCTATGCTCGTGTTGCGCAGTATGCGTCCAAGCTTTGTTATGCGCGGGTCATTTTTCAGTTTGATGAAAGCCGACCCACTCAATGCTTTTCTGTGATTGATATAGTTTTTCTCACACCAGGCATTCTTGTCAGCATACAATACTCGCTGGCATACGGTGCCGTTCTTTACGCAGTCATCGCAAAGCACATTGCTGTTGAGCCAGTCCGGCAGGTTTTCTTTGCTGCCATACTGGTTCAGATGCACCAGGTCCTTCAATCGTTTATCTGCATTTACATACATCGAGCGCAGCTTGTAGAACTTGAATATTTTGTAACCGGTGCCTACCCGCAATGAATAATAAAATACAGGGCCTTTTGATTCCATTTTCATGAGAAGAATGATCAAAAGCAACAGAGGGGACAGCATAATTATTGCTATGCTGGAGAAAACAATATCAAACAACCTTTTTGCAAAAGGTATTTTATACACATCTATTTTTTCCGGGCGCACCTTACCCTTCAGCGAGGGCCAGTATTTTATAAGAAAATTAACTCTGGTAGCGATCTCATCTTTTTTCACCGGCGGCTGAAACAGGTCCGCGACCCCGGCCCTTATACATAATTTATTCAGGTTCTCATTTACCTTAATGGCTATCAGAAAAAAAGGTACATCGGCATACTTGCTGTTTTGCAGTGTCTCCAGCAGAAATATGCCATCGGGAGAGATGACCTCACTTTGAGAAATGATAGCAGCTATCCGTAGGTTCTCTTTCATCCAGCGCGTTGTGAGGTCGACGCCATTATTGAACCGCATCAGTTCTGTTCCCGCGAAATCGCACCCGGACAGAATAAGGAATGTCGGGTCGTCAACGTTTACCAGTGCTATTACTCCTTTTTCTTCCGGTAATATGGAACTGCTATTCATCAATGAATATTAGTTAAGGAAAAAATTTCCGGTCCTCCTCAGTATCGCACGCATCCTTGCTTCCAGCTCGCGCGGATTAAATGGCTTTACCACATAATCGTCGGCACCGGCATCAAGGCATTTGATACGTGTTTCCGTGCTTTCATCTCCTGATAGTACCAGAACAGGTATTGCCTTAAAAAAACCAC
The DNA here is from genome assembly GCA_964430995.1 of uncultured Flavipsychrobacter sp. Lineage (GTDB taxonomy): Bacteria > Bacteroidota > Bacteroidia > Chitinophagales > Chitinophagaceae > Nemorincola. The sequence continues at coordinate 93,029 of CAYSIG010000005.1, forward strand.
TTGTCTTAAGCTGTGCTATCAGTTCTAGCCCTCCCATTTCAGGGGTGTTGAGATCTGAAATAATTATATCAGGAAGATTTCCTTCTCTCAGGAAGGACAGTGCATCCAGTCCATTAGTGAATGTAGATACACTGAAATTTTTATTAAGGGAATGCTTTATGATCAGTTGGATACTTTGATCATCTTCAACAACCATAACCTTTGGTAAATTTTCCGAACTCATTAGTTTATTTCGTTTTGTCTTCCGGCACTGATTTTTATAGGCCGCAAGCTACAACATTACTGTTGGCACACAAGATATATAATTATTATAACAAAAAAATAATTCCCATAAGGTTTTTATAAATAACCTTTTCCCGATAAAAGAGCATATGTTTAGAGTTAAAATATATCAATGTGTTTCACCCCTTTCTCCTTGCCGGAGAAACGATTTTACAAATACCTGTATTTCTTTATAGCCATCGGTCAGAATACCCGTAAAAGTATGCGGTATATATTTTCTTAAAACATAATACCCGAACAGCAGCCCCGAAAGTGTAGACAGGAGTAAAGATAAGGGAACACCAAATATGCTTCCCAGCAAGGTGATGAACAAAAAATTGCCTGCTACCTTAACGGAAAGCATAATGATGACTTTATAGAAATTATTACGTGTTTGATGCAGTATATCCAGCGTCAGGCCATTGAATCTGTCCAACGGGGATAGAATAGCGATGAGCATGAACATCTGGTAAAGGCTACCGGCTTCCGTATTGTGGTATTGGGCACCTCCTACCAGCATCGTCACAAAATCGGCAAGAAGGTAGGCAATCGCTGCAGCAGGTATAAATGCAACGGTAAGCATACCGGCGTATTTTTTAAATATAACGGATACTTGTTCGTAATTCTTACGGTTATACTGAATAGCCATTTCCGACATACCGGTTGTAGTAAATGAGCGTAGCGGAAGTTCCACAAAAGCCATAAAGCTCATGCTGACTTTATACACGGCTACCGATGCGGGGCCAAGGAGGGAATTGATCATCCAGATATCCACGTATCCGAGAAGCATGGAAAAACTGGTGGTACCAAGCGTATATTTTCCGTAATGATACAGTTCCTTTATGCAATCCTTTGATCTGTGGACTATGTACCCGATACCCGACATGCCAAGTATGACACCAACGCCGCTTGCCATACAATTGGTCAGGAAATTATACAGCAGGGCATTCTCTATCGTCATTTTATCGAAATAGATAAGTGCCAGGTAGGTAAGTATCGTTGACCCTGAATTGAGCATTCTGTACCAGAACATGGTGCCATATTTTTCTTCTGCCTGTAGTTTCCAGAAGGTTACATCCGCAGGCAATGTGCTCAGGTAGGTAAGGCCAAACCATTTAATGCTTAATACAACGCTTTCATTATTGGTTTCGGGCAAAAGCAACCATAGCACCAGATTTATTAATAGTATAATCCCACTTAAGCTGAGTGCCAGTAGCCAAACTGACCCAAGTACTGTTTTAGCTCTCCCCGGTTGCGCTCCTGCGTAGTACTTCACAGTGGCTGTCGACAGAAAACCGCTCCTCGCCGACTCACATAATTGCGAGAACGACAGCACATAGAAATACATTCCTGCTTTTTTAGGGTCTAACACCCGGAACAATATGAACGTCATTACAATGCCCACTAATGCAATAGAAGCATTACCCGTTAAGACAAGGAAATGCTTATTCTTTAATTTGGACAATAGGTTGTTGAGCATTGTCGGGAACTTGCGGATCGGATAAAAATACTTATTCTCGGGGGTAATCGTTATTTTTTATTCGAGTGCAGGTCATTGGGTGTTATAAATACAGGGGTTTCTGTAATCAATACTTCCACTTTCCCGTTTTGTGTCTTTATTTTTTTTAATTCCATCTCACTACTGCCGGCCAGTGGCCTGTATATAAAAGCGGTATCAGCATTGCCGAGGTTAAGTAAGTATTTCGCCTTTCGGCCTTTTTTGTCGGGAACGACCAGCAAATACATTGGCTGTCCTCCGTTTTCATACTTGTCAACAACCGGGTTTTTGTACACTGTCGCGGCATACCGGTATTTACCAAACAGCTTGTTGGTTTGGCGAAAATAGTCAGCCGCGGGTCGGTTGCTCCTGTCTGCATTTATCAGGCCACTGGTAGCATATTGGGTGTTCAGTTTAGGGTTGTCATCCACCAGTTCATAGTAGAATACTTTCTGAATTCCGGCTCTTGAATACATGAGGCTTGTTCTCAGAAGCCAGTCTGCCTGTGTTTCCTCTGGCGTACGGTCACCTATGCCATCTGCCGCCTGAGGGCTTTCTGATGCGATATCATATCCGGTTTCTGTTATCCAAACAGGCATATCGTACTGTTGCCCTATTTTAATGAATTCGCCTGCTACTGCTTCCGCATGGGTCAGTTCAGGTGCCGTGCCGGTTTTCTGTGCTTTGTCAGGGTTGTGGTCTGCATCGTTACAATAGTAATGATAGTTGATTATGTCCCAGGGCAGGTCGGGCTTCCCATCTGTTTTATACCCCCTGAATTCCTTACACCAGTCTATCATACCCCTTACGTAGTCAGGATTAGGGGCTGCCAGCCCGGCCATTACCACCTTCATCAGCGGGTCTGCATTCTTCACCCCCACGCCGGCCCCCATGCTGTTCTTATGCCCGTCATAGAATGCCGAGAGATTGGCCGCGTATTCCCTACCTGTCTGGTATGCTTTGCGTCCCTTCCACCATTTATCCCGCTCGTTGTCGCATTCTATATAGTTGATGGTGCCTAAGCCTATCCGTAATTGATTGTCGTGGTCAAGACGTATCAGCCGGGAGTCTATATTTTTGTTTTTCCCGTATCGGGCTGCAAATTGAAATCCTGCTCTTGCTTGTTCTATGTATGATAGCGGGTCTCCGTTTTTTTTACCATAGCGCATAGGTATGTTTTCATTGTCGCGCTGGCCTTCCGGGTAGGTTTCCTGCATCCATGGTGGAATGGTCTTTAAACAGGCAAGCACTTCTATGTCGTTATCCTTGCACCATTGGTATATAGTGTCATAATTCCATCCGCCGCTGGCAGCAGGAGAAAAGGCGAACGTGCCTTCGTTTATTTCTATTTTATCCCAGTCCAGGTAATGGCGTATGCCGGTAAAATTCTTTATTGCTGCCAGCCGTTCAGGGTCAAGGTTCGAAGGGTCATTAGGTTCTTCAAAGTCCCATTCAAATACATTTATCCCAAACATATCCTTTAGTGCAGCATGCGCTTTTTCTTTAGGTTGCAGGGGTGTAGGAGGGGTATAGGTACCATAGAATTCCAGTTCTCCCGGAAAGTTTCCCCAGCTATTAATCACCAGGTAACGGATATTGGTAACAGGCCTGCCCAGGGCAAAAACATCCGGATTCTTTGGGTCGGGCCCGTTCCATGCACCATATCGCTCGCCGGTAAATACAGCAATAGGTATTTTTTCCCAATCCAGGGTTATCGCGTATATGGTCGTAGGCCGGTCTTCATTGCTCCCTTCCCAGTCAAACATCATAATGCTGTCGATACTTATTTGTTCACCTTCGGCTAGAGGATAATAAGCATCGTAATTGTCCAGTAGCAGGCCGTAGCCTGTGGTGGGCTTGTCATATTGCTTCCCGTCAAATAGTTGTTCAAGTCCATGGCTGATATTATTAAGCTGGTACCATCTTTTGGCATCAATGGGAAGCTTATGCGGGTTGTGAAAATTATGATTGTCGGCCTGCGAGCAGCCATTCAGGCAGAACAGAATAAATAATAACGTGACGGACGATATTTTACCGGACAGCGAGCTGGATTTTTTGTTAATCGGCATATATCGGTTCATGCTGTGCTGTTTAGGAAGCGGCATTAATGATTGCCTACACCGAAATAAGGCGTTATTTTCTCTATCATATCCTTTACTGCAGGGCTGGCATAGATGATGTCGCGTATTTTCGATCGTCTTTCGTTTTCGGGTGATGTATAACCGGTAGTTACCTTTGTGATATATGAGGCCATATTGTCCCTGTTATTGATCTCAATTCGTGGCAATCTATACCTGCGGGCATGGGGCATCAGTTTTCCCGAGTGGACGGAATAAGCAAATTTATACCCTGTTTCACGCAACATATTGATGGCAAGGTTGGTATAAATGCCATAGGGGAATGCAAATTCGTCAACCTCGGTTCCCAGGTTTTGTTCTATAAGTTGCTTACTTAGGGTCAGTTCTTTTACCAGCGTCTCTTTATTCAGGCTGTTCAGTCGCACATGTTTATATCCGTGCGATTGGATAGACCATCCGTTTTGCGCAAGGGTTTTGATTTCTTGCCATGTCAGCTGCCTGTCGTGTTTTACAAATGAAAAATCTCCCTGGTCATATGGGTTGCCTATAAAAGATGTGGAGAGGAACAGGGTGGCTGTAAACCCGTATTTGGACAATATCTCCAGCCCGTATTTATATAGTGAATAATAGCCGTCGTCGAAGGTGATCACTACTTTCTTCTCATTTATCTTTTTTCCGTCAAGTATAACTGACCTTAGTTCATCCTTTCCCGCTGATGTATAGCCTTCTTTCCGGAGCCATTCTACCTGCTCCCTGAATGAATCAAGTGAAACAGATACATTAGCCGATGAAAGGTGGGCATCCGTGTCATCAATTGCGTGATAATTCAATACCGGTATTCCTGGAACAGCCATAGTATACAAAAATAAAATAAATAAATGATTCACCACTGGTTGTGGCAAAGATGATTTATACGATCTTTTTCAACTGGACAATTACATCCTTCAGCGTGTTTCGTACCATTTCAATGTGGGCACTGTACTCGGTATCGCCCACCACCACGTTTTCCAATTTTCTTATAGTATACTTTAGCGAGTGAATGCCTAAAAGGTCAATGCTGGATTTCATTTTATGGGCAATCTTGGAAATGCTCTCGTAATTCTGTTCATTGCCGGCTTTTTGCAAACTGTCTGCATTCGCCGGCATTGTATCAATAAATATCGTCAGTATGTTCTTTACGAATTCAGGGTCGTCCTTTCCTATCGAATCAACCATTGAAAGGTCGTATAATTTTTCATTCGGTACTTCTACCTTTTCAACTGTTGGGCGTGCTTTCGGTATTATTTTGTTTCTGAGTTTGTCATTGGTCTTTATGGCATCATTGATCACCTGGAATAATTTCTCTTCGGTATAGGGTTTAGAGATATACCCATTCATGCCAATATTCAGATATTTCTGTCCATCCCCTTTTAGTGCGTTAGCTGTAAGTGCTATAATAGGTATTGCGGATTTGTCTTTGGCATTCAGTGTGCGTATCTTTTTCGTTATGGCCGATTTGTCAATGACAGACCTTTCCACAATGTTTAGTGATCGTATCATTTTTGTGGCAGATATACCATCCATTTCAGGCATCTGTATATCCATCAATATCAGGTCAAACTGCTGCTTGCGCACTTTATCCACTGCCTCATTCCCGTTTGCTACAACGGTCACTTCACATCCCCACGATTCCAGAATGTGCTTTATCAAAAACTGGTTGAGCTCCACATCTTCAGCCACCAGTATTTTCACCGATTCCAGGTCTTTAAAATTCAGGTCTTCTTTGCTGTCATCAGGCAACATAGAAGCATCACCCTTTTGGTAAGGTATCTGGAAGGTAAAAGTTGTGCCTTCATTAAGGCGACTGGCCACGCTTATTCTGCCACCCTGCATTTCTATCAGGTTCTTGCATATCGTCAGCCCCAGCCCTGTGCCGCCAAACTTTCTTGTGGTATCAGTTGTTGCCTGCACATATGGGTTGAAAATATCAACCAACTTATCGTCCTTAATGCCTATGCCAGAATCCTGCACCTGTATTTCTATAAGCAATGATTTGGAACTATCGCTGTTCTTATAGTCCATATTTATAGAAATCTCACCTTCATAGGTGAATTTCAGTGCATTGCTCAGCAGGTTGTTAATGATCTGGCTCAGCCTGTATGGATCGCCTATAACCACAAGGTCGTCCGGCAATGTGCTGTTCAGTAGTAGGTTGATGTTTTTGTCCTCTGCTTTGAACTGGAAAGATTGGAGCGTGGTAAATACTTTGTCCTCTATCTTGAAAGGTATGAATTCAAGGTCAATTTTTCCTGCCGCTATTTTCTCTATGTCCAGTACGTCGTTCACTATCGTCAGCAGGTTATTGGCCGACTCTGATATGAGCTTGGTGAATTTTTTCTGTTGTTCGTCAAGCTCCGTCTTCGACAAAAGGTTGGCAATACCCAGTATTCCGGTCATTGGCGTCCTTATCTCATGGCTCATGTTCGCAAGGAATATCTCCTTGGCCTTATGTGAATCTTCAGTTACTTTTTTGGCTGCCAGCAGTTCTTTTTCCGTATTTACGCGTTCGGTTATATCCTGCGAGAAGCCGATGATATATGGCTCGGAATTTTCTTCCTCTACTTTGAAATTCTTATACAACAGGAAGGATTCTTTATTCTTTTTCCCCAGTATCTTAAGCACGCCGGTCGCATTCCCATTACTGATAACCTTTTCCAGGTAGTCGGTATAGAATTTTTTAATATCGTCTTTCGGAATGAATTCGGTCAGCATTCTGCCCACCAGTTCCTCCTGCTTATATCCCAGCAGGTCGCACATAGCGGGGTTTATTGTTATTATCTTCCCGTCCAGATCGTGCGTGCAAATAAATGCCTGACTGTAGTTGAAAAGGTCTCTGAAACGCTTTTCATTTATTTTTAGTTGTTCCTCTATTTTCTTTACATCCGTAATGTTCAGTCCAAATCCTATCACCTGCGTCACCTCGTTCTTATCATTCAGAACCGGGTACATGTTGCGAAGGTGGTATTCAACCGGGCCGCCCGGGGTTACCACTTTTTCTTCCCATGAATGCAGTTTTTTTGAAGCCAGCACTTTGTTGAACAACGCCCGGCGCTCTTTTGCCAGGCTCATGGGCTTATTCCGGTAAATGCAAAAATCTTCATCACGTTTACCTATCATCCATTCCCTTAGTTGTGGGTTCTTGATTGATGTTGGATTTATGAACAGGTATTCGTGGTTCGGACTGAACGTCACTATATCCGCTGGTATATTATTCAGTACATTCTCGTAAAAAACTTTTTGCTCTTCCAGTTTTTTCTTGGTCACTGTTTGTTCCGTTACGTCTACATACTGCCACAAGTGCCCTTCAAATTTCCCATCCAGATAAATGGGCACATAATCTCTTTTAAAGACCCGTCCATCGGCCAGCTCCACCAGCTCGTTAAGCACCAATTGTTTCTGCTCAAGTATCTGGTAGATCCTCGAAACAACATCGTCAGGGTGCAGGTATAGGTTTTTGCTTTGCCGGGTAGCCACTGTATAATTCATACCTATCAGCTCCTCAGGCGACTCCTTGATGCCGAGAAACTTACAGAACTGCTCGTTCACCAGTATTATCTTCTGGTCCTTCCCTTCCAGCACCACACCCGAGTCAAGGTTCTTGATCAGGAAAAACAGCCTGTTGGCCGTTTCCTTTAGCTGGAATTCAAGTTGTTTTTGCTGGTCTATATCAGTTACCGTACCTATTATGAGGCTTGGTTGCCCGTCTTTGTCCCGCTCTACTATTATGCCCCGGGTTATATAATATTTATACGCACCGTCTTTGTCCATGAGCCGGTGCTCTACCATGAACTGCCCGGATTCTCCTTTAATATATGCCGCGAAAGCATTGTTCACACGGTCTATATCCTCCGGATGAATAGACCCCAGCCATCTTTTATAGCTGAATTCCTCTCCGTTATCGGCACCTAGTGTTATTTTGTCATGGGTGAAATGTATACCATCTTCATTCTTGAAATCATATTGCCATATACCATCACCGTTGCCGTTCAGCGCAAATTTCCACAGGTGTTCGCTGTATTTAAGCGCATGATTCTGCTGGTGTGCAGAATTCAGGAGCTTCTTAATATCCTTGATGGCGCTTTCCTGTTCCTGTAAAGCGTTTAATTGGTCTATCAGTGAATCATGAGCAGCAAAATCATTCAGTGACAGGTTTTCTTCCTCCACTTCCTCCATAGAGCCAAACCGTGGTGTGCCGATAAATAATATCTGGTCCTGATCATCAAGATATTCAAATTGTCCTCTGAGTATTCCCTGTTTGTCGTCCCCGAAATTTAACAGCGATACCTGCCCGTTTAAATTTTTCAGCAGGTCAAAATCCACTCTTTCTGCTTTCGGGTATTTCAGTTTGAAGTAGTTGCCAAATAATTGCCCCGTCTTTGCCGGGCATAGCTTTACTATGGACCTACCTAGGGAGGTAATTCTGCATTCGTTGTCAATAAGGATAAAAAATGGGAAGATGCGATTGAATTGATCAGTCCCAAATGAAAACACAGATGCAACCATAATTATTACAAGGCAATAAAAATATCACTTTCTCTAATGATTTTAAAATTTCATATTACAAAGCACGAAAACCACAAATGATATTTATACTTCATGCAAAGGTATACTTAATTCAATACAATAGTGTGCTTATTTAAGTTTTAAGTACCCAAACAGTCCATATCGTTCCTCTCCCGGGCCAGCGGTAAAATAAAGCCGCTCACTACTGCTTGGATGAAATGCTATATCCCATAGCCCGTTTATTGTTATTGGAATGCCCTCATACCCCAATGGGCCTCTTAGCATTCCTGATGTATCATAAACGTTTATCCTGCCATCTCCAAAGTTGGCGATAAGTATAACATTTGTGTCCTGCCCAAAGACTTTCGGGGGTTGGATAATGCCCCAGGGTGAGTTGAGCGCGCCCTGCGAGGCAAACCTTTTTATTAAAGTGCCTTTCGGGTCAAAAATGCTTACATATCCGTTCCCCGGGCCTTTTTCATCATCCCGGCTATGCGCTTTCTGCTTGGCATAGGCCACATATAGTTTCCCGTCTATGGTGCGGATATTGAATGGTGCGTAACCCACGGGTATGTCCGGGTCTGTAAATGCCCTAGGAGCAAGGTAGTTGAATGCCTGGTCAAAAACATCAATTTTCGCGCTGAAGAAATTTGCGGCGTAAATGTGGTCGCTTGTGCCATCATTGGCCATAGCCAGGCCTTTATATATTGCTCCCGACGCAGATCTGTCGGCCACCGTAATCGTTGAATCTCCCGCCACCCATGCGTCTATAGTGCCGTTCTCTGTGCAGTAGATGAATCTCGCAGCCTTGCCATTCACCACAAAACCTGAAGTAGGGTTGAATATAGAGCCTGTGGGCGAGGAGCCATTGCGCCTGCCGTTGTAAGGGATTGCCACAGCCGGAAATTCTTCGTTGCCTTCTTCATCATAAACAACGGTTTTTCCGGTATTGTTGCATGCTATCCAGAATATCCCTGTTCTCCCCATAGATATGCCCCACGGGTTCGCCAGGTTTGTATCTGTTCTTGCAGCGCCAAACCCTGCGGTATCTGCAACAAGGTTCACTTGTACATAATCACGGCCTCCTGTAGACAGGGATGGCATATGGTCGTGCTTGCAGCCAACGAGTCCCAGTGCCGAAACGACAATCAGGACAAAACTTGAAAGCAGGTCATAATGCAGCTTGGCTTTTCCATCGGTATCGAAATTATTTTTATCCATCACATGCATTTGGTCAGGAAAGATAGTACAAATTTAATTGCTCCGCACTCTGGCCCATTGTGCCGCAACATGAGTTTTTAAGTATAAATTTACTATTCAAAACTGTTTTGGGGGGCTGTTCTTTAATGAGACGTTCACTATTCATCGCTGGTATGTTTTTAGTTGTGTTGTGCGGGTACGCGTCCGCGCAAAACGCTATATACCAGGTGACCAATGGCAGTGTTCGCTTTCATTCAGATGCACCGCTTGAGTTCATCAATGCCTCGTCTAAGGGCCTTATGGGCGCGGTAGATATTTCGAAAAGGACTTTTCTATTTAAAATTAACATACCATCTTTCGATGGATTTAACAGCCCGCGCCAGAAAGAGCATTTCAACGAGAACTATATGGAGAGCGATCTTTTTCCTATCGCCGTGTTTTCGGGGAAAATTATTGAAGAGATTGACCTTTCGAAAGATGGGGAATACATTATCAGGGCCAAGGGAAAGCTCAACATTCATGGTGTAGGGCAGCAGCGAACAATAAAATGCCGTATTGTCTGTGGAAACGGAAAGATTACAGTTCGTTCAGATTTCGTTGTGCTGCTCGCAGATCATAATATCAAAATTCCAAGGATTGTTTCCGATAAACTTTCACCGGAGATATACGTATCCATAAGTGCCGAACTTACATCAAAACCAAGCTCGTGATTGAAAGATGACTGATAGTCCTTTATATAATACCCGCAATAGAAAGATGCCCGTATATATACGTGTCGCCGGCTTGCTGTGTGTTTTATTCAGTTTCGCAATACTGTTATATGGCTGTTATCGGGACGACGAAGAGTCATTATACCCAAAGGCCATATATGCCGGTGGGGTAGGGTGCGATACGGCGAATATTTCATACGACCGTACTGTTAAGTATATTTTCCAGCGCAATTGTGCCATTCCCGGATGCCATGCCTCCGGTGCTGCCACCGGGGGCTATACGCTTGACAATTATGCAGGTGTAAGGTCGGTGGTGCTGAGCGGCAGGATTATCGGTGCCATCACCCATGCTCCGGGTTATGTGCACATGCCAAAGAACGGAACAAAACTGGATGAATGCCAGTTAGGACAAATTAAAAGCTGGATAAACCAGGGGGCACAGAATAATTAACAAAGCCAGACATGAGCATAAAAATATTTCTATCGTTAATAGCCTGTATGTATTCATTGCATACATGCTGCTATGGTCAGGAAAGTGAAAGGGACGATACGGCAAATATCGCCGATCTCGAGAGAATACTCATGCAGGATGATACCGTTAAAAGAAAGGCGGCCGGCTACTTTACCGTTGCCGCTTTTAAGTCCACAAGGATAATAAACAGCCACAGCATTGAGAATGTAGGCAGGGGTGTGCTTGATTTCAGGATAGCGCACCGGTTTGGCAAACTGAACGAAGGTATCAAGAACCTTTACAGACTTGATAATGCGATAACAAAATTCAGTTTCGATTATGGCATCACAGATTGGCTGATGATAGGCGTGGGCCGCAACAGTTATGAAAAAGAATATGATGGTTTTGTAAAAGTGAAATTGCTGAGACAGACAGTCGATGGTCATAAGCCTGTGAGCGTCAGTTACCTCGGCAATATGTCGGTGCGCACTATGGATGTTGTGCATATTCCGGGCTACAAATATTATCTCAGCAACCGCCTGTTTTATGTGAATCAACTGCTGATAGCGCGTAAGTTCAGTCCTAATTTCTCATTGCAGTTCATACCTACCTATATGCACTATAACCTCGTGGCAAATGAAAGAGAACCTAACGATGTGCTGGCCCTTGGGGCAGGGGGGCGTATAAAAGTAAGTAAGCGTGTGGCGCTTACCGGTGAATATTATTATACCATACCCGGTTATAGATTATCGGGTTATAACAATTCGGTTTCCATTGGTGCAGATATCGAAACAGGGAGCCATGTTTTCCAGGTGTTTTTTACCAATTCTGCGGCCATTGCCGAGAGGGTGGTTGTTGGGCAAACTAAAGGGGATGTCTTTAAAGGTGATTTTCATCTTGGCTTCAATATGTCGCGCGTTTTTACGGTCGTCAGGTCAAAGGATTCCATGCGGTCAGATAGTAAAGGTTGGTAGCTATGATTACATTTGTTGCTGAAGTTTTAAGGTATATGCGTTTCATCTTTCTGATGTTGGTATTGTTGTATGCAGATACATCGTGGGCGCAAAAACCTTTTGTGCGCGATTTTTCATTGGGAGAGACGAATGGAGCAGTCAAGGTCAATGCTATTAAGCAGGATGCTGTAGGCTATATCTGGCTGGGTACCGATAAAGGGCTCGTTAGGTTCAATGGTCGTGATTTCATCAATATTCAGGATAGTGTGCATCAGGCGGTTACAGCGGTTGCCGTCGCGGGCAATAGTGTTTGGGTAGGGTACAATAATGGTAAAATAGGTGTTGTTAGCGGAAGGCATGTGAAGCCCCCCGAAATTAAAAACGGGCCTGTTTCGCCAATAACCTCATTGCATGTTGCAGCAGCTAATCTGCTGATTGCAGGTACAGAAGAACAGGGCCTTTTTTTGGTCGTGAACAATACAGCAATTCCATTCAATACAGCAAATGGTTTGTCAGACGACTTCGTTTATGACTTTTCTCTTGCAGGAAAGGATCGTTTGCTGGTTGCAACTGATAATGGTATTAACGACCTGTCGCTATCAGCCGGCGGGGTTTCGGTTACAGGGTACACCACCCGTCATGGTCTGCCTGATAATATTATAAGTGCGCTGAAGAAGATTCCCGGTACGCATTTGTTCCTCGTGGGTACACAGGAGAAAGGCGTATTCATTTTTGATGACGCACGTAAGGCTGTCGTGCCCATTCTTTCCACTGGCGAAGAATGGGTATATGGCCAGGTAAATGATATTCTTCCTGTAGCAGATTACAGGGCATGGGTAGCTACCGAAACGGGCTACCTGCTGGAAATAAAAATGAAAAACGGAACAGCGCAATTGCGTGCATTTCATTATCCCGGTAATAGCCTGAAGAAGCTATTGCGCGACCGTGCCGGTAATATATGGTGTGCTACCGGAAAAGGACTGATGATGGTGACTGCCGAATATATAGAAGATATAAAATTGCCATCGCCTTATTCATTGCGCGGGGCTACAGCTATGGTGTGTGATGATAATTCGCTGCTGGTGGCACTGAAGAAGGAATTGTATCAGGTACGGTTCATGGATACTACACCTTCAATGGAACATATATTCACGGCCAATGCAAACATCACCAGTCTGTTTATCGACAAGGAGAACAGGTTGTGGATAGGTACTTTCGGAGATGGGTTGTATTATGAGCAGAATGGCAATGCAGCTATCAGGCCGGAAGGGATAAAAGAACTGGCTGAAGATGCCAGTATATTGAGCATATCCGGCACTGCTGACAGGATTTGGCTGGCTACATTGAAAGGGGTTGAGGAACTCAGCTATCCGGTTGATGGTGCTATAACGCAGGTGAAACATCATGGGAAACAAACAGGTACGGGAAGTGATTATGTATACCAGTTGTATCCGGATAGTAAAGGCAATATGTGGATGGCAACAGACGGTGCAGGGGTCTGCATGTACGATGGCCGAGCATACCATCATTGGGATACTGTTTTCGCTGCCGGTGGTAAGGTGGTGTATAGTATCACGGAAGATAGGACCGGCGATATATGGGCGGCTGCAATGAACAAAGACCTCTTCCATTTTCATGACGGACAATGGAGAAACCAACGTCTGCCCGAGACCCAATACCCGGATATTAATATATCAACTGTCGCTGCCAATGCGTCCGGCCAGGTCATTTCGGTTTACCAACGGTGTATTGATGAGTGGTATCCGGCAAGCAGGTATTTCCGACACTACAATAGTGCTCTCGGTATTGGTATAGACAGCACTTCCAATGTGCTCAACTGTGTGGCGAAAGACAACGAAGGGAATATTTACCTTCCATATCAGCAGGGTATAATCATGTTTAAGAATAAGCGCACTGCATTTGACATCAGGCCGAACGTTGGTATCTCAACCCCCACTATTTATTCCAAAACCGTAACCGGTAGCCCGTATGAGTTCGCCCATGATGAAAATTATGTTGGGTTTGCCTTTGATGGCATCAGCTACGCTAATCATGAGCGACTTAACTATCGTTATATGCTGGAGGGCTATAATGATGATTGGATATATACAAATGATGTTTCGGTTAGTTTTCCCAGGCTTTCCCCCGGCAATTACAGGTTTCGCGTTCAGGTATCACTCAATCCAGCGTTTGAACATCCCAATGAGGACAATTATTTATTCTCAATTGCTACTCCATTCTGGAAAACAAGTATGTTTTATGTTTTGGTGGGAATGCTTGCGTTTTTATGCGTATATATTTATATAAAGCTACGTGAGAAAAGATTAAAAAAAGTTTCCCGCTTGCAGCAAGAAAAAATGATGTTTGAATACGAACACCTCAAGAGCCAGGTCAACCCGCATTTTCTTTTTAATAGCCTGTACGCGCTCTCTATCTTGATTGAAGAAAATAAAGATACTGCAGTAGATTATACAGTACACCTCGCAGACCTCTATCGGAATATGCTTGCTCACAGCAAAAAAGACCTGATACCGTTGAATGAGGAATTCGAGATATTGGAGAATTATATACACATACAGCAAACACGCTTTAGTGACGCGCTCATAATGAAATTAGATGTTCCCCGTGAGGTGATGAATACCAGGAGAATTGTACCGTTGGCTATGCAATTGCTCGTGGAGAATGCTATCAAGCACAATGTGGTTTCGGCAGCCCACCCACTGATAATAAGTATAGCCGCAACCAGCGATGAAATTGTGGTCAGCAATCCTATCCAGCCCAAAATGAGTCAGGAGAAGGGAGCCGGTATCGGGCTTGTTAATATCAAGCAGCGTTATAGCCTGCTCACAAATAGAGAAGTTTCATTTGGCATCCAGGAAAACGCATTTGTGGTGCGGTTGCCATTGTTATAGGTCGTTTTTTGTATCCAGTAAAGTGTTTTTTGGTATACTTTTTGCAACTTTGATGGTATTATCTGGTTCCGGTTATTTAAAAGTACATATATGGATGTTGTTATTGTTGAGGATGAGCAGTTAGCTTACCAGCGAATGGCTAAAATGATCATGGAAATTACTCCTGCATCACGGATAGTTGCTCACCACGATACTGTAGGCGCGGCACACCAGTGGTTTGATGAAAACCCCTCGCCTGACCTCTGTTTGCTCGATGTGCAGTTGTCAGACGGCACGGCTTTCGACCTGCTGAAGCGCGTGAACATTAATTGCCCGGTCATTTTCACCACCGCATACGATCAGTATGCCATCGATGCCTTTACTACCACCAGCATCGGTTATCTGTTGAAACCCATCAGGAAGACAGACCTCGAGAATGCTTTGCAGAAGATAGATAAGTTCCGGCATATTTTTCATCCTACCGTACCGCCAGTTAAAGAAAGCATTAGGCCCGAGTACAAAAAAAGGTTTGTCATCAGGTTTGGCGAGCATATCAAATCACTGGCTGTTGAGGATATTGCATACTGCTACAGTGAGAATAAGAATACTTATGCGCGCGACAGTGAAGGTCGCACATACCCGCTTGATCACAACCTTGATACGCTTGAAGAGATACTCGATCCCGCAGATTTTTTTCGGATAAACAGGCAGTACATTGTTACACTCAAAGCTATCATTGAGATGAAGACTTACAGCAAAGCAAGGGTGATTATTAAATTGATGCCCCCCGTTAAGGATACGCCGGTTGTTAGTTCTGAGCGTGCTGCCGATTTTAAAAAGTGGCTTGCCGCCGAGTCGTATTAAATATAAATAATATTTACTTTTTTTTATCCGGTTCCCGGAAAAATTCCAAACTATTTTTCCACAAAACGCATGTTATTTGTAAATATATATTCTTCGCACCAACGTTTTTGTGTTTTAATACGCCTATATGAGTGGGGAGTGTTAAAACTATTCAAAAATTAACTTTTTGGAATAATTTTTACGTATCGCATAACATGTTTCCAGTGCGTGAGCAGACGATTAACAATTTATTAAATCTTTCTTAGGTGTGCCGGAAGCTGTTGATATTAGAAAAATTAGCAAAAAGCCAATCGTTTGGTGGATTTTCAATATGTGAATTACGTTTTTTTTGGAGAGGTAATTTTAATTTTTAAAAAATTATTCATAACTTGCTAGCTGTTTATTTAAATAATAATAACATTAAACGCAATAAAATAACAAAAATTTTTTCTCATTAATTTATCTGATTTAGTATGAACCGGAAAATTACACTTATACTTCCCTTGATTGTGTTGGGATTCATCTTCAACGCGAAAGCTCAATGTCCTCCTAACATTGACTTTGAACTTGGCTCAATGGCTTACTGGAAAATGTATACGGGCAGTTGCTGTACCGCAGGAGTTCCCAGTGTGCCTACATTAGGTGCGGTGGCAGGTCGGCATGATCTTACCACAGGCCCCGGAATAGATCCCTATGGGGGCTTTCCTGTTGTGGCACCGGGTGGTGGCGCTTACTCACTTAAACTGGGTAATGACATCAATGGTGCGCAGGCCGAAAGAGCACGCTACCACGTAGCTATACCCACAGGCGGCATATACAGCCTTATTTACAGGTATGCTGTGGTATTAAATGACCCAGGGCATAGCACGAATGACCAGCCCAGGATGGTGGTTGACGCTATTGATTCGAATACCGGATCTGCAGTTCCTTGTGCCCAATACCTCTATGTGGTTTCCAGTACTATCCCTGGCTTCCTCACGTCTTCCGTTACGGGTTATGGTTCTCCGGTGCGCTATAAGACATGGACGATGGGAAATATGAAATTCCCTGGAATGGGCGGCCATACGGCCATAGTTGACTTTACTACTGCCGATTGCGCGCCTACTGGCCATTTCGGCTATGGCTATCTCGACATGACCTGCGGTCTTTTCGCCAACCAGATTCTCGGTTGCGCATCCGGAACTACCGTACTCGCCGGCCCCGATGGTTATGCTGCATACAATTGGGTGGATTCTGCTACTTACGGCACTTCTGTTGGTGGTAGTCAGGTAGTTGTTATTACTGCACCTACCGTTACTACCACTTATGCAGTGTTGTTGACTCCATATACTGGTTACGGTTGCCCTGATACACTTTATACAAGGGTCATACCTTCAACGCTTACAGTTAACGCAAGTAATGATACCTCTATCTGCAGTGGTTCAGGCGTTGGTATCACGGCAGGGGCCACAAGTGCTTCCATGCCTATTACTTATAGCTGGACCCCATCTGCGGGTCTCAGTTGCGCTACTTGCGCCAGTCCGACAGCTACACCTACTATTACTACTTCATACTCTGTTACC
This sequence comes from uncultured Flavipsychrobacter sp., assembly GCA_964430995.1. GTDB lineage: Bacteria > Bacteroidota > Bacteroidia > Chitinophagales > Chitinophagaceae > Nemorincola. The sequence continues at coordinate 110,018 of CAYSIG010000005.1, forward strand.
GCTATCGATGCAGCCGGATGTATCGGGAGGGATGTTGTTAACATCACTGTTTACCCTACACCAGGGGCCATTATGGGGCCATTAACGGTCTGCCCGGGTGAATCTATAACACTTACCAACTCTGCATCAGGTGTCACCTGGTCCACAACACCTACATCTATAGCTACAATAAACCCAACCTCTGGTTTGCTTACAGGTATCGCAAGCGGAACCGTTACAGTTACTGCTACTACCGGTGGTTCAGGCACTTTCTGCACTGTCACCCGGGGCGTCACGGTCAATCCCCTGCCATCACCTATCACAGGTCCTTCGCGTGTGTGTGTTGGTAGCACCATCACACTGTCCGACGCTACAAGCGGTGGTGTATGGAGTGCGCCGGGATATGGAGCCATCGCAACTATCGGATCTGCCAGTGGTGTTGTCACCGGGGTAGCTTCAGGTGTTGCCCTTATCACATACTCAGTTGCCAGCACCGGCTGTAAAGTTGTAAAATCAGTAACTGTTGATGCTGCGCCATCATTGATTTCCGGATTCTCGTCAGTTTGTATGGGGGCTACTATCACATTGTTTGGTACCCCTACAGGTGGCACATGGAGTTCAGGCAGTTCTACACTTTCTGTTAACTCCTCATCAGGGGATGTTACAGGCGTAGCTGTGGGTACAGGTACAGTGACGTATACTTTGTCTACCGGCTGTTACCTTACCAAGACGATAACTGTTAACGCACTGCCTGCAGCCATCACTGGCCCAACCCGTGTGTGCGTCGGGGCAACTATATCTTTAACTGATACTGATCCGGGTGGCACATGGAGTTCCTCCGGGGCAGCTGCCGGAGTAGATGCTGTTGGTGTCGTTACCGGTGCAAGTTCGGGCGTAGCTACTATATCATATACTACTACAGGCGGTTGCGCGGCCACATATCCTGTTACCGTTGATCCTATACCTTCACCTATCATACCTACTCCTGCTACGGTTTGCGAAGACGGCACATCCCTAGTATCCGATATTGACCCCGGTACATGGAGTGTCACCGGCGGCACAGGTACGGCTACTATTCACCCCACTTCAGGTGTTATCACCGGTATCTCCGCTGGTACAGCTACAATTACACTTACCTCACCGTTTGGCTGTATCCGTACAGCTCCATTAACGGTTATTGCTAAGCCAAACCCGATAACCGGTACGTTGAGCCTTTGTGTTGGCACAAGTGTGGTAGTAAGCAGCACGTCAATACCCGGCTCTTTCAGTACATCTGGACCGGTATGCGGGATTACTACAACTGGTATTATTACCGGCCTCTCCGTAGGCACGCAGACTATTACTTATACACATACACCTACCGGCTGTAAAAGAACAGTCGTTGTAACGGTGAACAGCACCCCCGGCCCGATAGCTGGTTCATTATCTATTTGCCAGTGTGCTACAACTACTGTATTCAATTCTGTTTCGGGCGGCACATGGTCTATTACACCTACTACCGTAGCTACAATCACACCTACAGGCTCGATCACAGCACTGTGTACAGGAGCATCAACTGTTGCTACCGCCACCATTACTTATTCTCTTGGTGCGGGTTGCTCTTCTTCAGCAGTACTTACCGTTAATCCATTGCCAGGGCCTATTACAGGCACCCCATCATTGGTTATCTGCCAGGGCAGCAATACTACTTTGGGCTCCAGCCCTTCAGGCGGCACATGGAGTACTTCAAGCAGTAGCATTACACTTAACAGTACCACTGGTGCCGTTGTTGGTAACGTAGCTGGTACAGCCTCTGTTACATATACAACTGCGGCAGGATGTACCAGGACAGGTGTTGTAACTATTAATCCGATACCTGCAGCTATTACGCCTGCTTCCCCGGCTATTTGCCAGGGTCAGACAATAGATCTGGATTGCTCTACAGTCGGTGGCACGTGGAGCAGCCTGTCTCCTCCTGCTATGGGTAGCATAGTACCTGCTACAGGGGTATTTACAGGTCTTTCAACTGGCACTGTTACAATAAGGTATCAATTAAGCGCTACACTTTGTGCAAGGACAACGGTCGTTACTATTAATGCGCTACCCTCACTGTATACAATGACACCGGGCACTGCAAATATCTGTCCCGGAACGACAACTGCCCCACCATGTCTCTCTGGTTCTGCCGTAGGCATATCTTACAGGCTTATGAATGGCTCTACTCCTGTTGGCGCGCCTGTCGCAGGTACTGGTGCAGGAATATGTTTCCCGCCGGTTACAGCCGCAGGTACATATACTATTGTTGGTACTGTTACAGCTACCGGCTGTACCAGGACAATGAGTGGTAGTATGATAGTGACAGTTAACCCTCCTGCTACTATAGCCGGAGCAAGTGCGGTATGTGCGCTCAATTCCACAACCTTGGTAGGTAGTCCTGCTGGTGTAGGGTCTTCCTGGGTAAGCAGTAATCCAACTGCGGTTTCTGTTAGTTCTACTGGTGTTGCTACCGGTGGCCCCACTTCAGGTCTTTGTGCTACTATTACTTATACTTCTCCCAGCGCGTTTGGTAGCTGTGTTGCTACCCACACTGTTTGTGTTACACCATCTCCCGGTGCTATAATTGTGCCTTCGGGAGTGTGCCAGATGTCATCCATAACTCTGGGCAACAGCGTTTCCGGTGGCGTTTGGTCTTCTTCAAGCTCATGCATCACTATAGGTTCTCTTACCGGTGTGGTTACCGGGGTGTCTTCCCCATGTACAGCGCCTGTTACCTATTCTCTCGGTTCAGGTTGCCAGGTTACCGGTTCCGTGAATGTTACACCGCAGCCCAATCCGATCAGTGCCACATCCGGTGGTGTTATATGTGTAGGTCAGTCGCTTACTGTTTCCAGCACTACGCCCGGTGGTATTTGGGTCGTTGATCCTTCTTCCACATCAATGATTACTGTTTCAGGTTCAGGTACTGTTACCGGAATTGGCGGCGGCATCGCTACTATTTCTTACGTGGCAAGCGGTGGCTCAGGGTGCAGCATAACAAGGACCATAACCGTTAATGCTTTATCTGCTCCTATTACTACGGTTTCTGGTATCATGAGGGTGTGTCAGGGTTCAACACTTAAGCTGGACAATCTTACGCCTGGTGGCACTTGGAGTGTTTCTCCTTCTGCGGTTGCCAGCATTGTTTCTTCTACCGGCTTGCTTACAGGCACTGTTGTTGTCGGCAGTACTACTTCTTCTATAGCTAACGTTACATATACACTGCCTACCGGCTGTTCTATTTCTGCGCCGGTTACAGTTAATCCGCTGCCATCTCCTATTCTCGGCTCCAATAATGTATGTCAAGGTGCTGTTTCTACAGTTTCTGTAACAGCAACACCCGGCGGCACATGGACAAGCAGTAACCCGCTCATAGCCAGCATAGGCAGCACAACGGGTGTTATTACCGGCGGTCCTGGCTTTGGTGCAGGAATCATTATTACATATACATTACCAACTACTTGTTCACGCACCATGAATATCACGGTTAATCCGGCTCCTGCGGCTATCGTAGGCCCTACTGGTATTTGTGTGGGCAATACAGTTACGTTTATTAACCCTACCCCAGGTGGTGTTTGGGGCAGCAGTACGCCATCAGTGGCCACAATCAGCCCCACTACAGGTATTGCAACCGGTAGCTCCGGCGGCACTACCAATATCAGCTATACATGGAGTGGTTGTTCGGCTATAACGGTGCTTACCGTTATACCAACTCCTCCGGCAATTGTAGGCCCGCCATCTATTTGTCAGGACTCATGTCAGTTATATACCAACGCTTCTGTCGGTGGTGCATGGACAAGTAACCTGCCATCTGTAGTATCTATTACTTCAGGAGGTATGGCATGTGGCCATGCTACCGGTACGGCTATAATAAGTTATGGTGTTGGTGCCTGCTACGTAGTTAAGTCCGTGGCAGTGAACCCTGTATTCCCTATTACTGGCCCTACTCAGGTTTGCCAGGATCAGGATATTCTGTTGTCTAACATTGCAGTTGGCGGCATGTGGATTAGCCTGAACCCTTCTGTTGCTACAGTTTCTGCTTCGGGCATTGTGCATGGTAACGCTCCCGGTGTCGCAACTATCCGTTACATCCTGTTAGGCGGTTGTCCGGCTTCTTATACAATTACCGTTAACCCGATACCGAGCCCGATTTTGGGCACACTCTCTGGTTGCGTCGGTGATATAGTGCTCCTCACAAATACATCCACGTGGGGCCCTGGCATATGGAATAGCGTAAATCCCTCAGTAGCTACTATTGACGCTGGCGGGCTTGTTACTGCTGTAGCTCCGGGTACTTCTACTATTACTTACGGCTATACATCTACAGGCTGTATCACCAGCAAGGTGTTTACAGTTAATCAATTGGTTCCCGCAATCAATGGTCCCGGTAGTGTATGTATGGGGTCTTCATCTATTCCGTTCACCAATCCGGTGTCTGGTGGCGTTTGGAGCGAAAGCAGCGGCGGCACTGTAGCTACAATTTCTTCTACAGGCCACGTTACACCTGTTGCTCTTGGTACTACTACTCTTACTTATATGCTGGGCACAGGCTGTATCAGCACCAAGACTATTAACGTAATCAGTTCTGTTCCCGCTATCACGGGTGATAGTATGGTGTGCGCATTAAATTCGATCCTTCTTTCCAATACATCTTTGGGCGGTTCGTGGACAAGCGGTACCCCATCTGTTGCTACTGTTGACCCAACAGGGTTAGTGATAGGCATTGCAGCAGGTACTACGTCTATTACCTATTCTCTTGGTGGTGGTTGCGAAACAAATAAAACTGTAACTGTTAATCCGTTGCCGGGTGCTATTACACCGTCTACACCAAATATTTGTGTAGGCTCGTCAGTAACACTTAGCTCAACTTCACCGGGCGGCACATGGTTATCTACTATTCCGGCCATAGCTACGGTTGACGCAAGTGGTAATGTGACCGGAGTGAGTGCAGGCACCGCTATCGTTTCTTATACATTGCCTACGGGCTGCGCTACTTCAGTGGCAGTTAATGTGAGTGTTGGTCCGCCAGCTATCTCAGGTCCTAACACGTTCTGCGTTGGTGCAGCGGTTACTTATTTCAACCCTTCAATTGGTGGCACTTGGTCCAGCAGTAACCCTGCGGTTGGTTCTATCGACCCTATTTTTGGTGTTCTCAGCGGCACTGCGCCCGGAGCGACAGTTGTTATATATACAGACCCCGGTTATGTATGCCCAGCTACCATGCCTGTTACCGTAAATCCTGTACCGGGCGTTATAGCTGCACCGGCTGAGATTTGCCAGGGCTTATCTGCAACGCTTACAAACCCGGTTCCTGGTGGCACATGGACCAGCAGCGATCCAACTACTGCTACTATCCACCCGTCAACAGGTGTATTAAATGGTGTTATTACAGGTTTACCAACTTCGGTACCTGTTGTAATTGACTATTCTTTAGGTGCTGGTCCCGGTTGTACAGTTAATGCTGTTTTAACCGTTAATCCGCTCCCTGCCAATATCTTCGGTGCCGACTCTGTTTGTGCTGGTCAGGCCATTGCGTTGTTCAGTGGTACTCCGGGTGGCACATGGAGCAGTACAGTACCTACGGTTGGCACAATAGACTTAACAGGTACACTTTCAGGTATTGCCGGCGGTATTACTACAGTAAGCTATACCAATACTTACGGTTGCGCTGCTACACATCCTGTTACGGTTAATACATCGCCTGCTCCTATCACCGGCGCGCCTAATGTTTGTCTTGGTGGTAATGCAGTGCTGACCAACACCGTTCCGGGTGGTACATGGACGAGCAATAATCCTACTACTATCAGTGTGGGAGCGTCTTCAGGTGTTCTTTTCGGTCACACATTAGGTAGTGCTACCATTACTTATACCATGATGCCTGGAAGTTGTGCTGCCACATTCAATGTCTCTGTTTCTCCGTTACCATCAGTATTCACGGTTACAGGTGGTGGCAACCATTGCGATGGCGATGCTGGCGTGCATGTGTACCTCAGTGGCTCTACAGTCGGCGTTAACTATATGCTGTATCGTGGTGCTACTGCTGTTGGTGCCTTCCCAGGCACAGGCAGTATCCTTGATTTCGGATTACATACGCTTGCCGGGTCTTACACTGTAAAAGGCACTAGTTCAACTACATTCTGTACCGTTAATATGTCCGGCTCTGCAACCATTGGTGTTATACCCTCTGTAACACCATCTGTGGTGCTTAATGCTACGCCTAATGACACAGTATGCGCAGGTACTACGGTAACGCTTACCCCTGTAGCTACTAACGGCGGTTTAGGCCCTGTGTATAGGTGGAGCGTGAATGGTATTCCTGTTGCTGTTGCTGGCAGCTACGGTTTCGTTCCTGCTGACGGCGACGTGGTTTCTGTGGAAATGACAAGTAATGCTGTTTGTCCTTCTCCTGCAACCGCTACCCGTTCGCTACCAATCTCTGTAAGGCCATTTGGTATGCCAACCGCAAATGTTGTAATGACACCAAACGACACTGTTTGTAGGGGTACGATTGTTACTGCGAATGCAGTAACGACATATGCAGGCCCTTCACCGTCGTACACTTGGTACAAGAATGGTACTATCGTTAGCTATAGCGGGTCTACTTACTCGTTCCCTGCGCTTAATGGTGATGAAATGTTTGTAGTCCTCACCAGCAATGATCCTTGCCGCCTTGCTAATGTTGACTCTAGCGCAAGGGTTGTGGAAACGGTAGAAGAACCAATTCTGCCTGTGGTGGTTATAAATGCTAATCCCGGCACTACGATCTCTAAAGGACAGACAAGCACGCTTACTGCTATGGTAACAAAAGCAACTAATCCTACTTATCAATGGTATATTAATGGTATGCCGGTGGCAGGCGCTACTAATGTTAGCTTCACCAGCACTTCATACAGCTACCCTGAAGTGGATTCCTTCTCAGTTGCCGTTACCAGCCACGACGTTTGTGAAGTAACTACTCACGAATGGGTATATGTAAGGGTGGTTACAACAGGTGTTGGCCAGATGAGCGCAGGCAGCGACATTACAGTAGTACCTAACCCGAATAACGGACGGTTCACTGTAAAAGGTATGTTAGCGTCAGCTACCGATGAGGAAGTGATACTGGAAGTGACTAACGTTCTTGGTCAGTCAGTTTACAAAGAAAACTTCGTTGCTAAGAACGGTAAACTCAACCACGAAGTAACACTCAGCAAATCGCTCGCAAACGGCATGTATATGCTCACAGTGCGCTCCGGTGCTGATAATAAAGTATTCCATATCGTAGTTGAGCAATAAGCTCAATGCTCGGAAAATATAGAACAGGCTGCCCTTCCGGCAGCCTGTTCTATTGTCAAGGCGCACGTAATCTATTTGACCAAAATCATGAATTTCATAATAGTTGTTTATTATTTTTACATACTAAATCGTACATCAAATGAAAAAGCTGATCATCTCTATTCTTATTGTTTTTGTCGCTATCAGTGCCGGTGCGCAGACAAAAGCAGACATAACGGGTGACGCACCTGTTACATGGCTTGGTCTTGACTTTACTAACGTTAAATTCATAGGAAGCGCTGCACAGTTCAAAGATGCCGGAGAAATATCCAACTATGATCTTCGCGAAAAATACTTCCCTGCATGGAACAACCTGTTTATGAAAGAACAAGAGAAGTTCAACGTGGCTAAAGCCGTAGATCGCAACAGCGTAGATTATGCAATAGAAGTTACTGATGTGGCCAACCACAATTCCAAAGGTCCCTACTTTGTTGATGAACCCGATAGCTACCAATTGCTCACCGCAGAAAAAATTGCAGCGCAGGTGGCAAAGTACAATTTCAAAGGACACAAAGGCCTTGGTTTGCTGTTTTTCGTTGAGGGTATGAGCAAGAGCAAAGAAGAGGCCTCTATGTGGGTTACATTCGTTAATATGGGCGATAAAAAGGTGCTGCTCACTAAGCGTGTCACAGGTGCATGTGGCGGCTTCGGTTTCCGCAACTACTGGGCCAAATCATTCTACAACGTACTGCAGGATATGGGCCGGAATCTGGGAAGGTGGAAATAGCATTTGTATTGTTATTTCCCGTAACTTAGTGGTATATCATAAAACCTAAAACTTTTTCTTATGAACAAAATACCATTACTTTCTTTTGGTTTTGCGGCAATTGCTTCAGTCGCTTCTGCGCAGGTGCCTACACTTACTAACGCAAATGTCAGTCCCTCGCTCAACGATTCATTTCTTACTGTTGTAGCCGATGAAGCCGGCATCGTACAAGGTTCTTCGGGTGCGGGTGTGACATGGAACTTTGGCGGCCTTACCACAAAAGCTATTGCTGATTCCATAAGCATTGGCAATGTTATTTATGCCAATACCGCATCCAGCTACTCGGGTCTTGCTCTTGCGGCATCACTTATTCCGTCTGCTACGTTTGCAACCAGCACACATGCCGTTGTAACGCCCACAAGTGCGTTTACCACCTACTATGTCGGCAGTGTGTCGAAACTTTCCACTTCGGCAATTTATTACTCGTCTACCGCAAATTCACTGTACACAGACCCAATGGATGTGTTCCAGTTTCCATTCACTTTCGGCAGCAATTTTGTTGATGCCTATGCGGGCTTTGTGACATATGGGTCAGCAACGATGACACAGTCCGGTAGCGCATCTGTAAATGCCGACGGCTGGGGCACATTGATTCTGCCAGCGGTACCGCCATCCACTTCCACAAGAACATTTACAGGGGTTTTAAGGGTGCATGGCTACCAGTTGTTCAAGGATAGCGTCAATGTCTTTGGCGGCGGTGTCATATACGATACTATTGAAACTTACACATGGTATCAGCCCGGTTACCACAGTGCGCTCCTCACTATTTCTACGGTTAAGAATACTCTAACCAGCTACAAGGTGGTATCGTACGCAAGAAAGCAACTTGCCAACCACCAGGCCGTACCCGATCTTGCCGGGGTAGAGGCTACGCTTAAACTATATCCTAATCCAGCAAACAGCTTCGTACACATCTCATTCAATACCTCTGCCGATGGGCCGGTAAAGGTTAGCCTGGTAGATGTATTGGGCAGGGAGGCCGCCGTTATTGCAGATCAGGAGTTTAATGGCGAAGCATACTTAAGCTATAACACATCCTCACTCACGAGAGGCTTATACCTGCTACGCGTGCAATCTGGCACGGAAACGATAACAAGGAAGCTGGAAGTACAATAATCCTCAAGAGTAGTGTCTGTGGTATCAGCTAAGGACTATGGCCTGCACCCACGGCCTGTGTTTGTGCACTTATAGTATATGGCCACACCGCTCTTTACTTCGATTACGTAAGTGTATAATGATGAGGAAAGGCGCACAATAACCTTTTCCCCATTCAGCGTAAATGGTTTCATGGGCGGAAAGGTGGAGATAAGGCTATCTATGGGCGCAAGATCGTTTAGACTGCGGGTTGTATTGTCTTTATCTCTGAACTTTGTGCCTCCATTGCAGTAATAGATCACTTTGCCTGTTTCATCTATTACAAAGTCGTGCAGATGGATGCGTATGGAGCCATCGGGCATCCATTTGGGCATTGGACCTTTTGTCAGTTTGTTTAACAGGTATCTTTCCAGGGCGGGTGAGGCGTCATCTCGTAGTGGTGGCTGCAGCACTTCAGCTGTTTCATATATCTTTTTTCCGTTCATTGCGGCCACCTGCGGCTCATATATAATTCTTATCGATTCTTTGTCAGTAACTGGGTCTGATAAGTACGTTGTATCAATAAATCCGATGAATTTTGTGCTAAACCTGTTGCCATTGAAGGTGAATTCTGTACCTGAGTTGGGCGTCATCTGACCGTTGCAAATACCAGCAAGGCCGGTTAAAGTAAGCAACACTAAAGCTTTGGCTGTTTTGGATATATGAGGCATAGTGACAATTTTATTGGATAATGTGAAAATAACCAATACTTATGCAGCACCAGGCAGTTTTGTGGCCATTGCATTGATTTTTGGGGTATTTTTACAGCTTTAAATGACTCAACGCCGGCCTTTATAGCAGGCTGGTAAGCCCCTCAGGCACATTTGAAAAATTTCTTCAAAATAATTTTTCTATTCCAAAACATCTCATTACCTTTGCAGTCCCAAAAATTTTGAGGGATAAAGTTCATAATAAGCTATGTCGCAGCGTATCAGAATCAAGCTAAAATCTTACGACCATAACCTGGTGGATAAATCAGCAGATAAAATCGTTAAGACTGTGCGCAACACCGGGGCGGTAGTTACAGGCCCTATTCCGTTGCCTACAGAGAAGAAGATCTTTACAGTATTGCGCTCACCGCACGTTAACAAAAAATCGCGTGAGCAGTTCCAGCTTTGCACCCACAAGCGCTTACTGGATATATACACATCTTCTTCCCGCACAGTCGATGCCCTTTCAAAGCTGGATTTGCCAAGTGGTGTGGAAGTAGAGATAAAAGCGTGACCGTAGGAATTAGAGTTTAGAAATTGGTTCCGTAGGAATTTGTTTTTTGATCTTTAGTTCGCAGTTCTTTAATAAAATTGAAAATATAGTTAATCCCGTCCCACACAAAAACAGGCCGGGCGCTTAGCTCAAATATAAATGATAATGAAAGGTATTATTGGTAAAAAAATCGGTATGACCAGCATTTTCGAACCGAATGGCAAGCAGACAGCTTGTACCATCATCGAGGCTGGCCCATGTGTGGTTACTCAAAAGAAAACCGTGGATACCGACGGTTATAGCTCTCTTCAAATTGCTTTCGGTGAAGCAAAGGAAAAAAACACTCCTCAGGCGCTCATCAATCACTTCGCTAAAGCAAGCACTACTCCTAAGAGTGTCGTAAAAGAAATTCGCAATTGTTCCATAGATAAGAATGTAGGTGAAAGCATCACCTGTGAAATATTTACCGAAGGTGAAAAGGTAAGTGTTATTGGCACTACCAAGGGTAAAGGTTTCCAGGGTGTTGTTCGCCGTCACGGTTTTAGCGGTGTGGGTGAAGCTACCCATGGCCAGCACGATCGTCAGCGCGCACCGGGTTCGGTTGGTGGCTCATCATACCCAAGCCGTGTATTCAAAGGTATGCGGATGGCTGGCCGTATGGGTACCGATCGCGTAAAAATAAAAGCATTGCGCGTTGTAAAAGTATTCCCTGAAACCAACTACATATTAATCAGCGGTTCGGTTCCGGGTCATAATGGTTCTATTGTTTTAATTCAGAATTAATTTTAGTCATGCAAGTTGACGTTTTAAATACTAAAGGTGCAAAGACAGGCCGTTCGATTGAACTGCCGGACGATATTTTCAATGTTGAGCCTAACGATCATTGTATTTACCTCGCAGTAAAACAATATCTCGCCGCTCAGCGTCAGGGTACGCACAAAACCAAGACCCGTGCTGAAGTGAAAGGTTCTTCTAAGAAACTGCACAAACAGAAAGGTACAGGTGGCTCGCGTAAAGGTAATATCCGTAACCCCTTGTACAAAGGCGGTGGTACAGTAAACGGCCCATTGCCGCACCTGTATAACTTTAAGCTGAACCGTAAGGTGAAAGACCTTGCCAAAATATCGGCCCTTGTTCACAAAGCCCGTGCAAACAAAATAGTGATTGTAGAAGATATCACTATGACCGAGCCTAAGACAAAGGACTTTACAGGTATCCTCAGCTCATTACGTGGTGATAGCAGGAAGACAATGATTGTATTGCCTGAGTATAACACTAATGTTTACCTCAGCGGCCGCAATCTTGCTGATAACAAAACTGTAGTGTTGAGCGATATGAACACATACGACCTCACGCATACTGATGTGGTGATATTCACTGAGTCTGCAGCCAAAATGTTCAATGAGATTTCAGTTGAAGAAGAAGCAGCATAATCGTCCGTCCTCTTAAAGGGAAGGTGCCAGAAGTAAAAGGTAAAAAATAATAACGCTCCGGTTGGAGTTAAAAAAATAAAAAGATGAAACTATCAGAAGTGTTGGTAAGGCCAGTGATCACCGAAAAGGTAAATCTCCAGATGGAGCGCAGTGGCCGCTACACATTTGTTGTAGGTAAACAAGCTAATAAGCTGGAAATTAAGAAAGCTGTGGAAGAGTTTTATGGCGTAAAGGTGGCTGATGTGAATACAGTAGTGGTGCCTGCGAAAAGCAAAACCCGCTTCACAAAAGCAGGCTTGCTTTCTGGCCGCAAGCCTTCATACAAGAAAGCAGTTGTGAAACTGGTTGAAGGTGATACGATTGACCTGTTTGCTTAGTAAAGTTTGAAAAGATAATAGTTAAATGGTTAAAAGATTTGTGAGATCATAAATCGCAAATCAAAAATCAAAAATAAAATGGCATTACGTAAATATAAACCGGTAACAGCCGGAACACGCTGGAGAATAGGAAATGCTTACGCAGAGGTAACTACCAATGTGCCTGAGAAGAGCCTGCTCGAAGCTCAGAAAAGCACTGGTGGCCGTAACGTACAGGGACGCCGAGCAATGCGCTACATGGGTGGTGGTAACAAAACCAAGTATCGTATTATTGACTTCAAGCGTAACAAGAGTGATATTAAGGCAACGGTTAAATCGATCGAGTACGATCCGAACCGTACAGCATTCATCGCATTACTTAACTATGTTGATGGTGAGAAACGCTACATCATTGCTCCTCAGGGCCTTGAAGTTGGTGCAACTATCATCAGTGGCGCAGAAGTAGCTCCTGAAGTTGGCAATGCATTATTACTGAAGAACATGCCACTGGGTACTGTTATTCACAATATAGAACTGCAGCCAGGTAAAGGTGGTGCGCTTGCACGTTCAGCAGGCACTTACGCACAGCTTAATGCGAAAGAAGAAAAATATTGTGTACTGAAAATGCCGAGTGGTGAGCTTCGCAAAGTGCTGAGCACTTGTATGGCTACTGTAGGTATCGTTTCAAACAGCGATCATGCGCTCCAGTCTATGGGTAAAGCAGGTCGCAACCGTTGGAAAGGTATCCGCCCACGCAACCGTGGTGTTGCCATGAACCCTGTCGATCACCCGATGGGTGGCGGTGAAGGCCGTTCATCAGGCGGCCACCCACGTAGCCGTAGTGGTAAATACGCTAAGGGTGAGTCTACACGCAGTACTTCTAAGTCATCAAACAAGCTGATTATTCAGCGTAAGAATGGCAAGAAACTGTCGTCTAAGTACAAAAAATAGAAAGTAAATAGATTAAAAGTTAATAATAAATAGCTGATAAAAAATGGCTCGTTCAATAAGAAAAGGACCTTACGTAGATGCAAACCTCGACAAAAAGGTTTCGGCAATAGCAGAAGGCAAAGCGAAGAAAGGTGTTATTAAAACCTGGAGCCGCCGCAGCACTATTACTCCGGACTTTGTAGGCCAGACATTTGCAGTGCACAATGGCAACAAGTTTATACCGGTATATGTTACTGAGTATATGGTAGGGCACAAACTCGGTGAGTTTTCTCCCACCCGCAACTTCAAAGGCCACAGTGGTACTAAGAATGCGTAATTAGTTGATAGATTAATGAATTGAAAGTTAAAAATTTATTGGTGATAAATCTTAAATCACCGATCAAAAATCAAAAATAATGGAAGCTGTTGCTCGCTTACGAAATTATCCGACCTCTCCCCGAAAAATGCGCCTGCTGGCGGATTTGATTCGTGGTATGGAGGTTGAAAATGCGCTGAATACTTTGAAGTTCAGCACAAAAGACCCTTCAGTGCCGCTCGAAAAGCTGTTGCTTAGCGCAGTAGCAAACTGGAGAGTGAAAAACGAAGGTGTTGATGTTGCTGACGCCAACCTGTATGTGAAGACTATCTTTGTTGATGGTGGCCGTGTACTCAAGCGTATGCGCCCGGCGCCGCAGGGTCGTGCTTATCGTGTACGCAAGCGCAGCAACCATATCACACTTATTGTTGACAGCCGTAGTGCAGTAACAGCAAATACTAACGCAGAAACTACTAACATTCAAGCTTAATATAAAAAGTAATGGGTCAAAAATGTAATCCTATAGGTAACAGGTTGGGCATCATCCGCGGATGGGACTCAATGTGGTATGGTGAGAAAAAGGACTTCGGCCAGAAACTGGTAGAAGACCACAAGATCCGCAACTACCTCAATGCGCGTATCAGCAAAGGCGGTATATCCCGCATAGTTATCGAACGTACGCTGGGTAAGCTGATCGTAACCATTCACACTTCCAAGCCTGGTATCATCATAGGTAAAGGCGGTACTGAGGTTGATCGTATCAAAGAAGAGCTCAAAAAGCTCACAAAGAAGGATGATGTTCAGATCAACATCATGGAGATCCGTCGTCCTGAGCTTGATGCAATGATAGTAGGCGATACCATAGCCCGCCAGATTGAAGGCCGCGTAAGCTACAAGCGCGCCATAAAAATGGCAATTTCAACAGCGATGCGTATGGGTGCTGAAGGGATTAAGATTAAAGCCGGTGGCCGTTTGAATGGTGCGGAAATCGCCCGTTCAGAGGAGTTCAAACAAGGCCGTACTCCATTGCATACTTACCGCATGGACATTGACTATGCATCAGTATACGCAATGACCGTATATGGCAAGATAGGATTGAAGATATGGGTATGTAAGGGTGAAGTGTTGGGCAAGAGGGAATTGAACCCTAACTTCTCTGCAAATTCTGATAACCGTGGCAACAGGCCTACAGGCGGTTTCGCAGGTGGCGAAGGCCGTGGTGGTGAAAGAGGAGAACGTGGCGAGCGTCGTGAACGTGGCGAGCGCAGCGACCGTGGTTCGGCAGGCGGCGGTGATCGCCGTGGTGGAGGCCGCTCAGGTAGCGGCGGAGGACGTACAGGTGGCGGCGGCCCACGCAAAGCATAATATTGTTTAGAATACTTAATAAAAAATTGTAACAATGTTACAACCAAAAAAGACGAAACATCGTAAAGCGCATAAAGGCAGGATCAGAGGTAACGCACAACGTGGTGCATTGGTTGCATTCGGTTCTTTCGGACTGAAGGCAATGGAGCCCAAGTGGATTACTAACCGCCAGATCGAAGCAGCACGTCAGGCAATGACCCGCCACATGAAGCGTGAAGGTAATGTGTGGATAAGGATATTCCCCGACAAGCCAATTACCCGCAAGCCTGCAGAGGTGCGTATGGGTAAAGGTAAAGGTAACCTGGAATTCTGGGCTGCTGTTGTAAAACCCGGACTGATCATGTTCGAGTTGGATGGTGTTCCGATGAAGGTGGCACAGGAAGCTTTGTTGCTTGCCGCTCAGAAGTTACCAATCCGCACCAAATTCGTTGTTCGCCACGATTACGCAGGTGAATAAGATTTGAGATTGAAAGACATATGATTTGTGATTTAAAGTCTGAAATCATAAATCGCAAATTATAAATAAGTAAATAAGAGTACAATGGCAAAAGAAAAAAAAGCGAAGGTTGATGATTACCGCTCGCTGGATAACGAAGCACTCGACCAGAAGATCGGTGATGAACTGTTGCGCTTGAAAAAGACGAAGTTCAGCCATGCGGTTAACCCGATAGAAAACCCGCTTTCTATCAAAGCACAGCGTCGCCAGATTGCGCGCCTTAAAACTGAACAGCGTAAAAGAGAATTAGGTTTCTAATAAAGCATATTTATTATGACGGTTGAAAGAAAAAGCAGGAAAACCCGTATAGGGGTAGTAAGCAGTAACAAGATGGTAAAAACCATCACGGTCACTGTTGAACGTAAAGTGAAACACCCCATTTATGGTAAGTTTCTAAAAAAATCATCGAGCTTTCATGCGCATGATGAGCAAAACAATGCCGGTATAGGCGATGTAGTGC
>CAYSIG010000006.1:0-57217 GCA_964430995.1 uncultured Flavipsychrobacter sp.
TACCGTTTTTCAGGAACAGGTGCGCCATGACCATAGAATCCTCGCCCCCGCTTACGGCAAGGAGTATACGGTCCGTTGCCGAAACATAGTTTTTTCTATTCCAATACTCCCTGAATTGCTGTGATAAACCCATCTTTCAACTACTTAATACCCTAACTTATGAATTACGCCTATGACATACGACTAATAGACAAGGTCTTCGTAAGCACCCTGTAGCTCGCTATACGAGTGCATGTCTTTTGCCGCCTTAGCTTGATCCATGCCGGCCACATAGGTCTTAATTGCCTGATCCCTATCCCCTAATCGTTCCAGCAATTTCGCAAGGTGATAATAAGTAGCCACGTATGATTTATCGTTCGATAAATTAATTTCAAAAAACTTCTTAGCATTCACCTCATCGCCCATCTTTACATACTCCAGGGCCAGTGCATGATTTAAGAAACAATCGGCAGGAGATTGTTTTAAAAATTCTTTCAATTTCTCTATTCTATCCATCATTTCATGCTCATATTTTCTTGTCTCTACACCACGCAACAGCTTAACAATTCAAAAGTAAAAAACAATAATCACAGTCTGAAACAAAACAAGCTGCCCGTGGCAGCTTGTTTTGAAATATTCTCTTTCTCGCTACTTAGCTATCAATAACCTGGCCGATAACTTATTACCGGTTCCGGCTTCATCAATAAATGATATGGTATATACCCCATTTGCAAGGCGACTCGTCTCCACCAGTTTCCGTGATTCAGTGCAAGGAGTCACTTGTACTGTCCTGCCTAAAGCATCTATGATAAGTATCTGTCCCTTTATCTGTTCTATACCTGATAGTTCTACATAGATATTGTTTTTTGCCGGGTTAGGATATACATCAATACCAACTGTGCTCTCTGAAATGTTAGTTATGCCCAGCGTCGCAGTGTCTATAGTATAGAAATATTGTGAATACCCGCAACCGAAATCGTTATTATACTGGCCTGCGTAGATATAACCCTTCATCGGAATATTTACATTGTTAGTGTGCCTTTTCACCATTAAGTAACCCGATCCGGCGCTGGCATTTGCCCACCAGCTCAAACCAGTACAGCTGCTATCATACAATTGCAGACGGTAAAAACCAGTTCTCAAAGTAACAGTATCATTATAAAGTGTATTCAGCGCAGCGTTATCCCGCTTTTTGACAATATTATTATTCATATCATAAATGATCCAGCTTGATTCTGAAATTCCAGCCCCAACTGCTGTCGGGTCCAGGTTCGTCTTGAATAGTATCCTGAATTTACTTGGCCAAAGTGGCGCAGAAAGGAACCGGGAATGCGCAATGTTATTAGCGGAATCAGCATCATAAGTGCCATTTACAGCAATTATTTTCGCTATAAATGTGCGGGTAATTGTATCTCCGGCAATGCCGTTCAGTTCTTTTAAAGCAGCGAGCGTAATATCCTTTTCTTCAAATGTTTTCAATTTACCCTTCCATGTATAGGTCATCATTGCTGAATCTTTTACACCATAACGAATAGTAACAGAATCAATAGTTGTCACTCCCCTGTTCTTGATACGAATAATGGGTGAGCCGCAAATTGGGTTTTCCCTGAAATGGTTTTGATCATCCGTCGGTGCAACTATATCTTCTATCGATGCGTCTAAAACTTTTTTCATGCTACCATAGTAGAAAAGTATAGCTTCTGTAGTATAGCTCCCACCACCCGAATAAGGCTCAAACTGCAACCCGAGTTTGAAATTTGAACCAGCGGTTACCCCTGGAAGATGGTGTGTGTACCAATTCACTAAAGCACCTGGACACCAGTTTGCCCTATCATATATCCATGTGCCTGACTGCGGGTATAATTCATTCATACCGCAGTCGTCGCGCCATATTGTCTGCTGGGCAATCTGGCGGCCGTTGAAAGAGACCATATAATCATGCGGCATAAATTCGCAACAATAATTGGCATCGGAACCATGCCCGGTAACCAGAAACTTCAAATCAGCAGATTTTGTATTGTCTGGCGCAGTATCTGTAACAGTAGGAAAATGAGTATTGATTCCCCCATATCCAAAACTACCACTCCACAACCTCCGCACGCCCGTCACCTCCCTATCCGGAGTACCTTCAATAAATGCAAAGCGAATACTACCCGTAAATCCACCGGAATAGCCGGAATAGAAGATACGTATCTTAGCGGTATCGTGCAACAAGGGTGCATAGTCCGTTACATCATATACATATTGTTGTTGCCATGTCCATGGCGTCCGGGGAGCACCTGCATTGGCATACGGTGTAATTAACCTACCTAATTCGAAGGATTGCCCACCGGGCGTAATCAGGTAGTTAAGCACCGTATAATCCCAGTCTCCGCAATATGCCGGAGTTCCCGGGCAAACGTACTTTCCAAGCGTAAAAACCATATAAATACTTCTATATGACTTACCCCTTGTCGGAAAAACAATGGTACTGTCATAGCTGCCAAACCAGGAAAGCTGGGCATTTGTGGCATTAACCCAGGTAGTATCTCCCGAAGCCGCCTGAGTGCTATTGCTAAAGAATAATATTGCCACTAAAACGTAAATACATTTTTTCATCATTAAGTTATAATTAAGTTGCAAAGGTATACTTTAATCGTTTTAACAATATTATTTACAATAAATAGTAATTTGATAGCCTTAAAGCCGTACTTTTGCACACTTAAATTTTTTACTAATGCCTGGTTTTACTGTTGCCATTGTGGGAAGGCCGAATGTAGGGAAATCTACCCTCTTTAATCGTTTGCTGGAGCAACGTAAAGCTATTGTTGATGACCAAAGCGGTGTGACCCGCGACCGGCAGTATGGTATTGCCGACTGGAACGGTAAAGTTTTCAATGTAATAGATACTGGTGGGTTTGTAGCGAACTCTGAAGATGTATTTGAGCGGGAGATACGCAAGCAGGTGCAAATAGCCATAGAGGAAGCTGATCTTATTATATTCGTTTGCGATACGACCACCGGAATTACTCTACAGGATGAGGATATGGCAGATGTGCTGCGGCGGTCAACAAAGCCGGTGTTACTTGTTGTAAACAAAGTTGATAACCAGGAACGCGCATTATATGCCACAGAATTTTACTCGCTGGGATTCGAACACACATTTCTTTTATCATCCATATCAGGCAGCGGAACCGGTGAACTACTGGATGAAGTAGCAATAAATATTAAAGAAGAAAATGCAGTTGTAGAAACTGACAAGGATGGTAACCCACTACCTAAATTTGCAATTATAGGTCAGCCTAATGCCGGAAAATCAACACTGCTCAACGCCCTCATAAATCAGGAGCGTACCATAGTTTCTGACATTGCCGGCACTACCCGTGATACGATACACACCCATTACAAGCTGTTTGGCAAAGAGC
Source organism: uncultured Flavipsychrobacter sp. (assembly GCA_964430995.1). Taxonomy (GTDB): domain Bacteria; phylum Bacteroidota; class Bacteroidia; order Chitinophagales; family Chitinophagaceae; genus Nemorincola. The sequence goes on from CAYSIG010000006.1 coordinate 3,384, forward strand.
TCGTCCTGATTGACACTGCTGGAATACGTAAGAAGAAGAACGTGCACGAAGACCTGGAATTCTACTCTGTGATACGGGCAATAAGGGCAATGGATGAAGCCGACGTTTGTATGCTCATAATTGACGCGCAGAACGGATTGACAGCACAGGACGTAAGCATCTTCAGCCTTGCCGCCCGTAAGGGAAAAGGAATTTTACTGCTGATTAACAAGTGGGACATGGTTGAGAAAGAAACGAATACGGCAAGGGATTTCGAGAAAAAGATAAAAGAAAAACTGGAACCATTTACCGATGTGCCGGTAATCTTTATTTCGGCTAAGGAAAAAACTAAGATATTCCAGGCAATGGAAAAAGCCCTTGAGGTATTTGAGAACCGCAACCGCCGAGTGACCACTTCTGTATTGAATGAAATAATGCTGCGCGAAATAGAGCGCTATCCTGCCCCAATGACCCGAGGCTACTCGGTAAAAATAAAATTTGTGCAGCAAGTGCCTACGGCCGTGCCATCATTCGCATTTTTCGCCAATCACCCTGATGGCATAAAAGAACCCTATAAGAATTTTTTGGAGAATAAACTGAGAAGCCATTTTAATTTCAGCGGTGTGCCCGTAAGGATATTTATGAGAAAAAAGTAGCAGCGTGAAAGCGAGAACATTAAAGAACGATAAGGTAAATATAATCACACTGGGCTGCTCCAAGAATATGGTGGATAGCGAAGTGCTGAGCGGACAGCTAAATGCGAACGGCATAGACGTAACGCATGAGAACAGCAAGCTGGACCATAATATTGTAGTAGTAAATACCTGCGGCTTTATAGATAAAGCCAAAGAAGAAAGCGTAAATACCATACTGGAACAGGTAGCCCTGAAACGCAAGGGCAAGCTGGACAAAGTGTATGTGACCGGCTGCCTGAGTGAGAGGTACCGTGGCGACCTGCTGAAAGAAATACCTGAAGTGGACGCATGGTTCGGCACAATGGAACTGCCGTTGATATTGAAACAGTTCAACGCCGACTATAAGTCTGAACTGCTGGGCGAAAGGCTACTGAGTACACCAAAGCACTACGCGTATCTGAAAATATCGGAAGGCTGCAACCGCACTTGCTCATTCTGTGCCATACCACTAATGCGTGGTGGGCATGTTTCCAAGACCATAGAAGAGATAGTGACCGAGGCAAAAAAGCTTGTGAAGATGGGCGTGAAAGAGGTAATGCTTATCGCTCAGGAGCTTACCTATTACGGGCTTGATATTTATAAAAAACGCGCACTTTCAGATCTCCTGAAGCACCTTTCCGATGTTGAGGGGCTTCAGTGGATAAGGCTGCACTATGCCTACCCCTCCAAGTTTCCACTTGAGATTCTGGATGTGATGCGTGAGCGCGACAATATCTGCAACTACCTGGATATGCCATTACAGCATATTTCCGACAATATGCTGCAGGCCATGAAACGCCAGATAACCCGAAGGGAGATAACAGACCTAATTGCTAACGTGCGCGACCGGGTGCCGGGCATTTGTATCCGTACCACATTGATAACAGGTTTCCCCGGCGAAACGAGGGATGATGTCGAAGACATGAAGCAATTCCTTACTGATGCCCGGCTGGACCGTGTGGGAATCTTCACCTATTCTCATGAAGAGAATACCTCTGCCTACGAACTTACAGACAACATTCCGGCCGAAGAAAAAGAAGCCCGTGCACAGGAAATAATGGAAGTACAGCAGGAAATATCATACGAAAAGAACCAGGAAAAAATCGGAAATACATATAAAGTGATTGTTGATAAGAAAGAGGCCGGGCGATACCTTGCCCGTACCGAGTTTGATAGTGTGGAGGTGGATAACGAAGTTGTGATACACAGCGACAAACCTCTGCCCATAGGCGATTTTGTAAATGTACGCATCACAAAGGCATTCGATTATGACCTTGAAGGAGAGCTCATTTGACTTCTGAAGCTATTACAATCAGCTTTACCACAGCAATAATACTCGTACTGATAGACAACACCCAAAACATCGTTGCTTTTTAAATGTTTTAAATTCTAAAAAACAATGACCAATATCATAGGCCCTTCCCCACAATTTTCAATAAATTTATGGTAGCAAAATGCAGCGTGGATTAACTGACTCTTACGCCCGTTATTTTTCAGCTACCCTCTCAATACAGACAGTTTGTCTGCGCGCATAATAAGTTCACTTAAAAAAACTTTTTTATGGCGGAATTTGATAGCAATCATGTCAAAAACATCGTGCTGCTCGGTCATTCGGGCAGTGGCAAAACAACTCTTGCGGAAAGCATGCTTTTCCAGGCAGGCCTCATAAGTCGTAGAGGATCTATTGCGGAAAAGAACACCATTGGAGATTATACGGACCTTGAGAAAGAGCGGGGAAATACTATCTTCTCAAAACTGCTGCACGCTCCATGGAAAGGCTACAAGATAAATATCCTTGACACACCGGGATACAACGACTTTGCCGGAGAAGTCATTAGTGCTCTGCGCGTGGCCGACACAGGGGTAATGCTCTTGAACGCAAGCGAAGGTGTCGAAGTAGGTACAGATATCATATGGGAGTATACTGAACAGTTCAAAACGCCCATGATATTTCTGGTGAATAAACTGGATCATGACAAAGCCGACTTTGAAAAAACCATTCAGGAAGCCAAAGCGCACTTCGGGAACAATGTGGTACTGGTGCAATACCCGGTAAACCAAGGCAGCAGTTTCAATGCAATTATCGACGTCCTGAATATGGTGATGTATGAATATGGAAATGATCCCAAGCCCAAAAAATTGCCTATTCCCGACAACGAAAAGTCTCGATCTGAAGCATTGCATAAAGAACTTATTGAAGCCATAGCCTCAAATGATGAAGGCCTTATGGAAAAATACTTCGATAAGGGTGAATTGACAGAAGATGAAATGAAGCAAGGGCTACATGTTTCTATGACAAAACATGATCTGTTCCCTGTATTCTGTGCATCCGCAGCTCAAAACAAAGGTGTTGCGCGTTTGATGGGTTATATTGACAATGTATGTCCACCATCAACCGAAATGCCACCTCAGCCCATCAGAACCGGCGGAACACTTACATGCGACAGCAAAGGTGCGGCCTGCATATTTATATACAAGACTGTAAATGAGCCGCACATTGGAGATCTGAGCTTTTTCAAGGTATGCTCAGGTACTGTAAAAAGCGGTATGGAGTTGGTAAATGAGAATACGGGAATAACAGAGCGATTGAACCAACTATATGTGATGGAAGGGAATAAACGTATAAGTGTAAACGAGCTAATTGCCGGCGACATAGGCGCAACACTAAAGTTACGCAATTCACATATAAATAATACCCTGCACGAAAAAGGAAAGCAGATAGAGCTGCTACCCATCATATTCCCTGAAACCACATTGAGTGTGGCCATTGCTAACAGCAAGAAGGGGGAAGAAGAAAAATTGGCGGCAGCATTGCATCAACTAAAAGAAGAAGACCCGACGATGCATGTCGAAGTATCATCCGAACTTGGACAGACATTATTACATTGCCAAGGGGACATGCATCTTGCCGTAATAAAATGGAAGTTACAAAATATTTACCACCTCGATGTCGTATATATTCGTCCAAAAATTGCTTATCGGGAAACGATCAGATCGAGAACAGATGCTTCATACCGGCACAAAAAACAATCTGGTGGGTCAGGTCAGTTTGGCGAAGTAACCATGCGCCTCGACCCCTTGTATGAAGGCCTGCCAGAACCTGAGGGCCTGAATGTAAGAAGTAAAGAAACGATTGACCTGCCTTGGGGAGGCAAGTTAATCTACTACAATTGTATCGTTGGTGGAGTAATTGATTCACGCTTTCTTCCATCAATTTTAAAAGGAGTGATGGAAAAAATGTATAAAGGACCAATCACAGGATCTTATGTGCGCGATATTCGCGTAAGTGTATATGATGGTAAAATGCATCCTGTTGACAGCAATGATATCTCTTTTAAAATAGCGGGCATGATGGCCTTCAAAGATGCTTTCCAACGAGCAAATCCTCTTCTGATGGAGCCAATTATGTCAATTGAAATACTGTCGCCTGATGAACTAACAGGTGCAATCCTCGGCGACCTGCAGATGCGGCGCGGCATGATTGAGGGATTTAATAATGAAGGGCATTTCACGATCATAAATGCAAAGGTGCCACATGCTGAGACCTACCAATACGCATCTGCACTACGCAGCCTAACTCAAGGGAAGGCAAGATTCAAAATGAAATTCGACCATTATGCGCCCGTTTCTCCGGAATTACAGAAAAAGCTGGCTGAGGCCTATGCCAAAGAAATCCCGGAACTTGCAGAAGCCTGATTAACCAGGCAAACTTAATACACCTTGTTTACGTTACTTAATGGCGTAAATCAGGTGTATTGCAAATATTATATATAATCATTTTCATCAACTAACTACCGTGTAATAATATCACTTAGCTTTGTTTAAACTTTAGGGGTGCCAACAGGCTGAGATTATACCCTTTGAACCTGAACAGGATAATGCCTGCGGATGGGAAAAAGTAACTGTTACGCTATTTCTGCCCCCTGAGTTTACTTCCCGATTATTTGTAATGATAGTGACATGAATATATACATCAATAGCAAAGAGCAGCAGATAACAGATAATGCCCGGGTTACCGATGCATTGCAGCTAATGAACGTATCTGCCGCAAAAGGGATTGCAGTCGCAGTCAATAACAATGTTATTCCTCGGGCTGAGTGGGATACGTACATCTTAAAAAAAGAAGACAAAATAACTTTGATAAAGGCCGCACAGGGCGGATAATTCAGTTAACAACTAAAGAGCACAGCATGAAGAAAGATACAGCACCCACCGCGGGAAAAATAAGTACCGGAACATTTCCCGGTTCTAAAAAGATATTTGTGCCCGGCAAGTTGCACAACATAGAAGTGGCTATGCGGGAGATAACCGTTACCCCTACCCACACTAGGTCCTTTGGCGTTGAGGAATTGATACCCAACCCATCGGTGACTGTGTACGACACCAGCGGCCCGTACACAGACCCGAATGCCACGATTGATATTACCAAAGGATTGCCCCGCCTGCGCGAAGAATGGATTAAGCAGCGCAACGATGTTGAAGAGCTGAACAAATTCACTTCCGAATATTGTAACCAGCGCCTTGAAGATAAAAGCCTGGATGAGCTGCGGTTTGAACACATAAAGAAACCGTACCGCGCTAAAGCAGGTGCCAATGTATCGCAGATGCATTATGCCCGCAAAGGCATAATCACGCCAGAAATGGAATATATTGCTATACGCGAGAACCAGCGTATCGATGAGCTGATGACCAACGACGGCCTCTGGGACCAGCACATAGGTGAAAGCTATGGCGCAAACCTCCCATTGAAAAAGATAACACCCGAATTTGTACGTGATGAAATAGCCCGTGGCCGTGCCATAATCCCGGCTAATATCAATCACCCGGAAAGCGAACCAATGATCATTGGCCGTAACTTTTTGGTGAAAATAAACACCAACATAGGCAACTCAGCAGTAACATCCAGCATCGAGGAAGAAGTAGAAAAAGCTGTATGGAGCTGTCGCTGGGGTGGTGATACCCTGATGGACCTCTCTACCGGCAAGAATATTCACGAAACACGCGAGTGGATCATCCGCAATTGCCCCGTGCCGGTTGGTACGGTGCCTATCTACCAGGCGCTGGAAAAGGTAAATGGCAAAGCGGAAGACTTGACCTGGGAAATATTCAGGGACACCCTTATTGAACAGGCCGAGCAAGGGGTGGATTACTTTACTATACATGCCGGTGTATTGCTCCGCTATGTACCACTGACTGCAAAACGAGTTACAGGCATCGTTTCACGCGGGGGCAGTATCATGGCCAAATGGTGCTTGGCGCACCATAAAGAAAACTTCCTCTACACACACTTCGAAGAGATATGTGAGATAATGAAGGCTTACGATGTAAGTTTCTCACTGGGTGATGGCCTACGCCCCGGTTCAATTGCGGATGCCAACGATGCAGCACAATTCGCAGAACTGGAAACGCTGGGCGAATTGACCAAAATAGCATGGAAGCATGATGTGCAGGTAATGATAGAAGGCCCGGGCCACGTACCTATGCACATGATAAAAGAGAACATGGACAAACAACTGGCATGCTGTGATGAAGCGCCATTCTACACACTTGGCCCGTTGACCACGGATATAGCTCCTGGCTACGACCATATTACCTCTGCTATTGGGGCCGCAATGATCGGCTGGTATGGCACAGCCATGCTCTGCTATGTAACCCCTAAAGAGCATCTGGGCCTACCCGATAAGAAAGATGTAAAAGACGGTGTTATCGCCTATAAAATAGCTGCGCATGCTGCTGACCTTGCGAAAGGGCACCCCGGCGCACAGCACAGGGACAATGCTTTGAGTAAGGCCCGTTTTGAGTTCCGCTGGGAAGATCAGTTCAACCTTTCACTTGACCCGGACACTGCAAGAGCATTCCATGATGAAACACTACCTGCCGAGGGTGCTAAAATAGCGCACTTCTGCTCTATGTGCGGCCCACATTTCTGTTCGATGAAAATAACACAGGATATACGCGACTATGCCGCTGAGCAGGAAAGGGGAATGGAAGAAAAATCGAAGGAGTTTGTGAATGCTGGTTCAGAAATATACAGGTAGTTTTATGAATAATGTTATTAGACCATACGTATTATCCATTGCTGGTTTCGACCCATCAGCGGGCGCAGGTGTGCTTGCTGATATCAAGACCTTTGAAAGCAATGGGGCATATGGTATGGGCGTTGTATCTGCGCTAACCTATCAGAATGACAGAGAATTTGAAGATGTGGAATGGGTAGATGTAGATAAAATTATTCGACAGACTGAAATGCTCCTCCGGCGCTTCGCGATCACACATATTAAGATCGGTCTGATTAAAGACCTTGAGGTGCTTCGCCAAATTGTTTCATTCCTGCACGGCCATATCACCTCACCCATTATTATCTACGACCCCATACTTAAAGCCAGCGCGGGATATGAGTTTCACAATATTACTGAACCGCAGTTCGCATCTGCCATAGAAGGCATTCATTGTATCACCCCTAATATCCCGGAGGCTGTACAGATATTTGGTGCGAAAGAACTCAACGAAAAGCTGGAATTATTGAGCGACAATATCAACATATACCTGAAAGGTGGCCATAGCGATGAAAGCATAGTTACAGACCTGCTTTTTGTGAAAGATCATACATATGCATTCCCAAACGACCGCGTCCCAAATGGAGAAAAACACGGTAGCGGTTGTGTATTATCGTCTGCACTTACTGCCCAACTTGCTTTAGGCAATGACCTACCCACGGCCGCTGAAAACGCTAATAACTATACCCACAACTTTCTGGCGAGCAACGAAACATTATTAGGATACCATCAATTATTCAACGCATGAGGCCAATAAGCAAACTGCACTTTATCACTACCTCTGCCCTGCTTGCAGAACAAGCCTGTATGGGTGGTGTGAATTGGGTGCAACTACGGCTGAAAAATGTAAGTTACAATGAATACAAACAGGAAGCACTGAAAGTACAGGAGGTATGCAAAAAGTATAATGCCACTCTCATCATCAATGATAATGCGCGCCTCGCACTGGACATAAAAGCCGATGGTGTGCATATAGGAAAAGAAGACCGGATAGAACCTGATGACGAAACGGCATTGGTGGACGGCGGCTACATAATAGGTTGCACAACCAATACATTGGATGATGTGCTTCACTTTGCTGGCAAACCTATAAGCTATGTTGGGCTTGGGCCTTTTCGTTTTACTACTACTAAGGATAAATTAAGCCCTGTATTGGGCATAGAGGGATATACGCGCATTATGAATAGCATAAGGAATACCTCTGAGCTGCTGCCACCTGTCATTGCAATCGGAGGCATTACCCTTGAGGATATTTCTTCCCTTATGTCAACGGGCATAAACGGCATCGCAGTTTCGGGTGCTATCGGAAATTCCGGAAACATCATGGAAGCTGCAAAACATTTTAAAGAAACTATTAATTACTCCCTGATATGAGTGACTTATTGAGAATAGCAAATAAAACATTTTCCTCTCGACTGTTTACCGGTACAGGAAAATTCGGTAACCATTCGATAATGGAAGAAGCCTTACTTGCTTCCGGATCAGAATTGGTGACTGTGGCCCTCAAGCGTGTGAACCTGGATGGAGATGATGACGATATATTACAACACCTGCATCACCCGCATATCAGCCTGTTGCCAAATACTTCAGGTGTCCGCAATGCCGAAGAGGCCATTTTTGCGGCGCGCCTGGCAAGGGAAGCATTACAGACCAACTGGTTGAAACTGGAGATACACCCCGACCCAAAATACCTGATGCCCGACCCCATAGAAACATTAAAAGCCGCAGAACAACTTGTAAAAGATGGCTTCATAGTGCTTCCCTACATTCATGCCGATCCTGTGCTCTGTAAGAGACTGGAAGAAGTAGGCGTAGCCGCTGTAATGCCTCTCGGCTCACCCATAGGCAGCAATATGGGACTCAAAACGCTAGAGTTCTTACAAATAATTATAGAACAAAGTAATGTACCGGTAATAGTTGATGCGGGCATAGGGGCACCAAGTCACGCTGCTGCAGCTATGGAAATCGGCGCTTCTGCTGTTTTGGTCAACACTGCAATTGCCGCTGCAGGAGACCCTGTTCTGATAGCCATCGCTTTCAAAATGGCAGTGGAAGCAGGTCGTATGGCTTACAATGGCAGATTGGGCTCAGTAAAAACATATGCCGAAGCGAGCAGTCCTTTAACGGAGTTTCTAAATTAACGACATGTTCAAAGAAGTTTTTGACACATACAACTGGGACGATGTAATCGCCAGCATCTCCGCCAAAACACCGGCCGATGTAGAGCGCGCACTGCACGGCAGAAAAAAGACACTTGAAGATTTCAAAGCACTGATATCACCCGCGGCTGCACCATACCTCGAGCAGATGGCACAGCTAAGCCATCATATTACCCGGAAAAGGTTTGGCCAGACTGTGCAGCTATATGCCCCACTCTACCTGTCAAACGAATGCCAGAATATATGTACCTATTGTGGTTTCAGTCTTGATAATAAGATACGCCGGAAAACACTTACGGCCATAGAGATAATGCAGGAAGCTGAATACCTGAAACAGCAGGGCTTTGAGCATGTGTTGCTGGTTACCGGTGAGGCAACCAAGACAGTGGGCATCGATTATCTGAAAAATTCGGTACGTTTATTAAGACCACACTTCGCTAATATTTCTATTGAGGTACAACCGCTCGACGAAGACGAATACAAAACCCTCGTAGATGAAGGGCTCTACGCTGTGCTCGTTTACCAGGAAACATACCATAAGGACAATTACAAACACTATCACCCTAAAGGCAAAAAGTCAAATTTCGACTACAGGCTGGATACGCCTGACAGGCTGGGCAAAGCAGGTATACACAAAATAGGACTGGGTGTATTGATTGGACTGGAAGACTGGCGTGCAGATAACTTTTTCACGGCACTGCATGTCAATTACATGGAAAAACATTTCTGGCAAACACGATACAGTATATCCTTCCCTCGTCTGCGCCCCGCAACAGGACTGATAGAACCCAAAGTCGCCATTACAGATAAAGAACTTGTACAGCTTATTTGTGCATGGCGCATTTACAACGAAGAAGTAGAACTATCTGTTTCCACCAGGGAAAATGAACATTTCCGCGACCATATCATAAAGCTGGGAGCCACCACTATCAGCGCAGGGTCAAAAACAAATCCCGGCGGCTATGCAGTGGAGCCTGAATCACTCGAACAATTTGAAATAGATGACAACCGCTCTGTAGCTGAAGTAAAAAATATGATAGAACGTAGCGGCTACAAGCCTGTATGGAAGGATTGGGAAAAATTCACATTGAGCCAAAAGGTATAACATGTTATCAGCACAGGAAAACGCGCGGTATAGCAAACAGATTATCCTTCCTGAAATTGGCGTAACCGGGCAGGAGAAGCTAAAGGCTGCAAAAGTTCTGGTGATTGGCGCCGGCGGATTGGGCTGCCCAATCCTGCAATACCTAGCAGCAGCGGGCGTGGGTACCATAGGTGTGGCTGATGGCGATACGATACAAATATCTAACCTGCAACGCCAGGTATTATACACACAAGACGAGATAGGGCAAAGCAAAGCGTTGACAGCAATAAACAAACTGAAGGCCCTTAATCCGCACGTAGCTTTCCTGCTTCACCAAACATTCATCGATGAAGAGAATGCACTTAGGATACTTAAAGATTACGACCTGATTGTAGATGGTTCCGATAATTTTGCGACGCGTTACCTGGTAAATGATGCCTGTGTTATATTGAACAAAACGCTTGTATTCGGTGCCATATATAAATTCGAGGGACATATATCAGTTTTCAATTACCGTAATGGCCCTACCTATCGATGCATTTTCCCGGAACAACCCGGCGCAGATGAATCGCCTAATTGTGCCGATATTGGTGTTATCGCTACTCTGCCCGGCATTATTGGCTCCATGCAGGCAAACGAGGCCATTAAAATTATTACGGGCATAGGCGAGGTGCTCTCTGGCAAGCTGCTGGTGCTAGACACCCTTACCATGCACACACATATTTTCAACTTTAAACTTAACGAAGCAAACAAAAATATTACCCACCTGACGCCTACGAAAGATACCTGCGAAACCGCGCCAATAAATATTAATTACGGCCAACTGAAAGAAATGCAGCAATACAATACGATACAACTTATAGATGTACGGGAAACTGAAGAACATCAGGTTGAGAATATTGGTGGCATCAATATTCCGCTGTCGGTGCTGAGCACAAGCACGCATTTACTCGACCCCTCTGGCGACATTGTGCTTTATTGTAGTTCCGGCACAAGAAGCAACCATGCGGCCAAACAACTTATTCAAAAAGGATTTACGCGAATTTTCAACCTGCTGGGCGGAATGAATGACCTCACAGTCCGCTGATTGCGTTCATCGCAGCATTAAATGTAATCACCGGGTTATTCGATTGCCATATGGTGCCCAACATTGCTGCCCCGTCGAAACCATTTTTATGCAAAAACTTCAAATCAGTAACCCCTACCCCGCTCAAAGCAATCAATGCCGGGCAACGTTTGCCCACCTCACTAATCTTCTCCTTCGTTTCCTTCGCCCCGGTCAGTTCAACAGCCGCTACATGGTCGGCCTTCGAAATGCTATCAAATACCGGGCCAATAAACACATACTTATACGGAAACCCATTCTCCACTATCTCCTCCCACGAGTGAAACGAAGTGGACAGAGAGTTTACAGGCACATCCTCTATGCTATCCCATATCTGCTCATTGCTTCTCATCTCACTGTTCAGGTGAACACCACCTAATTTGAACTCACTCCATAACTCAAAAGCACCACATAGCACCAACTTTGAATGGTATTTCGGGTCTATCGCTTTGATATATCCCCTATACTCATCCACACTAAAAGCAGGCTTCCTGATATGTAACCGTTGAAGTCCTTTTGCAAATAATTGATTAATTATATCTGTCTCGTTGGGGGTGTTTACCTCAGGTGTAATAATGATTAGCTGCATTGTGGCGCAAATCTACAACATCTTCTTGTTATGCCACAAATTCATAGTTTTGTATAATTGAAAGATAATATCATTTCTGAAATAAAGGCCTGCCCGCAGTGCGCCGGGTCATTCAAATGTACACCATCCTCTTGCTGGTGCAGCGCTCTGCCTCTGGTCATGCCGGTCAATGCAAGTGCCGAATGTTATTGCCCGGAATGTCTTGCCTATATTATTTTAAAAAAGCAAAGCAATCAATAAAAAAGGCTGTCTCGTTTTTCGGAGACAGCCTTCATGAAAAGTCAATTTATCTTACATTTTATTATTTAATCTGTTTAGGATTTTTCAGATAACCTAACGTCTTTTCCCGGCTTTGACCATAAATCTCTGGAGTCAGGTAAGTACCCTTCTCTGAAGCAGGTTTTTCAACTTCATCCTTTATACGGTTAGCGTTAGCTACAGGGTCTTGCCTTACGCCTGCAACCTGCCAACTAACTTTCACATTCGGCTTATCCGTTTTTATCTTGAAGTGATTGCCTGCTACTTCTTCGGCTACAATTGCTTGTGCAAATTGACCGATACATGTTAGCTGGTACTTGAACTCCTTATTTAACATCGTGAAGTAAGATGGCAGTGCTACCGTAGCATCCCCATTTGCATCTGTCTCAATATTGCCGTTATATAGATTCATCATATCATTCGATTCTACTGATGAGTGATACAGGTATTTATTAGCAGGATCCGCAGGATGGTCTATTTTAAAAGATTTAACGCCGGAACTGGATGAAAGTGCAAATAAAGGCCCGTTAAAATATCCGGCGTAGCCTGTTCCTGTACCGTTACCATACACGCCAAAATTGTTGGCCCCGTCTGATGCATAGCCATATACACCATAACTATTACCTGTCGAACTGACACTTGGTGCTCCCACAGCAAAAACGCCTACATTAGCGGAAGCCCCATTGCCTGCAGCAAGCCCAAAAAGTCCCTGATTTTCCACAGAAGAGTTAGCAGCATACCCGATTAAAGCCCTGCTGTTATCAATTGTAGAAGTACTGCTTGTTTGAACAATCATCGCATGATGATCAAACGTAATCCCGCCTAATATTACACTTGCACTTAAGGAGCCATTAACATGGAGCTTAGCACTTGGAATAGTAGTCCCGATACCAACAGAAGTAGCATTATCAAATATTTGTGAATTACCTACAGTAGTTGCGCCTGTGAATTTGGGGAGATAGTTTGTTGTACCAGACCCAGTGAGTCCACCACTTGTAATAGAAACATTTGAAGCTGATGTTACCCTGCCATAAACATCTATGGCAATTTGAGGCACTTGTGTAGCTGAACCGTAAGTACCAGCTGTAACACCTGATGTTGCAAGAGCGGAAGTAGCTGAATACATCGCATAGGGTACACTTAACAACTGGTTGCTACCTACACTGGAATAGCTACTGCCGCCAGCGGGGTCAATCTCTACTTCAAGATATTTGCTACCACTACCCCAGCCAATAGAAGCAAACATACCTGATGTAACGGTACCTCCACCAACGGACACATTATACAACCCAAAAGCATTTGTAGTCGCGGTATGAGTTTCCTGATATACCACAGTACCTGTTGTTGAACCATCGTGAATAGTGAGTCTTAATCCTATTGGCACACTGGCGAGTGGTGCACCCGTTGTGCTGCGGGCTACACCCTGGTAATTAAATCTTTGTGGGGCTTGGGCATTTGCAGTAACAGCACAAACCATTAATAATACGAATTGCAAGAGTATCTTTTTCATAATTGTTTTTATTTTGGATTGAGTTATTTAATTTTTTGAATATTGAAAGATTTTTTTTCGGATTGTTCATTTGCGGAATTAACTAGTACCTCAAGCATATAGCTGGCGGAGGCAAGGCCGGATAAGTCTACCTGCACAGTGGTTATCCCTTGCTTTACTTCTGCGGCTTTTGTTTTTATGCGCTTGCCCGTCATATCAAACAGCTGATATGTAAGCAATCCGGTTTGTGTGGCCGTATACTGAATATTCACAAATGAAGTCACCGGGTTAGGAAAGACCTTTAATTGTTTGCTGAGTTCACTGCTAGGTATACTTACTACGGCACTCTCATGGCGCTGCAACACCCCTTGGGTCACAATAACCGAACTACCTGTAAATGTACTTACCATGGTCATCTCACCAATAGACCAATCAAATTCATTGGAACCAATAATTCCGGATCCTCCTGCTGCATTGATAGCTGTCGGAGTAACGCTCTGCGCACGAATGGATATTCCTCCGATGGAAGCTAAGAGAATACTGAAGATAATTTTTTTCATAAAGCATAGTTTTAAAATTAAGAATACAAGTTAATGCTTTTTTTATAAATTTCCATTTTATTTAAACTATAATAAATTTTTTACCGTTTTTTTTAATATACAAATTAATTGTCGACTATATGAAAGCCATTACTACTATTGCCTTCCTTATCATCTCCAATACTTTTATGACGCTGGCTTGGTATGGCCACCTTAAATTCAAAGACTTGTCATGGGGGAAGAATATGGGCATCATTGCAATAATCCTTATTAGCTGGGGAATGGCGTTCTTTGAATATTTATTTCAGGTGCCGGCCAACAGGATAGGCTTCAAAGGAAATGGGGGGCCTTTTGACCTTGTGGAGTTAAAGACGATACAGGAGGCAATTACACTGATTATATTTATGCTATTCTCGGCAATAGTCTTCAAGCAGAAGTTTGAATGGAATCACATAGTAGGTTTTTGCCTCTTGGTGGCTGCCGTCTTTGTGATATTCAAAAAATGGTAGGTTAGTAATACTCAATGATACGATCGATAATTCCGACGCGCTTCTTGTTCTCTATTCTTATCTGGCGACACCAGTTGCCCATTACATCATAGTTGTCATATTCATAGCTGACTTCAAAAGGAACCCGGAAATTCGACATATTATCCAACTGCCCTGTCAGTTTGCCGCTGTCGTCGTAAGTATATGTCTTCACATAGTCCATCATGCGCTCCGCATTCATTGCATTGAAAGGCTGCGTATCATCCTCCTCCCGCCTTGAGCGGGTAACTACTGCGTGCTGTTCCATTGCCAGGTTGCCCTTAGCATCGTAGCTAAAGGTATAATGCTCTCTCAATTGTCCCTGGGCATCAAATTTCGAGCATTCCGTCTTATATCCCCGCTCATCATACCCAAACACCGACCTGTGCCAAAGTGCACCTTTGGCATCATAGTTATTGCGCTCTGTGCGGTTTCCTTTTTCATCGTACTTATAAACTATCCGCTGAACCAGTTTGCCATCACCGGTATATTCTTCTACCTCTATCTGCCTGCCTGCTTCATCATATTTATATAGGCGCTTATGCCCCAGCCGGCCGTGGTCGCCATAGAGGCTGCCGCGCATATAGTCATCATCCTCATACTGGTTACCGTTTTCCTGGTACCGGAACACATAAATGATCGTATTAAAGCTGTCTATTTTACCGTCGCGGAATACAGGATACTGGCACTGCGTCACAGACCTCACCCTACCCTTCATGCCATGTTGTGTCCTATCGCCCAGCGACCTTGCGCACTGTGCCATCAGCCCAAAACCAATAAGCAGCAGGAGTCTCATAAGTTGACGTTATTTTACCGTGGGCTTGCCGTACAGTTTACTCTTCACCACACCCCATTTATGCAGGCGATGTATGAGCGATACCCGCAACACCCCCCGGCCATACTTCATGCTGCGGGTAAAATTGATGCTGGACGCCTCTTTGAAATATTTCGTAGGACACGTGACCTCGGCTATATCATAGCCATTCATGAATATCTGCGAGATCATCTCATTGTCGAACACAAAATCATCGCTGTTGTGCGAAAAATCTATGGAGCGGATAACCTCTGCGCTGAATGCACGATAGCCGGTATGGTATTCACTGAGCTTCTGTCCCAGCATAATGTTCTCGAAAAGGGTGAGGCACCTGTTGAAAAAGTATTTGTACAGCGGCATACCACCCCGCAGTGCGCCCTTGCCCAGTATCCGCGATGCCAGCACCACCGGGTAAAGGTCCATGGCAATGATGGAGGAGACGGCATGAATAAGCTTTGGGGTGTATTGGTAATCAGGGTGGAGCATGATCACTATATCGGCACCCAGGTCAAGCGCTTTTTTGTAGCAGCTTTTCTGATTACCACCATAGCCTTTGTTCACCTCATGCTTTATTATATGCTTTATGCCGAGACGCTGCCCTACGGCCACGGTATCATCCCGGCTGTTATCGTCTACCAGCACCACGTCATCCACTATATCAAAGGGTATCTCCTTATAGGTGGGCTCCAGGGTACGGGCGGCATTATAAGCGGGCAGTACAACAACAATTTTTTTACCGTTTAGCATATCTGTGCTACAAAAATAATCTTTCAGGATAAATACCAAAACTTAAAATCCAAATTCCAAAAGTCTGCCATTTAGCTGTTTTTTTCGTAATACGCCATATGGGTAGCTATGAGGTTGCTGTTGGCACGGGCCAATATGTGGCCTTCCATATCAAATACATGGCATTCCACGTTTATTATCTTCTTCCCTACGCGCAGCACTTTAGACTCTGCACGAAGGCGTTCACCGGTTTTTATTGCATAAAGAAAATCGAGGTTAAGAGTGAGTGAAGTGTAGTGCTGACCGGCATCAAGGCTTACTACGGCCCAGCCAATGGCCTCGTCTATCACCAAGGCCATCATGCCGCCGTGAATGTTGCCGTAGGGGTTGGCCATTTCGGGGCGAACGGGCATGGAAATAACAGCATGGCCCTGCTCAATAAGTTCAAGAGTAAAGCCCAGCCAGTTGCCGGCGGCAGAGCGCGAATCTTTGACCTCTTTACCTTCGTAATTTTCCTTTATATATTTCAATACACCGCCGGGTGGTATTTCTTTATATCCCATAATACTTAAGCCATTCTTTTTTGTACACTTGTCAGGTTAAGGTTTTAATGCGTAAATTATTAATAAACAATCAACAACATAAACTTTTTTGCGCACTATTTGCGCACTTTTTTCTATTTTCTAGTTGTAAGTAGTTTCATTTTTATACGCTTTCAACAACCTTTCCTTTTTTTCAGGAGGAGTGCAGGGTAAAGTTCGGGAAAGTGACAGTGGTGGCAAAATAAAAAAACATGGTGGTTAAATTACCATATTGCTGTCTGGTAAAAAAGGGTAATAGTATAAAAAAGGAAAATAATCCTTCTAAGCTGCAAGTAAGGATGATAAATAATAGTGATTAATTACCACACTCTATTTTCCTTGGTGTATTCACGTTCTATTCCGGCTAATATGAAATCGGAAGTAACATTGCCGTCCTGACGTGCAATAGCCTGCAAGCAAGCGAACTGCACAACATTCATAATTCCTGAACCGCTCAGCTCATATTTTCGTGCTATCTGTTCCAAGTTGACACCAGAGTGAATATTTGCCTTTTGAGGGAAAGAATTTTTCCAGATAATATAACGCTCTTCTGCGTTGGGCATCGGAAAATGAACAACCGACTGGAAGCGGCGCATAAACGCATCGTCAATATTATTTTTAAAATTTGTGGCCAGGATCACCAGCCCGTCATGCAGTTCTACACGCTGGAGCAGGTAGGAAGCTTCCTGGTTGGCATACTTATCATGGGCATCCTTAACGTTTGTCCGTTTCCCAAAAAGGGCATCGGCCTCATCGAAGAAAAGGATCCAGTTCTTATTCTCAGCTTTTTCAAAAAGCCTGGACAGGTTTTTTTCCGTTTCGCCGATAAATTTTGAAACGACCATAGACAAGTCTATGCGGAAAACCGGCTTACCTGTGTACTTACCAAGTAGTGATGCTGTTAGCGATTTACCAGTACCCGGAGGGCCATGAAACAACGCACGGTAACCCGGTTTGAGGCTACGGTGCATACCCCAGTCGTGCATAAGTGTGTGGTGGTGCAAAACCCAACTCTCCAATTCTGCTATTTGCTGCCTTGTATTGACATTAAGCACCAGATCGTCCCAGTCAAGTTCTGTAATGAGGTGTTGCGCCGGGAAGTGCAGGCTCAATCGTGGTATAGACTGTTTTCCGGTTGTGAATAGCTCAATAAATTCCGGCTGCAGGATAATACGGCCGGTTATGGCCGGTTCTCCTTCCAGTACATCCTCAAGATATAATATATGATTTTTCGCAAAGAAATGGTGATGATGAAAAAACGAAGCTACTTCCATCTGCGCCTCCAACTCATCGCCAGCAAGTATAAACACGGCCGTTTGCC
The DNA here is from genome assembly GCA_964430995.1 of uncultured Flavipsychrobacter sp. Lineage (GTDB taxonomy): Bacteria > Bacteroidota > Bacteroidia > Chitinophagales > Chitinophagaceae > Nemorincola. The sequence goes on from CAYSIG010000006.1 coordinate 21,285, forward strand.
CTGTCGGCAGGAAAGACCGGCCATTGCGGCTCCTGACGCCGCCGACCTGTAGGAAATCGCCGGATTCGTGAATATATGGCTTTATGATCTCGTCGAAAAAATCAAGCTGCAAATGCGGTGCCAATGCCAGCATTAGTATCACTACATCATTATTACTTAACTTATGCTGCTCTATGAATAGCCCGAGAGCAGATCTTTCAGCAGATGCCTTAGGTAACAATGGCGGCAGGTATACATTATTCTGCCCAAAAACAGTTTGCAACCTGGCATCAAGGCTTTGCTCTAAAAACTTCAAATAAGAACTGAGGTCAAGTATGTTCGCAGACATCGTTATTTTCTGGGGCCGTTTTGTTGAATAACATGTGTAAGCTCATGAGCCAGTAAATTTAAACCAGCCGAGCTTTCCGGGTCAAATTTAGCAGCATTAAAGAAAATATCCGTGCCATGGGTAAAAGCCTGTGCTTTCGAAAGGTTGCAAAGCTCCACCGCATCCTGCCCGGAATGAATACGGACATTTTCGAAATTGGCATTCATCTGGTTTTCCAGCTGGGTACGCACCTTTGCAGGCAAAGGGCTTCCTCCACCTTTATTTTTATTTAGCAGGCGCTCGAATTTAGCTTCCGCACTCTCGTGCTTTCCTTCCGTCTTATCTACACCTCCGGCCGCTTTTTCCTCTTTTTTCTGAGGGGCAGAATTTTCCTCTTTTTCATCTTTTTTCTCCTTTTTCTGAACCTTGCCCTCATCCTTCTTTTCTTCGTCCTTTTTCTGCACCGGTTCTTTATCCTTTTTCTCTTCTTCTTTTTTCTGCACACCTTCCTTATCCTTATCCTCTTTCTTCTGCACGGGTTTTTCCTCGTCTTTTTTATCTTTATCGTCCTTCTTCTGTACTTTTTTATCGTCCTGTTCGTCTTTTTTTTCCTTTTTCTGGGTGGCTTTTGCATCTTTTTCTTCATCGGCACCTTTTTTCTGAACGCTCATTTGCCCCATGCGTTGGGACGACTTTGCCACGCCCTGCCGGGATTCGGTCACCTTTTGAGCAACTGCATCAGCTTCCTGCTCCATGGCAGTATCCTGGTTACCATCAATTTTTCGCGCCTGGAAAAATGCATTATCCTCTTTACTTTTTTCACGGCTTCCGCCGAAGAAAGGCTTTTCTGCTTTATCAGCAGTCTGCTGTTGTAACGGACGGCGGGTGTGGCTTGCTTTCATATTGCTAGTTTAAATTATTAAGTATGTCAAGTTGTTTTTGCGCATTCACTGCCCATTCACTGTCATTCCTGGCCGACAAAATTTCGAATATCCTGCGTGCTTCGGTGACCCGGCCAAGGTTAGCAAGGGCTATGCCTTTGTATAAGCCTGCCTTGTCGAAATCCGGGTCTTGGGTTAGCAAATAGTCAAAATGGGACAGGGCTTCCATCCAGTATCTGAAACCCAGGCACAGTATACCGGCATTTACACGGACCTCTACATTATCAGGATCCAGTTTGAGGATCATGTCGTACTCCGCTTTTCCCGGCTCCATATCACCTGACTGGAGCAAAGCTGTTGCCAGGTGATTGCGCACAGAAATGTCGGCTGGTGCAAGGCCAAGATATTGCCTGAAGAACTGAATTGCCAGGCCATAGTTTTTGCACAGTAAATGAGCCAGGCCAACAGTTTGCAATGCGCGGGTATTTTGCTGGTCTATTGATAATACATACTGCGCTGCTGAGAGCGCCTCATTGGCTTTGCCTAATGATAAGTACGTATGCGCCAGCCCTAACAACAGGTCTTTATCAGCAGGGTTTAACTCAATTGCCTTACTCCAGCACCTTTCCGCACTTGGCATGTCTTCGGCAAGCATATATAATTTTGCCAGGCCTTCCCATGCCTCATATTGATCGGGCCTCAGATTCAGGCTTTGGCGAAAGGCATTAAGCGCATTATCCAATTCATTCAGCAAAACCAATGTATTGCCCAGGTTAAGCCATGCTGTTGCGTTCTTGTCATTCAGATGCACTACCTGTTCAAAGTTTACACGGGCATCATTGAATTGTTTTTGCTGATACCATAACATGCCCATGTTATTTAAAAGTGTTTCGTTTTGGGCATTTATAGCGGTAGCCTTGGTATAATATTCCTTCGCGGCATCAAAATTGCCCTGCATTTGTTGTATCGCACCAAGATTTATCAGTTCAGTAAGTTCAGTCATACTACAATATTTGGTTTTTAACCTGGTCTGCAAGACCCGATGCCATCTCAGGAATATTAATGTCAGGATAAGTTACTTGTATATCATCTGTTGAAATATTAAAGGGTTCCCCGTCCTTATAATGAATAGGCATTGATACTTTAAGCTGAATATCAGGGCCAAAACTGAAAGCTGCAAGGTTATGCCGCCATTCCTTAGAAAGACTGGTAATACCCAGATCAAGTGAAGCGCGGAGAAGTGCATTTACGTCAAAAGTGAACTTTGGATGTACTTCGATCTCGCCACGCGCATTAAATTCAAAGCCGCTTGTAGGTGACCATGCAAGATCGGCGCTTGCTTTTGCCTCTCCTTCCAGGCCAAGTCCACCCTTTACTTCAATACCTCCGGTAACGCTGGCGAGGCCTACACTAAGCCCTATCCCGAGATCTGCATGTAGTTTAACACCGGCATTGGCAGGAATAACAAATTCCGCACCACCTGAGATACGTGTATTTTCAGGGTGAGACGGGTTAAATTCTATCTGGCCAAATACATTACGCAATTGACCGGGGCCAATACCTGCTTCAAAATCAAGACCACCATTAATCGTTGCCACTAGGCCTATGCTGCGCGGCCCAAGAGGTATGGCAAACAAGGGGATCTGTATGGTGGGGGCTGTGAACAGATTTTTGTTGATGGCCTTACGCGGGAATACATCAACTGCCGAAGGCAACGCAAGTCGGCCTACAACTTCAATTTCACCTGCAGGTGTTACGCGGACAGTAGCGCTTGCCTGCAGCCAATCAGTAACCTTCAGTGTGAGCGTGCCGGACCCGTATGCAGTAAAGTTATCACCTGCGGGACCAGACGGTGTGCCATCAGAACCGATAGCGCGGTTTGTAGCCCCAACCCTGACTTCGCCCGAGACCCTGTCTGCCGTATACGACGCTGTTCCTTCAATTGTCAAGGCCCCATCGTTATAATTAATAGATAAAGAAGTATTTATCTTCGGTATTTTTGGGACAGCAGTGCCGGTTGCCTGTACATGGTAAATACCGTCTGCACCTCTGGTAACCTGCACACTGCCACTACCGCTTTGAATACCGGGTATGTTCTCATCAAGCGTAAAGCTCCCACCTATTACCAGTTGTTCATTTCCATAAGTCACGTTAATGGCGGCCTGTTTGACACCTTTGATATCCGGCTCAGCCGTACCTGAGGCAGTGAAGGTTTCCCTGGCATACTCCACATGAATATTTGCAGATTTGAGCCCTTTGATCTTACCTTGCGGAATCCCAATGTCTCCGGTTGCAGAAAACTCTCCATTACGATATGTAGCTTGTATTTGTGCCGGATTGAAGGTCTGTGAATCGAAATCGAATGAACCACTTAACGCAAATTCACCAGACGAATTTGCCATGGCACCAAGTTTTCCCCTTCCCAACCTGTTTATTTCAAAATTCACTTCACCTTTTACCCCTATGCCTGATGTTGCAGCGTATATTTCAAGAGAAGAATTTGAAATCCTGAAAGGAGGAGGAACTTTTATTTCACCAGAGTTGAAAACCTTACTTATTTTGATGCCATCCTCATCAAATATGAGGTCAATATCGGAACCTCCAATGAGTGGCACGTCTGTATTGATCTTACCAAAGCCAACAAGACCGGCAGTATCATTTACATCAAGTTCCAGAATATTGATTGGGCTCAATCCTTTTGCTTTCAACTGAGCACTTAAGGCTGTTTTTATCACAGATCCGTTCAAACGACCACCATACACCCCTGGAATGGGGTCAATATTGGAAGTAATACTCACCCCTGTAACAAAGCTATTATTCATAAAAGCCTGTATTGTAGCGGTACCTGTGGATCCGGCGCTGAGAATAGTTGGATTGTCTTTGTCCTGATACGTAATAGAAGTTATCAATAAATTGGCCCCATTCCTTTTGATATGCCCTATTTTACCCTCATTCTGACTTAGTGGCTTTGTCGCTGTGTTAGGGTCCCAGTTAATAAATTTTGTGGCACCATACCGTTCGCTTGTTATCAGTGTCAGACGGTTGTGGTTTGTCAGATTTGCCCTTGCCTGATCGGCCTGTGACAGAATGGCCAGCTTATCCAAATGATCGCCATCCTCAATCTCTTTAATTTCCCACCCTTTATTACCACCTGCTACGCTTAATGAATTACCTAAAGTACCCGCTGTAATGGTGTACCCTGACCTGACTTCAGCAACGCTGGGTTTTGTTTGCCCTGCCGGCATTGTAGTAATGGCTGTAAGCGCTGCATTTACTTTATCATCTATCTCAGTATTAATATTCGATCCGGATGAACGATTAGTAGAAGCCTCAAGCAGCCACAGATTTTTATGATCGTCTTTCCCACCTAATTGAAGCTCTACTTTATGATCAACATCATAAGCATTCGCAACTGGCGCACCATTAGTATCCCAGAATGGTCGTGCTATTGTCGCCTTAATTTGCGCCTGAGAACCTGTATACAGATGCGCCGGATCAGGTCTCGTCTTTTCAGATTGTAAGGTTAGGAAATAATTTGGTGCCGACCTTTCTGCTGGCGGCAACTCCGCATTCTTTTTTGCTGTGAACTTCGTATCGAAGCCGGCCCCGGCCATTGCAGAAGCATTCCATTTAGCAATATGTGTACCCGAGCGAGCCGTTTTTTTGAATGCATAGTCAGTTTTTGAACCCGGTATCATCGATGCTTTTACACCTGGAATATTGATAGTCGGGACATATAATTTCTTTTTTGCCGTATCAATTGGATCTGCAGTGGTTGCCTTTTCCCCTATTGAGCCGGTTATCTCACCAGGGTCTGGCTTTCTCTGAATAATATTCTTCCTTTTCACACCACCGCCCTGCTGCACGGTATGTGTAAGTTCATGGGCAAGCAAATGCTGTCCGGCAGAAGTTTGCGTATCATACTTGCCCTGCCCGAAATAAATATCGTTGCCGTGTGTAAACGCCTGGGCCTGCACTTGCTTACTGAGATCTGCCGCTTCAGCATCTTTATGTATTCTTACAGCACTCAGGTCAGCGCCCATAGCACCCTCCATCTGCTCACGGGTATTGGCGGGCAATGGCTCGCCCCCGCCTTTCCGGCTTTCAATACGTTGTTGTGTCTGGGGGGATACATCAGGTGCCGCAGACTCCCCGCTCCTTTTCAGTGTGTCACCGTCACCGCCATCACCATCACTTTCAAATACAGGTCTGCGCTGCAGTTCTTTTTCAGGTGGTGTTTGTTCTTTATCCTGCTTATCTTCCTTTTTGTCTTCTTTTTTTTGCACAGCGGGAGGCGCAGGTGTTGCGGGTTTAGGCTGGCTAATCTGTTTTACCACACGGTCTGCAACCTGGTCGGCCTGCTTTTCAAAATGATCACCGGGTTCATTCACGGTCATTTTACGCCTGATACCGGAATTCCCGAAGAAGGGAGCCTGTTGTATTACCTCAGCATCATTGGCAGCAGAGAAAAAAGGGGTTTTATCGCCGGCTTTTTGCCGGGCATCAGCCTGTATAGTATTTGCAGGCGCCGCTTTCTGCCCGGTTTTTACTGCCATTCTACGTAAAGAGGTTTATTCATCCAAGGCAACTTAATGAGGCATATACCCCAAGGAAGTGTTGCCAACAATACATCCAGTCCCTTTTTCTCAACTATCAGCAGGGATGTCTCCTCACTCATCACCAGTTTACCATTTCTTTGTAAGAAGGCTTCCCTTAATCCTAATATCGACGTATTTTTTAACGCGGCCCAATGCGTAATCACCGCACGCAACATATCATCCGCTTCATCGAGCATACCTTGCGGTATCTCAACATTACGCTCGACCGGCATATTTACAGGCCAGTTACAGAGAAACTTTTCAAAACCAAGTTCGTACTCATAAGCCCCTACTTTACCTGTAGCCATGTAGTGCATCAGGTGTATGCCCATTTGCCGTGCCTGTATATTTGCAAAGTCCCCATCCTGCACCAAACCGAAAATGCTGAGAAAACGATTAAAGTAAGGATGAAGAATGACCAGCCCAACCTGACTCACAAAAGCATCTCCATGTTTTTCGTCAATTTTCAGAGCCGGACTGTCGTTTATCTTAGTGTTTTTTTCATTTAAAATACCAGGAACCGGCTTAATTACCCCAAGGGAAGGGGATAATACTTCTTTCGCAAAGAATAATGGATCTGAGAACAGATGGCTGATATTATCTGAAGTAAACATCCCGCTTTCACCAAGTACAGTGTCCGACAATGTCATTACTTCCCCCACACTTTTCCCCGATAAAAGACACATTGCAAATGTCAGTTTCCAGCGAAATTCATCGGCGGGGAAATTAACGTTATGTTCCTCCTTTATTAATACCCGATAACCGTCAATGAATGAACTGATTTTATCTGCAAGTTTGAAAAATGAGGGTGTATCCGTATCGTGAATAGCTATTACCATTCGCATTATAAAATCGCGGCCAAATTGCGCGAACAGTCTTTTGATTGCTACGTCAGACTGCACAAAAACTTCTATCAATTGTTTTTTTAAAGATCCATATTCCCTGATTGCGGTTTCCAACTGAATAATCCACTCCCGCTTATGTTGCAGCCATTCTACAGAAGGCACTATATACCATGGGAGCTGACCATTAAGCAGAAAAAAGTAAAAAGCCTGAAATGATGCCTGCGACATATTCAACTGTGTGAGCGGATGTTCCTCGTCACTATTGCCGGCCAACACATTTTGAACAGCAGCCTCAAATGATGGAGGAATGCATTGCTCTAAATGTGTGTATAACTGCAGGGGGTCTATACCTCCTGCATCCAGTCGCATATGATCTATAATCACATGATCTGTTACATCCATACTATCCAGCAGTTCCTCCAGGCGTGGTATCAAGGTTGCTTCAAGTTGCTTTAAAGCCTCATCCTGAACCTGTTTCGCCATACTTCGCCTAGGTACTTCTATTTCAAGTACTAGACGGTGTATGATATGAGTGCCGGAAGCCATAGTTATTCTTTACCTTTTTCCTTTTTACCAGAGGTTTTATTTATTTTGTTGGTATCAACATTATCATTTGGTGTTTCTCCTTTTGTATTTTTCAAGGTCCCCCTACGGCCACTTATTATATTCAAATCGGGTGTATCAACAATTTTCTCCTGAGGGCCGGGCAGATGAACAGGCGGTTCGGACGTAAACCCTGTACTGCATTTTTTATCCGCTTTATTTGCTGCCAAAAGACCGACAACTATGTTTTTGCCCTGCGGATCTTTAGACATGTCGAAATTAGCCTTAAGGTGTGTTTCTTTTGACACCTGTTTGCCATCAATCGTCCACACATATACAAACGCATCTATATTTGGCGTTGTGTTTTCGCAAATCAGAATAACACTATTACTGAATGGATCCTTATTGATATTAACATTAAATGAAGTGCGGGGCTTTTCGTGAATAACGATGCTACAATCGGGAGCAGATATACCATTCACAGTAAAATCATTGACAGGCACCTCAAACGGACCATCTAAAGGGTTAAAGAACCATTTATTATTCTTAAATATTACCTGTTCCGGGTTTGTCTTTTTAGAAACGGTGCCGCTTGCAGGACTAATATCAATGAACTCTACTACGCCTGCACCAGAGCAAACCTCAGCCACACCAAATTTCAGTGAAACGGCAATCCCGGGCAAATGCACAATAACCGGCAAAATACTCTGCTGGCAATCCGCATCCGTTTTATTCTTAGCGAGAAGTGTTACCTGAATATCCCTGCCCTGTTGCACATCAGCCATATTAAATGTCCTTTGGGCGTTTGTGCTGGAGCTCGTTTCACCGTCAATATTCCAATTGTAGCTAAAATTGCCAATATTCGGTGTTGTATTAGTGCAAATTACTGTAACCTCCTTTTTCGCAGGATTTGAAGATATTGTGGGTGTAAAAGACGGCTGCGGCTGCTCATTAATCCGGATCTGACATGCGGGCACAGCTACACCATTTACGGTGAAATCATTGATCAAAACACCGAACGGGCCAGATGAGGGGTCGAACATCCATTTTCCGCCCACCAACTTTACAGATTGAGGATTTGATAACTTCGATACAACTCCATTTGTGGGTGCCACAGTAATAAATTCTACAAGTCCGCCACCTGAACATGCCTGTGTTTTCTTTAATGCCAGAGATGTTTGTATACCCGGTAAATGAACGGTCTCAGTCTTGATCTTCTGGCAACCGTTATCGGCTTTATTTCTGGCTGTTAGTATTACCTGTATGCTACGACCCTGGGCAGGAATACTGGTCATACTAAAAGACTTTGTGGCGTTTGTTCCCGTACTTACTTCACCATCAACATTCCAACTGTAGTTGAAACTACCCGCATTAGGTGTTGTGTTGGTGCAAGTCAATTCGACCTTGCCTGTAGCAGGCACTTGATTTACTGTAGCAGAAAAAGAAGGATTCGGCAATTCATGCACCCTGATCTGGCATTCGGGAACGGGAATCCCATTTACCGTAAAATCATTGATAATAACCTCATAAGGCCCGCTAGCCGGGTCAAAAAACCATTTATTGCCTACAAATTTTATGCGGGCAGGATCTGAAGTTTTTGATACAACAGCGCCATCCGGTTTAACCGTAATAAACTCAACAGGCCCGTTACCAGCGCAAACTTCACCGGCACTGAGCACCAGTGCAGGCGGTATATCTATAGTAAAATCAAGCCCCCGTGTGTTATCGCACCCCTGATTTGAAACTTTTAGAGTAGCATGCAGTTTGCCATCGGGATGAGATTTACGCATATCATCATACTGAAATACAACTACCTGATCAGGCACGGAAAGATCTTTAAAAACCCTACCGTCGCCTGAGTCCCACGAATACACGAAAGTATCACCGCTTACCTGATTGGTAGTGGCACTGAATGCGATAGATACAGCGGTAGCCGACTTAACTGATACTGCGGATGAGATTGTAAGTATTTCAGGATGCTTGACAACGCTGATGACGCAACTCGTTGGCTGGTCATTGAGGGTGAACTGAATAGTCTTACCAAAAAAGCCGTCTTTTACTTTTGAGGGATCAAAAAAGTATTGATTGCCACTAAGTACAACAGTATCCTCAAACCCAGTGGCGGCTTTTACAACTCCATCGGAAGGGGTAACGGAAAACTGTAGTTGCACTTCATCTGAACAGGCCGTATTCTTAGGCAAACTAAGTGCGATTTTAGGTTCAGGTGTAATGAAAGCCACCGGGGGACAATCTGAGCAGCAAATATATGGCAAACAGAAATCTGCAAATACAATGTTGGTGGGCACGCTATTGTTTCCTACAGGATCAGCTGGCGTAGCTTTCTTCTCTTTGGAAATTTTAATTATCTCCTCGATAATCTTTTTTTGTTTTGTAGGCGTATAGGTCCTGCCCGACTTTTTCATATAATACGCAAGTGCATCTGCAGCATCATCGGGGTCTATACGCTCTGCTACATAAGCAATAAAGTCTTCGTCTTTTGTAAAGCTCTTAACAAATTCAGGACTTTCATCCATAAAATCGAACCTACCCTTTGGGCCGGCACCACCTGAAGGCTTTTTAGGTTTTGCCTTAGGAGTGGATGCATACACCATAACAAAGGTTCCTCCACGACTTACACCGGCCTTGTGCTCCAGGCCAGGATGGCTAGTGGCATAGGCTGCAAAAGTGAGCTGCTTTAATAAGTTTTCCTTACGCTGCATTATCTCTTTCAGTATAACCTCCATAGCTTCACCAGCGCAACAATTTTCCAGTAGCTGCCATAGCCTTAATTCATAATCCTGTTCATACCCTTTTACTTTATAGGTTTGTTTTGCAAAGATTTTACGGCTGCGGCTCATGGCTGCTTTCACCTCAGCGCAAAGTTCATCAAGGCGGGTACTGAAATTGGAGAGCGTATCTTCATCTATATCAACTATCCTGTCGGGAAGCCATTCACTTATATTGCGGGTGCCGGCAAGCATTCTAAGCGGTATATCCACCGCTATTGCTGCGTCATCATCGTCAAGTTTCGAAGTGTCTATGTAACTCTCTGCTGCCTCAGCATAGTCGGATATTGTTTTTGCTTTTGCCTCCTTGCGAATCAGGTCATAATAATACCCGAGTGCATATTCGCCGGTATGCAAATTATTGTCGACTGCCCCGGTGCCAGAATACAACATATACTGGGTTTTAGCCGCCTGATTGAATAGAACTTCAGGTTCGGAAAACTGTTGAGGTCCAGCTTTTATTGATGCTTCCTCATTCGGAATCCCTTTACCCGCCACATCAAGAAACTCTTTGACACTCTTCCTGCTATATTTTTTGTAATCCGTCTTAACAAAAGAGTCTGCTGTCCTTGTATCAAAGTTGGAGAAAAATTTAGCAACAGCAGAATAGAGGCAGTTCTGCTCAGTTTTAAATGCATTCAATATTGCTTCCAGGTCACCAAACTGGCACGAGTAATCATCAATATCTATGTCTGAGAGATCCACCTCCCCCATACGAATAGCAACTATGTCAAATGGCAGATTATAACCTTTGCGTATTTCGTCCACAAGCTTAAGAGCCTCGCTATATGGGCGACCTATGTGGCCTTCAATACGAAAAAAATCATTTACATCAATGGAATAACCAAGCGGGGTAACCACCATGTCATTACCCCCTGCATAATCGGACGCGTGATAACTAAGTGTATGCTTGTGGGTTCCCTGAAGCCATCTGTTATAGTTCCATTTTGCAACTATCGTTGAGGGTTTTGCATAATAAAAAGGTATTGCCCTGTTCTCTATAAGCTTGTCGTAATCTGCAGAGGGTGTAATCTTAACCGGATTACCTGCAGCCGGAACTGAGAAGTTGTTCATCAGTAAAAACATCCTTTCCATCAGGCTGATAGCCGCAGCAACCTTTGTTTTATTCTCAGTTACAGCGGGAGACGGGTAGAAGCGGTGGCGGTAAGGAGTTGGCTTGTTTTCCTGTTGCTGATTAAGATAGCCTAACATAAGATGTTTCGGGAAAGAGTAGATATCAGGGCAACAGATATAAATCAAATCCACTAACGAACATCTCAGCTCATTGTATGCGGTAACGATATCCTTATAAAAATCATAAAAATATTGGGCCCTTTGAGTGGATATCTTTTGGGCAAGAACCGCATTGAGCTTATTTATCTCCGTCTGTATGTTGTATTTATTGTTCTTATCTAAAATGAAACCGAACGTTTTATACAAGCCGCCAATAGCGTTTACCAAAGCTGCAGCCCCATTGTTTACAGTACTGACGTAGGCATCTGAAAGGCCGGACTGCGAAGCGGTAGTCTTAGCATTTAATAAAACCCTTCTGGCCCCTGGTATATCCAGGTCCAGAAATTTTGTATATGTATTGAAGTAATCCCTGAAAATATCATCAGCAATTGCCTCTCCTGCAGATCTGTTAATTACCAGATCCATATCAGATGGATCCAGCAACAAGACCTTTAATTTTGCTACCTGCTTCTTGCCCTGATTGTCGCAATCAATAGCTGTACAGGCATCAGGATCTTTTAAGTAGTATTCCAGATAGAGCAATCCAACCATCTGCTGCACGGTCTTACCTGTTTTCGCTTTGAAATTTGTAAGGGCCATGCTATCTGCCGGGAGCTTCTTTGTATTAGCGTCTGGAGCTACAAGCTCCCACAATGGCATCTGGGGTTTATCATTCCCTAAAGGGTAAAACGGAGGGTACTTCACCAGTGAATTGTCATACACACGGAAATCTGCGAAAGTCGTATCCTGCAGGTAAAAAAGGTCCCCGTCAGTAGTTACACCACACCCCTTACCTACTGTAATGCCCTTCTCATCCCCTTTAAAACCAAAGCCACATACTGTTCCCACGCCTATCAGACAAGTGCGTGTAAGCCTTTGCTGATCTTCAAAAAATTCAATGATATCATTTAGTTGTTTAGCTGTGAGTACCTGGTTATCAACAAATGAACTGTATTCAGATGTAATACTATCAAGTTTTATATTGTTTACTGGTGGCATAGCTATGTGTTTTTACTATGAATTATTTTTTGTATTATCCTGTAGTGTTCCAAGTGTACTTTTATTAAGTACAATAGGATTTATTTCGTCCGTATCATCATCACAATCGCTTAGCTGGCCTTGCGGATATACGGTATACAGGTCTTCAATGAGCGCAATGAAATCATCATTAAGCTGCACATCCATTGGTGTTCCGTTCCTTACGGCATCATGCTTAGCCGCTAGCCACTTCTTATATAACCCCTCAAATAGCACCATCTGATCACGTCCTATGAAGCAGATACGTGGTAGTATATGCGCAGGTGTTTCCATTCGAATAAGGCGCTCGGCAAATGCACGGAAGGCAGTGTCTCGCAAACGAATACTATATCCGGGAAGTACTACACAAATACGAAATGAGTACGGATCAAGTGGCTTGCAGTAGTCTCCATTCGGCTCAATGCACACAGGCATAAAATGGCGTTCTGTGCCGGTGTCGCCTTTATATTCAAATGGGGGTCGCAAAAGAATATTCTCAATTACATAAATACCTTCCATCTTAAAATCAGTACGCATGAAATTGATAATCCCGTCAATAATGCTTTCTGCTCCAGCCGCACTTATCTCCATATCATTTGCCGTCAGATATTCCCCTTCGCCATTAACTATGTCATAAATTACGTTACCTGCTGTTGGCCCGTTTTTCAAACGGTAGTACTCACGGTCGCACGCCAATACCGATACGAGTCCCAGGTCATCGTAAGCATCAATCTCTTTCTGATATGAAGCATTTCCTTTAAATATCACCTGGGCGTTTTGTGTAATCGTCCAGTTATAATGAGTGGCATCTGCTTTAAATAACAGATGATCTTCAGGCGTTAAATGCTGTCGTTTATAATTAGTAAACCCAAGGAGGCGCGAAATACGTTTCTCCATACCGGAAACATTTAATGCCTGCTCTTCCGGGGTTTTGGAATTGTGAAGGTCCATGCCACTGCCACGGCACACACTCATCTGATCGTATTCCTTCAGGAAATTGACTTTATGCCTGATGATGTTGCGTTTGTAATCGTCGCCGTAAATACGGTACATGATGAATACATATTCACTGAATTGCTCTGCGAAACGCGCAAGCAGATGATCAAGAAATTTGTTCTTGCGTTCGCTATAATTATCCAGCTTCGCCACCGTCATCGCCTCGTCAACGGTACGCATCCATTGTGCCGATCCATCCAGTAGCTTATCAGCATCCCTGATACCTTTAACTATATTGTTAAAATAGGTCTTTTTTATCTTGTCGTCGCCAGAAAGTAATACTCTTACCTTTGCCAGTTGTGAGAAGTAATTTGCAATCACCTGATCAAAAAACAACAGGTACCCTTTGAGTTGCAAAGCAAGTGACCTCCGCGCTTCATCAGCAGTATCGGGTAAACCTGAGGGTGATATACCGTAATTTTCCGGGAACTGGTTTTGAAAAGTTTCATAATGGGATATATCCATATAATCACCTTCCGGTATGGGCAGATCTTCCGTCTTTTTCGACTCCACAATATCAAGCCATTTCCGCCTCAGCTCTTTTAGCTTTTCTTTTGCTTTCTTTTGCTTCAGCTCAATGGGTATTACATCTTTATAAAACGTAAACGATGAGTTATTCTCACAAAGTACCGGCTTATGGCCGGGAGCAATGCATAACAGCCATTTATCGGAATTAAATATTTTCTTCGCAACGGCAGCCTGAGGTTCATTGCAACCGCAAAAACCAAACGAAATCTTTTTAACAAATTTAACACCGGCTATTTTCATTATAATACGGTAGAGATCAGACAGCCTGACCTCAGTGCGCAATTGTGATGCTGCAAGTTCTGACGGGACAATAAAACCTTGCTTCGTGAATTTTGCATCTATGCCATTCAATCTCGTAAAGTCGAATACAGGCCCTTCAAAGATCTCGTCCGGCTGCATTCCTTTATCCAATAATTCTTTGAGTGCGTAAAAATTGACCTGCGGGGTAAGATATAACCCAATATTAAAAACAATTTGCGCCCATACGTCTTCCGGGCTCGCATCGGCATCAAGTTCTATTTCGGCACATACCACTATCTCTTGCTGTTCTACTGCCTTTACCTCATCTAGGTCTTCACATAACCCCCTGAAGTAATGGTAAACAGACCGCACATCTTTAATAATGTCCTTCTGCTTTGCCTTTATCTTGGCCGGATCGCCACCTAATTCAGGGAACTCTTCAAAGTCAATGAGTATATCATTTATCCCCTTCAGCGCAAACTCAGTTTCTGCTCCAGAGAGTGGAAACTCACCCGATTTTTTATACCGCAGCAGGGGATGTCCATCAGGTTGTTTATAGTTGGCGATAATGCTATGCTCTGATTTTAAAATCCATGCATTGCGTACGCCGTCAAGCCTTACAAATAACTGGCGGTAATCATCTGCTGTTACGGGATAACCAGGAAGTATCTTTATTGCCGACAAAAATTGCGCATGCATATTGTCGGTATTGTTCTTTTCTACAGCCAACACATTCTCAACAGGCTGCGTAATCCGGTAGTTAAGGTCTGTAAGTGCATAACAGAGCATCTCCAACGTAGTAATACCCGGATCGTGTACATTGTGGTCCGTCCAAAGCGCACTCGCAATCTCCGTAAGATATTTTACACCTTCTTCCCGCAAAGTATTATACTCAGGTCCAAGGCCGGCGTCAATAGATTTAGATATGGTTAACTGATCTTTCATGGACAAACGGGAATATTTTGAGTATCAATATTATGTTCCTTGGCAGATACCAGAATAGCCCTGGACTCACTCACCTGCAACACATCGGGATCACTTACACTGCCGGTAAAGTACATTTTAAAATTAGATATATAATCAACATAGCGCAGTTCTTCAATAAAACGAATAACTACACTTTTATACAACGTTCCGCCGAAATCAATTTCGGCATCGGAACTATACGCCCAGGGTGACAGGTAATTGACAAGGTCTGTATTGAGTTGTATCTTATATTGGTTATTATCGTACCCTGCATAGAATTTCACCTTGAACTCAAAGGTCACTTCTTCATATTTAGGATTGATGACCTGCAAGTCAGTATGAAGGTCAGTAAGTTCCAGTAAACAGGTACGTATCTCGCTTAATGTGTTCTTGCTTACGCGGGGTTCAAACGGGTCAAAACTGTTTTGGTTACGGATATCCGGTATACACACAATAGTAACATGCCCCGGCGCAACTTCACAATACTCTTCGGGAGCATCTGCATATTTTGTATGATTGAGACACTTTACACGGTGAATCTGCGAAAACCGGGCCATAACGAGGTGCTCAAAATCCCAAATAGTGATGCCCCTGTTCTTATGTCTTAACCGTTCGCTAACCCTCAGTCGGAAATCTTCATCGCTTTCAGGAAGGCTGCCACCAAAGGATGCATACGGCTGACTAACGGACTTAATTTGCGGCAACCTGTTCACCAGTTTACTGATAGTGTTCTCAGGAATTCCATCCTTAAGATGGGATAGGTCATTGTCCTGGTCTGCAAATTCAGCTTCAGCCGCCTGGATATGCACATTGATAAACTTACATGCAGAATCAGCACTTAGTTCTGATGGTAATTCCACCCCCAACCATATAAGCTCCTGATTTAGAAACGTATTGGTTGTCACCGCCCCGTCTGGTATCATAAATCTGATAATGCCAGATCTTAAAAAGTCATTGGTATCGTCATAAATAATGTACTGTTTATCCAATGCTATCCATTCATTCCCTGAAAGGTAATACCATACAGGTTGTAATGTTTCGGTAAAAGATGGCTTTGTAGGGTCTTCGCTTCCTTCTGATACCTGAAATAAAATACTCGCTACTGAGCCCGGACCGATACCGTCAATTCCAATGTAAAAACCCGAAAGCGCCGGTATAACCGGCATTCCGTATATAGTATCTGCAACACTGGCAGGATATTTGGATTTCAAGAAAATATGCTGCTCTGCCTGACCAAATGGAGTTTCGTGAAAAAACTGGATATTACGACTGATGTAATCGTTCAGCTGTTCGTCTGAAGCACTGCTTCTGAGCACGCTGACATCATTTTTTGCGGTTGCCTTATAATCTATTGTTAGCGATGCAATCTCCGGAGTATATGGTTGTTTTGGTATCAATGCCCCGAAACCCATTTTAGACATAGCCACAGCAAACAACTGCGGATATATATCGTGCATAAAATCTTGGGTAAGTGTTATGCGGATATAGTTATCCTTGGCACCGGAAGAGTAATTCTCTGTTTGCGTCTTAACTCCTGAATTGAGCCCGGCGAAACCGGAAAAGCCTAAATAGGTGAGCTCGTTCTGCCCTTTATTCAATGTATTCTGAACAATAGCTTTCTGCGACTGGCTGTAGTAATTGGAAGCAATGCTAATATTAGTATTAAAGTAAAGATACTGATAAATGAAAGCGCTTGGATTGTAAGGTTGCTTTACACCCTGAGGAGTAAGCTTGAAAGAACCATCAAGCAATTCAATCTCTTTACCCGCACTATCAGTGGGATACCATGCCCCGTCACGTAGATAAGTGGCATCAGCAGTAAAACTCCCCTCCCCTGCTATTATCCTCCCGCCACCTGTACCGGCAGCGTTTTCATTTGAACTATTAATATCGTATACGCTTTGGCTCAAAGTCCCGTTTACATAATTTTTACGATAACAGTTATAATGCTTTGCCATATCGTCAGGCAAATTCTTCCATTGAATGGCGGGCGTAATCTCTGTCCAGTCTTTCTGGAATATCTCTGAGCTACCTATATACAGGTTCGACCCTACCTTAGGCTGGGGGCCGAATGCAAAAAAAGGCTTGGAAGGATCAAGTTTACCATTATCGTTTTCTACAGACAGGTTCTTCAATCCTTTTACATCAACATCAATCTGAACCTTTGCCAGCGATGTTCCTGCCAGGGCCTCATATACATCGAAAGCAACCCCTTCGGTTTTCATCAACATGCGCATGACGGGAAGATCAGTCTGATAGTTTTCTTTATGAACAGACTGATCATATGGAACAACTGCGGCAGATTTTACAGGCAAGTTGACCGTAATGGTAAGTTGCGTGTCTGACTGCCCGAGCTCGAAAGCACCGGATACCGGAAACTCGCCCTGAATCCACTCCTTCTCAGAAGTAAAGAAAACAACGAAAAGGCTCGAAAGATCAACAGCAGAGAGGGCTTTCAGCGCATTACTGAAAGTAAGCGTAAGCTTTATTGTACGGTCTCCCTCAGACAATAATAGTACTTTAGAGGCAAAAGCAAAACCAAGTGATGCTACAGGCCATGCACTGTTGCCAAAAGCATTCCACTTCGGAACATCTTCTTTGATAGGGGTACCTAACCCATCAGCTGAAAAAGTAACGTCCGCATACTGTACCTGCCTACTGTTGTCTTCTTTTGTTGAACGGCAGATACTCTTCATAGCAGCAATTGAAGCAGAATTGACAACCAGTTCACTATTGACAGCATAAGCACGTTGTTTGGGTTTTGTACTGTTGTCCTTTCCTGCATCCAGCATTGCACCTTCAGGAAGCGTATGGTCAGAGGCATTTCGTGCAAGTTCAAATATCACATGTACCTTATCCGGCACCTCATCCCGGTTGCGCAGCTGCAATACCTTTTTAAAATAAAAATCAAGGTGTCGCCCGGTGATCTCGTTCAAAGAATCTTTTGAATGCCGTAGCAATGTGAGAAAACACATGAACAGTGCGAGATGTGGTTCTACATCAGACTTTACATTATCATCAGAAAAATCATCATTTGCATTCTTTATTTTCAGCTCAACTTCTTCTAAAAATTGATCTAACTCCTTTTCATCCTGAATGAAAAAAGGCCTCCAGTCACCACGGGGGTGCACACTGTCTTTTATGGAATAGTAGTTGATCTTTTCTGCGTATTTGGCGGCAAAAAGCATCCATTCACGCAAATCAAGCTCCTGTACAGGCGCATTGGCCGGGTCAAGCGCTTTCAGTAAGCGTTGCGACTGGCTTGAGCCATCTCTCTGAAGCGGATTTTTTTCGTTGCAGGCCATTATTGACTGTTCATTATTGTAGTTGCGTTATTTGTATAAAACGGGAAAACATAGTTGTACCTGGAGTTGGTAGTACGAACGGTATAATCAAGCTTTATCAGCAATACCCCTTCATTTCCCATGCTGTCATCCAAATCAATAGCGTTTAAAGTAATACGGGGTTCAAAGTAAAGAATAGCATTTTCAATCATATCCTTCAGATAGGTTTTCATAGTCAGGTTCATCGCCTCAAACACCATGTTCTGAAGATCACAACCAAAAGTTGGCTGCATGATACGCTCACCTATTCTTGTAGTAAAGAGTATGTCCAGGCTACTATCAATATCCGCCTCATCCGTAAGCATTTCCACTTTACCGGCGGCTTTATCAAAATGCGGCGGGAAGCTCCATCCCTTACCTGTAAATGTTAGTTTCTGTTCCATGTTCACCCACCTATTATTACCGTAAAACAACCTAATACGATCACGCCGCCATGAGCAGTGCTGTCACCCATTCGTGCGGCAGGTTTTCCTCCGATCAGCACCGTTGCCGAACCCATGATTATTGAATCAGGCGGCCCTGTGCATACACACATATCGCCCACTACGGCGGCGGGCATACCACCAATAAGTACTGTGGGCACACCCGGCCCGGACACCGGGCCACCTATATGTGGATTGGGCGTTGCCATCGGACAAGTATGCATATCTGTTATTCGTGCTGCTGGCGGCATTGCTTCTTAATTAATTTGTACTATTGATCCTTTTACTGTAGTAGAACCACTTGCTTTCAACTCTGCACTGGCTGCCCCTTCCGCAGCAAATGATGCATTCGCTTTCATAGTCACATTCATCCCTTCCGCACTCAGGTCATTCAGCGCTTTCAGTATTAACTTACCTTGGGTTTCGATAGTAATCCCATCACTATCCATTTTTATAGAATTATTATGCTCATCCTGTAGCTGCATTACATCTGCATCCTCATCTATTATTATCTTCTTGCCAGCAGGTGTTTCAACCGTCACTGATTTTTTATCGTCATTAAATATGAACTTCATTTTACTCCTTGTCACAAAACCTTTTTCATCGTTTGCATCTGCTGCGGTCAGTGGCGCCGGTTTCGAACTGCTGTTCACCATTCCCAGTACCACCGCTTTGCGCGGGTCTGCGTTCAGAAAGCCCACTATCACCTCATCACCTATCTCCGGAAGAAAAAAACTACCTCTTTCATTACCCGCATCCAGTGTGGATAAGCGTGCCCATATACCCTGCTCATCAGCACTGATAACTGGCATACGTACCAGTATGCGGTTTTCCCCATCCGGGTCGCTTTCTAATTGAGTCACTATTCCTATTTGTAATCCGGGCACGGCTTGTATCAATGCAGATGCCGGCTTTATGCTTGTTTCATACTTTTCCGTGAACCAGGACGGATCAAGGCCGAACTGGACTTCTAATTGCCACTCTCCTGCCGAGATGACATGCTGTATATTGCTGACAAAAATATTACCATTGAACCTGTCACTCAGATTACTCAACTTCAGTATCATTCCCGGCTTAACCGTATGAATTCCTTTGAACTTGACCCTTCCACGTACTTTTGAAAGAACTTGCTTCAGCTTCAGTGCAGTAGCCCAAGCCTGTAACTCGGGTTGAATTATCGTACCGCCATGATTCAGATAAAGGTCACCTACAGAGAATACGTCTGCCAAATCATCTGGAGTGAGATTGCCATTGAGTTCCCCGGTGGGGGCTTGTCCTTCCACCGTATCTATCTCCTGTGATGCGGGATTCCAGGTGCGTCCGCTGATAGATGAATACTGTATACGGGCATCAATCTCTGCGTCTAGCTCCAGTATTGTTGCACCAAAAGACAATTCTAAAACAGAAGCCTGTGCAATATCCGGGGCTTTTATTGAAAGAGTGCCATCATCTGTGTATACAAGCATCCCGTTCAGCTCAGACCTCGTAACAATGAAATCCCAATCAGTGGCTTCATATTGCACCAGGTCATTTGTAGTAAGCGGCATATCTGCGATGTCAGACACCAATCCGCCGTAAGTGTTGATAATCTGTGCAATTGCATCGCTGTCTTTAATACCCTCACCAAAATATTTGTTGTGCCTGGCAAGTGTCAACGCAACAGCTTTGTCTCTGCATTCTATCAACAGTTGTGCGCCTGAGCCCCTGAGCTTTATTGTATGCTTTACAATCACCCCTTTAAATATGGTATAGGTATCTGCTTCATAGCCACTCAATATTTCAATGTTTTTACCAGGAATGAACAGGGTGTCATTGCTTGCCGAAAATTGCTGTGCCGAAGAGTCACCATCAACAATGACTAATCTTGCTGACGCAATGCGGTTAACGCCCTTATCAACTACAATTGCTTCAATTTGTAATGTAAGGGGTATCTCAGTGCCCTCAATTTTTATCACCGGGGTCACTACGGTACTTTGTCTGGTGGTCTCTATAGTACGGCTATCAGTCATCAGTCTAATCTGCTAATGGTGGAAACTTAATTTTTGAACCCGCTTGTAAATACCTGAAATCGGTAAGGTTATTCGCCCGTGCAACCTCTATGTAATATTTAGAATCCCCATATATCTGATAACACAGCAATGGCAATGTATCACCCTCATTAACTACACGTACGTGCATCAGATCGGGGGATTGTGCATTTTCCTGCGCAACCCTTTTCTTATCTTCAACAGCACCCATGAACGAGGTTTTCACAATAGCCCTCAGTGGGGCTCCCTGGCTATTGAACAACTTATAACTAATATCCATCGTTACCAGCACACCATCAAATTTCAACGTTCCCCAATAAACACTCACAAACCTTGGACGGTGTTTGTCTCCCTGATATTCTATTATCAGTTTCCGCAGTTTTTCGATATCCTCATCCACACCCAACTCGCCCGCAACTGCGCCGTTGATAACGCCTGTACGATCAAACAGCAGCTCGAAATCCATCTTCTGAGGCTCTACTTTTGAAAACTTCGGTAAACTGCCGGTAGTACCCTGGGCCTGTTTGTCAGAGTATTTGATCTCTATTTTCTGGCTATATGAATCAGGGTTCACCTGCACGACCATTGAGCCTTCCTCCGTTTTGCTTTGCGGATTGGAATAGGCTACAATCTTCATTTTTGAAACATTATCGGGCATCAGCGTTCCAGTTTATTTTTTAGTATTTCCATTACTTGTTCCACGCATTCAGCTATTACCTGATCTTTGTCTCCACCACCTCCACCACCCTGCGGGCTACCGCCACCTCCGGCTGCTCCGCCGGAAGGACTGTCCTCTGCCGGACTCTGGTTCACACTTACTCTAATAGTGAGCTCACGTATCTCAATCGGCATACATCTATGTTTCTATGGTATAATACTGATATTGCAATTCAAAGCTTTCTATAGCAAGGCTGTTCTGTTCCGCGTTCAGGTCGCTCATACTCCACTTTTTGGGCCATGCCTGAACGACATTCCACGTCAGTAACGGCTCGTGTTCCTCATTTAAAAGGCTGACAGTAAGGTCTTTAGGTTCAATGACAAAATTATTGAACACATTATTACACCATTCAACAAGCAGTTTTGAATCAGAGATCAGGCCCCGCTTCAATACCAGTGCCGGGAATTTAGCCCGTACAGGTAATGCATGTTCAAAACGATTTTCCCCACCTTCTTTCCTACCTTCAGTTTCCATTTCCATAGAGAGGCCTGAAACGTTCTGAAAACGGCTGTCTATTTCTTCTTCTCCGATACCGGTGAATACAACCCTGAAGTGAAACCCTAAAGGCGGATAACCAGACTTAGCATCAAAGGCCATAATTATCAGCCATTTTTTATTGTTAATCCTTCATGTGCAACCTCCAGCGTTTCTATCGCAGCCTCATTAGCATCAGCTTTCAGGTCGGCCGATTGTATTTTTACCGGGAAAGCGTTCTTCACAGCATATGTAATTACCGGCTGGTGCTCCTCATTCAGCAAGCTGATGGTAAGGTCGCGCCTTTCAATAGTATTCAACTTCACGGTATTCATCCAGTCATAGAATTCATTATCATTAGCGAAAGTGCCCCGCTTCAGTGTAATGTTCCCGTACTTGCGCATACCAGGCATTTTCACTTTGTTGTATTCCTTGCTGCTGCCTTCTCGGTATTCTATTACTTCTGTTTCGATCTGTAAACCGGTAACTTCAGTAAAACCGATGCGTGTGCCACCCCAGTCAACCTGGAAGTGAAATTTCGGAAGTGGATAATTTGCCATTTGTTTTATTTTAAAAGGTTTTTTAATTGAATTGATTTATTTGTCTTGCATTAAATGCGTAAAGCGTAAAATGATAAATTCAGCGGGCCTAACGACCGCCATACCTATTTCGACTATAAGGCGGCCCTCAAGTATGTCTTCTGCTGTCATTGTTTCATGCAGTCCTACATTTACAAAGAAAGCGTCCTCGGGTTTAGCACCTTGCAATGCCCCGGCCCGCCATTGTAAGGTGAGGAAATTCTGCACCATCATACGGAGCTTGGTCCATGTGTTGGCATCATTAGACTCAAAAACAAACTGAAAAGTGGCTTTTTTAACAGACTCCTCCACCATGATAAAGAAACGCCTTACAGGCACATACCTCCATTCATTGTCATTTCCGGCCAGTGTCCGGGCTCCCCATACCAGTGTCCCTTTACCGGCAAAAGAACGTATGGCATTTACCGATTTCCCGGTGTCTGTTACATTCATATCATCCTGATCGCTGTTATCTATCTTTACCACGGGGCCTATTACATTATTAAGGCTCACATTGGCAGGTGCCTTCCATACACCACGGGCATTGTCCACGTAAGCATAAACGCCTGCTACTGATCCGGAGGGCGGAACAGTGCGCATCTTCAGCGTAACAGCGTTACTCACACCTGTGAAAAAAGTATGGCCCGTCCATAGCGCAGACTCGGCCTGCTCTTCGTAATACAAGACTGCCCCCAGCAGTGCATCAAATGAGGAAAGCAATGTTGTTACCGTATCTTTCAAAAACTGTATGATTGCCACAGCGCCCGCGCTGTCGTGCGTATAAACAACCAAGTCAGTGGTGACCGTAGAAAACTTAAGCGTTTGAAGCCATTCAGTATCGTCCAGACCTCCGTAAAAGAGCGCTTCGGCATCACGCGCTCCCGGCATATTAGCTATAACGTGAGTGTTCTTCTCAACGCTCACCAGTTTCACTATGGCATCCGTCAGTTTTGTATCTGCCTTCAGCCTGCTAATATCTGTATTCAGCGGCGACGAAGGCGATAAAGAAATTACAGCCTCAATGGCAAGGAACGAAGCAGCAACTGAACCAAGAAGGTTCATGTACGACTCCAGATTGGTATCGGGAGTTATATTTTTTGCAACGTTTTTGGCAAATGTGCCTAACCGGTCAGAGAGCGAAGCTGTGCCATTAACCATCAATTCTTTCTCCTCTTCAGCTGTTCCGGGTATTTGTGTCAGTACAAGGTCTGTATCTTCAATCCTGCTTTTTATTGCTGCTACCAATGCTGTTTCCGTGGCATTCTTGGAAAATGCTGCACTGTATTCATCTATCGGATTTGCCGGTACTGTATCATCCTGGAAAACAAGTTGACGAAAATCAACATCTACAGTATAGCTGGTAACTACCCATGGATAATACGCTGCGCCGTAATTCAGGTTATTTACGCCTATTTCATCACGAAAGTCATCAATCGGCTGCACCGATGTGCCGCTGCTTTTGTCCCCCTGTAAAATATCGAATATGCAGAACCTGTCCTGCATTGACGCACACAGAGACAACGCTTCTTTCTGCAGTTGGCTGAACTTTATCAGATCCGGCTCGTTACTTGCATTCAGGAGCGCTACAGCATCCGGAAAAAGGATAAGTGTCGGTTCGTCATACGACGACAACTTAGCCATTCCGTCGGACATGGGTTGATAAGTGATCGTATCGGAATAAGAACCGACAGAAACAATGTAGCAGGGGCCGCCGCCATTATCAAAATACTGTTTCAGGCAGGTATATAATAAGAATCTCTTATCAGGGGCAACTTCTTTTATCGCATTAGTGACAGCTTCCAGCGTCAAAGTAATTGTATCAGGAACATAATCATAACCAAAGAGACTTTCATACTCAAGTAATGATTTTATTCTGGTGGGCTCATCTTTGAGCGACTTGCCATCTGAAGCAACCGCAATTTGTGTGTACCCAATAAATGCAGGTATAGCCGTAGCTACTTCTGCTACCGATGGCGGGAAAAGTGAAATCTCCTGCACATATACTCCGGGTGTTTTATAAGCCATATTGAGTTAGTTTTTAAGATTGAACCATTTTATGACTGAAACGGAGTATAATGAATTCTGCCGGGCGAACAACAGCCATACCTATTTCCACTATCATGCGACCTTCCAGTATGTCCAGCGCGGTCATTGTTTCACCGAGGCCAACGTTTACAAAGAATGAATCCTCCGGCTTTGCACCCTGTAGTGCTCCGGCACGCCATTGAAGGGTGAGAAAATTGGAGATCATTCCACGCACTTTTTCCCAGGTACCTCCATCGTTAGGCTCAAACACAAAAGGTTCTGTTGCTTTTTTAACCGACTCTTCAACCATATTGAAGAACCTCCTTACAGACAGATACTTCCACTCATTATCATTACCTGCCAGGGTACGTGCGCCCCATACCAGCACGCCTTTTCCACTAAATGATCTTATTGCGTTAACCGACTTACCTGTACTGGTTACATTCATGTCTTCCTGGTCACTGTCATCGATTTTTATCATAGGTTCAGAAACCATATTCAGACTCACATTGGCCGGGGCCTTCCAAACGCCACGTGTATTATCTACACTTGCACACACACCTGCTATTGCCGATGTGGGCGGCAGTATCAGCGTGAACACATCAGTTTGTTGTCTGATGGTGTTGTATAACGCGCTGTTCAGGTGATAAATTGATAATGCCGTATTACTGTCATTACGTAACACAGCGTTGTCGGGTATTTCAGCATTCGATGGTCCGCTACCCCTTACCACAGGCTGCAGCGCTTCATTTAGCGAATAGCTGATCGTTGTGCGCAGCCATGGATAGTAGGACGCGCCATAGCTGAGGTTGTTTACACCTATCTTAGTCCGAAAAGCAGCACCAACAGACGCATCAGTAAAAGCTTTCTTCCCTTTTTCACCGGCCGCTATGAATAAGTCAATTAGTGCAACCCTGTCTTTCAGCAATGCCGCCTGGGTGAGTGCACTTGTATACAAACTATAATATTGGTCAATATCGGTAAGTGCTACTGCATCCGTGAAAACGATAAGCGTCGGCTCATCTTCTTTCTGAATAGCCGCTAAAGCATTGCTCAGGTTGCTTTGCGCAACCACTACAGCAGCCCCGGTTTGCCCCGCGGATGAGATATAACAAGGCCCGCCACCATTGGCAAAGTACAACTGAAGACAGTAGTACATACGGAACTTCAGCGTAGTATATGGATCAGTAAGGTCTGAATCCAGTGAGAATACACCGGAAGCGCTTTTATTGATCTTTATACCTGTTGTCCCAGAAGTACTGAACACAGTATTCTCAGGCCCGCCAAAAATCTGCTCATACTCTTTCAGAGATTTTATCCTGACCGGGCTGTTCAACAGCGATAAGCCATTGTAGGTAATGTTCTTTGTATAACCTATAAAAGCTGGAATAGCCGTTTCCACCTCGGCTACGGAAGGGGGTAGTAGCGGAATCTCTTCCACATATACACCGGGAGTTTTGTATGTTGCCATGTGTTTTTAAAATTGGTTTAAATGAATATGTCTGAAAAAATTTGATTTAATTCCGGTTTTATTATGCTCGCCGCAGATGCATTAGGTAAATCAACAGAGGTAAGCACATTATTTTTATCCTTTACTTTAATGGATACAAACCCCTGACTGGTAAGTGGAAGCGCATTATCGCTGACGGAGGCTGCCCCGAACTTTTCGCCGATGTAACGCCAGAACGTAGACCGGTTCTTAAACCTCAGGTTAAATGCAGGCGACCTCAACGAATCATCTGCATTGAACAGATCGTATGCAGTTGTCCCGGTTTTCACGTAAATATCTGCTATGCCCCATGCTGAATTATCTGCTATATGATAAAAATAAAAGTTGTCGGTGTAGCTAAGATCAGCAGTGGCGATGTCGGCCTTGTAAAGACCATCAGGCAACGCACTTATATCCGCCTTCAGTTTATTCAGGGTTCCGGTTTCTGTAAACGTTATCACATTCATTGTGTTTCCGTTCCTATCTGTTATCGACAGGACTGGCAATTTACCCGGCACACTAACCTCATAGATAAACAATGAGCTAAACCGCCTGATCATATCTGCGGCATTCACATACCCCAACGGGCTGCCATTCACCAAAGGGTCAATAGTCCAGTTACCGGCAGGAGTGGCCATAGAACCGGGATCCAGGCTGTTTTTTTTAAGTGCTATGTATAATTTTGTTGGAGAAGCAATATTATCAGTTACCATATCGCCAGGATAATATACCTGACCACCCGCATATACCCCCGGAGTAGCAGACAAATGTGGAAAAACCCGCGAGGAAAAAGCAGGATCATTTGTAAAATAATACACCATACCAGGCAAAGACTGCAACGGAAGGATGGTGTAATTCGCAAACAACGGGTCATTGATCCTTATCCCAAAGCTGAAGCAATCAGTGTTGCCTGGCATTACCTCCGGGATCTTTTTTCCAGCTTCAGTCTTGTACCTCACCCCGGCAATTATCCCGTCACCAGTGCTTTTGCATTGGATATGACAAGATCTCAACAATTTTTTGGTTGCCTGTGTAGGATACACATCCATGAAATCAGGCACCCTGTATCGCTTTGAAAATGCAAGTTTCTCTTTGTCATTTAACGTATCATAAATATCTTGTCCATTATCAAGATGATAATGGTGGATAATATTTAACTCAAATAATGTTTCGTAACTCAGTTTCATGGCGTTTGGCCTTTATGCGATCTGAATCTTCAATTACTTAGTCTTTCATTAAACTCAATCTGTTTGATAACCCCACGACTCTCTGTTACATTATCCCTAAAAATCTCAACCAATCGTACACGATACATGACATAAGGAAGTTGTTTACCACCAAGGGTACTCCATAAATAATTGGCCTGTTCGAATGTGGGTGAATAGATATCCAATATGAGGCGAAAATCTCCCATATCATCTTTTGTTGTAGGGCTGTTCTGTTTGGTAAATGTGTTCTTGCCCTGAAAAAACGAAATTATATGAGAGAGGAAAATCAGCGACTTTTCATAAGACGAAGTATTGCACACTGAGAAAAGAACATACAGATTTAAATTCAATGGTGCGTTGCGGTAATTTACCTGTTCGCCTTGCTTTGCGAAATTGGGATTATTCTTCATTGTAAATTCTTCTGAAATATTCACAAGAGTAATCAGCACATTATCCAGGTTCTTCACCTCATCATCTGTAAGATGCGCAACATTCTTCAGTTTAGTGAAATCGCTTGCCAGACCCGCGTTTCCGTCAGTTGTCTTCAGATAACTATTCAGCTGTTCAGCTAAAAATATCAGCGAATGATAAATCATTGTTTCATGGTGTTTTAGAAAAAAGAAGGTGGTAAAGGACTTTAAAAGTATAAAAATCTGGTAGATTTAGAAATTTTCAGAAATTATTTTTTACCTCACTAACTCAATAATCATATTGAAAATTGAACTTAACAAACAATTTACTTATAAACCTAATGCAGATACCTAACTGACTTAAAGAGTTACAAAAAGATGCTTTAAACAATACCCTTAACAAAAAAGGACTTACATGAACAAAAAATGAAAAAAAATAATGCTAATACTGCATTTAAATAATTTCATCAGATAATGGCGAAAGTTATTACATTAGCAACAAACCATACACAATGACAGACTATAAAATTCACTCATCTACCTCAATATCTGAACTGCAAAATATGATAAAAACAGATCTGGCTATCGGATGGGGGCTATACGGAAACCCGATTATCAGCTATGAATATGACTCAAATGTCCATGCTTATGTGCATATGTATTATCAGGCAATGGTAAAAGGGTAAGAACAAAAGAAAAACAGAAAATAAATCAAGCAAATGACTGCTATGTACACTTATATCATGTGGCATACATTTATCGAAAAAATATTGCAAAATCCTTGTTTTCAGGTATATCAGGCATACACTACTTAATCAAAATAGTTTTTCTAATTCTCTGGCAACACGCATGCCAGCTAGGATTATTCTTCTCTCCCCTGTCTTCCGTGCATTTTTTCCATAAATGTTGTCTACCGCCGATGGATTGTTTTCTGTGCCATTGATTCTTCCATTGTTATAGGCGGCTTCTTTTGCAATCACAAAACTCTCCTTAATTATCCAGTCCTTAACCCCCGGATTATTCTTTAGTTCAGCAAGTTTACCTTCCTGGTATTGCGGCATCTGCAATAGGTTTTTGGCCTTTTCAGGAATATTGTTAAAATTACCCGGCACCAGCCGGTCCCAATAGCTGTGTAGCTTTACGGAACGTTGTGCGTCATTAAATATTATGTATGTGTGATTGCCCCCTTTATCACCATCACGATGTCGCTCATCAAATAAGCTGGCTACGTGCAGCGGCTGGTGCAGGTCCTGTATAATGTGAAACAGCCAGCACAAATCAATGGCTTTTTGTTCTGGATTGCGCTCTGTTTTTATCGAGCCGGATAAACGCAGCAATACCTCTTCCGCGTTGGGACGGTCGGGCTGACGGCCTTTGACATTGCTGCCGTCAGGAACGAATGGATAATCTACATAATGCCATTTCGTTCGTTCACCGCCACCCAAAGAGTAGTCGTCTCGGGCATCATCAGGAAATGTGGATGCCAGCATAAACAAAGCAATGTTCTTTTGCTCCGTGGTAAGTCCGGCCAGCTTATTTTGCCACCGGGGGGTGTTATACCAGGGGTGCTGTTTGAGTACGTTCACTACCTTGTCTATTGCCGATGGTTTGTGCATTTTGAGGTACTGATAAGTAATAGCCCCGGCAGTATTATGGCCACTTTCGTTCCATGCCAGGGACAGGAATGGGAGTAATAAAAGCAGCAATGTGTACGTAACACTTTTTATATTAAAGCAAGTTTTGTGCATGTGCATATTTTATCAGCCCGACAATATTAGTTGAATTTGTTTTTCTTAACAGGTTTTTCCGATGTGTTTCCACAGTGCGCTCGCTGATATCCAGTTTATCGGCTATCTGCCGGGTATTGAGTTCACCAATCAACAGTTTCAAAACATCAAGTTCGCGGTCGGTAAGTTGTGCGCTTGCCTCGGGTTGCAGCCTTTTCATCAGTATCTTATTGACCTCAGGGCTACAGTACCGGCTACCACCAGCCACAACATAGATAGCATTTACCAACTCCTTGTGCGTATGTTTTTTTAGTATATAACCATTTACCCCTGCGGCATATACTTCCTGCACTATCGACGGTTCATCATGCATACTAAGCATAATTACTTTAATATGGGGATAGTCGGCTTTAATATGCTTAAGAAGCGTAAGGCCATCCATTCCGTCCATTGAATAATCCGTTATCACCATATCTACCCTAACATCTTTGGTTATTTCTATCGCCTCTTTTCCATCGGATGCCTTGCCAACAACCTGTATAGAAGGAATTGCAGACAACAAAGCCTGAACACCATCTAATACAATGGCATGGTCATCAACCAGCACTATCTTAACTATGCCTGCCACGATCTGCTATGTTTTCGTAAAACACTAAAATAAGACATTAATGGCAGATATTCCCCGGCTATGCATTTTTCACTATCTTGACCACCTCAATTTATGCTTTACAGAATTTCATTTATACTGCTTTTAATCTGTATGACTTTCAGCGCACATGCGCAAAAAGAAAAAGCTGAACTCAACACATTGCTCAGTGCCCTTCAACGCGCCTATGACACCAATTCAGACTCGCTTGAATATTTTTACAAAAGTGCTTTGGAACTGGCTATCAAGCAAAATGATGTTGACAACGAAATAAAAGCGAGGAGAACTTACGGCATAAAAATGTTTTTAAATGGGCACTCAGACGCGGCAGCTACTATCTTGCTTGATGGGCTGCGGAAAGCCGAAAAACTCCCCCCTACCGAAGCATTGTCAATGCTGTATTATGCTATCGCGCAGGTATACTCCAAAAACAAATACCCTCAGGTATCAAGAGGCTATTTACTGAATGGCATAAATGTTGCTATCAGTATTAAGAATCATTCTGCATTAGCTGATGGCTATAACAGGCTTGGCATAGATTATGAGAGGAACAATCTCTTGGATTCTGCCCTGTACTTCTATGAATCAGCACTTCATGTGAACGAAAAAGATAGTACCCTGAAACTAGGTGAAGCCTATAGCCTGGAGAACGTAGCCGGAATCTATATGCAAAGAAAAGACCCGGCAACGGCACTTGCCTACATGAAAAAAGCATTACAAATTAAAGCGAACGTAGGCAAAAAATTAGACCTGATACTCGCCTACATAAATATCGCGGAAACTTACGGGGAGCTAAAGCAATATGATAGTGCCATAGCTTATGCGCAGAAAACATTGACCGGTGCCAGGAAAATAAACTATAAAGAACTGGAAAGCTACGTCAATAGCTTTCTTGCGGGTATTTATGAGATCAAGGGTGATTATAAAAAGGCACTTTCTTTTCACAAAACATACTCCGCATTAAAAGACAGCATACTTACCGAGACAAAAACCCGGCAACTGGCTGAAGCCGATAAAAAATTTGAGACAGAGAAGAAAGAAAAGAGGATACTGGATCTTAGCCAGCGGGCAACTATACAGAACCTGAAAATAAAACAAAGAAGCATTTTGCTGTACCTGATTATAGGCTTATTTGTGGTGGCCGCAGTGGTGGCATACCTGTTTTACAATCGAAAAAAGCTGAAAGCCGAAGCAAGGCTGCAGACTGAAATAAACAAGCAGCAAGCGATAACAACAAGGGAAATACTGAATGCCGAGGAAAAAGAACGTAAACGTATAGCCGCCGACCTGCACGATGGCGTAGGCCAACTTTTGTCGGCGTCATTGATGAACCTTAATGCCTTTTTTGCCAAGAACAATATTGATAAGAATGCCAATGCAGGCGCAGACAGGGTGATGCGATTGGTGACGGAGAGCTATGATGAACTGCGGTCAATCTCACACCAAATGATGCCAAAAGCCCTGGCAAAATCAGGGCTTGAATCAGCAGTTCTGGAGCTGGTATCTGGTATAGAACCCGATAAACTGTCGGTTTCATTCGAATGCTCGGGGCTTGGCAGCAGGCTTGATGAGGAGATCGAATCGGTGCTATACAGAGTGATACAGGAGTCTGTGAACAATGTGATTAAACATGCAAATGCACAAAAACTGGATATCCAGATACACAAGGATGAAGATGGTATATCAGTAACTATTGAAGATGATGGAAAAGGTTTTGACCCCAAGACCCTGAAAAAGACCGGTATAGGACTCAAAAACATCTACTCTCGGGTGCAGCTCCAAAACGGCTCTGTGGATATAGACTCGCAGCCCGGCAAGGGCACACTTGTGGCCATCCATATGCCTATCAGCTAAATTCAATCTGTATAAATACGGGAGAAAATACCATATGAACGGTATTTGTAACCATTAGTCAGTAAATAGCTTTGCATAAACAAACAATGCGTTATGAAAAAGATATTTACAATGTGTATTGCAATATTTGGGCTTAAAACTGCTGCCCAAAGCCAGCCAGTAATAGTGAGTGGCTTTACCGGAATGGCATCGGTAAACGGAACCGCCTATTCAAGAATCGGCACCGTAGGTGACCCTACAGGTGGATACGGTTTTGTCTGTGCATCAAAAGACCGTACGAATTTCTTCGGGTCCTCATCTGCAAAACGGTATATATACTACGTAAACCCATCAACATTTACAATTACTGACTCTATAAACTACAAAGTTTATGCTATGTCAGCCACTAATGAACCGAATACAATGTTTGTAAGAACAGATAATGGCTTGAGCCGTATCAATACCCTCACCAAAACTATTACCGACAGTTTAGCTATACCAAGCGCCCAATTTGTAGCAGAACGTCCAAATTCAAAAGAGGTTTGGGTAACCAGCGACAACAAGGTGTATGTAGTTGACTATTCAGGCAGCCTTGCAGCCACGCAATTTACTGTATCTCCTGTTTCATCAGACAATGGAGATATGCGCTTTACAACAGGGGGAACACTGGCTTATAAAGTAGCATGGACAAGTAAAAAAGTGTATAAAATAAATGCTGCAAGCAAGACTATTCAGGATTCAGTGGTAATAACAGGTGTTACTGGCCCGGGTAGCATAGAGGTATCCGCAGACAGTAGTAAGGTATTTGTGACTTTCCCAAGCGATAAAAAAGTGCGTGTATACTCGACTTCAACAATGACAATCATTGATTCGATTAATTGTGGTACCAGAGAACCTTTTGATATTTACCGCCATCCTGACCGCGCTGAAATATGGATCGTAAACCATTTTAAAGATACTGTAACAGTATTCAATGAAGGAACTTACGCACAAATTGCGGCTATCAATGTTACATCAAGCCCACATTCATTAGCATTTGGTACCGGTACAACAGGTATCAGCAGGCAGGAGATAGCAGCAGAACAGCTTAAAGTTTACCCAAATCCTGCCAGTGGCAAGGTTGACATCTCAGGCATCGCAAATGGCGACTGTATTAAAGTCTATAACACTATCGGACAACTTATATATTCCACCAATGCATCAAACCGACAAGAACAATTAAATATTTCTCAATTCACAGCGGGTAATTACATAGTGATTATAACTACTTATGACGGCAAAGCAAAAGCCAATATCGTTTTTACAAAAATGTAATTCTTTATGTACAATTTACGATGCCGCTCAGTTAATACTGACGGCATCTTTTTTTGAAAAAATATACGTTTATACACGTATTTTTGTTCAAAATAATGATTATCAATAACTCTTAAAAGTATAAAAGAATGAAAAAAGCATTTGTAGTATTAGCAGTATTCGTCGCATCCTGCAGCCCAAAAATCATGACCCTGACACAAACTGATGCCGACCGTGGCGCCACAAAATTTCCCGGTCTTACCGTTGAGGAATTAAAAAGAGGGAAGGCTGTTTATGATGAAAAATGTACCATGTGCCATGGGGCTAAAAAACCATCTGCCTTTACTGAAGATCAATGGCGCAAAATTGTACCTGGCATGGCAAAAAAAGCCAATAAAGATGGGACTGAAAACATCAGTAGCGCAGACCAAGACATTATACTGAAATATGTTATCACTATGGGCAAGTCCTCAAAGTAGTGCAATATGATCGTGATTTTGAAAGCCGGGAATGAGGAAAATCATTCCCGGCTTTTACATAATATTAATTCCGCTTAAAAAACCTTTCGTAAATTGCAGTATGAAAAAGATAGTAATCGCATCCGCTTTATTGCTCATTTCTCCATTTTTGGCGCTTTGCCAGACTTGGAACCCTGTTACGTATAACATCTCTTTTAAGGTGAAAAATGCTGGCCTGGCGGTGAATGGAAAACTATCTAACCTGAAGACAGAAATGGTCTTCAACCCGGAAAAATTATCGTCCTCGAAACTAAAAGGCTATGTTGAGTCAGCAACACTGAAAACCGGCATAGGTATGCGGGATAAAACAATAAAAGACGATAATTACCTTCATGTCGAGAAATATAAGCTAATCGAGATTTCGTCAGTGAAGCTATATCCGAAAGGCACACAATATGCCGGCATCTTCAATGTGACTATTAAGGGAACAACAAAGGAGATGGAAATACCTTTTGATTTTATTCAACTCGGAGATGAAGCTGATTTCAACAGCACATTCACGTTAAACCGCAAAGATTTTAATGTGGGCAGTAACAGCATGACTATGTCAGACGATGTTACTGTTACCATAAAGCTCAAAGCAAGGCGTAACTAATGATTCTTCTCAATTAATTAGTTTTTAGCAAGTGATATTTGCATGCATTGCATATGTTAATGACCTGAAAAAAAATGCCAGAAAAGTTTTTATTGTTTATGTAAAATCACTACCTTTGTAGTCATAGGGTATATAGGAGCTGGATTGTTCTCAATCTGGCTTTTCATAAGGTTTATAGGGGCCGGTCTGTTCTCAGACTGGCTTTTTTATTATTATCACTTTTTTAGAGATAAAAATTATTTTTTCTTCTTTGCTTGTTGAATTATATTTTTCCCTTACCTTTGCACTCCAATTCTCAATTTTGCTCTTTTTATAAGATTGCATTTGGGAGAATATAGTACCCGCGCAGGCGGTGAACATTCGTTAACACCAAAAAAAAATTAAATGGCTAAAGAAATCAGCGGCTTTGTGAAGCTGCAGGTAAAAGGTGGTCAGGCTAATCCAGCCCCACCAATCGGCCCGGCGCTCGGCTCTAAAGGCGTCAACATTATGGAGTTCTGCAAGCAATTCAATGCGCGCACGCAGGATAAAATAGGGAAAGTACTTCCTGTAACACTTACGGTTTACACAGACAAAAGCTTTGATTTTGTTATCAAAACTCCACCCGCTGCTATTCAGCTGATGGAACTGGCAAAACAACCTAAGGGATCAAAAGAACCCAACCGCCAGAAAGTAGGTAAAGTTACCTGGGCGCAGGTAGAAACCATTGCTAAAGACAAAATGCCTGACCTGAACTGCTTCACCTTGGAAAGCGCTATGAAAATGGTTGCCGGTACAGCACGCAGCATGGGCTTCACGGTAGAAGGCAATGCGCCATGGGCTAACTAATTTTTTACCTTATTAAAACATTTGATAATGGCAATCTCTAAGAAAAGAAAAGCTGTAGAAGCTAAGATAGATAAAAATAAACAATATTCGCTGACTGAAGCTGCAGCTGTTGTTAAAACAGTGAACATCACAAAATTTGACAGCTCGGTGGATATGCACATACGCCTGGGTGTAGACCCCAAAAAGGCAGATCAGGCAATCCGTGGCACTGTGACGCTTCCTCATGGTACCGGTAAAACAAAGCGCGTACTTGTTCTATGCACCCCAGATAAGGAAGCAGAAGCAAGAGGTGCCGGCGCAGACTTCGTAGGACTGGACGAATTTGTATCAAAGATAGAAGGCGGATGGACAGATGTTGATGTTATCGTTGCTACACCATCAGTGATGCCTAAGATAGGTCGTTTAGGTAAAATATTAGGCCCTCGTAACCTGATGCCTAACCCTAAAACAGGTACTGTTACCAATGATGTTGCAAATGCCGTTAACGAAGTAAAAGGTGGTAAGATAGCCTTCAAGATAGACAAAGCAGGTATCATCCATGCATCTATCGGCCGTGTATCTTTTGAACCTAAGAAAATTGCAGAGAACGCTCAGGAACTAATCAATACCCTTGTACGTTTGAAGCCGGCTACTGCAAAAGGACATTACCTCAAGGGCATCAGCATGGCCAGCACCATGAGCCCGGGTATTACTATTGATACTAAAACAGTAGCGTAATAATTCGACAATTTGGCAAATGTTAATGTGCCAATTGTAAAAGAAAAAACATTGATTAACTAATTTGAAAATTCCAGGCGTTTGAAATGAGTTACTTCTAATTGCCGGATTGCCAAATTAACAAATTAAACAAAATGACAC
>CAYSIG010000006.1:57227-121365 GCA_964430995.1 uncultured Flavipsychrobacter sp.
TGCTCAAAAAAATGAAGCGATAGAAGTACTGAAGTCAAAATTCACTCAGTACAGCAATTTTTATATCACTAATACCGAATCATTAACGGTAGAACAAGTGAGCAAGCTCCGCAGGCTTTGTTTCGAAAAAAATATAGAAATGAAGGTTGCAAAGAATACACTCATCAGAAAAGCCCTCGAAAGCTTTAATGACAGTAAGTATGCCGGTGTATATGATTCTTTGCACGGCGTGACTGCACTTATGTTTTCCGACTCTCCGAAAGAACCAGCAATGATACTTACATCATTCCGTAAAGATGCTGCCAATAAAGAAAAACCGGTATTGAAAGCGGCCCTGATAGGGGAAGATGTATTCACGGGAGATAATGAATTAGTGAACCTGACGAAGATCAAGACGAAGAACGAGCTTATCGGCGAAGTTATCGGCTTGCTCCAATCACCTGCTAAGCGTGTTCTGGCTGCACTTTTGCACCACCACGAATCTAAGGCAGGCGCTGACGCAACTGCTGAAGCGTAAGCAGAATAACGGGGGGCATTATATCCTCCAAATAACAACGGCTTCCAAGTCAATATATATTTAAGTAAAAAAGTACAAACAATTTTTAAAACAATACAAAAATTATAAAAATGGCAGACATTAAAGCATTAGCCGAACAACTCGTTTCTCTTACTGTAAAAGATGTACAGGAACTGGCAAACGTATTAAAAGCAGATTACGGTATAGAACCTGCTGCTGCTGCGGTAGTAGTATCAGGTGGCGGCGGCGACGCGGCAGCACCGGCTGCTGAGAAAACTGCATTCACTGTTGTCCTGAAGAATGCAGGCGCTTCTAAACTGAATGTTGTGAAAACCGTTAAAGACCTTACTGGCCTTGGCTTGAAAGAAGCTAAAGAACTGGTAGACGGCGCTCCAAAGAATGTGAAAGAAGGCGTAAGCAAAGGAGAAGCTGACGATATAGCAAACAAGCTGAAAGAAGCAGGTGCTGAAATCGAAATCATCTGATTTAATAAAATAACACCAAAAAATAAGCCCCGCATATGCGGGGCTTATTTTTTATAGCGTTGTTTACACAAACTTAATAATAACCTAACACTCATTGCAGACAAAGCGAGGATATCCTGCATTAGTTTTGATGGCATGGAAAATCACGTTCATGATAATGCATCAGCCAATACATGCATCATTCTAACCTTGGCCGGATCAATAACAATCGTATTGCTTACCGTATTTATAGCAAGCATTAGTCATTTTTAATCATTCTCTTTCAGCATGGCCTGTGCATAGACCAGATGACCCGGAATGTGCCTGCCCTCGCCATGTTCATGCTTATATGCCATGCTTATACCTCCTACAGGTTTCCAAGCTTGATTAAGCAGCTTTGTTACTTCCTGATCCATTTCCTTCAGGTCTGACCGTAATATGGTTATATACTCTTTCATATCTTTTAAATTTGGGATCAAATGTAGCTATCATTATAAATATTCCGTCATTGCCACTTTATTTAATCGTTTCTGAAAACAGTAATTTTTCTGGAACACTATTTGGTTAAATAATTATTTATTTATAACTTACACTTTTAAAATTAGTATAATAACATATTATATGGACGGGTTTGAGGGCTGGCAGGAATTATCAAAATACAACCGTTTCATTTTGAACCGTATCCTATCTGGGTTCCAGGTAGACAGGGAATTCAATATCTATGAATTAGTAAAAGAATCTGTTTCTTATAAATGCATATTGCCCAGCCAGAACGAACTTATCATGGAAACATATTATTCTATTAAAGAGTACCTGTTGTCTAATAATTTTGTAACTGAAAGAAAAGAAATGTCTTCTTATTTTCTAACCGGAAAAGGTATTGATCTGAAGGCGACAGGATCAATTGAAAAATTCGAAGAATTAATGACAAAAAAAACAAAAAAAAGTATACTACAGACACTGCTTTCAAAAGACACTTATAAAATTAAAAATCGCCCTGAAAGCAACCGTTTTACCGAACATTATGAATAAAGACAGATTTTTCAAAAGATTACGGGATGAAGTTATCCCGATTATTATTATAGTGGTTATCCTCTCAGCAATCGCATATATTGCTGTCAGTATGTGATCCAAAAAGAATTTTATACTTAGATAAAGAGGGATAGAATAGTAAATATTGCGAATAACACGCCAGCAATTCCATTAGTGTTAGCGAATGCGATATTTACTTTGCTCAGGTCATATGGTTTTACCAGCATATGCTGATATACCAGCATTGCTATGTAGCTAACAACTCCTATCCAATATAGCCAGTTAAAATGGCCTGATACACCAGCTGCGATTATAAAGGCCGCAGTACCCACGTGAAGTAATATTGATACTAATAGTGCCTTTTTTACTCCTAATGCCGCAGGTATTGAATGTAGTTTATTGCTGCGGTCAAATTCTTCGTCTTGCAGCGCATATATAATATCGAAACCCGCCACCCAAGTAAGAACTGAGAAAGAGAACAACACAGGCAGCAAAGTAAAATAACCGGTTACGGCAAGAAAAGCCCCAATGGGAGCCAACGCAAGACCAACACCCAACACTATGTGACAAAGAGCAGTAAAGCGTTTTGTGTAGCTGTAAAACAGTGTAATGAACAGGGCAATAAATGATAAATAAAAACACGACATATTAATGAACCACGTCGTAATGATGAACAACAAAGAATTGATAATAGTAAAGATCAGCGCATGTTGCGGCCTTATGATTCCCGCAGGGATTTCCCTTTTTGCCGTACGGGGGTTTAACGCATCATAGTGCCTGTCAAGATATCTGTTGAATGCCATTGCCGCACTACGCGCGAATATCATGCACAATAAAACTTTAAAGAACAGTGGCCACTGCGAAAAGGTCGAACTTCCTGTCAGCTTTAAACCATACGCGAAACCAATTAACGCAAATGGCAGGGCAAAAACCGTATGACTGAACCGTATCAGGGAAAGGTAATTATGCAAACGTGTATGCAGCAGAATGTTTGAAGCCATTTTATTGTATCTCTGCATCTATCTTTATGACCACAGATTCAGGCATAGCATTTGAGTGAATGGTAACTGATTTTTCCTGCCAACTTGGATTGATACCCGTCGTATTCAGCTCAACAGTTATTTCCCCTTCCTGTCCGGGAGCAATCGCATCGTTAGGAAAGCCGGATACCGTGCAGTTACACGACACATCAGACTTTGCAATCATCAACGGGTGCTGGCCTGTGTTCTTGAAACGGAATGCGTGCTTTACCGTGGCACCTTGCCTTACTACACCAAAGCTATATTTGGTTTCATAAAACTGCATGGTTGTTTTCTGCATTCTTTCCACTAGTTCCGATCGCGAAAGCGTTTCTTCGGGATATATATCACCATGATAATACCGGTCGTTATGCCTGTCGTAAAGGCTGGCTTCTCCCTGATGCCGATCCCTCCACCACCCGATAGAATGGTCGCTTATGCCTGCCAATTCAATAATAGCAATGACAAATACACATATCACCAATATGGTGAGTAAAATGATTTTGTATCTCCTTTTATACATTGCTTCCGGCTTTTTTGCAAATATACAATATTATTTTAGATGTAATAGCTTTGCGAAGCGGATGCAGGATTATTTGCTTTTTTCTTCCCAAATGGCCGCAAGTTGCACCAACACCTCTACCGCTTTTTCCATGTCCTGAACACTTACGTATTCCTGCTTTGAATGTATACCCATCTCCCCGGTAAAGAGATTAGGGCAAGGCAAACCCATAAATGATAGTCTTGACCCATCGGTACCACCCCGAACGCTCATGCGTACTGCCTGCAACCCTGCCCGTTTATAGGCCTCTTCGGCATTATCCATTACTTCAGGTAGCTTATCGAGTACCTCCTTCATGTTCCGGTACTGTTCTTTCACCACGAAATCAGTAGTAATTCCGGGGAATTGCTCGACGGTTGCTTTTACAAGGCCGCGCAACCGATCCTCATACAGCGATAGTTTTGCGGTATCAAAATCCCTGATTATGAACTGTACAGTGGCTTTCTCAAGCCCTCCCTCTATGGATGTAGGATGAACAAATCCCTGCTGCCCGTCGGTTACTTCAGGGCACCATTCGTCTTTTGGCAGCATAGCCACAAATGCAGATGCCGCTTTTATCGCATTTACCATTTTGCCTTTCGCATAGCCGGGATGGGCGCTGATACCGTGAAAAGTGACTATTACCGCATCTGCTGAAAAAGTTTCCCCCTCCAGGTGCCCACGCTCTCCCCCATCCAAAGTATAGCCAAATTGCGCCCCCAGTTTCCCCATATCTACAGCCGCTACACCCCTTCCTATCTCTTCATCGGGCGTAAATAGTATGCGTATCTTACCATGCCTGATACCCGGATTTTGAATAAGATAATTGGCAAGGTCCATTATAATAGCTACACCTGCTTTATCATCTGCTCCAAGTAGTGTGGTACCAGAGGCGGTTATAATATCGTCCCCTATCCTTTCCAGGAGGTAAGGATGATCTTTTGTAGAAATAATGACTCCCGGGTCGTCCGGCAAAATAATATCGGAGCCGTTATATTGTTTGTGTAAGATTGGTTTCACTCCTTTACCGCTGCAATCAGGTGCCGTGTCTACATGTGAGCAGAAACATAAGACAGGGACGTTTTTATCGCTTGTGGCAGGTATTGTAGCATACACATACCCAGATTCATCGAGTTCCGCATCTCTAATACCCATTTCAAGCAGTTCCTCTACCAATAATTGGCTAAGGTCCATTTGTTTGCCGGTAGAAGGTTGAGATGATGAAGTCGGGTCACTTTGCGTATCTACCTGCACATAACTCATGAAGCGGTTTGCAGCAGTATGTTTGTAATTTTGTAAAGCCATGCCTGTTATTTAGACTTCAAAAATAGGTATCTTAGAGTTAGTATGGAAGGAATCGGTTTAAGTAAATTAGATATATCGCAGATAGTAACCGTCACATTCACCCTTTTCGCGGTAATTGATGTGCTGGGTTCATTGCCCATCATCATATCCATCAAAAAAAAGGTAGGCGATATTAATGCGCTGCAGGCCACATTAATGTCAGGTGCCCTTATGTTGTTGTTTTTCTTTATCGGGGAACAAATGCTGCTATTTATGGGGCTGGATATAAAATCATTTGCCATAGCCGGTTCAATAGTAATATTCATTCTTGGTCTTGAAATGATACTTGGACTGGAGTTCTTTAAGCCGGAAAAAGACGCAAAATCCAGCACATTAGTTCCGGTAGCATTTCCGCTTATTGCGGGTTCGGGCACGCTCACCACCGTGATGTCGCTGAAAGCAGCATACCAGTACTACAACATACTGATAGCCATCTGCATCAATCTCATTATTATTTACATCACGCTTCGCTCAGTAAACTTCCTGGAGCGTATCCTGGGGCCATCGGGCATTACTGTGGTACGCAAGTTCTTCGGGGTGATACTGCTGGCAATTGCAGTGAAGATATTCAGGAATAATATTGGCGTGCTGAAATAAGCTTAGGACAAAATTATTTAGTGGAATCGGGTTGCCTTGACCAGATCAGGCGGTAGCTACCCATATTTACATGGTCTATAAGGTTGTTGCTCAAATCTCCTTCAAAATCAAATAAATCATGTGGGTTTGTATTCTTTATCTTACTCACCTTTGCTTTAAGAAATGGGTCCTCACCATCTATCCGTACCCTTATTTTGTTACCGGCTATTTTTAAAAAGTAAAACTTCTTTTTCTTTTGAACATTCGGCACGTAAACCTTTCCAGCCTTTAATACCCTGCCGCGAATGATCACGTCAAGATGGTAAAGGTCAGAATGCAGCAGTTGCGTGTAAAATAAACCGTCCTCATCAGAATACGTATCAACAGCCTTACCGGCTTTGCTTATCCTTATAGTGGCACCGGATACCGGCTGGTCATTTTCATCAGTAAGTTTACCGGCTATTATTCCACTCTGGGCCCATATCTCACCATGCGCAAGCAGAAAAAGGAAAATTAATATGGATAGCTTTCTCATGATTGAATCTCAGACAAAAGTAAGAATAAAGTTAATAAGTGAACTTATTTTCAATAAACGCAGCCAAACTATTAATATTGCCGGGAATTGTGGCGGTATTGCCCAAAATATCAAATAACAATTTTATGCTCACAGATATACTGAATGCGGCCAACCGGTATAATGACGGAGTAAACCGTGTAACTGAAAGAAGGATACACTGGATAAAAAAACATGCAGAGCTGAAGGCACATTTAAAGAAAGTAGCCGAGTATTTAAATGCTAACGCAACCTATAAGCAAGGTTTTTTTGTGGATACATTACATGCTTTTAATGAAGCAACAAATGGTGTTTGCAACGAATTACCTTCCATTACTTTCAGATCGGGAGATATGCCTATGCAGATTACTTTCAGAAACAGCTTAGGTGAACTTAAGAGTTATACTGAAGAAGGGTTCCGCATTTCGTTCAACCCAATCATCACCGGTGAGATACTGGTGTTATTGCTGCCACACCATAGCGACATGAATGAGGGCGACCCGCAATACAATACATTGGCCATTATCAATGAACCGGCAGATTTTACAATGGAAATGGCAGATGAGATAATAAAAAAGGGCATAGAAGTAGCCTACTACAGTAGCTTTGCCGGCATGGCTGACATTCAAAAAATGAATGAACAGGCCGAAACTCAGAAATCGTCACGGTATACACCGATAGGCTTTAAAAGATATGAAACAACAGAAAAATTCAAACCGTAGTTATTGGTTGGCGCCTGTCTGCCTGTTAGTAATGGCTGCCTGCAACAATGAGCGAGCTCCCTCAGGTAATGCGCAAAATAATGACAGTAGTTCCGGCACAATCGTTATACCCGCACCTATCAGGTATGAAATTATCAACCAATACCCGCACGATCCCACGGCGTTTACTGAGGGCCTGGAATATAAGGAT
This sequence comes from uncultured Flavipsychrobacter sp., assembly GCA_964430995.1. Classification (GTDB taxonomy): domain Bacteria; phylum Bacteroidota; class Bacteroidia; order Chitinophagales; family Chitinophagaceae; genus Nemorincola. The sequence continues at coordinate 64,186 of CAYSIG010000006.1, forward strand.
GGTGTACTGTATGAAAGTACCGGCCAGTATGGAAATTCTGATATCCGGAAGGTGGACCTGATATCCGGAAAAGTCCTTTTATGCCGCAAACTAGAGAACCGTTACTTTGGTGAAGGGCTTACAGTTCTGAATGGAAAAATATACCAGCTTACATATAGGGAAGGCAAGGGATTTGTGTATGATGCAGCGACACTGAAGCAGGAACAAACTTTCTCTTTTAGTGCTTCGGAAGGCTGGGGAATGACCAATAATGGCGTCCACCTGATATATGATGACGGGGGCAGTATTTTTCATTTCCTTGACCCGGCAACTTTCAGGGAGATAAAGCAACTGCGTGTTACAGACGAATATGGCCCGGTAAAAGAACTGAATGAGCCTGAAATGATCAAAGGGTTTATTTATGCCAATGTTTGGCGAACTGATATGATCGTAAAGATAGACACTGCCACTGGCCATGTAGTCGGCAGAATAGACCTCAGTGATTTGCGCCATACAATAGCCATACCACCTCCGACAGGTGTAAACAACGGCCCGGATGTACTCAATGGTATCGCCTTTGATGCTGACAGCAACCGTATATTTATTACCGGTAAATACTGGCCGAAGCTGCTTGAAGTAAAGCTGGATAATTAACATATTTACCGGTAAAGAAAATCCCCTGCATAAGCAGGGGATTTTCTTTATGATCCTGTAATCATCATTGTTATCTTATCAATGTCACATTCCCCTTATAGGCAATGTTGTTCTGCCCCGGCCGGGCTACTATGATCAGGTAATTGTATACACCCAGGTCTTGCTTAGTGCCTTGGAAAGTACCATCCCAACCAACTTCCTTACTGTTGGTGTAGAATATCTCCTGACCCCAGCGGTTGAATACCCTGAACTCTACCATGTTCTGGAATTTCATTCCTACCGGCTTGAACACATCATTCAGACCATCCCCGTTTGGAGAGAACGCACTTGGCACATCCTGGTCCATGGTCGTGTCCACATACACTGTTATGTACGCTGAATCACGGCAACCGTTATCATCAAATCCATATACCGTATAGGTCGTTGTACGCTTCGGTGTCGCTATCGGGTTGTTGATGTTGTTGTTATCAAGGCTGCCGTCATTAGGCATCCAGTAATAAATCACCTCATTTGATGCATTAAGCTGAATGCTGGAACCATAGTCTATCGTCTGTGATACCGTCAGGCTCTGCAGCTTCTTGCCCAATATCGAATTAATGGTCATTGTATCATAGGCAGGGCAGCCATCGGGCAATATGCCCGGCACTGTTACCGTATGAATATTAGTGAATAATCCGATACCAAACGAAGATGGAACGGCTGCCGTATCATTGTCCAGATTTTCCGGTGTATGTGTCCAGAAATGTTTGTAGCTCCACTCTGCATCGGGTATTGATATAATCTTATTCTTTAACGCCAGTGGCTGCGATATGCACAGCATAGTATCATTGAACGACTTGATATCAAGGTGAACAACATGCACCGGATGTGTAACAGAATCGGGGCAACCCATTGCATCTACAGCTATAAGCGTTACCGGGAATATACCGGGCTGCGTATAGGTATGGGTAATCGGTGGCGGTGTTGCATTTGTGAAATCAACAGTTCCATCTCCAAACCTCCAGTAGCTGCCATTTACCGCTAAACCTGAGTTTATACTATCATTGGCAAAAGACGTATTGTTAAATGTGATCGAATTGGTCCCACCGTTAAAACAGATCGTATCAGGTGTCGGGTCAAACACTGCACGCACCTCATGGCGCGCATCTATAGCGTGCGTTTCAGAGTCTGAGCAAAATGCATTGCTGGCTCGAAGCATTACTGTCCATATCTTATTGCTTGCTTTATACACATGCATTGCATGACGAGTATTTATATCCGGGGTCAGATCTCCGAATACCCATGTATACGATGAAGCATTGACTGTGTAATTAGTGAAATAAACAGTATCCCACAAACAACCGTAGTGAATGACAGCATCCCACTTGGCAGTAACACCTGGCGTTACTGTGGTACTCGCGGTAGCTTTACAACCCCATATAGTAGTACCGGTAACTGTATAGATGCCCTGCAACGAAGAATCAAATGGCGCAATTACAGGGTTCTGCATCGTGGAAGTAAACCCGCCGGGGCCCGACCATAGAAATGTCTCTCCGGCTGAATCAAGGTTCACAAACAGATTGAACGGGCTTACAAGAGGATCACACGTATTCGGGATGTTGCTGGTTGGTGTCACAACTGGAAGCGGATGAATGGTTACATGTACAAAATCGGTATCGTGCAATGAACCAATAGTTTTCACTACATAATAGGTACCCGTATCAGCCCAGGTGGTGGGGAATTTCCATGGATTCCGCACATACGCCGTAAAACCAGCCGGACCGTACCAGAAATAAGTAGCGCCTACTGAATCTCCGTACATATCAAGTTTAAGTGTATCGCCGAGGCAAGGATGGTTTGTGAAAGCAAAATGGCATGGCTTAATCGTTATATACATTACCCGGTTATGACATGATCTCATGCCAGTTGCACTATCCGTACCTGTGATAGTATATGTTGTAGGACCTGTTAAAGATATTCCGCTGACTGTTACATGAGCACCGGTCGTTGCAGAAAGACCGATACCTGGTGTCCAAGTCCATTTACTCCATGTCCAGCATTTATCTTCAGCATAAAGTATATCAATAGGCACCGTATCTACCCCGGGAGGTAAGGTACACATGTCAAAAGTATCTGGGAATGTTGTTATTCTAGTGCCGCCAACGCTAAGTACCGGATCAGGCAGCGCACTATCAATACCGCTATGGCCATTAGGGTAGTTATAAATGTAGGCATACGAAACAACCGCACTATCATTTGCAGCAATGTTTCCAATATTAAAAACAAGAAAAATGCCCTGATCATTATAATTGCTATCGTTAAGCAGGAAAAGCGAAGTACCAGTGCCTGCCCATAAAGTTTGGGGGGTGGTACTCGGAGTTAAGGCAGGTACAAAACCACATCTTGCCCGACAATCCTTAGTGGCAAGAGACATATAACTGTTGTAACGATTGTATGCCGGCGTGGTTCCTGAAGCAGCAGTATTACCATGAGCAACGGCCTGTACCAGATGCCTTGAATCTTCGTTCTGGTGTACAATAATATTCCTGGTAACAGGCGTGCCGCTCCAGAAAGATGTATTATCCGGATCATTGGTGCGCTCATAATATACATTATTGATCGTAGCACCTGTTGTGTTGTAAAATTTGGTTGTAACAACTATCCATGAAGCTTGCGTATCGATTTTTGTTTCCTGCCTGATGTTAAGTCCTACAATATTCCCCACCCATAAACCTGTTTTATTTCCACCCACATTTGAATAAGCTGTGTTGCCACCCGGCACCATAAAAGGCCCTGTGCATGCCGCACCACTAGCCCAGTTACGGTATTCTGTAGCCCCTACCTGAACGCTCCATCCTTCCTGTGGAAAGCCTGGTTGTGTGTATGGCCCCATCAACATAGGAGATCCTACGGCCCAGCCATCGTGCCCCCAATCGTGCGAAACGTCCATGTTGCTACCTGGGGTAAAAGCAGTAACGGTACCGCAACAGGCATGGGCATGATACGTAGCGGGGGAACCACACGTGCCAAAAGCCCCCATAGGATTAATACCGACTTCTGTCCACTGTCCCTGTAAAAAACAGTTTGTACCTACGATTTGACCGGAAGACGCATTAGCTATAACTAGGATCAGTAACAATAAAAAAAATTGATTACGCATATGATTCTCCTGATTTTAAAACTTTGGTTAAATATAACAATTATTTCATCACAGCAAGATGTAATTTTTACACATCATGATGTATTTATAGACATGTTTAAACGTAATTAGGGTTGGCTATCTTATTCAGATAAATTTTTTTTCAATTTATCTTATGTGACATAAAAAAAGTCCCTGAAAATCAGGGACTTTTTATTAAAAATAATACCAATTTATCTTATCAATGTCACATTCCCCTTATAGGCAATGTTGTTCTGCCCCGGCCGGGCTACTATGATCAGGTAATTGTATACACCCAGGTCTTGCTTAGTGCCTTGGAAAGTACCATCCCAACCAACTTCCTTACTGTTGGTGTAGAATATCTCCTGACCCCAGCGGTTGAATACCCTGAACTCTACCATGTTCTGGAATTTCATTCCTACCGGCTTGAACACATCATTCAGACCATCCCCGTTTGGAGAGAACGCACTTGGCACATCCTGGTCCATGGTCGTGTCCACATACACTGTTATGTACGCTGAATCACGGCAACCGTTATCATCAAATCCATATACCGTATAGGTCGTTGTACGCTTCGGTGTCGCTATCGGGTTGTTGATGTTGTTGTTATCAAGGCTGCCGTCATTAGGCATCCAGTAATAAATCACCTCATTTGATGCATTAAGCTGAATGCTGGAACCATAGTCTATCGTCTGTGATACCGTCAGGCTCTGCAGCTTCTTGCCCAATATCGAATTAATGGTCATTGTATCATAGGCAGGGCAGCCATCGGGCAATATGCCCGGCACTGTTACCGTATGAATATTAGTGAATAATCCGATACCAAACGAAGATGGAACGGCTGCCGTATCATTGTCCAGATTTTCCGGTGTATGTGTCCAGAAATGTTTGTAGCTCCACTCTGCATCGGGTATTGATATAATCTTATTCTTTAACGCCAGTGGCTGCGATATGCACAGCATAGTATCATTGAACGACTTGATATCAAGGTGAACAACATGCACCGGATGTGTAACAGAATCGGGGCAACCCATTGCATCTACAGCTATAAGCGTTACCGGGAATATACCGGGCTGCGTATAGGTATGGGTAATCGGTGGCGGTGTTGCATTTGTGAAATCAACAGTTCCATCTCCAAACCTCCAGTAGCTGCCATTTACCGCTAAACCTGAGTTTATACTATCATTGGCAAAAGACGTATTGTTAAATGTGATCGAATTGGTCCCACCGTTAAAACAGATCGTATCAGGTGTCGGGTCAAACACTGCACGCACCTCATGGCGCGCATCTATAGCGTGCGTTTCAGAGTCTGAGCAAAATGCATTGCTGGCTCGAAGCATTACTGTCCATATCTTATTGCTTGCTTTATACACATGCATTGCATGACGAGTATTTATATCCGGGGTCAGATCTCCGAATACCCATGTATACGATGAAGCATTGACTGTGTAATTAGTGAAATAAACAGTATCCCACAAACAACCGTAGTGAATGACAGCATCCCACTTGGCAGTAACACCTGGCGTTACTGTGGTACTCGCGGTAGCTTTACAACCCCATATAGTAGTACCGGTAACTGTATAGATGCCCTGCAACGAAGAATCAAATGGCGCAATTACAGGGTTCTGCATCGTGGAAGTAAACCCGCCGGGGCCCGACCATAGAAATGTCTCTCCGGCTGAATCAAGGTTCACAAACAGATTGAACGGGCTTACAAGAGGATCACACGTATTCGGGATGTTGCTGGTTGGTGTCACAACTGGTAATGGATGTATCACAACACGCACGTAATCTGTATCGTCAATACCACCTATCGTGCGAATGACGCGATACCTGCCTGTATCGGCCCAAGTAGTTGGATATATCCACGGACTATGAACAGTACTTGTAAAACCAGTCGGACCGGTCCAAAGATATGTAGCCCCTAAAGAGTCTCCGATCATACCAAGATGCAAAGCATCCCCGAGACATGGATCATTACACCAGGAGAGATGGCATGATTGTACTGTAAAATAAAATGTATCCGTTAACCCGGGCATACATGCACCAGAGTCCGTTTTTCCGGTCACCGTGTAGGTAACGGTACCAGGAATGGCAGTCAGGCGAACATAGACATGTGTTCCGGTTGTGGCGGTAAGGCCTACAGCAGGCATCCATTTCCATTTGCCTGTAACCCAAGACCTGTCATCTCCGTATGGAATGTCTATAGCCACCGAATCAACACCGGGTAATAAGCATCCATCAATCGTATCATGCGCAGTAGCACTAGTGCTTGCAGGAATTCCACCAATTGTCAACACAGGATCCGGCAATGCGCCCGCATCATCAATACCGGCAGGGCCATTGAAAATATAGGCATAAGAAATTGCGGTGCTATCTCCCGGAAGAATATCACATAGGTTCCATATAATACCTGTGCCAATGTCTCCTGGATGGTTAACACCTACATTGAAAAAAGCGCCACCTCCAAAACCAGGAGTCATAGCCCAGCCAGTTGCAAGATTCTCCGTTATGGCAAGCGGCCACCAATTGTAAATAAATGCAACCGCGCGGGAATCTTTCGTACCTATAGTCAACGGAGGAAGAGTTGAACTCAGACCAATACCCGTAACTTCAACTTTATGCGTGGGATTCGGTATTGTGGAGTTCTGGATATTAACAAAATTGTTAGTTCCGAAACCGCCACCAGGCCAGGTTTGGTCATTATCCGGATCTGTAGAACGCATATAATATACCGCAGGTATAGTGGTAGTAGTACTGGTATTAATAAACTTAACAGTAACCACAACTGCAGAAGCAAGCGTATCTACTCTGGTTTCGGATTTCATCAGCATGATACCACCGGGTCCGGTAGTACCTTGCCAGTAGGCGCGTTTATTACCACCTACATTTGAGTATGAAGTAATACTAGATCCAGTCATTGTCGCACCGCCACCAAATATATATCCTGATTGAAATCCCTGCACGCGCGCTGTACCACCCCACTGAACCTCCCATCCTTCAAACGGATATCCGGGATAGGTATAATCGCCCATGTATGGAGGTGTTCCTACTGTCCATCCATCATGACCATAGTCATAAACTTCGGCAAGTGAACCAAAGTGCGGATGATACCCGGCAGGTGGTGCTGGCGCACCAAAAGCGCCATCACTGATCATACCAATTTCAAGGTAACCACCTTTCAAATACACATTGGTACCGACGATCTGGGCGTAGGATGTACTGGTAGCTAAAAGAACTAATAGGAAAAGTAAGCGATTACGCATATGCATTTCAATTTATATTCTGGTTATTGTTACTTTTTTGTGGCAAACAAAAATAATATATCAAGTTGATAATTACTAGCGCTCTACATTAAAAGACATACAAAAGTCAACAAAGGTTGGCATATTTTTAAAAATATTATTTCCACAATGTGGATAAACCCAAAAACGCTCCTGCTTTTATGGCAGGAGCGTTGATAAAAAAGAAATATCTATAGCTACCAAACCCTCACCCTATCGCTTTCCGCCCTGTAAGATTTATCGGTTTGCTTAATATTAAATGCTTTGTACCATGCTTCCATATTACTTGGAGTCACGTTGCAACGCAGTTCAGCCGGGGAATGGGGGTCTGTTTTCAGGCGTGAAGCCAATTCTTCAGGCCTTGTATTTGCCCGCCACACCTGTGCCCAGCTCAGGAAAAACCGCTGATCTGGTGTAAATCCATCGATCTTATCATTACCCTTGCCTTGTTTCGTTTTTTTGAATGCCTCATACGCGATGTTCAGGCCGCCGAGGTCCGCCAGGTTTTCGCCCTCAGTAAGCGCACCATTAGCATGAAAAGTATCCATTACGATTATTTTATTGAATTGATCTACCATTTTGTTAGCATTCTTAACAAAGTTTGCCGAATCAGCCGGGCTCCACCAATTGCTCAAATTGCCATCTGCGCTATATAATCGCCCCTGATCATCAAAACCATGCGTCATTTCATGGCCGATAACGGCTCCGATGCCACCATAATTAACGGCATCGTCCGCATTTTCATCAAAGAAAGGATATTGCAGTATGCCGGCAGGGAAAACGATCTCATTAAAAGCGGGATTGTAATAAGCATTTACAGTTGGCGGTGTCATCCCCCACTCTGTCCTGTCCACCGGTTTACCCAATTTATTAAGCTGGTAGTTGTATTCCCATTGCGACGTTGCCAGCAAATTCTTCACAAAGTTGTCATTAACAATTGTAAGCGCGCTATAGTCTTTCCACTTATCAGGATAACCGATTTTTTTCATGAAGGTATTCAGCTTAGCATGCGCTTTTTTCTTGGTGCTGTCGCTCATCCAGTCGAGCTTGTCAATGCGCTCAGCATAAGTTTGCTGTAGGTTGTCGACCATTTCCAGCATACGTTTTTTAGCTTCCGGCTTGAAATACTTATCTACGTACAATTGCCCGAGTAATTCTCCCTCTGCCCCATCAACAACCTGAAGAATGCGTTTCCACCTTGGCTTTTGCGCCTTCTGGCCACGCATTACCTTACCATAAAAATTAAAACGGGTAGTATCGAATGAAATGCCCAAATATGGCGCCATATCATTCACAAGATGGAATTTCATATATTTTTTCCACGATTCTATTGAAGTAGCGCGTAGTTGCTTCGCTACTTCTGCAAAAAACGCAGGCTGGCCTACTATCACTGAGTCCTCACCTTTCACTTTCAGGTTGGCCAACACAGTTTTCCAGTTGATACCGGGCGTTAATTTGCCTAAACCATCCGTATTGAATTTATTATACAGTTTATAGGGGTCACGCATTTCAACCCGGGTCATTGATGCCCCGGCAAGGGTTGATTCCAATTTATATATTTCAGCGGCTTCTTTTTCAGCGGTAATACTATCATCGCCCATAAGCATGAGCATTTTTGGTATATAGCGTTTATATGCATCCCGGATCTTTGCCGTACGCTCGTCCTTATCAAAATAATATTCCCTGCCAGGCATACCCAGGCCTCCCTGCATGAACTGGCACATTTGCTTCGATACGTTCTTGTCATCGGGTGATATATAAAAACCGAATACCTGCCCTATGCCTTGTGTATGCTCTAAAGCTATTTCTTCAATAAGGCCATTTACTTCTTTAATATTGTTAATGCGTGCAAGGATATCATTCAGCGGAGCGAGGCCAATTTTGTTGATTGTATTGCTGTCCATACCTGTGCGGTAAAGATCACCCACTTTTTGAGCTGTGCTACCGGCAGGCGCATTGGTAATTGCCGCTACAGAATCAAGCAATGTTTGGAGTGCCTTATAATTATTTTCCTGCAATTCATTAAAACTCCCCCACCTAGATTCTGTTTCGGGTACGGGATTATTTTTCAGCCAGGTACCATTCGCATATTGAAAAAAGTTATCCCCGGGATGAACGGTAGTATCCATATTGGCAGGGTCAAGCAGTTTCCGGGAAGCGGCACCTTCGTTTGTGTTATTAGTTGCATTGTTGCCACAAGCGGAAACAACAAGCATAGACGATGCGGCAATCGCAAGCAAATTTAATTTCATATAAATACGCGTTAAGATATTATTGAATTGCAAAAGTACAACAAACGCCTTGTAAAGCACAAAAAATATGTGCTTTTACAAGGCGTGAAAATGCGGGGGATATTATTACTTGAGCGCTTAGTTTTTCATCAATTTATGCACAGAAACACCACCGTCTCCTCTTAAAGTGATATAGTAAATACCTGAATTCAAATTGTTGATATTCAAAAGTATATCATTTTCAATTATTGACTTGTGTACTTGTGTCTGGCCGAGAGTATTCGTAATTTCTACAGTATTGTATTGCCCATAGGTTTTTATAGTAATAAGGTCATTTACAGGGTTAGGATATATTTCAGGCTTATTAATTTTATTGATAGATGTTTCAAGCGACGAGGTTAGCATACAAGGGAATGTGGTCGTACAATCAAGTACAAGAACTGTCATTTCACGCTGACTTGTGCCTACCAATACACCGGACCTATATTCCCAGATATCGTACAAGACCACTGCACGTTGCAACGCATTTGGATGGAACAACAGTTTTCCTGAAGAACTATCAATGGAAAAACTATCAACAAGCACCTGCAAGGGTTTTGTCGCCGAAATGGGCATACCTGTCCAGGCACTCCCGGTATAGGTAGGGGCACTGCCGGATAATGCACACCCCGTGCTGGCACTGCCATTTTTCACAGCAATCAGCGAAACTACCACGCTATCACCATCAGGGTCTACGATACCTGGATTATACTCATCGTGCTGTAAATTGCAAAAGAATGTTTGCTGCGACACTGTAAGATTGACACTCGAGTTGTTAGATGAGGTATTATCTAATGTTGCCTCCAGTTCAATCATTGTAGCCCCTGCCATAGAAACATTGGTAATAGCCCCCGCCCTTCCCGACGTGCCGCTGGCACCATTATTGCCCTGATAAACAAAGCGCCATGTTGCGGAAGTATGCGGCAGCACATAAAGGGCGCTGTATCTGAATCTTTTCACTCCCGGCACTATGGAAGATGGATTGGTGCATTGCGATGTATCACCGGGGCATAATGGAGTAATTTCTACATTGCTACCAGTGTCGGGAGACAGGACAACGCTACCAATAGACATAGAACCATCGTAGATACATACACGTGGTGCTGATGTGGGCAGCCCGGCAAAAGCGCCGGCACTCGCCGGCCCGCAATCGCCATAAAGAACTACGGTTACCCTATAGGTATCCAAATTTATGTGCTTATAATACAAATCTGTCCCAACAATGTGAGATGCGGCAGCATTGAAACCAAGGATGGACAAACAGAAGGTGAGGAACGTGCTTTGCACGCCCGCAAGCAGGTAGCTTTTCAATTTCATAAGAGGTGTGTTTTTAGAGTATATCTGTGGCAAGTATCGTGCCAAAAAATATATTTATTGCATGGAATGTTTTTTGTAAAAAAAAGACGAAAGGAAAAAATAAGGGACGGGAAATCAAATAAAATTTACAAAAAATCTTTGATAAACGTTCATTTTTTGTCGTTTTTTTAAATTTTACCCCATTTTCACCCTCAATTTAGCTTTTTTTAAATGATTTCGTTTTATGGCTTTAATGTTTACTTTTGCAGTCCAAATTTAAAATTAAGCAACTTACATGGCTACAACAGCAGATATGCGTAACGGGCTCATCTTAAAACTTGATGGCAGCCTTTATTCAGTAGTAGAATTCGGACAAAACAAGACAGCCCGCGCTGCGGCAAAAGTTTGGGCAAAACTGAAGGGTGTGGATAATAATCGCTCCATAGAACACACTTGGAACTCTGGAGATACGATTTTCCCGATAAGGGTAGAAAAGCGCCCATACCAGTTTTTATATAAGGATGATAGCGGTTTCAACTTAATGGACAATAATACGTTCGAGCAAATAGTGGTTGGAGAAGCTCTTGTGGAACATCCTGAGTTATTTAAAGATGGGCAAGAATGCTTCGTTATAGTAAATACAGAAACTGAATTGCCGATGGGCGTTGAATTGCCGCCAAGTGTGAATTTGCTGGTTACTTATTCAGAGCCGGGTGTTAAGGGTGATACTGCTACCAGGGCTACCAAACCCGCCACTTTAGAGACAGGAGCTACTATTCAGGTGCCATTGTTTGTGAATGAGGGAGAACTGATAAAAGTTGATTCCAAGACCGGTAACTATGTAGAAAGAGTAAAAAGCTAGTTAGCGTTTGTTACCTGATGTTTTTTTGGGGGCACAATAACCTATATATTACAAGTCTTTACTTTTATATAAAAAATATTTCATGGAATACAAGCAAATACAGGAGCTGATAAAGACGATCAATAAATCGAACATCAGTGAGCTAACTGTAGAAGATGGCACGTTTAAGATCACCATCAAACAGGAAGCCGCTCCGATACAATATGTAGCCGCACCACCGGCCCCGGCGCCAATACACCATGCAGCGCCTGTAGTACATTCAGTGTCAGCGCCAAGCCCAGCGCCGGTTGCCGAAAAATCGGCTGTACCGGTTTCGACGGAGGCAAGTAATACTACGACAATAAAATCTCCGATGATTGGCACTTTCTACAGGAGCCCATCACCAGATAAGCCGGTATTTGTAAACGTAGGGGATGAAGTAAAAGTGGGGCAAGTGCTTTGCATCATCGAGGCCATGAAGCTGTTCAACGAAATTGAGAGCGAAGTAAATGGCAGGCTTATTAAAGTCGTAGCGGACGACTCCAGCCCGGTAGAATATGATCAGCCATTGTTCATTATTGAGCCGATGTAATTTGTAGCTCAGGACGCATACTATCACAAAAAAATCATACTAAGTGTTTAAAAAAATACTGATAGCCAACCGTGGGGAAATTGCTTTGCGTATTATTCGCACTTGTCGAGAGATGGGTATCCGTACGGTAGCTGTTTATTCCACCGCAGATAAGGATAGTCTTCACGTGCGTTTTGCTGATGAAGCTGTTTGTATCGGTAAGGCCCAGAGTGCTGATTCCTATCTGAACATACAGCACCTTATGGCCGCCGCTGAGATAACCAATGCAGATGCCATACATCCCGGCTACGGCTTCCTGGCCGAAAATGCCAATTTTGCCGAGATATGCGCGCAATATAATATTAAGTTCATTGGCCCTACCCCAGCCATGATTCGCTCTATGGGTGATAAGATCACGGCAAAGGAGACTATGATAAAGGCCAAGGTGCCGGTGATACCTGGTTCTGAAGGATTGCTGCAAAGTGTCGACGAGGCAAAGAAGATAGCTAAGGAGATGGGCTATCCCGTTATCATCAAGGCTACTGCAGGTGGTGGTGGAAAAGGCATGCGCGTGGTTTGGGAAGACAGCGAGATAGAACATGCTTATAACACCGCTAAAATAGAGGCAGCCGCTTCTTTCAAGAATGACGGGATATATATGGAGAAGTTCGTGGAAGAGCCCCGCCATATAGAAATACAGGTAGCCGGCGACCAGTTTGGCACGGTATGCCACCTGAGCGAGCGTGACTGCTCGATACAGCGCAGGCACCAGAAACTGGTGGAGGAATCTCCTTCCCCGTTTATGACACCTGAGCTGCGCCAGAAAATGGGTGAAGCGGCCATAAAAGCTGCTGCCGCCATTAATTATGAAAGCGTAGGCACAGTGGAGTTCCTGGTAGACAAACACCGTAACTTCTACTTCATGGAAATGAACACCCGTATCCAGGTGGAACACGGTGTGACGGAAGAGGTGATCAGCTATGACCTGATAAAAGAGCAAATAAAAATAGCTGCCGGTGTGCCGATAAGCGGCAAAAATTATGAGCCTAAGATACACGCCATAGAGTGCCGGATAAACGCCGAAGACCCATACAACGACTTCAGGCCATGCCCCGGCAAAATAACTACATTGCATACACCCGGCGGGCATGGTGTGCGCGTAGACTCACACATTTATGCGGGTTATACCATTCCTCCTTATTACGACTCCATGATAGCTAAAGTCATTGCTGTGGCCCAGACAAGGGAAGAGGCAATAAACACCATGGAACGGGCTTTGAGCGAGTATGTGATTGAGGGTATTAAAACAACCATCCCCTTCCACCTGCAATTGATGAAGAACGAGGAATTCAGGAAGGGTAATTTTACTACTAAGTTTCTGGAGACGTTCAAACTGGTTTAGGTATTACAGTGAACATAAGGCAATTTTGCTTTTTGTTATGAATCAATATTAGCCTTACTATAATTCAATTATTACCTTCGCAAGATGAAAAAAACATTGCTCATAACCGGTGGAGCCGGATTTATTGGCTCACATGTGGTACGGTTATTTGTTCAGAAATATCCGGAATACAGTATAGTTAACCTGGATGCCCTCACTTATGCCGGTAACCTGGAAAACCTGAAAGATGTAGAAAACGCAGCGAATTATGTTTTTGAGAAAGCGGATATTACCGACGCAGAGCATATAAACAGACTTTTTGCACAATACAATTTCGACGGGGTCATTCACCTGGCAGCAGAAAGCCATGTTGACCGCTCTATAACAGACCCTAACGCTTTCATCAAGACGAATGTGATGGGCACTGCCAACCTGCTGAATAGCGCCCGTGAAGCATGGAAAGGAAACTATGAAGGAAAACGTTTTCACCATGTATCTACCGATGAAGTGTATGGCTCACTGGGTGCCGAAGGGTTCTTTTTAGAAACTACCCCCTACGACCCGCAATCACCCTACTCTGCTTCCAAAGCATCATCAGACCATTTTGTACGTGCTTATGGCAATACCTATGGTTTACCGTTTGTAATAACCAACTGCTCTAACAACTACGGGCCAAACCACTTTCCAGAGAAACTGATACCACTTTTCATAAATAATATACGAAACAACAAATCGCTTCCGGTATATGGCGACGGTAAATATACCCGAGACTGGCTTTATGTGATAGACCATGCACGCGCTATTGATATGGTTTTTCATGGCGGGCGCAACGGTGAAGCATACAATGTAGGCGGTTTTAATGAGTGGCAGAATATCGAGCTCGTGAAGCTGCTGTGCAAAGAGATGGACGAAAAACTGGGCCGCCCTGCCGGAGAATCAGAAAAATTGATCACCTACATCAAGGACCGCCCGGGCCACGACCGCAGATACGCAATCGATGCCAATAAGATAAATAAAGAACTGGGCTGGTATCCATCTGTTACCTTCGAAGAGGGGCTGAGCAAAACCATAGACTGGTACCTTGCCAATGAAGAATGGCTGAATCATGTCACATCAGGAGATTACCAGAAATATTACGATACTCAATACACACACTAAATGAAAGGAATAATATTAGCCGGCGGCTCAGGTACACGATTATACCCACTTACTATTGCTGTAAGCAAGCAGTTGATGCCTGTCTACGACAAGCCAATGGTCTATTACCCTTTATCTACTCTGATGCTTGCGGGTATCAATGAGATACTCATTATTACCACGCCCGAAGACCAACCAGCATTCAAGAAATTATTGGGCGATGGCAGCCGGATTGGTTGCAGGTTCGAGTATGTAGTGCAGCCAAGCCCCGACGGGCTTGCACAGGCCTTTATACTGGGGGCAGATTTTATCGGTAACGACCCTGTTGCATTGGTATTGGGTGATAATATCTTTTATGGTTCCGGCATGGGAACATTATTAAAAAATAATGTAACACCTGATGGGGCCGTAGTGTTTGCTTACCAGGTAAATGATCCCGAGCGCTATGGCGTTGTGGAGTTTGATAAAAACAATAATGTTATCAGTATAGAGGAAAAACCCGCAGCACCTAAGTCTAATTTTGCCGTGCCCGGCCTGTACTTTTACGATAATGATGTAGTGGCAATAGCCAAGGCCATAAAACCATCGCCTCGTGGCGAGCTGGAAATAACAGACATTAACAAAACCTATCTTTCGCAAGGCAAGCTGAAAGTTGGAGTTCTGGACAGGGGTACCGCATGGCTGGATACCGGCACCTTCGATTCACTTATTGAGGCGGGAGAATTCATTGAAGTCATAGAAAAACGGCAAGGGCTTAAGATTGGCTGCATTGAGGAGATTGCCTACCGCAACGGCTGGATAAACGACGCGGAAATGGATAAACTGGCTACCCTATACTTAAAGAGCGGGTATGGTGCATATCTCAAGAAAATCATTGGTAACAGGTAGGTCTCTTGCTATTCTGGCCTCACTATAGAATTAAAGGCAAGTAATGTTATATTTGTACGGCTTAGCCAAAGCGCTGCTTTATGCTTTTTAATTCTTTCCAGTTTTTATTGTTCTTCCCTATAGTCACCCTACTCTATTTTTTACTGCCTTATAAGTTCCGGTGGTTCCACCTGCTTGTTGCCAGTTGCATATTTTACATGGCATTTGTGCCGGTCTATATCCTCATTCTCGGCTTCACCATTGTTGTAGATTATATAGCCGGAATAATGATTGAGGATGCCACTGGCCGGAGGCGCAAGTTGTTCCTGGTAATGAGCCTTGTGGCCAATATAGGTGTGCTGGCAGTATTCAAGTATTATAATTTCTTCATCGGGAATATTAATGAAGTTTTCTCTGCATCAGGGTCAGCTTTTCACCTCCCTTTACTCTATATCTTGCTGCCCATTGGGTTGTCGTTCCATACTTTCCAGGCAATGAGCTATACTATCGAAGTGTACAGGGGCCATGAAAAGGCAGAGCGGCACTTTGGGATTTACTCATTATACGTAATGTTCTATCCACAGCTGGTGGCGGGGCCTATAGAAAGGCCGCAAAACCTGCTGCACCAGTTCCATGAGCATCACGACTTTAATTTTGAAGAATGTAAGGAGGGACTTAAACAAATGCTGTGGGGCTTTTTCAAAAAGATAGTGATTGCTGACAGACTGGCACTAGTGGTAAAAACAGTATTCAAACATCCCGAGAACTTTGACGGCCCATCACTGACAATAGCAACACTGTTCTTCACCTTCCAGATATACTGCGATTTTTCCGGATATTCTGATATCGCCATTGGCGCGGCGCGGGTAATGGGTTTCAAACTGATGAAAAATTTTAACCGCCCTTACTTTTCAAAATCCATTTCTGAATTCTGGACAAGGTGGCACATTTCATTATCCACGTGGTTCAAAGATTACTTATACATACCACTTGGCGGTAACAGAGTGCCAACAATGCGCCTGTATATGAACCTGTCAATAGTTTTCCTGGTCAGTGGCCTGTGGCATGGTGCAAACTGGACATTCATTATTTGGGGCGCTTTGCATGCGTTCTACCTTGTGTTTGGAATGGCTACAAAGAAAGCGCGAGTTGCCATGATGCAGTCTGTTGGCATAATGGAGCATTCAACACTTAATAATACGTTATCCATGGCCATCACATTCCTGCTGGCCAGCTTTGCCTGGATATTCTTTGTGTCTGCAAACCTGCATGATGCGCTGTATGTAAGCACACACTTGTTCAGCGGCTGGGGAGATGTATTGTCTATCAGCGGCATTAAGTCTGTGATAACATCAGTAGGCGGAAATGAAACTATCATGGGAACATTCAATGAGGCCCTCGGAACTATTTTGATACTATTCATGGAATATGTGCAGTATAAGACAAACGACGGCCCTGCTATGAGTATTGTTCACAATAAGCCGACTTTAATAAAGTGGGGATATTATTCCTTATTGATAGTGCTGATTTTATTAATCGGGGTTTATGACAACCAGGAATTTATTTATTTTCAATTTTAGCATGGGATGAAAAAAAACATTAGGCCCATATTATTTTTCCTCCTTACACTGATTGTCATTGTATATGCAATACAATGGAGCATAGAGTATTGTTACAAAAAAAGGGTGACCAATAAATTCATTAAAGTGTTCCGGCATGAAATTGATGAAGATGTAATGGTGTTCGGAAGTTCTGTTGCTTTCCACCAATTTGACCCAAAGATTATAAAAGAAGTGACTGGTTTAAGCGCATACAATATGGGGTTTCCCGGCATGTTCTTTGTACAATATAACGGACTGATAAAAGAGTATATCTCTTACCGAAAAAAGTGTAAAGCCATCGTTATAGCCTGCGACTTTGATAATCTCGGGAGGAATAATCTCGCAACGAGACCAGACCTGTTTTTGGCTTATCTGGGCAATGAGAATATATATTATTCCATGTCTGAGCTGGAACCGAGAAAGGCTTTTCTTGCAAGATATGTACCGGGATATAAGCTAATGCTGATGAATAAATCATTCTACACCGACATGCTTCTTGCCAAACCCTATGCTGATAATTTATCCGGATTTGAGCCGATGGATAACAAATGGGAAATAACGCATCCGCGCAAACCATTTACTTCAAGGTATGATGAAGATGTGCTGAAGATGTTCGTGGCGACCATCAATGAGATCACTGCCAGGGGCATAAAAGTAGTATTGGTAGTGCCCCCGGTTTACGAGGAAGGCTACAAAATGATACTCAACGCTGAAAACATCAAATCGAAATACCGCTCATTAGTAAGTAAGGATGTTTACTATCTCGATTATACAAATGATACCCTGTGCAGGTCTACATACTATTTCAGGAATTTCACGCATCTGAACAGCATAGGCGCCACGGCGTTTTCCCGTACCTTTGCACAGGATTTATCGAAAATAATTCATGAGTAACATAATCTTCTGGTCGCAACCGCTTATCGCTGCCTTCATTGGTTGGATAACCACCTGGTTGGCCATCAAAATGCTGTTCCATCCGCGCAACCCTGTGCGTTTTCTGGGCATGACCATACAAGGCGTTTTCCCTAAGCGCCAGCAAATGGTCGCACAGAAACTTGGGGAAATAGTAGCAAAGGAACTCATCCATTTTGATGAAATAGCCGAAATGCTCAAGGACCCCCAGCAACTGAAAGACCTGACCCCTACTATTGAAAAACATCTGGATAGTTTCCTTCACGTGAAGCTGAAAGAAAAGCTGCCGGTTATATCCATGTTCGTTGGCGACAGCACTTTACAAAAACTGAAGGATGGCATGCTTGAAGAGATAGAGGTGCTGCTACCTGAGGTTATCAACCAGTACACAAATTCGCTGGGCCAGAAGATTGACATCGAGAAAATAGTAACTGAGAAGGTCGCCGGCTATTCATCAGATAAATTAGAGGAGATACTACTATCGGTAATGAAAAAAGAATTCTGGTTCCTTGAATTGGTGGCATTGGTATTAGGTTTTGTTATCGGGTTGTTGCAAATGGGCCTGGCATTGCTATAAAAACCTTGGGTTGATCTTTAACATACAAACAAATCAATATGAAATAATTTCCCCCTACCCTTTATTTTGACCGATTATTTTTCTACCTTGCCTCTCAATAAAAGTAACGAAATGAAAAATCTCATCTTAATCGTATTATTGTCATTCATCCTTGTTGGGGTATGCAATGTATCATATGCACAGGACTACAAGTGCAGTAAATCATATAAAAAGGAGTGGAAAGCAGAGAAAAAAGAATCTAAAATATATAAGAAAATGTTCCGTGACCGTGGGCATAAGGCCGAAAAAAAGCGATATAAATACTATAAAAAAACCTACAAGAC
Organism: uncultured Flavipsychrobacter sp.; assembly: GCA_964430995.1. GTDB lineage: Bacteria > Bacteroidota > Bacteroidia > Chitinophagales > Chitinophagaceae > Nemorincola. Next base: position 83,018 of record CAYSIG010000006.1, read on the forward strand.
CGATAAAAAAGAATGGGAACACCGCCATCATCGCGATTATGACTACTATTGGTAATCGCTTATAAATATTAATTACATATAGCCTCCTTTGTCGGGGGCTATTTTCGTTTTGCACATAGGGGGATTATAGGGGTGATATGCTTTTAATAATAAAAATGTAGGGTTACATTTGCCATCTATTTTAAAAACAGATTAAATGAAAAAAATAGTATTATTACTTGTTGCAGCAGTCTCTATGTTCGGGGCAAAGGCTGATGAAGGTATGTGGATACCGATGCTTATCGGTAAAAACTATGAAGAAATGCAACGGATGGGCCTCAGGCTGTCGAAGCAGGACATTTATGATATCAATAACAGCAGTCTGAAGGACGCGATATTGCAGTTTGGTGGCGGCTGCACTGCCGAGATGATTTCCGGCAGCGGCCTGTTGCTTACTAACCACCACTGCGGGTATGATGCTATTGCCAACCTGAGTACTGTGGAACGCAACTTACTGGACAACGGCTTCTGGGCACACAATATGCAGGAAGAATTACCCGCAAAGGGTGTTACCGCGCTATTCCTGCAGCGCATGGAAGACGTGACCGACAAGGTGAAAGCAGCAATAGGCAATGCGACCGGTGAGGATTTTACTAAAAAATTTGACGCCGTAAGAAAAGAGATTGAAGAAGCCGCTGCCGAAAAAGGTAAGTACGTAGCCAATGTAAAAGACTACTTCAATGGCAACCAGTTCTTCCTGCTTGTATACAAGAGGTACACTGATGTACGCTTAGTAGGCACACCACCAAAATCATTAGGCAAATTCGGTGGTGACACCGACAACTGGATGTGGCCGCGCCATACTTCCGACTTCTCCATGTTCCGTGTATATGCCGATGAGAATAACCAGCCAAGAGCCTATAACGCATCTAATGTGCCTTTCCGCCCGAAGAAATACCTACCTGTGTCTATCAGGGGTGTGAAAGAAGGCGATTATGCAATGATAATGGGTTATCCCGGCCGCACAAACAGGTATGAGGTATCTTATGGTGTTGACCTCGCAGTAAATGTTACAAACCCATCAATTGTTGCCTGCCGCGACCTGCGCCTGTCTATTATGCGCAAGCACATGGATATGAATAAGAGCACTTATCTGCAGCTTACCTCGTCATATTCCCGTATTGCCAACTACTGGAAATACTACATAGGCCAGACAGAACAATTAGTAAGACTTAACGTAGTGGATAAGAAAAGAAAAAGTGAAGACGATTTCTCAAGGTGGCAGCGAGAAAACAACCTCGACGCGGGCCTGCTTGGCAAGTTCGCAAAGATCTACACTGACTATACACCATATGCAAAACACTCTGTTTATTATAGTGAGTGTTTCAGGGCTACGGCTTTTGCGAGGATGGGGTCGGCGTTAAAACCTTTGCATGATGCCTATGTGCGCCATGCCGGTAAGAAAATGGCTGATGATACCGTTAAAAAATACATTGATATAGCTCAGAATGTTTACCGGGCAAATATGAAAGAGTTTGACCTTGGCACTGAAAAAGACATGTTTGCGCAGATGACCGAGCTGTACTATAAGAATGTGCCAAAAGATCAGTTACCAGATATTTACGAGAAGGTAATCTTCGCAAAGCATAAAAAATCCTATACAGCCTACACTGATTACGTGTTCGCTCACACTTTCCTTGCTGACAGCAATAAGTTCAACGCTTTCTGCAAAGCACCTTCACTCGAAAAACTGAAGAATGATGCCGCATTCACTTATGCGTTGAGCTACGCTGCTAACTACGGAAAAAATTACCAACCTAAAATTGAAGCATTCTCCACCCAAAAAGCCGACCTGGCTAGGGAGTATGTGCGCCAGCTGATGATGCAGCAGAAAAGCAAATTAATGTACCCTGATGCCAACTCAACAATGCGTATCACCTACGGACGTGTAAGCAGCTATGACCCACAGGACGGTGTTCATTTCAATTACTTTACTACACTGGATGGACTGATGGCCAAATACAAAGCCGGAGACGATGAATTTGATGCGCCAAAGGAGCTGGTAGAACTATATAAGAATAAAAACTACGGACGCTACGCAGATGACGACGGCACGCTGCACACCTGCTTCATTACCAACAACGACATTACCGGCGGAAATTCAGGCAGTCCTGTTATCAATGCAAATGGCGAACTGATAGGCACCGCGTTTGACGGTAACTGGGAGGCCATGAGCGGCGACATAGCCTTTGATAAAAAATACAAAAGGACAATCGTTTGCGATATCCGCTACGTACTTTTTCTCATTGATAAAATGGGCAATGCCAAAAACCTAATTCAGGAAATGGACGTAAGAGAGTAGTAGGATAAATTGACCTATTGATTTGGAAACGGCGGGCATATCCGCCGTTTCTGCTATATAACAGTCTGTTATTAACACAATTTTGAGCATTTTTATGATTTTCACGCTACCGTATTGAGAATTAATGATGAACTTTGACTACAAATACATGTATCATGCGTCTTTTGATTTCATCTTTAATGCTTTTGGCAGTCATTTTTTTTAGCCCGGATGTGTCTGCCGGAAACACTATTGTGACGAAGCATTTTAAAGTGGAAGGCGTATGTGGAAAATGTAAAGAGCGCATTGAGAATGCAGCCTATGTCAAAGGAGTGAAATTTGCCGAGTGGGATAAAAAAACGCATATACTCACTATTAAGTATGATTCATCAAAAACATCACCTGAAATCTTCCTGAAAAGTGTTGCTAAGTCTGGGCACGACAACGAAATGTTCAATGCTGAGGATGGCGATTATGATAAGATATCGCCCTGTTGCAAATACAAATCAGGGATAAAAGCGCATTAATGCGAACAAAATATCGATTACATCTGCTGGCATGGGCATTTTTGCTCGTATTTAATAATGCCCGTTCTCAGACGGTTACCATTACAGGTGCTGTATTCAGTAAAGATGAGAAAGGCAAAACAGAATACCTTGAAGGGGCAATTGTAGGCTCGCTTGATCTCCTCAACGGTACAGCAACCGACAAAGATGGCAAATTTTTAATTGTTATTCCGGACAGCATTACGGTGATAAAAATCTCGTACACAGGCTATAAAACTGACACACTGCATCTATCGCCTGGCATCAATAATTATAATATAGAACTGATAAAGCAACATGCTTTAAAGGAGATAACCATTCGTGAGAAAAACAAATCGACTGAAATCAGCCTGCTCAGCCCAATAAAGATGGAGAATATAGGCCAGAAAGAACTGATGAAGGCCGCCTGTTGCAACCTCAGCGAGAGTTTCGAAACCACCCCTTCTGTCGATGTTTCTTTCACCGATGCAGTTTCGGGCTACAAACAAATCAAATTGCTTGGTTTGGCAGGTCCATATACGCTCATTACCCGTGAGAATATACCGGACATCCGTGGGCTGGCTGCCATATCGGGCCTTACGTTTACCCCCGGAACATGGATCGAAGGTATGCAGCTGAGTAAGGGCACGGGCAGTGTTGTGAATGGTTTTGAAAGTGTGGCGGGACAAATAAACGTAGAATTAAGGAAGCCATTTGAAGGAGAGTGCCTTTTGTTCAATGTATACCAGAGTTCACAGGGCCGTAGCGAGGCCAATATGAATTTCAGGCACAAATTCAGCGACAGGATTGGCACAAATTTGCTGGTACATGCAAATTCGCAATGGCTGAAAACAGACCAGAACAAAGACCATTTCCTTGATGCGCCATTAGGCAACCAATTCAACATCCTCAACCGCTGGATATACCAGGATGATAAGGGATGGATGGTGCAGGCGGGCATCAAATATCTTTACCTGAAAGGCATAGGGGGTGAATGGGGGTACAGAGAAAATGGCATACAAGCGAAGGGCAACCCCTGGGGCTATCAAAATCAGATAAGCAGGCTTGAAGACTGGGTGAAATTGGCAAAAATATTCCAAGGCCGCGCCGGTACCAGTATCGGCCTGCAATTGTCGCACATTAACCACAATCAGGATGCTAATTATGGTACGCGTGCATATACAGGACTACAAAACAGTTTTTATGCGAACCTCATTTTCCAGACCTACATCAGCAATACCAATAACATTATAAAAATTGGCGCCAGCGAAATGCTGGATAATTACCGGGAGCAATTCATTGGAACAAACTATAACCGGAGCGAGCAAGTACCCGGTGCATTTGCAGAATACGCCTATAATTACCTCGACAAATTCAACGTAGTGGCCGGGTTGCGCGGTGACCATAATAGTATTTATGGCGGATTCCTAACCCCAAGGCTGCATGTACGTTATGCACCATTAAAAAAGACTGTTGTTCGGGCATCAGTTGGCAGAGCACAGCGTACCGCAAACATATTTGCCGAGAATATGGGCTTTATGGCCGGCAACAGGCAGTTTGAGATAGTAGACCCATCAACAGGCAAAGCATATGGGTTAAATCCGGAGATTGCATGGAATACAGGTGCTAACCTCACTCAGAAATTCAAGATCGGTATGCGCGATGCCGTACTAAGTTTCGACTATTATTATACATGGTTCGAAAACCAGGTAGTGGCAGACCTTGAATATCCGGGTTATTTACGTTTTTACAACCTTTCGGGCAAGTCGTTTGCGCATGGGTTTCAGTCACAATTTGATTACGAGCTGTTGCACAATCTGAATATACGACTAGCGTACCGTTATTACAATGTCATGGTCACCTACCAGGGCGAACTGAAAGAAAAGCCGCTTGTTCCCGCACACCGTGCATTTGTGAACGTTGACTACACAACAAGGAATAAGTGGAAATTTGATTATACGGTACAGTGGATAAGCACGCAGCGCACACCGGGTGTAACCCACGAACATGGCGGTCTGACACCCGGAGGTATAAATACTTCGCCATCCTACATACTGATGAATGCGCAGATAACAAAAGTGGTGAACGATGTTTTTGATATTTACCTTGGCGGTGATAATCTTACACACTATATGCAGCATGATGCCATTATTAACGCCGCCGACCCATACGCACGCTCTTTTGATGCTTCTATGATTTGGGGCCCCATGATGGGAAGAGTGATTTATTTAGGGGCACGCTATAAAATCAATTAGCGAAGTGCATAAAAGAAGAGCGGCCACCCAATCAGGGTAGCCGCTCTTCTTTTATGCGTAATACTTTTTAGAATTATGGGCAGTTCAGTTTCCAATCCCACGCAGTTCCACCTCCCAGGCAACCGCTTACTACTACGGTTATGTCCTTAGATTTGTTTGCGTCATATGGGAATGTAAGCGTCCCGGTTGCACCAATAAAACCAGGCAAAGGTGTGCTGCAATCACATTGAGGAGGTATAGTTGAACCAGGATTGGTGCCGGTTCCTGCAAGCCATGTTCCATTCTGGTAAACGTCAACCCTATCAGGAACTGAATAAGTGTCATATTCAAGGGTCATAGTGCCTGATGGTTTACCTGTCATATCTATTGTCGTAAAAGTCAACCCTTCGCTTCCCGATACGTTTGCATCGGCACATGTAACAGGTGCGTTAATGCGAACATCAGTGCTTATGTACTCTGATACATTTCCCGAATTATCAATGATAATAATGTGGAGCTCAAAGTTGCCGTATTTTACCTTGCCGGGAATAGTTATTGGTAAAACTACAGTACCGGTATTGCTTGATGATGATAGCCCCGAAACTTCAATATATCCGCTTGCACCAACCACATGCACAATTATTCTTGAAAGACCGGCAATAGAAGTATAATTGAATGGAAGCATCAATTGCTTACCGGGGTTTATAGCCGCAGAACTTTGGTAAGCAGAAATATCAGGCGCATTCGTTAAACTTTTTGTTGGTAGGCTTCCGGTTTTTAACGACCCGCCGGGTATTATCAGCACAGCCTGAAGTTTGTCTGCATCAGATGGACTGATTGAATCGATAACTGTCGTGCTTTTGCTTTTTTTACATCCATACTGGGTAGGTACAACAAACATACCCAAGGCAATCATCGAAGTAACAATGATTATTTTTTTCATTTTTTTTGGTTTTACTGGTTAAAAAATAGTGAACTTAATAATTTAGCGTGCTTCAGTGAATCTAATATTCTGACCTATATTCAAATTAATAAGTCAAAATTACGAGCCGCATAATGCAGGCGTTATGATGTTCGTCAGGAATCCAGTTATGATTTTAATCACCTTCATATTTTGCTAAAAAAACTTAATACAAGATATAGTTATGTGATAATGTAGTAACATTGCATATTGAAAATGTAATTTTAGTTTCTATGAAAAAGAATATTTTACTATCCTTGTTCATTTTACTGAACGGATTATTGGCATATTCGCAGACTGCGGTGAATTTTGTAGGAAACGACTGCGCAGGCAACCCTCACAATCTTTATAACGAAATGGATGCGGGAAAGGTGATTGTAGTATCATTTGTTATGCCCTGCACCTCGTGTATCGGCCCTTCTAATTCAGCTCAATCAATAGCGCAGAGTTATGCTACTTCGCACCCCGGCAGGGTACTATTTTATATTGCCGATGATGATGGGATGACCAGTTGCCCCACTCTGACATCGTGGGTAAGCAGTTACATCAGCAACACTCCCAACGCAGTGTTTTCCAATGGAGCTTTAAGTCAGGGCGATTATCCCGGATCTCCTTTTGCCATGCCGAAAGTTGTTGTGATGGCCGGATCAAGTCATCAGGTCGTGTTTCATCAGGATAATACTTTGACAACATCCGCTTTACAAAGTGCCATTAACTCTGCACTGGCAACAACCGACGTTCAGCAGATAAATAATAATGATCTGAACCTGTCGGTATTTCCAAATCCTGCAAAAGGCAACATAGCCATCAACTATTCGCTTTCTGCGCCATCAGATGTGACCATTGACATCTACAACATTATCGGCGCAAAAGTATTATCTGTCTCCAGGATCAGCCAGCCTTCTGGTAAAAATACTGAGCAGGTAAATTTCGGAAATAAGCTCAGTAATGGTATTTACTTCATCAGAATAAGTGCAGAAGGTGCTACCACAACATTGAAATTCGTTGTGGACAAATAGTAATGGTTAATATCGCAATATAAGATGTTATTTCGGATTCAATTTAAATGTTTCATTCAAAATTATTCCTTTCGGGCCATATTGCCTCTTGTATTGCTTTCTGCATTCGCTAATGAAGCAACTGCTCAAGGATGTTGCTCTGGTGGCAGCGGTAGCCCTATAGCCGGCGGAACATCACAAGGCGTACTTGCAGACAGACAAGCGGAAGTCAGCGCCAGTTTTCAGCACATCAACACAAACCGGTTTCAGACCGGCGGCAAAAAGACAATTAACTTCCTCGACAATTATAACAGCAATTACCTTTATGCCCGGTTGGCTTATGGGGTAACCGAACGCTTCACACTTTCACTTGAGTCAGGATATTATTTCAATCGCACCCAGGTAGGCCTGTATAATAAAGACAAGATTACCGGTTCCGGTATCGGCGATGTTATTTTGTTTCCCCGTTACACCATTTATACCCACAATACGGAAAAAGTACGTGATGAAATCACTTTAGGTGTTGGCTTTAAAATGCCTGTTGGTAAGTATCTTGATTCGTCGGTGGTATATACCGATCCTGCATCAGGGAAGGTAATTCATTCACCTATGCCACCCGTTGTGATGCCCACGACTGGGTCTCAGGATTTTATATTTTATGGTTTTGGGTACCGCGGATACCCCGAAAAAAGGTTCAGCCTTTTTACCAGCTTATTATATGTAAAGAAAGGATGGAACCCTTTGGGGCAAAGATTTGGCGACTATGCAAGCGTAGGTTTGTTTGCCGGAAAGTCATTCCCGAATAAACTTGGCGTTACACTACAATTGAAGGGCGAATGGGTAGATGTAATGAAATACGATAAGAACATTGATTTCATCGCTAAGTACAACTTCGACGTTACGTCAACAGGGGGACACAAACTGCTAATCGTACCCCAACTGAATTACAGCTATAAAAATCTGGCTGTGTATATTCTGAGTGAGATTCCATTATACCAGTATGTTAATGGCACTGCAATTGCATCCCAATATCTTTTCACTGTCGGTTTTTCCTACCGGTTTATGACGGTAAAAATGAATGATGAGGGAGAAGAATAAAGGCGCTTATGAAAAGCGCCTTTATTCTAGGTAGTCCGACCTGGATTCGAACCAAGACAAACAGAGTCAGAGTCTGTTGTGCTACCGTTACACAATCGGACTGATTGAGACCACAAATGTAATACCTTAATCCTTTCCCCACAAACTATTCGTCTGTTACCCACGCTATCCGGAAATCCCTATCTTTAAACGCATGATTTCCGGTAACACTTCGTCAAAAAAAATGTTTATTATCTGTCGGCTGCTCCTTTTGGCAAGTATTCTGTCGCTTATTGTCGTTTGTGTTTTTTGCTTTTTCTACCTGTTCTCAAGCCATGAGCAGCTAACAGCATGGTATACCGGGCTGAACAATTGCTTTTATCATGCCGGCAACTGGGGCTCAGATTTCTTTACTGCGGGCATAAAATCTGATGGTAATCTGCACTGTGGTATCGGTCTTGTGCTGTCTGCCGGCGGTCTAGCACTCCTCTTTAAAAAACTGACCACTAAAAATACATTAGCCAGCCCCCCTTTGCGAATAAATGTAAACAAACAAGACATAACTTATGTTATTATTTGTGTATTTGCCGCTATATCTCTTTGGTTATGGGGCAACAATACTTCCCTGCCGGCTTTTGATGAAGTATTCTCTGCTCAACACATAGCGGGCATACATCCATTCCAGGGAGCATCTTATTATATGCTTCCCAATAATCATATTTTTTATAATTTTCTGAATAATGTTTTTTTTCATTCCGTAGCTGACAAAGTAGCAACTGGACGGATCATTTCCCTGATTGCTTACTGTGCCACACTGGTCACCCTTTACTTTGCACTGATGCCTTTACTAAAATACCGGTGGTTGTCCCTTATTATGTGCCTGACCCTTGCACTACAGTTTTTCGTATGGGGGTTCAGTTTCCAGGCCAGGGGATATGAATTGTACCTGCTGGCAGAATGGGGAATGTTTCTCTCTTTATTTGCCTATATCAGGTCTGGCCATCGGTCATGGCTACTCCTTAATGCACTATCTGTTGTTACAGGCTATTTCTGTTTGCCATCATTTCTTTATTTTCATGCAGCACAGCTACTGTTCATGTTCTTATACAGCATTATATACAGAAGCAACGAAACATCCTTCTGGAAATATCAGGCCATAGCTATTCTAGCTACTTATATATGTTACCTGCCTGCCCTGTCGTTTTCCGGCATAGGGGCAATAACCAGCAACGGCTATGTAGCGCCTTCCAGGGCACATACTATTGCTGATTTCTGGCAAGGCACCTGGCCAATGATAAAAACATATTGCGCACATATTTTTTCAGATATGCACCTCGGCATAGCAGATACAGCCTTGCTGCTGCTTACCCTGCCCTTATTACTGGTCATCTCAAGACGAGATAAAACACTTGCATTGTCGGGACTGTTTTACCTCTGCCTGTGGGCAACATTTTTTCTTATCACTACAGCTATGAAACGTGCGCCATTCGAGCGAAACCTCATTGGCCATTATAGCATATCCCTTGCGGGTGTGCTTGTATTCCTGCACTGGCTCATTGGCTCATTCGTGGCAACCAGCAATAGAAACATCCTTCGGTTAATAGTATTCCCGGTTGTGCTTGTTGCATTCAGCACATACTTCTTCCTTACAAATGAAAAGCTACTGAAAGAAACCTTGTATGAATATAATGTAAATGAGGTTTACCTGTTTCATAAAGGCAGGCTGGGAATTATTCCGCCCGGCAGTACAGTCGGATTCTCTGATGCCGAATTTTACTCCTGTTACATCTGCAGAAAGAATGGCTGTATCGTAAACAAATGCCCCGATGGCAGCGATAACTACTTCGTGACCCAGGACAATGAGGGATACCCTACATGGCTGGAAGGTAATTATAGATTAGTGGACAAGAAGTATAACTACGAGATCTATAAGCGCAAATAGACCTTAGGTAAATATCCTTTCAAGCGCCCATGCTTTCAATCTCATTTCGTCCCATTCCTGTTCCGCATTACTGTCATAGGTAATGGCCCCACCTGTTTGGTACGACAGGTACCTGGCAGCTGCATTGTAAAACAACGAACGAATGACCACGTTCAGGTCAAAGTCGCCTCCGGGTGTTATGTATCCCACCGAACCTGAAAAAAGCTCTCTCCTGGAACGTTCATACCTATCTATCAGCTGCATTACTTTAAACTTCGGCGCTCCTGTCATGCTACCCATCGGAAAGGAATATCTTATCGCATCAGTAAATGCGGCTGTTGCTTTCATCTTACCGCTTACCGTGGATATCATCTGATGCACCTGCGGGAAAGTATAAATACCAAACAGATCATCAACAGTGATGCTGCCTGTTTCGCAACAGCGCGAAAGGTCGTTCCGCACAAGATCTACTATCATCACATTTTCTGCCCGCTCTTTAATGCTTGTTTGTAGCAACTTTTTATTCAGCTCATCTTGTTCTGCATCTGATCCCCGTGCAGCGGTTCCTTTTATTGGTTGTGATACTATAGCCCTTCCTGATTTTCGCAAATAACGCTCCGGACTGGCGCACATCAGGTAAGCATCGCCGGCCCTGTAGTATGCCGCAAACGGTGCCGGAGATAATGTATTCAATTCATTGAATACATCCAGGGGATGTATATCTGCATCATTACAAAAACCTTCATTGCATAAATTTATTTCGTAACAATCCCCGTCAGCAATATGTTTCCTCAACTGCCGGATAGTATCTAGGTACGTATCTCTGTCAATGACACTGTTAAACCTGAGTCGGGGTATGGGTGCATTTGAATGCTTGATGCTCATTGCATTTATCTGCCGGAATATATCATCCGGAGACCCGAACGATTCTATCGTTAATGATGTCTGCTCCCTGTTTATATAGGCAACTGTGACCGGCCTGAAAAAGTTCATATCTGGAAAACCGACTTTTGCACTGCAAGAAGATGCCAGCTTCGGTTCCAGGATATTCTTATGATCATAACCAATATGCCCGAACAGCCAGTCCTGCATCACATCATGCTTATGTTGCAAGTCGGCAAGTGTATGAATATCATCGTCTGGAGTGACCTGGCCTGCGGCCAACAAACATTCATACCCGGCATACTTTGACGGATAATTATTACTGTCCAAAAAAAGAAAGATGCTGTTTTGGTCGACCCAACGCAGCATCTTTTGCTTTATTTCTTTCCCTTGGCCCGTAACAAGCGAATAAGAAGCTTTGATTCGTTGCAATGGCACAATATTTAGTTACATATTTACCTAGAAATCGTCGTCATCATCGTCAAATCCCCCTCCCGAACTTTCCGAAAAGAACCCCAGGTCTTTAAACTCCTCATCCACGTCAAAATCATCGTCCTTTGAGGATTTTTTCTTCGCTGACTTGGTCTTCGATTTTGGCAGATCGAATTCTTCAAACTCCTTCTCTATATCATAGTCATCTTCTTCCTCCTTACCATAGTCATCATCTTCCTCAGCAAGATCATCGTCATCATCATCGTCGTCGTCAGTTTTCGCTTTACTTTTTTTACTCGCGGTCTTTTTAGCTGCACTCTTCTTCTTTGGCGTTTCATCCAGGTCATCATCATCGTCGTCATCGTCAGCCGCCTTTTTGGTGCCCGCAGATTTCTTCAATGGCTTTTTACCAGCAGGGGCCTCTTCTTCAAAGTCATCATCCTCATCTTCTTCAGTTTTCTTTGGCTTTGAAGAAGCTTTCTTGGGCGCATACTTTGTTTCTGGTTTCGCAGTTTTTTTGCCAGCAGCTTTTTTGTCGGTATTTGATTTCATAACACAGTTACTTGGTGCCGTAAAATTTTAATAGTTTGGTGAAATTGCCAAATTTTTTTTAGTAAAAAAAATAATTTTTTTTTTATGAAATAATCAGTAGCTGATCTCTTCCCGTACCATTGGAAATATAGGCTATTTTCGTACCAAGATAGTTCTCTACAAAAGAGCAATAATCTTTGAAAACCTGTGGCGTTTCGCCATAGGTGGCACAGGTGCTGATCGGTTTATCCCATCCCGGAAATGTTTTATAGACAGGGCTGATATTTACATCACAAAGGTCATAGGGCAGTTCATTGGTCTCTTTGCCGTCAGCTATGTATGCCGTAGCTGCTTTTATTGGATTGAAATTATCCAGTACGTCGGCCTTTGTCATAATAAGTTTAGTCACACCACTCAACATAACAGTATACCTGAGCGCTACAAGGTCTATCCAACCACAACGGCGCGACCGGCCGGTTACCGCACCGAATTCGTTACCAGTTTTCCTTAGTTCCTCCCCTGTTTCGTCGTCAAGCTCGGTAGGAAACGGGCCGCTGCCCACACGGGTACAATATGCCTTTGTGATGCCATACACCTCGCCTATGCTTGCGGGGGGCACACCTAATCCATTGCATACACCAGATGCGATAGTATTTGACGAGGTAACAAAAGGATAGGTGCCATAGTCTATATCCAGCATACTGCCCTGTGCACCTTCGGCTAGTATACGCCTGCCCGCTTTCAGGTGGTTGTCAAGCCAATATTCAGCATTTACTATTTGTAATGAGCGTAGATAATCGCACGCTTCAAAAAAGGGTGCTTCCCATTGCTCCCATTCTATTTTCTGCTCATACTGGGCCAGCATCTGAATATGCTTTTGGGCCAGTTTGTCGTATTTTTTACGAAAATCCTTACTGAGTATATCACCGATACGCAAACCGTTCCTGCCGGTTTTATCCATATAGGCTGGGCCTATGCCTTTAAGGGTAGATCCTATCTTATCAGCTCCTTTTGCGGCTTCTGATGCTGCATCAAGCGCACGGTGGGTAGGCAGTATCAGGTGCGCCCTGTGTGCAATGAACAGTCTTCCCAAAACATCAGGGCGCAACGGCAACAATTGCATTATCTCCTGCTGAAGGGAAACAGGGTCAATGACCACTCCATTACCTATCAGGTTCAGGCAATGGTCATGAAAAACTCCGGAAGGTATCGTACGCAAAACAACTTTCGTCCCATCCACATATAATGTATGGCCTGCATTTGGCCCTCCCTGAAATCTGGCAATAATATCATACTTCCGGGCAAGATAGTCCACTATTTTCCCTTTTCCCTCATCACCCCATTGCAGCCCCAGCAAAACATCAATCATGAAATATATTTTATGAGCGCAAATTTAATGCGCCGGCTTATTACTTTACAAAACAAACCCAAAAGTAAACAGTTGTTCGTAAAAAATTTTTAATTTCTTTTTCTATTTTTTCTTAAGTTCATCCCCGTCAAAACCTTGCAGCGTAGACATGAGTTGCTGCATGGTGCGCTGGTAGTTATTGCTCGAGCCATCAAGAAATATTGTATTCCCTTTACCATATTCGGCAAAGTGCTTGATGGCATCCGTCCACATTGAGAAAAGTATGTAAGACGCGTCAAGGTTGGCGTTTTCCATTTCTTTTGCTGCAGTTGCCATACCTCTGGCCACTTCTTCCCTGAAAAGGGCAACACCCTGTCCACGCATCTGGGCGGCCTGCCTTTCTGCCTCCGCCGATATTTTTATAGCATTACCCTCCGCTTCAGCCGCTTTTGTTTTTGTTATCAGCAGCGCCTGTCCTTCATTTTCAGCCGCGGCCTTAAGGTTATTAGAGGCCACTACCTGTGCCATTGATTTCACAATTACCTCGTCAAATGTAATGTCATTGATCTGGAGATCAAGCAAATGGTACCCCCAACCTTCAAGCTGAACATCCAGCTGTTCCTTTACATGCTGAATGATCTCTGTACGCAATTGCAACACCTCCGACTGCCTTTTTGTAGCCACAAAAGCCCGTACAGCACCTTCAATAGAGCGGTTAAGTGCCTGCATGAAATTGCGCTCGTCCATAAACTTAAATGCCACATTCTCCATCGTTTTGCTTTCCTGGTTCAATACGGCATACACCAGCATAGCAGTGAAGTACACATTCGCCTGGTCAAGCGTTATAGCCTGAAATTTAAGCTCCATCGACCTGTTTTGGTACGAGATACGCCTGAATATTTGCTCTATGAATGGGATACGCATATTCAGCCCCGGGCGCATTATACGCCTGTATTTTCCAAATACGGTAATAACAGCAACTGTACCCTGCTGAACCGTCACAAAACTCAGAAAAACAATGAGCAAAACTATACCTAACACTATTAAACCTGTTGACATGATTGATTAATTTATTGGGAAAAATGAATGTTTATACCAAAGCTAATAAAAAGTTACCTGCGATAGACAAATCTCCGTAATAGTATTTATTTTACCTTTGATACATATGGCAAAAATGGTATTGGACATATCGGCTATGCAGGAAGATTTTTTTGCAGAAGCCGCTATGATAGGAATAGTGACCGCATTGCCGGGTTATCACCTCTGCTGGCTGCTGAACAAGCATTTTGACATAGATTTTGTACGTGAGCCCGGCCAGAACATACCCCTTCAGAAAAAAGAAAACCGCTACAATTTTCCAATTTATCAGTACGACATGCCCAACAGCGCTTATAAATACCTGCTATATAAGCTGAAAGATGGCAAAGAACCCCTGCTGCCCGAAACAAAACAACTCGATTATCTCTGGCTGATACAAACGGCAAACCCTGAATATGACGCCGGAAATATTGCCTCAGAGTTAAAAAACATTCCCGACATACAATTAGCTCAAGTACTGGCCCCGGAACAACTAAAAAGCCTCAATAATCTGCTTGTCTGACATGAATGCTGCATATGGCTTTCGTTTCCGCACACCCATATATTCAATTAACCTTTATTAACCCTCACCGTCCCAAAAAAGCGATGTAAAGTCCCAACTTTTGTTATTTTTGTCACCGCTCTAAAATACAAACATGAATTATCGCAAAATCAATAACATAGTCGGCTGGATTACCGGTGCGATTGCATTAATTGTGTATATAAAGACCATGGAACCCACCGTCAGTTTTTGGGATTGCGGAGAGTTCCTTTCATGTGCCTATAAACTGGAAGTGGGCCACTCGCCCGGTGCCCCGTTTTTTATGCTGCTGCAAAGAATATTCGCCCTTTTCGCCGGTGGGGCTACTGCCACAGGGGGACCTTCCGTAAGCGACCTCAACCATATTGGTGCCGCCACAATGATTAACTCATTCTCGGCCATCATGAGTGCTTTTTCCATCCTTTTCCTGTTCTGGATGACCACTTATTTCGCCAGGAAGATTGTAGTTCCAGCAAACGCAGAACCTGATAATACCCAAACTACGCTTATCATGGGGGCCGGCCTTGTTGGTGCCCTTGCCTGTACTTTTTCCGATACTTTCTGGTTCTCCGCTGTAGAGGCAGAAGTTTACGCAACATCTTCGTTCTTTACGGCCGTTACATTCTGGGCCATTCTGAAATGGGAACGTGTGGCGGATAACAAGCATGCCGACAGGTGGCTGGTCCTTATCGCCTACCTTATAGGCATCTCGGTTTGTGTACACTTATTGAACCTGCTTACTATACCGGCCATTGCTATGGTATATTATTTCAAACGGTACGAAGCATCAACAAGGGGCACTATTATGGCCTTTCTCATGGGCTGTGTCGTACTGGCGTTCGTACAGTTTGGGGTTATCCAGTACATCCCGCGCTTTGCATCTTATTTCGACAGGACCTTTACCAATAGCTTTGGCGCAAGCTTCGATACTGGCGCTATCGTGTTCTTTTTACTTCTTACCACATTGCTCATCGTCCTGCTGTTATTAGCAAAAAAGAAAGCAATGCACCTCCTGCACACCAGTGTTTTGTGTGTTATGTTTATTATTATAGGCTATTCCAGCTATTTCTCAGCTATTATCCGGTCACGTGCTGATGTTCCTATTGACATGACCAACCCCGACAATCCAATGTCTTTCCTCGACTATGTGAACCGTGAGCAATTTGGACAGCAACCCTTGTTTTTCGGCCCATATTACAATAGCGTTTGGACGGATCTGGACACATCAGGTAAGTTATATGCACAAACTAAAATAAATGGCAAAGACCATTATGAAGTTGTAGGCAAAAAGATTACACCTATATACGGCAGGGATCAGAATGGCGAGAACCAAAGCCATTTCTTCCCCCGCATCTGGGACAATAATGAGCAGAACCATATCAATTTCTACAAACAGTTTCTTGGACTGGGTGAAGAAGAACCAACTGCTGCACATAACTTCCAGTTTTTCTTTGGCTACCAGATGAACTGGATGTGGTGGCGCTTCTTTATGTGGAACTTTGCGGGCCGCCAGAATGATATAGAAGGGCAAGGCGACCCAAAAAATGGCAACTGGATATCTGGCATAACGTTTATTGACCAGATGCGCGGCCTTGGAGATACCGACACTATGGGATCGGGCTTAAGCGACAACCCGGCACATAACAAATTGTATTTCCTTCCGTTTATCCTGGGTATTCTCGGACTGGTTTACCAGTTCAACCGTGACAAGAAAGACGGGATCATCGTACTCACCTTATTCTTCTTTACAGGTGCGGCTATCGGTATATTCCTGAATATGCCACCGTTGCAACCCCGTGAACGTGATTACGCTTTTGCGGGCTGTACCTACACTTTCACTATATGGATAGGTCTCGGCGTCCTCATGGTATACGACCTTATCAGCAAAGCCATTAAAGGGGCTGCGGCTGCTTATGGGTCCATCGCTCTTTGCCTGCTGGCAGTGCCTGTGCTCATGGCAAACGTGGAGTGGAAAGACCACGATCGCTCAAAGAAAACCCTTGCAAGGGCAGTAGCTTATAATACATTGTCCTGCTGCGACTCAAATGCAGTATTGTTTACCTTTGGCGACAACCAGACCTATCCGCTATGGTATATCCAGGAAATAGAAGGCTTCCGCCGCGACGTGCGCATCATCAATACCAGCCTGCTGGGCATAGATTGGTATGTGGACCAGCTCAACCACAAAGTAAATGATGCGGATGCTGTACCAATGATATGGAAAAGAAAAGACTACATCGGCGACAGGCATAACTACATTTCCTATGTTAAAAACCCACAGATTCCCGAAGACAAATATTTCAACCTCACAGACATATGTAATTTCATGTGCAGCGATGATCCCGCAAATATGGGACAAGGCAGGGGCGAACCAATGAACTATATGCCCTCTAAAAACTTCTTTACACCATCCTTAAGCAAAGAAGAAATAATCAGCAGGGGATGGATAAAACCAACTGATACTGGACGTATTATCACTGACGTGAAGTGGGTGTACCCGAAAACCACCCCATACAAGAGCGACCTTGCCATACTCAATATCATTGCAGCTGTTGCCAACGAAGGTTGGAAAAGGCCCCTCTATTTCGATGCAGGCCTCCGTACCGGCGACTATGGCGGCACTGGCGACTATCTCCATATGGAAGGCCTCGTTTATCACCTGATGCCTTTCAGGTATACCGATGCCCAGAGGATCAACCAGCAGGTTCTTGGTACGATCAACACAGATAAAAGCTACGACCTGTTTGTAAATAAATTCTTGTGGGGTGGTGGCGAGCGCACCGATGTATATTTCGATGAGCCCAACCGCCATGAATTCGTTACTTACCGCATGGATGCCTCCTTTGTAGCTAACCAGCTCGTAGCCGAAGGCAAGAACGACAAAGCCGTAAAATTACTCGACAAGGTCATGACAGGCATTACAGAACAATCTTATTGCTATGATTATACCGCTTACTTCATTGCCGCTGCATACTACCGGGCGGGTGCTGTTGATAAAGCAAATAAACTTACTGATAAGATCATTGAGAATGCTACCGTTGGTGTGAATTGGGTAAACTCATTAAAAGCCGACAGCCGCGAAGGTATGGCCGACGATGTGAAACAACAGTTCCAGATCATGCAATCGCTCGCAAGCACTGCCTATCAGGCTGGGGATTCTGTTAAAGCAAAAGAAATATTTGGTAAGATGCAGGCACTTGGGCCTAATGTAAAAGACCTGCTCAATGTGCCCGAAGGTGGAGGAGGTGAACAATAAAGAATAATAAGAAAGCCTCCGTACCGGGGGCTTTCTTATTAAAGTGGATAATTTTCATATACCATACTTAACCACTACTTTAGTGGCACAAAAAGCGCATGAATAGAACGTCAGCTATACAACTGTTTATTTCAATATTCCTGCTCGCAGGTTCTGGCAAAGCCAATACAGCAGACAGTTTATCCGGAAAATACCCCGAGATGGTCCTGGTACAATTAAAGTCCGAGAACAATCGCATTCAGGCCCTTACCAGAGCGCGGAGATTTAAAGACCTTGAACAGGTAGTAAATGATGCAAATAGCTCAGCTGCCGCAATGATCAATGATTTCAGGGACCATTTTAATTACTGCCCCGTTTACTATTTTATTGACACTAACCTTGACCTTGTAAAACAAAAGAAATTCGACCGCGTACTACTGAATGCAGACCGTTCACCCGTTGAAAAACCATCAATTAACAGCGCTAGCGAGAATTATGTAATTGTCTTTTTCGGATACGCCGTGATGCAAAAACGGTCAGAAAAAGTAGTGAAAGATCCCGCCCGCTACCAGAGCGGCGAAGAACAGCCTGCGGGTAAGGGACTGGTCATTAACAACCATAAATATGAACAGGTTGGTTATATAAATAAAAAACAATACCTCGACCTGTTCGAATCAAAAAAAGATAAGGAAAAAGAAAAACTATATAAATACTCATCTCCACGTTTTGAAATAGAATACTACCCTCTTGCCGGCTCTTTAAACGAAAAACTGAAAGAACGGACAATCAAAAAGTAGGCTGACGACAACGATTCTTACCCTTTATTTACTCAAAAGAAAGGAGGGCACACGTCCCTCCTTTCTTTTATTATGGTTTTCTTAACCTTATATTACGTAGCTTTACCTATATAGCACAAGCGCAATAACGCTTCTTTCGTCTCCACTTCATTGTCCATTTCCTTAAGTGGTTTTGTAAAAAACAAGATTTCCGCATCGTCTATTTCTGTTTTTCAACCATTTAAATTTTTCTTATGACGATGATCGTTTTCTTTATCGTGATCTGGTATTCCTCTTTGTTCTGCCAGACATTTTTCCAACACAGGTATGCCGCACACGGTGCATTTAAGATGAACAGGTTCTGGGAACGGGCATTTTTTATCCTCGCATATATCACACAGGGGTCTTCCTATATGAGCCCAAGGGCATATGCTATTATGCACCGTATGCACCACGCTTATACGGACACAGACAAAGACCCACACTCCCCTTCTTTTTCAAAGAATATATTCTCAATGATGTGGCGCACCCGGAACATCTATACGGAAATATTCAAAGGAAAGTACGAAGTGGAACCCAGGTTCCTCAAAAATCTCCCCGAATGGCCCGCGTTTGACAAATGGGCGAACTCCACCCTTTCAAGGACACTATGGGCTATTGCCTATGTTGCTTTCTTTATCACGTTTGCCACTACCCTATGGGCTTACCTGCTGCTGCCTGTTATTCTGGGCATGGGTGCGTTTCATGGCGCTATTATCAACTGGTTTGCGCATAAGTATGGCTACAAGAATTTCGGGCTGAAGAATACTTCCAATAACCTTTTATCTGTAGATATACTCATGCTCGGCGAGTCTTACCACAATAACCACCATAAGCACCCTTCGGCCATCAATTTCGGTATACGCTGGCATGAGGTCGACCCTATTTACCCTATTATCCGTTTTCTTGCATGGTTGCGTATCATATCAATACCAAAATTAGCAACTATAGCAATTTCTGAGTCTAAACCACCCGTAAAAAGGAAGTAGAGTTCCCGCGCGGATCGGCCAATAAATACTTGTAAAACAACTATTCGCTTTGAATAAAATTTCTATTAGATTTGCATATAACTAAACAAACATTCCCATATGAAAAAAATATCATTTTTATTGTTGTCCGTGTTATTGTTCACTTTCTCAGCGTGCAAGAAAAAGAATAATCCCCCTTCTATTGTAGCAAAATGGGCTATGACAGATATTTCCGGTACTGTTATTGACAACTACAGTTCTTTTTACCAGCAAACCACGACGCTAACATACAATAGCTCAATCAATACACTTACGATATCTTCAACTTCGGCCGGCGGAACTGATATTTCTACAGTAATGATCAGCACAGAAAATTGGGAGTTCAAAGCCGACGGTACTTATACCATTAATGAAACTTATACTGTTGACAGCGGCCCCGCAGAAACTGCAACTTCAAGCGGAACCTGGGCATTTCTAAGCAATACGCGCGCGAATAATTCGATAGTGCTGCTGGGGCCATCGTCAGAAATTCTCTCAAATGCTACCAATAGCGGTGGTGCTTATAATATAGAACTAATCGCAGATAAATTGGTGCTGAAAGTCAACGATGCCCAGACAAGCAGCAGTGGTGGTACGCAAAGCACAAATATCACTATTACTTTCAAACGTCAATAATCTATTCAAATCCCGGCATAGCGGTCTTTCCTATCCTTAATGATTTGGGGGGGGACAATAAAAGTACGCAGATACGGTTTTAGTGTTTGAAAATTGTTCGCAATCCTTCAAAAAACGTACTTTTGCACCCTCAAAACCTGAATATGCAAAACCTTCAGATGGTTGACCTGAAACGTCAATACCATAAAATTAAGTCCGAAATAGATACAGCTATTTTAAATGTGGTGGAAAGTACCGCATTCATAGGCGGCCCGGACGTACAGAATTTCGCTAAAGAACTTGCCCAATACCTTGATGTAAAACACGTGATACCCTGCGCCAATGGCACAGATGCATTGCAAATCGCACTTATGGCCCTTGGCCTTGAGCCGGGCGATGAGGTGATTACTACCTCGTATACCTATATAGCCACAGTTGAGGTTGTTGCTCTGCTGCGTTTAAAACCCGTATTTGTAGATGTCGACGCAGACACATTCACAATGAATATTGATAGTGTAAAAAAAGCTATCACACCAAAAACAAAGGCAATAATACCCGTGCACCTCTATGGTCAGTGCGTGAACATGGAGCCGCTGCTGGCATTGGCAAAAGAACATAATATACCTGTAGTTGAGGATAACGCGCAGGCTATAGGCGGCACTTACACTTTCAGCGACGGCACCAAAAAGAAGACCGGCTCAATGGGCATTATAGGCTGCACCTCTTTCTTCCCGTCCAAGAACCTGGGCGCATATGGCGATGGCGGTGCGATATTCACCAATGATGATGCCCTGGCCGAAACGATAAAAATGGTAGCTAACCACGGGCAAAAAACAAAATATTATCACGAGATAGTTGGCTGCAACAGCCGCCTCGATACCATACAGGCTGCCATACTACGCATAAAGCTCAGGCACCTCGACGAATACTGCACAGCCCGTCGTGCAGCAGCAGACTACTACGACAATGCATTTAAGAATAACCCTAAAATCACAACCCCATACCGCGCGCCATACAGCTACCATGTGTTCCATCAATACACCCTGCAACTGAAAGGTGTGGACCGCGACGGGCTACAGGCAAAACTTGCAGAAAGGAAGATACCTTCCATGATATACTATCCTGTACCCTGCCATAAGCAGAATATGCTGAAAGAATACGGCACCGCCGACCTGGACCTGCCCGTGACTAATATGCTGCAGGATTGCGTCATATCCTTGCCCATACATACAGAGCTTACAGAAGAAGAGCTTTCCTTCATCACCACAAATGTTCTTGAATTAATAGGATAGAAGATGACCGTAACAAACACGCCTTTAGAAGGCTTACTGATACTGGAACCAAAAGTTCACCGTGACGACAGGGGCTATTTCTTTGAAAGTTACAATATGCAGGCATTGTCCTCAGCCGGCAATTACACCACCCCATTCGTGCAGGACAACCAGGCGCGGTCGGTAAAAAATGTCTTACGCGGCTTGCATTACCAAAATATGCCTGTGCCTCAGGCCAAACTGATACGCGTGCTGGAAGGAAGGATATGGGATGTGGCAGTTGACATTCGCAAGAACAGCAAAACCTATGGGCAGTGGTTCGGCATAGAACTTACAGCGGAAAACAAGTTGCAACTGCTCATACCACATGGCTTTGCCCATGGCTATGCAGTGCTCAGCGATACAGCCGAAGTATTCTACAAATGCGACAACTTTTATAATAAGCCCACCGAAGGCGGCATATACTTTGCTGATGCAGAAATAGCTATAGACTGGAAGATAAATGTGAACGAGGCCATCATTTCAGAGAAAGATCAGAAGCAGCCAATGCTTAAAGATGCCTGGATTACATTTTAAGTTGCATCACCGGCTATCAGCTCTTCATATTTATATACTGTAGCGGCAGGTCGAGGCTGGAGGTGCGGCAAAGCTGGATAACATCCTGAAGGTCGTCTATCTTTTTAGCGGTAACACGTATGATGTCGTCCAAAATAGCCGCCTGCACTTTAAGGCCGCTGTCTTTTATTAGCTTCACTATCTTTTTGGCATTTTCTTTATCAATACCATTTTTGATAGTTATTGTTTTACGTATGTACTTACCGGATGCGTTCGGTTCTTTGCTTATGTCAAAACTATTGGCCTCAATACCCTGACGCATTGCTTTAGTCAGCAGCACATCTTCCAGTTGCTGAAGCTTCATATCACTCTCCACTTCTATCGCTATGGTCATGTCTTTTTTATTCAGCTCGAAAGTCACATGCGTACCCTTGAAATCCCACCTGTTGTCAATTTCTTTCTTGGCGATGTTCACTGCATTGTCTAATGTTTGCAGATCTACTTTGCTGGCTATATCGAAGGATGGCATAGAATATGTTTGAGGGGATAAAATTATAAAAAATAAAACATAAAAAATAGTCGGAGCAACACTAACCTTCGGTATGCTTATTTGCCTTATAGTCAGCAATTACCTCTTTATACAGCTTTTCATACATAGGGATGACGTGCTGCTTTTCAAATTTTCGAGCCTGTTCCATTGCCCCCTTCTTGAATTGCTGCAATCTTTCTGTATCACTCAGTATATAGATGGCGTGTGCAGCCATGGAGTCAATATCGCCCACATCGCTCTGGTAGCCTGACTTGCCCTCTACATTGATTTCGGGAAGACCTCCTGCATTAGTAGATATGATAGGCACATTGCACGCCATCGCCTCCAGCGCAGAAAGGCCGAAGCTCTCGGTCTCTGATGGCAGTATGAACAGATCCGCTATGCTCAATATCTCGCTTATCTGCTCCTGCTTGCCCAGGAAACGGACATCATTATAAAGCCCTTTTGAGCGGGCCAGTTCTTCTACGCTCAGCCTGTCAGGACCATCGCCTATCATCAGCAATTTGGCGGGTAGTTGCTGCTTCACTTTCTCAAATATCTTTATCACATCACCTACCCGTTTCACAGCCCTGAAGTTCGACACATGCACCAGTATGCGTTCTCCGTTCGGTGCCAGCATCTGTTTGAAATGTTCTTTGTCCGCCTGGTAGAACCGCTTAATGTCCACAAAGTTCGGAATGACGTGTATTTCTTTTTCAATTTTGAAATGACGCAACGTTTCCTCTCTCAGGTTATCTGACACAGCAGTGATCGCATCCGACTCATTAATGGAAAAAGTAACTACCGGTGCATAAGTAGCATCCTTGCCCACAAGGGTAATATCCGTACCATGCAGTGTCGTGATGAAGGGGATATCCCTTCCTGTTTTCTTTAGTATCTGGCGGGCAAAGTAGGCTGCTGATGCGTGTGGTATGGCATAGTGCAGGTGCAGCAGGTCCAGGTCCTGGTTCACTATTACGTTCACCATTGTGCTGGCAAGTGCGGTCTCATATGGCGGAAAGTCGAACAGGGGGTAAGTAGGCACCTTCACTTCGTGAAAATAAATGTTCGGGTGAAAGCCCTGGTTCAGGCGCACCGGCTGCTCATAGGTGATAAAATGCACTTCATAACCCTTATCAGAAAGTGCTATGCCTAGCTCTGTTGCCAGTACCCCGCTGCCACCAAATGTGGGATAACATACTATGCCTATCTTCATATCCTTAATATCCGGGTACAAATATCTGTGTATATCCGCAATAATTATCAATAGGTGTATTGGTTAAAACAATAAATCTAAAAAAATGGCCCGCACTTTATCATGCGGGCCATTTCCATAAACATTATTTAATAACTATTACTGTTCAATAACCATATGGAACACCTTGCTTTCGGTACCCGAACGCAGGTTCAGTATATACATGCCGTTGGCAAGGTTTTTACCCAGTTCTACCCTTTCGTTAAGTTCACCATTGCGGGCAGTCACTTTACTGCTGTACATAACCTGGCCAAGCATATTGGTAACTTCCAGCGATACCTCTTCATCAGCGATCACGCCTACAGAACCCTTAACAGTGAATATCCCTTTGTTCGGGTTTGGCATCAGGCTCACATTGCTGATAGCTGATATAGTATTCACACCTGTCCCGGATACGCTCACCGTTGCCGACCCTGTTCCTGTCATCCCTGCACATGCAGAACTCGACATAACCTGGCAGCTTACCACATCCATGTTAGCAAGGGTATTAGTAGAGTAGGTCTGCATATTTGCGCCCGGCACCACTATACCATTCACCAACCACTGGAACGATGGCGTTGTGCCTCCGTTCAATACATTCGCCGTGAACATTACTGTTTGCCCCGCAGCCAGGTTCAGGCCCGGTGTTGTAGATATTGCAACAGTTGGGTTAACAGGTGCATCAACAGTCATGATCACATGGCTGCTCATTGCAGAATTTGCGGTACGGCAACGGTAATTACTCAGCACAAGACAATAAATATCATCGCCGTCTGCAGGTGTATAGGCAAATGTTGATGCAAACCCAACAGTAGCACCATTCTTCACCCATGTATATGATGGGCTTGTGCCGCCAAATACTGCATTAGCAACATAAGTAACCGACGTTCCCTCACAAACCTGTGTACCGGGATTTGCAGTTACCGTAATCGCTGGAGCGCCTGGTGCCATTACATTAAGCACAGAGGCCTTAGTAACTGAAGTTGGCGCCGCACATGCCGCGCTGCTGGTAAGTGTCACACTAAGTACATCACCATTAGCAGGGATATAGCTGAATGTGCTGCTTGTACCCGTATTTGCGCCATTCACCTTCCACTGATAGGCCGGCGACATGCCACCGTTAACCGGCGTAGCCGTAAATGTAGTAAAGCTACCTGCGCACAATGTATCACCCGAAGCTGTAGATATGCTTACCGCCGGAGTAACCGATGGGTTCATCGTCACTGTTGCGCTACCCGCCATTGTCCTTGAGCAGGCTGTCGTAGTATTTGTAGCGATAACAGTATATGTTGCAGGAGTAGATATAGCACCAAAGTCAAGAACTGCACCAGTACCTGCCACAGGAAGACCTATCGCTGTAAATCCGTTGTACAGTTGGTAATTCACACCAATAGTCGAGCCGTTCATACCCACATGCACACCAGCTGTACCGGAGCAATAACTGCCGCCACCCATTACATTATATAAGGTAGGCAATGCATTTGTACCCACAGTGGCCGAACCCGACATATTACTTGTACAACCGGTTGCAGTATTCGTGCCGACTACTGTATAAGCTCCTGTACCGGTTTGAAGTCCGAAATCAATCGATGGCCCTGAAGCTGCCATCGGGCTACCAACAGGCGCCCCGCCATTATATAACTGGTAAGACACCCCTGCCTGCGATGAGCTTAGCCCTACATGCACACCAACACCACCGGCACAATAATTGCCACCTCCGATCACAGGATAAGCCGCAGGCGCAGCATTAGTGCCCACCGAAACTGCACCCAGCATATTGCGTGTGCAGCCTGTCGATGTATTTAAGGCAACAACCGTATAAGAACCCACAGTTGTCTGCATACCAAAATCAAGCGCACTGCCTGTTCCCGCTATTGCAGGTCCGGCATTTACACCACCTACCTTCAATTGATAATTAATACCTGTCTGTGAACCGGAGATTCCTACAGAAACACCCGCACCACCAACACAATAATTACCACCACCGGTCATCGTAAACATTGCCGGAAGTACATTCAGCATCACATTAGCCACACCCGACATATTATTTACACAAGTAGTGGCAGGATTAGTCGCAACAACCGTATAAGAACCATTAGCCGATTTGATACCAAAATCGATCGCGCTGCCTGTTCCTGTTACCGCACTGCCTGTAGCAGAGCCATCCAGGTAAAGCTGGTAGCTGATAGCAGGTGTAGAACTGCTTAATCCTACATGCACACCTGGTGTACCATCACAATATCCGCCGCCGCCTGTTATTGTATACACAGTAGGCAATGGGTCTATTACTACTGTTACGCTGCTTGCCATATTGATGGTACAGCCTGTGGTTGCATTTATCGCTACCGCAGTATATAGACCAGCGGGCAGATGATTACCGAAATTAACCGCAGAACCGGTACCCGGAACCGGGCTACCTACTGCGGTACCCATATGATATAACTGGTAGTCAATGCCGGCATCTGAACCGGTAAGGGCTATCAATACACCTGAACCACCATTACAATAATTACTGCTGGTACTACTTACGGAATACACATTAGGCAATGGATTAGTACCTATACTTACGCTGCCGGTCATCATATTAACACAACCTGTCACAGTATTCGTTGCCCTTATTGTATAGCTGCCTGTTGCCGTCTGAGTGCCGAAATTGAGCCCCAAACCGGTACCGGGTATTGCAGCGCCAACCGGTGACCCTCCTAATAATAATTGATAGCTGACACCCGTATTAGAGCCGCTCAGCGCAACGCTAAGGCCCGTACCGCCAATACAGTAATTACCACCACCGCTAACAGTGTAAGCAATTGGTAATGCGTCGATACCCACAGTAACGCTGCCAACCATATTAGCAGTACACAGGCTTGAGGTGTTTGTGGCCACAACAGTATAGATACCGCTTGCCGTTATCAGCCCGAAATTAAGCATAGCGCCTGTACCTGCTATCGGAGCACCTACTGCAGTTACACCTTTCATCAACTGGTAGCTGATGCCGGTATTCGACCCGCTTAAATATATATGTACACCTGTACCGCCCGAGCAGTAATTACCTCCGCCGGTCACATTATACAAGGTTGGCAGGGCGTTAATTACTACCACCGAACTGCCCGTCATATTATTGCTGCAGGTAGAAGTGGTATTAGTAGCCACTACCGTATATACTCCTGCTACCGTCTTCATTCCGAATGTTATCGCACTGCCAGTTCCTGCCACCGCCGTTCCTGTTGGCGAACTGCCCAGCATTAATTGATAATTCACACCCGCATCCGAACCATTAAGGCCCACGGCCACACCTGTACCACCGGCACAGTAACTGCCGCCACCGGTCATGGTGCGTACAGTAGGCAATGTGTGTATACCTATCACCGCGCTGCCAGTCATATTACTGTTGCAGGTCGTTGATGTACTTGTTGCTACAACCGTATAAGTACCTGCCAGCTGGCTGCCAAAATCAAGCGGCAAACCTGTTCCTGTCATTGCGGTACCCACCGGCCCGCCTGTATTGTACAACTGGTAATTAACACCAAGGTCAGAACCGCTCAGACCTACATTAAGGCCCGGTGTTGCCGGACAATAATTACCTGTACCCGTTACAGTATACGCTCCCGGAACCGGGAATACAGAAACAACCTTGCTTCCGGTCATACCCACAGAACAACCCGTTGCAACATTTGTAGACTTAATTGTATAAGTGCCTGTTGCCGTATGCATACCGAAATCAAGTACAATACCTGTGCCTGCTATGGGCGAGCCCACAGCAACACCTCCTTTATATAATTGATAGTCAAACCCTATCTCAGAACCATCTAATCCTATTTGCACACCTGTTCCGCCGGGGCAATAGCCGCCACCACCGGTGATGTTATGGAATACCGGTAGCGGGTCTATATTCACTATCGTACCACCCGCCATTGCACTGCTGCATCCAGTCGCCACATTAGTAGCCACTATGTCGTAAGTACCTGTTGCAGTCTGCAAACCGAAATCCAGTGAGCCACCGGTTCCAGGTGTGGGTGCCCCCACAGGGCTGCCTCCCAGGTTCAATTGGTAATTAATACCTGCATCAGAATTACTCAAACCTATGTGAACACCGGCAGTGCCAAAGCAATAGTTACCACCGCCTGTCAACCCATAAACATTCGGCAACGGGTCAACCACTATATTCACGCTGCCGGTCATTGTACGGAAACAGCTTGTCAATGGGTTTGTAGCCCTTACAGTATAAGTGCCCGCTCCCGTCAAAAGGCCAAAATCTATGGCGGCACCTGTTCCAGCTACCATCGGGCCGGCAGGAACCGACGCATTGTATAATTGGTAATTGATACCGGGTGTTGACGCTGAAAGACCGATATGCACTCCGGCACCACCGGAACAATAGTTCCCACCACCAGTTATTGAGAACACAGCTGGTAATGACCATATTCCTACTGCCGCACTGCCCGACATAGTACGCACACACCCTGTGGTAATGTTTGTAGCTACAACCGTATAAGTACCTGCTATCGTCCTGTACCCGAAATCAATACTGCTGCCCGTACCTGTTACCGGTGCACCCGAGGCTGACACTCCATTATATAACTGGTACGAAACGCCTGTTTGGGAACTTCCAAGACCAATTGTCACACCTGCGCTGCCTGAACAATAGTTGCCGCCACCGGTTACCGCGTACACTACTGGTAGCGGATCAATGGTCACAATCGCATTACCGGTCATTCCGCCATCACAGGCAGTTGTAGTGTTTGTTCCCACTACTGTATACGAACCCGCAAGTGTCTGCAGGCCGAAATCTATTGCCGCGCCGGTGCCGGGCATTGATGACCCGGTAAGTACGCTGTCCCTGTATAATTGATAACTGATGCCTGGTATAGAACCTGCAAGGCCCACATTACGGCCTGTGCCACCTGCGCAATAGCTGCCTGTGCCTGTCACGCTTGTAGCTGTTGGCAGCGGGTTGATTACTATCGCCGCGCTGCTGGTCATAAGTGTGGTACAGCCCGTGGCCGTAATTGTTGCCCGTGCAGTATATGAGCCTGCCCCCGTACGCAAACCAAAACTGATCGGCACCCCTGTACCAGACACAGCCGTGCCCGAAGGTGTAATGCCCGATAATAACTGGTACGACGTACCCGTTGAAGAACCGTCAAGCCCTATTGCCACACCCGTACCACCAGCACAATACGCACCGCCGCCTGTTACCATTCTTACTATTGGAAGCGGGTTGATACTCACTGTCGCACTGCCGGTCATTGTTGCACTGCACAAGGTCACATTGTCAATAGCCACTATTGTGTAAAATCCGGCAGCTGTCTGAAAGCCAAAATCTATTGCAGAACCTGTACCCGGAGCAGCGTCAACAAGTGTTGTTGACAGCCATAGCTGATAGGTAAAGCCTACAGCAGAACCTGCAAGACCTACACTAACGCCTGTTCCACCCGAACAATAACTGCCGCCGCCGGTTACGGCAAATGCCGTAGGTAATGCATTGATCGCAACATTAGCGCTGCTCGACATATTCAGTGAACAGCCCGTGGTAGTATTCGTAGCTACAATAGTATATGAACCTGCTGTTGTAAATAGTCCGAAATTAAGTGCCGCCCCTGTACCCGACATAGGTACAAGCGACGTGGTGCCACGGTAGAGCTGGTAGGTAATACCTGCTTCTGAGCCATTAAGACCTATAGCTACACCGGTACCACCCGAACAATATGCACCACCACCGGTCACAGTATATACAACCGGGAAAACGTTGACTACTACATTGGCGGAACCAGTCATTGTTGTAGTGCACCCGGTACTGGCGTTCGTTCCCACCACGGTATACAACCCGCCTGCGGTCCTCGACCCGAACGAAAGGGAAGAACCCGTGCCTGTCAGCACTGCGCCGCTTACCGCCACACCTGCATAATACAACTGGTAATTAACACCCGTTTCTGAGCCACTTAATCCGACCGGAACACCTGTACCTCCACTGCAGAAACCACCACCACCTGTCACAGTAAATGCCTGGGGAAGGGCGCTGAAACTTACCGTCGCACTTCCGCTCATATTGTTTACACAACCCAGCGTAGCATGTGTTGCTATCACCGTATATGTGCCTGCTGCGGTCTGCAACCCGAAATTTAGAGAAGCCCCTGTACCTGCAACAGGGCTGCCAATCATGGTTGTGCCGTTTAAATATAATTGGTAATTCACACCTATTGTCGAAGAACTGAGCCCTACGCTCACACCCGTTCCGCCAATACAATAATTACCGCCACCGGTCACACTGTATATCGTTGGCAATGCATTGGTACTTACTGTTGTCGAGCCCGACATCGCCGTCTGACAAGAGCTTCCCAGGTTAGCTACTACGGTGAGTGTGCCGGTAGTAGTGGTCAACGGAAAATTCGCGGGAAAACCGGAACCGGAAATCACCAGGCCTACAGGCGACAGCCCATTCATCAGGTGATAGCTCACTCCATAATCCGTATTCGATAATCCTACGGTTACACCGGCTCCGCCCACACAGAAAGCCCCGCCACCGGTTACTGTATATACGTTAGGCACACCCGTAACACCAAATGTTGCCGTAGCGATACAGCCGCTCGGCATAGAATAGGTAATGGTGGTTGCGCCCGTGCTTACACTGGTAACAACACCCGATGAAGAACCAACGGTCGCTACACCTACATTACTGCTCGTCCATGTACCACCAGATGCAGTGTTTGTCAGGGTCGATGTCGCCCCTATCGTACACACACCCAATATGCCTGAAATGGCAGATATCGCGTTAACAGTCATTGGCTTGATTGCGGAACATCCGTTAGACGTAGTGTACAGAATATTCAATGAACCACCAGTCACACCAGTCACAATACCGGTTGCTGACCCTACTGTTGCAAAAGAAGTATTGCTGCTGCTCCAGACGCCACCCGATGTAGCGTTTGTAAGTGCTGTGGTCAGTGCTGGACAAACCGTAGATGCACCGCTGATTGCAGCGGGTGACGCATTTACAGTAACATTTGCTACAGCACTGCAGTTGTTAAATGTATAGGTAATCGAAGGTATACCCGCAGCTGCGCCCGTAACAATGCCTGTGGTAGAACCAACTGTAGCTTGCGATGGGTTACTGCTTGTCCATATACCGCCAGATGTGGCAGAACTCAGTGTAGTCGTTACTCCGGTACATACGGTAGTCGTACCTGTAATAGTAGCAGGTAGTGCATTTACCGTTATTGTTCTTGTCGCAAGGGCACCGCATGGTGTGTTTACAGAATAAGTAATTACTGCAATACCGGCTGTAATGCCGGTAACAATCCCCGTTGATGATCCTATGGTCGCAATTGAAGTATTATTGCTGATCCATGTTCCGCCGGTAGCACCCGTAGGATTTGCTAAAGTCGTTGTTGCTCCAACGCATAGAGATGATGCGCCGGTAATCGCTCCCGTTGAATTACATAATTCAGTAAGCATAACCATACCATCGCCACCGGTAGTGACATTATAGCCCAGTGTATGGGTTACTGATGTACAAAGGGTAGTATTTGTAAATGAAGACCCGCCACCGGCTCCGGCCCAGCCACCGGCTCCACCGCCGCCATAATAGCCGCCGCCACCGCCGCCGGTGCCGCCTTGTGGAATATATCCTGCACCGCCATTACCTAAAGTTCCCGCACCGCCCACAGTACTGCTGTAAACGCCGCCACCGCCGCCGCCGCTGCCACTGCCGCCCTGTCCGTTGCCTGAGCTACTTGGAAAAGTTGTAGTTCCGCAACCATTACCATTGGCAGCAGTAACATTACCGCCGTCTCCGCCATTACATGTATTCACACAGTTAAGGCCCGCGCCACCGGCACCGCCAGCTACTACTACTCTGTTTGAAAGTACGTTTGAAGTCATCCGAATGTCTGTGGCACCACCACCGCCGCCACCGCCATAACCCGAAGCGGCACCACCATTTGCACCACCATTAAATCCACCGGTTCCGCCGGCAGAGGAAGTACCATTCACACCTCGCCCTCCAACATTGATATAAAGTATCTGCCCGCCCGTCACGGCAAGCGTGCAAACAACACGGCCTCCCTTTCCTCCATTACTGGGCCAGGAGCTGCCGGAATTGTTTCCGCCATTGCCACCAACTGCATCAACTGCGATTGCCGTAACTCCCGAACCTACCGTATAGGTATACGCCCCGGAAACCGAATAGGTAGTAACGGTCTGTGCAAAAACATTTGGCAATAAGAAAGTAAGTGCAAGCAAAAAATAGATTTTCTTCATACAATTGTTTTAAATAGAAGTTAAATAATAGGGATTACTTGATTTTTGTAATATGAAAAATATTTGTGAGCAAGATATGAAAAATTGCTGATAAAAGAAAAAAATGGCTACTTTTTCAACAGAAGCACATTAATTTTATTTTAAATTAAAATATTTAAAAACCCACACGTAATAAGCTGAATATCACATGAAATCTGCCAGGACTTGAACGCACTCCGGCTTTGCAGCAATTAGGCCCCACTAAAGGGCCTCCTCTGTTCAATCCGAACGAAGCCCTCTCCGTTCGGAATTTGCAATTCCTGACTAAAATATGTGAGGATTTGCAGCCCCGGCATCCATATGAAATATAGGCAAAAACGCCACACAAAAAATACCGTCAAAACCCCGTTAACCCGCACCCACAGCTAAAAAATATTATCCATGACGGTACAGTTACAGTACCGTCATGGGTCAGTTACTGTACCATGATGTCCATAAAACTTTGCCGTGTTTCCTCCATTTCCGAACTTTACATAATATCAGGAAAATCTCATGAGAGTGCTTTACTCGTGTACCTGATAGCAACAGACATACCGGATCAAAAAAGAACGAAGTGAGCCGCAGCTTGAGCAAGGGTTTAGCAAGAAGTGAGCAATGATTTCAACACAAATTATTGACTATTATGAAGTTACATTTTTTTGGCTTTTTTTTTAGCAAAGTGAGCAAAAAAGCACCCAAAAAACCTCTTTCCCGCAGATTGCTTATCTTACAGCCAAAACACCCGGATATGCGTTCATTTTTCCTGGCCCTTGCCCTGTTTGTTATGCATACTTCCAATAGCTGGTCACAGCCTTTGGCGGCATTCGTTGATATACAGAACCAGGTAATGGTATGGAACAAAGGTTATATACACAAAGTGGACTTCCTCCCGCCTACCAACATGAAAATTGGCCGCTCTGCCATTGCCTACCTCGACAACTCTCGCTCCTTTAAGATATACTACAATGGCAGTCTTAGGCAGGTGAACAATGGCTTCACAAATGCCTACTTTGTAACCGACAATCTGGTAGGATACATGAACCAGAAAACACTCTCCGTTTTTGATCGCGGCAACACAAAAACACTGGCAGGCGTATGCGACGACTTTCACATTGCCGACAGCGTGGTACTTTTCCTCGATGCCTTCAAGCAGGAATACAAAGTATACTACAACGGACAAATCTACCAGGCCGAAACATTCCTGCCCGACAGCACCCTATCCCGGCTTAAAATATCCGATAACATTATAGCTTACGATAACTTCGCCAACCTCTTCAAGATATTCTACCGCGGCCAGATGATACAGCAGGAAGACTACCCTGTCAACAGCTTCGAGGTAGGCAGAAATATCGTAGCCTATGTCGACATTGATCGCAAGTTCAAGATCTTCCATAGTGGGCAGACCTATGTAATAGACGACTACCCTCCTACCTCTTTCAAAGCAGGCGATAATATGGTAGCCTTTGTTTCTACAGATGGGTACTTTAAAGTTTTTTATGCTGATAGTCTTCGCTCCATCGGCTTCATGAACCCCACATACGAGGTAGCGGACAATGTAGTTGCATACCGCGACCCCAGTGGCTACTTCAAAGCCTTCTACAAAGGTACCATCACCGACCTCGAAAGCTATTACCCAAGCAACTTCATTGTCCAGTACAACTCTATCGCCTACATCAATGCAGCTAATACATTACGCCTCTTCACTGAAGGGGAAGTCTACGATGTAACCAACGCCGAAATGTCCGATTGGTCGCTCAACTACGATGTCATCACCTACCAGATAGGACAAGGAATATTCAAGGTCTTTTACAAAGGAGAAGAGTATTAGCAGGCGTTAGAACTGAAACCTGACACTGCCGAATATCCCGAAATACTTCCATGTAGGTTCATTGGTCTGCAATGCAGGTGACACCCGCCACACAAGGTCTATACGGAATACCTGCAGGATATTGGAAACACCTGTACCTAATTCCAGGTAAGGGTCGCCCTTCAGTGTCCTGAAGTCTATATAGCCGGGCTGCCCCCTGTTCAGATTCAACACCTGGTTGGCTCCTGTAAGTGTACCCACCAGCCCTTTAGCCGTCCAGAACTGCCTGAACTTTAGCCTCTTGAGCAGCGGTATCCTGTTAAATATACCACCACCTATATTATGCTCTATATTAAAGCCCGCATACTTGTCGCTGATAAACTCATAGTTGTTCATCATCTGGAAGGCATACTGGTTATAATACTGAAACTCATTACCCGGATGTATCTCCAGCAACGGGTATGGCAGCGTACCGAAATACTTACCGGCAAATACATTGTAGTACAGATGCCCGAACGGCGGAATGTTGATACTCTCCGTAACAGATAGTCGCACCTTCTGATACTCGTATGCGCTACCCAGAACACCTTTGAGCCCCGTAGTGAATTGCAGGTTCACCACAGGATACTTGCTACCCAGATTCACACGCATGTACTGCCCTTCCAGGTAGTCTTCTTTATAGGCATACCGCAGGTTCACACTTACCTCACTGCTTACCACATTATTCGATGGGCGCCCCTTTGCATCCCTGAATATTCCTGCATATGGCAGTGGCTTATACGGTATAAAATCCTGGTGGTGCAAAACCACAGCATGGCTGAACCCTGAAAAGTACTCCTTATAAAACTCCAGTCGCTGCTCATCAGCAAACGCAAGTTTCCACGGTATCCCGTTCTTCCTGAACAAGGTACTGAAGATGTTATCGCTGCCTAGTTGGTCGTAGTAATTAGAACTATGTATCACATCGTGGGCATAATAGCCATACAGGTACGTTCTCGGTTTTCGGTTAAGCAACCACAGCCCCGTAAATCCATACTTGAATTGCTCATCCCGCAAACCATAAGCCACATAGCCGGTATAGTGCATATTCTTCAGCCTCCTTGGCGTGCCTAATGATACCCTGAACCTGCTACCCTCTATTGTATTCGAGCTGTATAAGTAATAGTATGGCCCCAACTGTATTGGCCCAAAGTCTTTAACACCAGAGGCAAGAAAAGTGATCAGGTTTTTATAATAGGTGGTAATGGGCATTTTATTAATGGTATCTACCATTCTATTAATAGCCTTTTCGTTTGCGCTGAGTGAGTCCGGCCTGTTTTGCAACCACCATTCATCACCCATATCCTTTGCACCTTTAGCAGTCACCACACGTTCCCGCATTTTGGGGTCGGCCAGTTTATTGGTCACCGATGTATCGTTTATCACTACCTTATGATAGGTCGTCGTCTTGCGGCCTATGAAGCCTGGCAAACGTTTTGAGTTATACATGGTAAAGTTGGCAATGAACTTATCCTTCACCGGAAACCAGAAACTGTCTACCGGGGCAAACTCCTGGTAGAGGCTAATGCGGTCCACCCAGTTAATATTTGCCAGCTGCGACACATCCATGCTCGCCCGCTGGATTGCAAATACAGAGTCAACCACCCAGAAATCACCGGTAAAGCAATTCTCCTCCGCCCTCCTCGGCCTGAATTGCACCAGTATCACATTGTGTCCATAAATAACCTGGGTGTCTTTTATCTTATACTTGTAGTAGAACAAACCCTCATCACTGATGGGGCATACAAACTTCTTATCAAAGACAGGCACAAAATTCCGGTAGATATTCACATTCTGGTGCAGCGTTCCCAGGTACTTTACCACATTCTCATTATTCACGCCTTTTACCATGCTCGCTTTAATGTATTCCCTGTCTTTCTTCGGGCTGCGCTGAAAATAGTAATCAGATATCGCTTCAGTAAGGTACAAGGGCAAATACGGCGTTGCTTCTGATACCGTATCCAGGTTATCAAAAACAAAGGTGTAATTCTTCAGTATAGGTATCTTTTTAAACTGCGACTTTGTCAACCGCTGCAGGTCGGCCTCAAGTCTGTTGTATGCCTCATACTTATAGTTGTCCGTCCGGTCGGGGTTGTTGCGTGGCTTGTGTTTTATAATATTCTTCACGAGCACCACTGCCGGGTCTTCACCCGCATTGAACACAAATTCATTCAGGTTTGTATTTGCGCGCGCCAGCTCAATTATATAATTGTAATCATACTTACTTTTATTTAGCACCCTGACTTCCTGCACATACCCTATCGCCCTGATGATCATCGTATCAGATATCAATTTATCCAACTTGAATGTAAAATTACCGTCCTGGTCTGCAGCCGTCCCCTTAGAGCTGTTTTGAAAAACTATTGTGGCAAAAGGAATACCCTCCCCTGTGTTCATATCCACTGCTTTGCCGTGAATAGTATAGCCTGCAGCCTTCGGAGTGCGGACTATGGTATCTTCTTTAGCTACTGACTTTACTTCCGGTGAATCAATACGGGGCAAGGTATCTGTTACCTGTGCCGATAACGATATATGAAAAAACAATAAACAAACAATAATCAGGCACGCTCTGATAATCATGGTAAGATACTCATTCGGGAAGCAATGTACCAAATGAATCAGTAATAAAAAAAACTAACCAAAGCCACGACTGA
Source organism: uncultured Flavipsychrobacter sp. (assembly GCA_964430995.1). Taxonomy (GTDB): domain Bacteria; phylum Bacteroidota; class Bacteroidia; order Chitinophagales; family Chitinophagaceae; genus Nemorincola. The sequence continues at coordinate 119,899 of CAYSIG010000006.1, forward strand.
TTTGGCATTTCTGTTTTCGCTTATCCATATCTTTGCGCCCAAAAATAGCATTTGGAGCCCAGGATCAAGGTAGCAGCAGTTAGTTATTTAAACACAAAACCGCTGCTTTATGGCATAGAAAAAAGCAATATCATTAACGACATTGACCTTATTCTCAACTATCCCTCACAATTGGCACGGAGTTTACAGGAAAGAAAAATAGACCTTGCCCTACTACCTGTTGCCGCCATACCAACGATTGAAAACGCCCGGATTATCAGCGATTATGGTATAGCCGCAGATGGCAATGTTGTTTCTGTGGCCCTGTTCAGCCAGGTGCCTATCGAAGAAATAAAGACCGTTTACCTCGATTATCAATCGCGCACATCGGTAAAGTTGGCACAGTTACTGCTTAAAAATTACTGGAAAAAAGAAGTTGCCTACAAAGAGGCGACTGAACACTACATAGACTACATAAACGGTACGAATGCAGGGGTTATCATAGGCGACAGGGCATTACAGCAACTACACAATTACCCATTTGTCTATGACCTTTCAGCAGCATGGAAGGCATACACCGGGCTTGATTTCATTTTTGCCGCATGGGTAGCGAATAAAGAATTGCCGGCAGATTTTATTTCCGGGTTTAATGCGGCAAACGCTATAGGTTTAGGCCACCTGAATGAAATAATTGCTGCTAACCCATTCCCTTATTACGATCTGCGCACATATTATACAGAGAATATTAAGTATTACTTTGATGAACAGAAAAAGAAAGGTCTGGAAAAATTCCTCGAAATGATACGCTAAGGCTTCTTTTTCTTTTTGGGTATGTATTGCACAATAGCCTTTTCTCTCGGTCTGTCCTCAGTTTTACTCGACTCTGCTACAAGTTCATTCAGCTTGTCTATTTCCGGGCCGGTAAGGTAGCGCCAATGCCCGACTGGCAGATTACCAAGCTGCACATTCATTATCCTTACCCTCGTGAGCTTCTGCACCTTATAGCCAAGGTACTCGCACATGCGCCTAATCTGGCGGTTAAGTCCCTGCGTAAGTATTATCCTGAACCTGCGCCCCCCCTCCTGCCTAACAAAACATTTTTTGGTCTTCGTTCCTAATATCGGCAGGCCATTGCTCATTTTCTGCACAAAGTCGTTATCTATCGCTTTGTCCACTGTAACTATATATTCCTTTTCATGGTTGTTGCTGGCGCGTAGTATCTTGTTTACTATATCACCATCATTAGTAAGAAATATAAGCCCATCTGAATCCTTATCCAGCCGGCCCACCGGAAATATACGCTTGGGATGGTTCAGGAAAGAGATAATATTCGTCTTATCCTTAGTATCCGTTGTAGAAGTAACACCCTCCGGTTTATTGCAAGCTATATAGATTGGCTTCTTCTTGCTTGTTTTTATCGGTTCGCCATCTATCTCCACAGTATCGCCCGGCACTACCTTAGCGCCTGCTATCACTAATTCGCCGTTT
>CAYSIG010000007.1:0-117878 GCA_964430995.1 uncultured Flavipsychrobacter sp.
GCCTGCGCCATCCTGCAGGCAGTTTGGCGGAATAATGTAGCGCGTGCCACTGGTGCCATAGAATGTGCCGCCGGTAGCGCCGTTGACCGTAACATATTTGGGCTTTACTTCCAGCATCTGGTAGATGGTATCCATGGAGGAGTAGGTGGGGTAAGTGGAAATTACGGACGGGGTGGTGTCGGGTTTCTTGCAGGCATCCACAAAAATGGAAAGCACGGTAATTGCGGCTAAAAATTTCAGTGTGTTCATAATGTTTATTTAGTAAGGTTGTTTAGTTGTGCTTTGAATGCGGCGGGGTCGGTTTCGGTTAGGGTTACTGTGTAGTTCTCTCCTGTTTTTGGTGTGGCGGCGGTGACGCCGGCGTAGAAGCGGTTGTTTATTAAACCAAATACAGCGAAGTGTGTAGGTATGTCCGGTACGTGATTTTCTTTAAAAATACCATTAGTATAACTACCAGTATGGTAAAAACCTACAGGCCATACTGCTTTGTAGTTGTCAAATAGTGCGTATGCATTGATTTTTGTAGTTGCGTCAAGTATAACAGAGCCCGATGCACTAACAGAGATGGTAATTGATTGGTAATCTGGATCTGATAAAAATCTATCTGCATTACGTTCCTTTATACTATCAGAAATAATAGTTATGGTATCTCCATTATAAACAATAACACCGATACTACTATCTCGTTTAGGGCGCCAATTAACGTTACTATTTTCTACGTTAGTATTGGGCACTCCAGTGAAAAATTCCATACCCGAAGTTGTGTCCTTATCTCTTGGAATGGTGGCAGAAAATGTACAGCCGCCGGGTTTCAAGTAAATCGGCAGGCCAGAAATAGTAGCCTTTATTGAAATTTCACCGCCTGACAATAATGGCTCGTTATCACTTATGGGCAGCATTTTTGAGAATATCATATCGCCTTTCTTCAGGTATTCGGCTACTTCAAATTGTACATTGGTGGTTACGGGGTTTCCAGTGCCATCTTGTAAACAATTTGGCGGAATAATGTAGCGCGTGCCACTGGTGCCATAGAATGTGTCGCCGGTGGCACCATTGACCGTCACATATTTTGGTTTCACTTCCAGCATCTGGTAGATGGTATCCATGGAGGAGTAGGTGGGGTAAGTGGAAACTACGGACGTGGTGGTGTCGGGTTTCTTGCAGGCATCCACAAAAATAAAAAGCACGGTAACTGCGGCTAAAAATTTCAGTGTGTTCATAATGTTTATTTAGTGAGGTTGTTCAGCTGTGCTTTGAAATCTTCGGGTTTTACTTCTGTGAGGGTTACATTGTATGTGCTGCCTGTAGCGGGGGTGGCCGCATATACCCCGCCATAGAATTTTTTATCAATCAGGCCGAAGACTACAAAGTGAACGGGTGTGGAAGGACAAGCTGCAGTGACTCTAGTAGCATCCGGGCGGTATGGAGCCCACATTATGCTACTCAGTGTGTCTACAAAAATATAGCTGCGAATATCGGAAGTATTGCTTATTGAAGCTCCGGTAGCAGATAGATTGATATCAAAAGTCTGCATGCTGGGAGATCCGGAAAACTTGTCTGCATTTATCCACTTCATGCTGTCAAGAATAATTGCCAGGGTGTCCGTTTTTAATTTTGTAGAATCCCAGATAATATCCACTTGGCCTGCTACCGAATCAAAGCGCCGCCAATTTACAATGCTAAGGGATGTATCAGTTGCCGGCAAACCGGAGAAAAAACTCATGCCCAAAGGCGCTCTGCCCGATTGTGGAATATTTGTCTGAAACGACATGCCCGGTTTAATAAATACTTTAACACCACCGGCATTGCCACTAATCGACAGTTGGCCGCCTGATATGAGTGCCTGCCCATCGCTAACGGGGAGCATTTTTGAGAATACCATGTCTCCTTTTTTAAGGTATTCGGTAACGGCTATCTGTACATTACCGGTAATGGTGTTTCCTGCAGCATCCTGAAAGCAGTTTGGCGGGAAAATATAGCGTGTGCCACTATTACCAAAAAATGAGCCACCTGTAACGGCATTGACGGTGACATATTTTGGCTGCAACCGAAGCTTATTAAAAACCTCGTTGATAGAGGAGTAGGTGCTAAAGACAGAAACCGGTGTACTTGTGGTGTCGGGTTTCTTACAAGAGCCGATGAGGGCGAGCAAACCAATGCCCAAAATGAAACGGGTATTTTTCATAAATAATTTTAGTGCCTTACGGCGGGTTAAAAAAAGGTGTTACGGTATGTTTTGCAAAAATTGTGCCACATTGCGGCGGAAGGGTTGGTGATTAACAGACAGTTAAAAGTGGGGAAAGGGTTGGGGGACTAAGATTTATGGGATAAGAAGAAAGTTCGACTAAGCACATTACAGGATGCGGGAGTACACCAGCCCAGATTGTTGCAGCATCCAATCATCCCCTCCTAATGGTTCGGCTAAAGCTCACCACAGGAGGGGAATGTGTTATGTGGGTTTGCTACTGCAATATGCAAGCAACGCTCCGATGAGCTGACAGCTAGCCATCAGGAGATTTCTCTGCGCCCCAGAAAAGGGGCTTCGTTCGAAATGACCGCCCGATTGATCTATATCAATTCAATAGACCGGTTTACGAAACTAGTGAGCTCTGCGCCTGTCAACATGCCTTGAGAGAGCATGGCGAGATCGAATGCCTGTTTTGCGAGTTGCTTTTGTTGTGCTTCATCGCCCGAGTTGAGTATTCGGCTAACGAGCTTGTGATTGCCATTAATGGCAACTTTATAATTGTCGGGGAATGCGCCAAACATATTCATGCCACCACCGCCCAAGGCAGCCATGTCTTTCATGCGGCGCATGAATTCATCCATGGTCACGGTAACAGGCAGTTCATCGGGGCCGAGAGCCTCTACTTCCACCTTCATATCGGTGCGGTTAATGGCTTGTTCAAAGATGCCCTTCACCTTATCGCTCTCTTCGGTGGTGAGCACCGAACTTATTTTTTCATCCTTGTCTATGAGCTTGTCTGCCACGTCGGCATCCACACGCTTCACAGATGTCTTGTCCAGCTTACGCTCCAGGCTGCTGATGAAGTGGCCGTCGAGCGGGGAGTTCATGAGCAGCACATCATAGCTTTTTTTGTTGGCGCTTTGTATGAATGAATCCTGCTTAGCGGGGTCGGTGGTGTAGAGGTACACTACCGTGCCGTTCTTGTCGGTCTGCACCGGGGCTACTTTATCTTTGTATTCGCCAAAGGTGAAGTATTCCTTCTTCGTATTGCCCAGCAGCGCGAAGTCTTTAGCCTTGTCGTAGAACTTGTCTTCGCTGATCATGCCGTATTTTACGAAGATGCCTATGTCGCTCCATTTTTCTTCAAATGCTTTGCGGTCGGCCTTGAAGAGCTCGGCCAGCTTATCGGCAACTTTGCGAGTGATGTAGCTGTTTATCTTTTTCACATTGCTATCGGCCTGCAGGAAGCTGCGGGAGACATTCAACGGAATATCGGGAGAGTCGATGACACCATGCAGCAGCATGAGGAATTCGGGCACAATATCTTTTACCTCATCAGTAATGAACACCTGGCGGCTGAAGAGTTTTATCTTATTGCGCTGGAACTCCATATCGTTCTTCACCTTGGGGAAGTAGAGTACACCGGTAAGGTTGAAGGGATAGTCGACATTGAGGTGTATCCAGAACAGCGGGTCTTCGCCCATCGGGTACAACTCGCGGTAGAAGGAGAGGTAATCCTCATCTTTGAGGTCGGCAGGGGCTTTGGTCCAGATGGGTGAGGTATTGTTGATGAAATTGTCAACATCAATTTCTTTGCGTTTTGTCTTGCCTTCTTCGTCCACGCCGTCGTCCACGTATTCTTTTTTAGTGCCAAAGCGAACGGGAACGGGCAGAAAGCGGCAGTATTTTTCGAGTATGCCTTCGAGCTTGTATTTATCCAGGAATTCTTCGGAATCGGCATTGACGTGGAGTATGATATCGGTGCCACGCTGCGTGCGGTTGCCTTCGGTTATTTCAAACTCGGTGCTGCCATCACATATCCAGCGGGCAGGCTGGGCACCATCCTGGTAGCTGAGGGTCTGAATCTCGACCTGGTCGGCGACCATGAAGGCGGAATAGAAACCGAGGCCGAACTTGCCGATCAGCTCATTGGCATCTTTTGCGTCCTTGAATTTTTCGACGAATTCCTCGGCACCGGAGAAAGCTATCTGGTTGATGTATTTTTTAATTTCTTCGGCCGTCATACCAATACCATTATCGGATATGGTGATGGTCTTTTTATCGGCATCGAAGGCCACATCTACCACAGGGTCACCCACTTCGTTGTTATACTGCCCCATGGAAGCGAGACGTTTGATCTTCTGCACCGCATCAACGGCATTGGAAACGAGCTCGCGGAGGAAAATCTCATTATCAGAGTAAAGGAATTTCTTGATAATGGGGAAAATGTTCTCGGTATGTATGGATATGTTGCCTTTTTCTTGCATGTTTTTATTTTTTTTTTGAATTTGTCCCTTCGGCGAGCTCAGGATGACATAGGAATTTGGATTGTCTTATTGAGGGGTAACAATTTATGTTCCAAATGGTGTTTTTTGCCAAAATGACAGGGAGACCTCTCCCCGACCCTCTCCGAAGTAGAGGGAGGTGTTTCTAATTCAGCGGGTGTATTTACCGATCTGCAGACAATGCAGTATAAAACGCCAGGGGTTTGTTATCTTTGGCATAAATCTGAACAAATGACATTTCTAACTGTACTCTTATTAAAAATATTTTTCTTTTTTGCGCCTCCGCAATCATCTAGCATACCTGCGAGTATATACGATTTTAAGGTTGCGGGCCTGACGGGCGGAACTATTGACTTTTCGAAATTCAAGGGCAAGAAGATACTTATAGTGAATACGGCATCGGAGTGCGGGTATACACCGCAATATGCAGACCTGCAGGCGACCTATGAAAAGTATAAGGGGAAACTGGTGATAGTGGGATTTCCGGCCAATGATTTCGGGAAGCAGGAGCCGGGCAGTAACCAGGAGATAGAGGTGTTTTGTAAAAAGAACTATGGGGTGACTTTTCCGATGGCGGCGAAGATAAGTGTGAAGGGAGATGAAAAAGCACCGATCTATGTGTGGCTGACCGAACAGAAGTACAATAAACTGAAGGACAGCGAGGTGAAATGGAATTTTCAGAAATACCTGATAGACGAACAGGGGAAGCTGGTAGCTGTTTTTCCGCACAGGATGAAGCCAACAGATGCCGAGATAGTGGCGGCTATTGAAAAGTAATTTGAAAATGCGGGGATTTGAAAATGATGTCCGTTTTTGAATCCAAGAATTTTCAAATCAGCCCACTGAATTTGTGTTTTCGTAGTTATGCACCCGACCCCTAAAGGGGAGAGGTTATCTGATAATCAGCACACGGAATTAGTATTCTCGTAGTTATCGGATTGGTCTTCCATGCTGTTGTCGATGCACTTAAAATCTTTTTCGAGTAAAAGATATAGTTGTTTGCCGCCGGGCAGGGGCATGTTATTGTCGAAGCCTACGGTTTCGCTAACGGGCCACGCGGGCAATACATCTGCCGGGATGTACATGGTCACTTTACCATTCTCAAAAGCAGCTTCAAGGCCGGATATGCCTTCTTTGCTTTGCAGGGCGTAGGTGAGTGTGCCATTGCCAAATTCGGTATGCTCTTCTATATGGCCATTGTGCGCAAGGTCGTTGACCTCGGCACGGGAGAGGCGTATGCGGATGGAGTTGCCTTTTATGCGAAGCTTCATTTTTATGGAATTAGGAATTTGTAATTGGGAATTAGGGATTAGGAATTTGTATGGAGGAGTTGGCTGCCCAATTCCAAATTACTAATTCCCTATTCCATTTCAGAAAAGCAAAGTTATATCAATATGCGTTCGGCGCCGGAATAAATGTTGAAACGGTCGCCACGGAGGAAACCTATGAGGGTGATGCCGCGGTCCTCGGCCATATCGGCGGCGAGGCTGGATGGGGCACCTACAGCGGCAATAATTTTTATGCCTGCCATAATTGCTTTTTGCACCAGCTCGAAGCTGGCCCTGCCGCTTAGCATGAGTACGTGGTTGTCTAACGGCAACATGCCGGCGCTGAGGGCACCACCTATGAGTTTATCGAGCGCATTGTGGCGGCCCACATCTTCTCGACTGAGTAGTAATTCTCCTTTGAGATCGAACAGGGCGCAGGCATGGAGGCCGCCGGTGTTCTCGAACACATCCTGCTGGCGGCGGAGCTTATCGGGCAGCAGGCAGATGAGGGTGTGGGGTATGCGGAGCGAATCAAAAGTATCGGGGATGGGGCAAACGGTTTTTACCGATTGAATAGATGCTTTGCCACAGACACCGCAACTGGAAGTGGTGTAGAAGTTGCGCTCGAGTTTATTGAAATCCAGTTTAACAGAACCGCTCAATGAAACACAAACGATGTTCTCATTATCTGCCTTGCAGTATTTTATGGTTGTGATATCGGTGGCAGATGTAATGATGCCTTCGGTGTAGAGGAAGCCTGTAGCCAGCTCGAAATCGTGGCCTGGTGTGCGCATGGTGACGGACAGGTTTTTCTGCACACGTTTATCACCATCGGTAAACTCTAACCTTATCTCCAGTGGCTCTTCGGCGGCCAGCATGTCGTTGGCATCGGTGATGGTACCGTTGTTTACTTTTTTTATAGTGGTGGTGATTGCTGAAGGCCCTGAGCCCTGAAGGGGGACCAAAGGTTCAGCATTGTCGTTATCTTTTTTCACGGGAATAGCCATTAAGCAAAATTACTCTTTTTGCATTGTCCCACCTTTTGCCTGCAGACCTAATAGAGGAATTCCGGTTATTGCTTTATTATGGATTGCTGATGAATGACATTGCCCTGATCGTTGTGTATAACCAACAAATACATACCCGGAGCAAAATCAGCTATTGACATAGCGGCTTTCCCGGTCCAGGGCATGCTTTCGCGGCGCACCATTTGTCCGGCTGCATTGAGCATTGAGCAACGTATCATAGTGTTTTGCGGTACATCCAGCTCCGTGATATTGATCGAATTGCCGGACGGATTAGGGAACACCTTAGGCCGCTTTGTGATAACATGCTGCTCTTCTATACCGGTATTGTCCACGAATGTTTCGTAATAGTATTTGGTAGTGAAATCGGGAGTAGCGGGGAAAGTAGTAAAATCGTACTGGTAGTCCTGTAGTGTATCGGGGTCGTTGTTGCTGTTGTAATGAACGATGTACATGGCAGAATGCACCCAGCTATTGGCGAGGCTGTCCCAGCCGCGGATATTAACGGTATCGGGGAGGTTGATAGTGTTGAGGTGCTTGCTCATGTATAGCTGCGGGTTCCAGGTATTGTCGATGGGGTCGTATTGGTGCTGTTTCCAGGATGTATGGAAGGTATATGCGCCGGTATATGCGAATGTATCTTTTACATAGGCCTCAAGGGCGGTGCCGTTAAAAGTGCTGTCGAGTACGGTGAGCAGCCTTCTGCTGGCATCGTAGGTGTTGACGTATTTGAATTGTTTTACCAATGGCAACAGGAAGGAAGTATCAGTCATGTTGGCATAGGTTTCTATAACGGTCAGGTTTTTAGAAGCATCGTAGGTGTAGATTGTCTTGGATGCTAAGCGCCAAATACCGAGGTGCTGCTCGTAAGTGCTGTCTTTAATGAGGCGGTTGCCGGTATCGTATGTGAAATACTGCTTGAAGGCACTGTCGGCCACCCCGCCAACCCAGTTGGAAGAGATGCCCATTGAGATATTTTTGGCAGAGGTGAATGTGTTGGCATGGATGGTATTGGGGTAGAATGCAGAGTCAACATAAAGGGCTTTGTAGCCTATGAGTTTGCTGCCGGTGTCGTAGGTGGCGATGTCGGTTTGGTAGTAGCCGTAGGTGAGGGTGTTAGGGTTAACCTGCCAGCGACGCAGGGTATCGAACAATACCTGCGGTTTGGTGAAAGTGCCCGCATAATTGAACATAGGGGAGGTATTGTAAGGATAATTGAATGCGAAAAGCATGGTATTATAATCGTAAGTGGAGGTACGGAAACCACCATATGCGAGGGCAACGGAATCTATGAGGGTGTTGAGGGTGTTATCGCGTATGCTGCGGGCCTTGAGCCTGTATTTAGTAGTGGCGGTTGCCTTCATGGCAGGGGCGTGCTGATCTTGCTGCAAATGGAGGAGGCCATTCACCATCTGGCTGTGGCGGCCGGGCTGAGCTAAATATTTGGCTACCGACTGAGCGTGCAAACCATTTAAGGCAAGCAAAGACACTAATAAAATAAACAGACGTTTCATTATGGGTACTTTATGATTTTATAACTTGGAAAGTTAGGATATTATTTGACGCAATGCATTATAAAGTAATTAATGATATATGTATGATATTTTTTGATAAATAACAAAAAAGCATGTAATTTGTGCTACTTGTATCCCGGCATTTAAGTATGCCGAATTGAATATTTTATAAAATAACCGGAATGAAAAAATATACATTCAAGCGTTTTAAACTAGGCACTATCCTTGCTGCGCTCGCGATTGCAGGCACTGTTGTATTCACTGATTCGTGCAAGAAACGGGTGTGTAACGATAAATCGGCAGCGGAACTGAAAACGGGTCAAATGACCACTGCACAGACGCAGCCACAGCAGCAGAATGCACCGGAAACGAAAACGGCAAGCATTGTGGAAATCTCTAAGCTGGCCGACGGCAGTACCGGGGTTATCTTTAAAGAGATGGCAGAGCCTTTTACGGTGAGTGATGCGGCATCGATAGCGGTGCTGCAGCAGGCATTCAATGAAAAGAAGCCTGTAAATGTAACGTTTGACCCATGGGCGGGTGTTATCAGGCGGGTTAATGCTGTAACAGACAATGAGTACAGTGCCTATCGCCAGATGCACGGAGGCCGTGTAAGCGGTAGCACTTTTTCGCGCCAGATAGATACTAAGTACAGTATAGACGGCCTGAATGATGCAGAGGCACTTGGTGTGCTGAACACAACCACCGCTGGCATGACGAATGTGATACCTGATATGGCTACAGCTAAGCTGATATTTGACTATATCACGCACCAGTGCTGCGCATTGCCCGGCCCGTATGATATTGATTACTGTATTTCTTTCCAGTATTGCCAGGACGGTTGCTATGCGCGCGCGCACAAAATGTGCTGGATACTGAACAACAGGTACAACTATGCAACGCACAAGATATTCAGCTTTGCCTACCCAAGTTCTACCTACACACTTTCTGTGCAGGCGCAGAAGTGGGGCGGTTGCTGCATCAGGTGGTGGTATCACGTGGCTCCGCTCGTGAACATTAAGACACCTTCAGGGATAAAAGCCTATGTGTTTGACCCCGCGATGTTCAACGAGCCGGTATTGCTGGCTACGTGGCTGCATGCACAGGAGAACCCTGTATGCGCAGGTTCCAAGACTCCGAAGGTAACTTCCATCAACATACAGCCCACATCTTCTTTCTGGCCTAATGATACTTCATCATTTGACCCGGACCCAACTTATTATTATACAAACAGCACATTGACCAATTACGCACCCCGTAAGACATGTCCATAAAAAAATACTTTCAGCAATTGATCATAAACTCAAGAGGTGTATTCCTCTTGAGTTTATTGTTTATGGTATGCACACTGAATGCTACTGCCGGTCCGGCAGTGAAAAAGAAGAAAGCAGTAGTAGATACCATGATAGTGATGGAGGTGAACCCTGCGGGGAAAGGCGTAACATACCATGAGGTGACCTTCAGGAGGTCGGCACGGCATTACCGGCTTTCAACGAAAGCTAACCCGGCTTACCTGCAACTGCTGAAGGAGTCTGCCCAAAAAAAGACACCGGTACTGGTAGCACGTGCGGATGTAGGGGCGGATGTGATACTGAGTGTGAAGCGGGTGGGGAGGAAGTAGATTACCTTGCGGCTATATTTTTCAGAAACACCTCAATATCTTTTTTCCCTTTGGCTGTTGCGTATGGTATGAATATGCCACACAGTAGTTCGAGGTAATGATGTATGATCTCCTCGGTACTTTTGTTGTAATAGCTTACTATAGCCTCTGATATCCAGAACCGTGCAATTAATGATATGTGGGCAACGAGTTTACCGGAGCTGGCAATCTCTGTAGCCGGTTTCAGGTATCCAAGTGTTACCAGGTTATTGAGTGTATCGGCCAACTTTTGTTTGCGTTTTTTCTCTATCTGCGTATATCCTTCCGCCAACTGTTTGTGGTGGGTGAAGAGATGCACAAAACTCATGAACAGGCATTTGTAAGTGTACTGGTTGTGAAATAGTTCCCGGTACATCTCCATGAAATTCTTCAGTGAATCTGTCCTATATTTTTGAGCAGTATTGCTATTAACTTCAGCCAGGCGTGCCATCAGCTCTCCTACCAGGTCATCCTTAGTGGCGAAATAGTAGGTGATGTTGCTTACCCTCATATTCAGCAAAGCTGCCAGTTCACGCATTCCGCCGTATTCCACTCCTTTTTCATTGAACAGCTCCAAAGCTCTTTGCAGGATTATTTCCTTAGTATTATTCATTTTTTAGTGAAATTATTTGGACGTTGTCCAAATTTGTTATTATTTTTGGACAATGTCCAAATGTACGGCATTTTTAAACTATTGTAAATAAAAAACACAGGCCATGCAATACAATTATCCGCACACAATAGATAACGGGCAAGGGGAGCAGCTCACCTTCGTTCGCCGTGTAAAAGATGGCAACAGGGAATACCTGGAAGTAGAGAACCTGGTGCAGCCCGGTGGCGGGCCGCCAATGCATGTGCACCACAGGCAGGAGGAATCGCTGACGGTAGTGCAGGGAAAAATAGGTGTGCAGGTGATGGGTTGGCAACCAGAATATCATGGCGTGGGGGAGACGGTATCGTTTAAAGCCGGGGTAGCGCATAAATTCTGGAATGCGGGAGAGGTGCCCATGATATGCAAGGGGCATATAACACCTGCAGACAGTGTTGAGTATTTTTTGACGGAGATATATAAGTCGACAAAGGAAAATGGAGGCAGGCCGGACACGTTTGATGCGGCATACCTGCTTGACAGGTATAAGAGCGAGTTTGATATGTATGGGATCCCGGGATTTGTGAGGAAGGTAATATTTCCAATGACGCTGTTCTTTGGTAAGTTATCGGGTAAGCACAAGAAGTTTGACAATGCGCCGAAGCCGGTAGGGTAACCCACGCCCTAAAGGGAGCTTTTATTTTACGGTTTTCTCTTCTTCAATTGCTTCCATTTCTTTGCAGATTCCGAAGGTCTTGCGGTGGTATGGAGAGAGCCCGATTTCCTTTATCTGCTTGCGGTGAAAAGCTGTACCGTAGCCTTTATTCTCATTCCAGCCGTAGTGGGGGTATTCTTCGTGCAGGCGCAGCATATATTCATCGCGGTGTGTTTTTGCCAGTATGCTGGCTGCGGCAATGGATGCGTAAGTAGCATCGCCCTGCACCACGCATTGGTGTACTATCCCGAAATAAGGTGCGAAAATATGCCCATCAATCAACAGCAGATCGGGGCGCGTGGTGAGCTGGTCGATAGCCTTGTGCATGGCGGTAAAAGATGCCTTGAGGATATTGATACGGTCAATCTCTATATGGTCTACCATTGCCACGGCCCATGCAACTGCTTTATTTTCGATAATGGGCCGTAGCTTGTCGCGGTCTTCTTCGGTTACCTGCTTGCTGTCGTTGAGCAAGGGGTGGCGGAAATTGGGAGGCAGGATAACAGATGCGGCAAAAACCGGCCCGGCAAGGCAACCCCTGCCAGCCTCATCGCAACCGGCCTCAATAAGCCCTTTCTTAAAAAAACGTTTCAGCACCTGCTTTGATATAGAGTGAAGATGACTAAGCAAAGTAAGAGAAAAACGCCGATACGAATGGCGGGCGGCTGTTTTTTCTTCAGAAATAAATAAGGTATGGTACGATGGTGCTATGGCACAATTTTGTTAGGTTTGATAATAAATTACCTCACGGAAAGCTATGCGAACTGCTTCGCTGCCATTTTATGCCCGTCTTGCGCTGATACTACTTTCGGTAGTATTGGTATGCCTGATACTAGCACTGGCTAAGAATATTTTCATCCCACTTGTGTTTGCCCTGCTGATAGCCATACTGCTGTACCCTATCAATAATTTTTTTGAGCGCAGGCTCAGGATGGGCAAGGCAACGGCGGCAATATCGTCGGTACTACTGTTTATTGCGGTGTTTGTGGCTTTTATTTATTTCCTGGCGGTGCAAATCATAGGGTTCTCGGATGATTTTCCGCAGTTGAAGGTGCGATTCCAGGAGATGTGGGACAGTGTGCGGCATTGGTTCTCTTACAAGCTGCATATAACCGGCAGACAGCAGGATCAATATATCAGCCAGTCGGTGAATGGGTCGCTTGAGTCGATAGGCGATTCACTGAGCAATGTGGTGGTGTCTGTTACCGGCACACTACTACTGACGGTATTTGTGCTGATATTCACTTTTTTTATTCTTTACCACCGCCGGTTATTGTTACGGTTTGTCCTGCACCTGTTCAAAATACCAGACCGTGAGAAGGTGCGTGAGGTAATAGTGGAGAGCAAGAGCATGATCAATGCCTATGTACTGGGCCTTGTGATTGAGATGGCGATACTGAGTGTGGTGAACAGTGCCTTGCTAATGATCATAGGCATAAAGTATGCGTTGCTGCTTGGTGTAATGTCCGCAGTGCTTAACATTATTCCTTACTTGGGTATTTATGTGTCCATAGTCATTTGTATGCTGGTGACCATCGCCAATAGCGCTGCGGGTATGGCTATGCAGGCAGGTGCGGGCCTGTTTATTATACACCTGCTGGATTCGAATATATTATTTCCACGCATTATAGGGGGAAGGGTAAAAATGAACCCGTTCATCACCATAGTGGCTGTAATAGTAGGGGAATTCCTGTGGGGCATACCGGGTATGTTCCTATTCATACCAATAACAGGTATTATTAAGCTCATCAGTGAGCGGGTGGCAGGGATGGAAGCATGGGGCATACTAATAGGTGTGGAAGAGCATGAAAAGCCCCAGCGCAGAAAGAAGATCAGTATACCGAAGGATTAGGATGAAGAGACAAATACTGATGTATTGAATGTTTCTGTTAAAGAAAATTAAAATCACTTTTTTTCATTGTCGTTTAACACTTATCCCGATTAAATTTGCGTTCCGGGTATGTTCCAGTTTCAGCACATAGGATATTTATATGCATTGGCAGTTTTGCCGCTGTTGGTATTGCTATTTACCGCCATGATGTACTGGCGGAAGAAAAAGATACGGAAGCTGGGTGATGAGCGGCTGATAAAGGAACAGATACTGGGTTACGTGCCGGGAAGGAGTGCTACCAAGTTCATATTGCTGCTTTCGGCGTTATTTTTGATAATTGTGGGTTGGGCGAACCTGAGGATGGGCGATAAGAGCGAAAAGATACAAAGGAAGGGCGTAGATGTGATCATAGCGATGGACGTGAGCAAGAGTATGCTGGCGACCGATATACAGCCCGACAGGCTAGCCAGGGCCAAGCAACTGGTAATGAGCCTGACCGATAAAATGAAGAATGACCGTATAGCACTTATAGTGTTTGCGGGTAAATCGTATCTGCAGGTGCCGCTAACCATTGATTACAGCGCAGTGAAGATGCTGCTGCAGAATGTGACGCCCGATATGGTGCCGACACAGGGTACGGTAATCAGCGACGCGATAGATATGGCGATGCAGTCTTTCTCGCAGAATGAGCGGAAGTATAAGTCGCTGATAGTAATATCGGACGGGGAAGACCATGATGAGGCCGCGGTGGCCAAGACACGGGAGGCCTCGGAGAGTGGGGTGATCGTGCATACGGTGGGCGTGGGGTCGCCACAGGGGGCTACCCTGTATGACCCTGCCACAAGATCGGTGAAGCTGGACGAGACCGGGCAGCCGGTAGTGAGCAAGCTGAACGAAGACGCACTGAAATCGATAGCGAGTGCGGGACGGGGCACATACAGCCTGCTGCGTAACACTGATGAGGTGGCCGCCAAACTGACCAATGAGCTGGAGGGTATGGAGCAGAAAAGCCTGGGATCGGTGGTGTATACTGACTTTACCAGCTATTTCCAGTACTTCCTGTTTGCGGGCCTGCTGGCGCTGGTGATAGAGTGGCTGTTGCCGGGAACGAACAGAAAAAAAAAGCAAAAGAATGAAGCAATTGCATAAAGACGGAATGGCCCGGTGGTTCACTGGCTCAATGCCTGGCATTTGGGCATGGATAGTCATGCTGTTTCTTGCCGGCAATGTTCATGCTCAGATAAACAGGTTTTTGCAGCAGGGGAATAAATTTTATGAGCAGGGAAAGTATAAGGAAGCAACTGAAGACTACGCAAAGGCATTAAAAAAAGACCCAACCAATGTGCCGGGGATGTTCAACCTGGGTAATTCGCTGTACCAGCAGAAGAAGTATGATGAGTCGAGAAAGGTAATGGCCAATACTGAGAAGATAGCGAAGGACAAAGGGGGCAAGGCTGCTGCAAATTATAACATAGGCAACAGCTATATGTCGCAGCAGAAATGGGAGGATGCCATAGAAGCCTACAAGAAGACACTGAAGAACAACCCGCAGGATGGGGACGCGAAATATAACCTGTCTTATGCGCGGCAGATGCTGAAGAAAGAACAGGAACAGAATAAAGACAAACAAGACAAGCAGGATAAACAGGATCAGAAAGACCAAAAGGATAAGGACAAGCAAGACAAGAAGGACAAAGACCAGAAAAAAGACCAGGAGGATAAGCAAGATCAGAAGGATAATAAGGATAATAAGGAAGAGCAGGACAAAGACCAGCAACAGCCGCAGAGCCAACCCAGCAAGCTATCGCAGCAACAGGCAGAGCAACTGCTGAACGCACTGCAGCAGCAAGAGAAGAAGCTGCAGGATAAGATGAAAAAGGAAAAAGGCGTGCCTGTGAAAATGGAAAGAGACTGGTAATCTTCCGATGCGTACCACCTCCGTCACAAAGAATTTATTGCGCTGAAAAATTTTAGCCGGCCACTACATGTGGATAAGGTGTCAATATCTTTTTCGAGGTAGCTGAAAAAAAGAGCGTGAAATTTTTTTATAGTAAAATTTCTTTTTAATATTGTGTAAGGATTGTGCTTACTAACCCATCCTTTATAAGAGTCCGGCAGACCACAACCTGCCGGGCTTTTTCTTTTTAACCCGTGAAAGCCTTGGCAGCGACGGCTTTTCAAGGACTGCAAATTTTTATGTTTCGCTATTATATCTTCCATAAGCCATACCAGGTGCTCTCGCAGTTTTCGGCTGAAGGGGACAAGCAGACACTTGCCGACTACTTTCATGACCTGCCTAAAAACATTTATCCGGTGGGCAGGCTAGACTATGACAGCGAAGGGTTACTGCTGCTAACCGACGACAAACAACTGACACATCAATTACTCGATCCGAAGTTTGCGCATGCGCGCACTTATTGGGTGCAGGTGGAAGGAACGATAACAGAGGAAGCGGCGAAGCAGTTGGCACAAGGTGTGCCTATCAACATTGATGGCAAAAAATACCTGACCAAGAAAGCTATGGTAAGTATATTCAGTACGCCACCCGAGGTAACTGAACGAAACCCGCCGGTACGGTTCAGGAAGAGCGTACCAACATCTTGGTTATCGCTGACGCTGACGGAAGGAAAGAACAGGCAGGTGAGGCGAATGACTGCGGCAGTGGGTTTCCCAACGTTGCGGCTGATAAGATATGCCATCGGGCAGCTTACATTGGAAGGATTAGCCCCTGGAGCTTATAAAGAGGCAGGCGGTGATGTGAAAGAGTTGTTATTGATAAAGAAATAACTGTGCCTGTAAAGGTCTATATGCATACTTTCCTGACATAGTAGCTATTTTCACACGTAAAATAAGTTATATTTAGTTAAATAGTTTCGACTGTATCGTAACTATGGTTATTTTTGTGCCGTAAAAATAATTTTTAATACATGTTCAATTTAGTGTTATTTGGCCCTCCCGGCAGTGGAAAAGGTACACAATCAGAAAATATACTTAAAACCTACAAGTTACAGCACATCTCAACCGGCGACCTGCTGCGTGATGAAGTGGCAAGACATACTCCGCTGGGCGTAGAAGCAAAAAAATTTATGGATCAGGGCATGCTGGTGCCAGACGAAGTGGTGATAGGCATGATAAGCAGCAAAATAGATGACACCCCAGATGCGCGTGGGTTCATATTTGATGGTTTTCCGCGCACACGCCACCAGGCAGAGGCGCTGGACAAGCTGTTGGAGTTCAAGAATACAAAAATTAACCTGGTGCTGGCACTTGACGTGCCGGAACCTGAACTGGTGAAGCGCCTGCTGGGCAGGGGAGCAACATCCGGCCGTAGTGATGATAACGAAGAGGTGATACAGAAGCGGATAAAAGAATACCATTCTAAAACACAGCCTGTGGCCAGCTACTATAGCGAACAGGGCAAACTGGAGAATGTGAAGGGCGATCATACAGTAGAAGAGACATTTAAAATACTTTCAAGGCACATCAATAAGTATTTACTACCCGTAGCATAGTGGAGAGAGGAAACTTCGTTGACCATATAAGGATATTCTGCCGCTCGGGTAAAGGAGGGGCGGGCAGCGCGCATTTTGAGCGTAATAAGTTTGATTCGATGGCTGGACCCGATGGCGGCAACGGCGGCAGGGGAGGCCATATCATACTGCGCGGCAATGCGCAGCTATGGACGTTGCTGCACATGCGTTACTACAAAAACGTGCTGGCAAAGGATGGCGTGAACGGAATGAAAAACAATTCGACCGGGCACGATGGTGCAGATATAATACTGGAAGTGCCACTGGGTACTGTAGCGAGAGATGAAGAAACAGGAGAAGAAGAAGTAGAAATACTCGAGGACGGGCAGGAAGTGATATGGATAAAAGGTGGCAGGGGTGGACTGGGCAATGCCAACTTTGCCACCGCTACCAACCAGACACCTGAATACGCGCAGCCCGGAGAAATGGGCAGCGAAGGGTGGAAGGTGCTGGAGTTGAAGATACTGGCAGATGTGGGATTGGTGGGTTTTCCGAATGCGGGTAAATCGACGCTGCTATCGGTAGTGAGCGCAGCGAAACCAAAAATAGCCAACTACGCGTTTACCACACTGACACCGCAACTGGGCATAGTTTCTTACCGTGACAACAGATCGTTCTGCATGGCCGACCTGCCGGGTATTATAGAAGGCGCGGCTGAGGGCAAGGGATTGGGGCACAGGTTCCTGAGGCATATAGAACGCAACTCTGTGCTGCTGTTCCTGGTGCCGGCAGATAGTAACGACCATGCGAAGGAATTTGATATTTTACTGAATGAATTGGAGCAGTATAACCCTGAATTGCTGCATAAAAAAATAATACTGGCCATCAGCAAAAGCGATATGCTGGACGATGAGCTGAAACAGGCCATAGCAGAAACACTGCCTAAAAATGTGCCACATCTATTCATATCGGCAGCCGCCAACCAGGGTATTGTGGAATTGAAAGATATGCTGTGGAATGCATTGACGATGCCAAACCCTTAAACCCCCAACCCCTAAAGGGGCTTCCGCATGTTTTGTAAACGTGAATTCGAATAATGAACCAACTTTCTCCATCTGAACTTAAAGCATGGATAGCAGAAGGAAAGGATTTTCTGCTGGTGGATGTGCGTGAGGGGTGGGAGCGTGAACTGTTCAATATAGGTGGGGTGCATATACCTATGGGCGAACTGATGGCGCATGTAAATGAACTGCCGAGAGATAAAGAGGTGGTGCTCTACTGTGAGAAAGGGATAAGGACAGTCATAGCCATACAGCGGCTTGAAACAGCAGGGTTTCAGAACTTAATCAATCTATCGGGTGGGATGAAAGCGTGGAAGGACGCGATCTAGGGCAGTATACGGAATGAATTAAATGCCCGGTTAATTTCTCGCTGGTTGTCGTAGTTGTTGTAAACGAAGACCTCAAATGAATATACTGTGCCATTTACGATACATTTCCACCAGTATATAGTGGTGTTTGGTTCGTCATCTGTTGCTTTAAAAAAGATATATTTTCCGCGATACCCGCTATTTGGTATGTCTGCTACGGTTACATTGCCGTGTTCGCTCCATGTTTCTATAAGGTCTTCCGCATATTTTTTCAGGATGGTATCTTCCATCCTGTTTTTGTATTTATGCGGCAAATCAAAATAGCAAAGTTGTATTAGCTTAATATCAAAGTCGCTTATCCAGCTTGAAGGGAAACGCCAATAAACATATTGCTTCTTATAAGTACCCAGTATTCTATCTTTTTCAGTGATTTCACCTATTTCGTAGCCTTGAGGAATCTCGATACTGAATTTTTTATCAGGTGAGGTATAAGTAACCCAGTGCCTGCCTGTGTATTTCTGATTGGTACAGGATACCAGTAGCAAGACAAATAAAAGACACCGCTTGAGAGCCATATTCGGTAAAAACGGTAAAATCGTGTAATTATTACACCCGCTTCAATTCCAACACGCTTCCTGAATCTGTTACTTTGAGTGTGTGCATTGCCCCGAAGGTGAGTGTGTGGTTTATATCTTCGTGACCGCACGGAAAGTTGAAGCAAACAGGGTAATCGTATTCTTTCACTTTATCCCATATTATTTCTTCAATGGTCTGCCCGAAGGGGCGGTCTGTATCGAGCATATTGGTCATGTAGCCCACAACCAGTCCTTTCAGGTTGTCGAATTTACCGGCACGTTTCAGGGTGAGCAGCATGCGGTCCATCTTGTAGAGGTATTCTTCTATGTCTTCTATAAAGAGGATCTTTCCGTCGGTGTCTATTTCAGACGGTGAGCCGACTATATGCGCCAGCAATGAAAGGTTGCCACCCGTTAATGTGCCGTGGGATTCACCCTTGCGATTGAATGGTGACTGAGGGGAGTGGTAATAGACAGATTCGCCGGTAATGGCCGCGTAGAATGTTTTGAGATAGTTCTCGTTTTCCGTTTCGGGTTTGAATGCGCCGCACATAGGGCTGTGCAACGAAGCAATGCCGAAATTCTGCTCGATATGATTGAGCAGTACGGTAATATCACTGAAGCCGCATATCCATTTCGTGCTTTTTGCGAATTGCGTGAAGTCAAGCGCATCAATTATACGCACCATGCCGTAGCCGCCACGGCCCATGAGTATGGCACCAACCTCGGGGTCATTCAGCATGGCTTGCAGGTCGGCGAGGCGTTCTTCATCGGTGCCGGAAAAATAATGATGGTTAGTGCCTATGGTGTTGCCCATCTTTACACGAAAGCCCCAACGCTCCAGCACGGTAATGCAGGTGGTAACTTTTTCAGGCGCTATGTAGCTGGAGGGGCAGGTGATGCCGATCACAGAACCCGGTTTTAAGAATGGTGGATGTATCATAGTAATATGAAAGCTAAGGTAAAAATCCTATGTGAATTTCATTGCCTTTTATCTCTATGGGGTAAGTAAACAATTTATATCCTTCTCCCGTGGTGTTGCGGCCATTGGTGGGGTCGAAGCGGTATTTGTGCTCAGGGCATACTATGCGGCCCATAGCATCCAGCCAGCCATCGCACAGGCTGGCGCTGGCATGGGGGCAGAGAGCCGTAAAAGCCATAATGGTGTCGTTTCTTTTCAGCAACCCAACCCTTTTTTCACCTACAACGACTTCAGTAAGCTTGTTTTCAGGCAAGCTTGCGGTAGTGATGCTTTCTATTTTGTGCCAGGTGTATAATTTCATCTTCTTGCTGCAAAAAAGTCTTTCATTAGTTGGGCGCACTCATCTGCCAGTATGCCGGCGGTCAGTTCGGCCTTCTGATGGAAAGGCCAGTTGGCGCCGGTAGTTTTTCTGTAGCCATTTTTTACATCTTCGGCGCCATATACTATGCGGGCAACCTTAGACCAGTAGAGCGCACCACAGCACATGAGGCAGGGCTCAACGGTGACGTAAAGCACAGCCTCCGGCAGGTATTTGCTGCCCAATGAATTGAATGCGGCCGTGAGGGCTATCATCTCGGCATGAGCGGTGCTGTCGTTCAATTGCTCCACCTGGTTGTGCCCGCGTGCTATTATTTTGTTGTCCCACACCACCACCGCCCCAACAGGCACTTCGCCGGCATCGTATGCCAGTCTTGCCTGCCGCAGGGCTTCGCGCATGAAATATTCGTCGCTTAACTCCATTACCTACTCTTTATTTCTTGTGTCCATTAAAATAGTTACCGGGCCATCATTTACCAATGCCACCTTCATATCGGCACCAAAAGTACCGGTGGCTACCGGTTTCTCCAGTTTATCGGAGAGGCTGGTAATAAAGTGGTTGTATAGCGGTATTGCCTGTTCGGGCCGGGCAGCCTTGATGAATGAGGGGCGGTTGCCCTTCTTATAAGACGCATGCAGCGTGAACTGGCTTACTACCAGTATATCGCCATTCACTTCTTTTATATCTTTATTCATCAGCCCGTTCTCATCACCAAAAACCCGCAGCAGTGCTATTTTGCTGCATAGCCATTCGGCATCTTCTTTTGTGTCTTCGGTTTCAATACCCAGCAGCACCATATAGCCATTGCCAATAGATGCTGTTATGCTCCCGTTTATGGATACACTTGCTGTGGAAACCCTTTGTATTACTGCTCTCATACCATCCCGGCCTCCCCAAAGAGGGGTGTTTAATTGCTAAAACTAATAAGTTTCATTGTTACCACCTACTTTAGTTTATTTTTGTGGTTTAATGCTGAACGTAAACGATACGATAATAGCGATTGCCACACCGCCCGGTGAAGGGGCCATAGGTGTGATACGCCTGAGCGGGGGTGATGCCATTGGCATTGTGAATAAAATATTTGCCGGGAAAGACCTTACTGCACAGCCTACGCATACGCTGCACTTCGGGAAGATAAAGGACGGCGGTACAACCATAGACGAGGTGGTAGTGAGCCTGTATAAAGGGCCCAAAAGCTACACGGGCGAAGATGTGGTAGAGATAAGCTGCCACGGTTCGGTGTATGTGCTGAAACAGGTGTTGCAACTGTGTATGCGCCATGGTGCGAGGATGGCAAAGCCGGGGGAATTTACACTAAGGGCTTTCCTGAAGGGGAAAATGGACCTGACTCAGGCAGAGGCGGTGGCCGACCTTATAGCCAGCCAGAGCGGATCGGCACACAAGGCGGCGATACATAACCTGCGGGGTGGGTTCAGCGACGATCTGAAAGAAATGCGTGAGCAGCTGGTACAGTTCAGCGCACTTATGGAACTGGAACTCGACTTCAGCGAGGAAGATGTGGAATTTGCAGACCGTACAAAATTCTACGCGCTGATAGAGCGGATAATGAATGCTACGCAACAATTGCTCGATTCCTTTAAGCTGGGGAATGTGATAAAGAACGGCGTGAAAGTGGCGATAGTGGGTAAGCCCAATGCGGGAAAAAGTACCCTGTTGAACGCACTACTGAATGAGGAGCGCGCAATAGTGAGCGATATAGCCGGCACCACGCGCGATACAATAGAGGAAACACTGAACATAAACGGCATCATATTCAGACTGATAGATACTGCGGGTATACGGGAGCATACACTGGATACCATAGAGCAGCAAGGTATAGAGCGCAGTATGGAGGCGATGAATAAGGCTGACGTGGTGGTGTACCTGTTTGACATGACGGAAAATTCCAAATTCCAAGTCAATCCTGAGCTTGTCGAAGGGCCAAATTCCAAGGGCGATAGTAAACATCTGCTTGTGGGCAATAAAGCAGATGTTGCCGATGCGGACACTATTGCAGCGTGGAAGGAAAAGGATAATACACTGCTTATTTCTGCAAAGAATAAAGAGAATATACATCAGTTGAAGGAGACGTTGTACAATCTTGTTGCAGAAGGGCAGGTAAGGCAGGAAGGTACTATCATCACCAATGCGCGCCACTATGGGGCGCTGCAGGAGGTGCTGAAATCGCTGCATGATATTAAGAAGGGGATGGACAACAATCTGCCCGGCGACCTCATTTCGCTTGATGTGCGTACCTGCCTTTATTATCTTGGTGAGATAACAGGTGCTATTACCACGGAGGATAAGCTGGACTATATATTTTCCAAGTTTTGTATCGGGAAGTGAAATGCTATATTATTAAAATTATCACAAATGTGTACAAAAAGTAAAACTCACTATAATCAATACTCTTGAGATGTTATTTTGTTTTTCTTTGGATGTTGTTTGACTATTCCTTTCTCAATTTTTGTTATTGCAGTGTTACTTTAGTGGTCTTTTCTTGTTACTTTTATGGTGGTCGAGGCAAATGACGGGGTGATTTTGCGCCGTTCTGCGCTATTTTGATCCGTTTTGCCTCGTTTTGAACACCGTCTTTTATGAGTAGCAAGATTGAAATCGACAAAAACTGTGAATACTGCGGTAAGCTCTACACTGCTCGCACTTTATATACACGTTACTGTTCTCACACCTGCAATAAAAAAGGGTACAAAGCTATTAAGCGACAAGAGCGTATTGATAACCATAAAAACTTACCTAATAAGAAGAGAATTCCTGCACCTACCTCAACCCTCTTACTCGCAGAAGTGAAAGCAAAAGACTTTTTAAGCGTAACAGAAACATGCGCTTTAGTAGGTGTATCTAGAAATACTCTGTTTCGGTGGATTAAAGACAACCTACTTCCTACATACCAACACGGCACTAAACACTTAATCAAAAAAGAAGACATAAATAAAATTTTTAGCAATGGAAAATAAAAAGAAGAAAGCTGCACCCCGGCAAAATCAAATCGTGAAGATTCGCAGAAAAATTCTCAAAAGTGGCGAAACGACTTTGTTCTTGGATATATATTACCAAGGTAAACGCTACTACGAATTTTTGAATCTTCGTTTAGTAAAAGGCAATACTAAGATCAATCGTGACCATAACGCCAATGTAGAATTGCTGGCGGAAAACATACGTTCCAAACGGCAACTGGAAATATCAAGCGGTGATTATGATTTTCTTCCTGCATTCAAGAAAACAATCCCTTTGACCGATTACTTTGAAAAGCAGATGGAGAAGCGAAAGGATAGCGAAAGTAATTATCAGAATTGGCAGAGCACGCTAAAGCATTTGCAGGCATTCGAGAACGGAAGTATTATGCTATCGCAAGTAAATGAAAATTGGCTAGGAGAATGGCATTCTTATTTGAAAACAACAAAAACAAAAAACGAGAAAAAACTATCAAAGAATACCATTTTCTCTTACTACAACAAAGTAATAGCCTGTCTTAAACAAGCGTTTAAAGAAAAACTAACAAACTTCAATCCGGCACAAGCTTCTATTGGCGTAAAATCAGAAGATAGCAAGCGAGAGTATTTATCAGCAGATGAAGTTCAAAAACTAATCAATACGGCATGCGATGATCCGCAACTGAAAAGAGCATTCTTGTTTAGCTGTCTTACTGGATTACGTTGGAGTGATATAGAAAAGCTAACATGGTCCGAGGTTCGGGAAGACATGATAGTGTTCCAACAGAAAAAGACTGGAGGAAGTGAGTATTTACCTGTATCAGAACAAGCATTGTATTTTTTGGGTGAGCGCAAAGAAGAAAAAGAAAAAGTATTTCATTTAACCTATAGTGCTTGGAATAACGTGAAACTCCGTGAATGGGCTATGGCTGCAGGCATAAAGAAGAAAGTAACTTTTCATGTTGCGCGTCATACAATGGCCACTATGAGTTTAACTAACGGTACAGATTTATATACGGTAAGCAAATTGCTTGGGCATAAAAACATTAAAAATACTCAAATTTATGCCAAGGTTATTGATTCTAAAAAGCGTGATGCTGTAGATAGCATACCGAAGTTTAAAATCTAGAATTATGGCATTGATGTAGGTATTGAAAATACTAATTGTTCAACGATGTCTTTAGTTAACTTTGACAGAGGTCTTTTTTCAAAATGAAGTTCATCGTAGTAATTACCGAAAGCTATTTTATAAAGTTCATGGAATGTACCTAATTTGGGAAAAGCTTTGTGAAGAACTTCCAGATATTTACCATTGGAAACAATGTGCTTTCTAACGATATCGGCAATTTCACCACAATGGCTTTCTTCATAAATCTCCTTAAGTTTGAAAAGTTTGAAATTATTCTCACACCTAATTGCTTTGGTGGATTCCATGGGATTTAACATAGTAAGGATTTTAAAATTACTTTTTATTCCATGAGCGCTATCCGTATCAAGTGGAAAATAGTTAATCTTTAAAGCTGTGCCATATCCCTCTTCGTAAGGATGCAAGTATTTTCCATAGACAATTGTTGCCGCTCCTTTAACACTTCTGTTACATAATGGACAACTCGGTATTAAATTATAAAATGAAAGTGTCAAAAGAGGGTATTTGTCTTTTGGGAAAAAATGGTCAAAATCTGGCCTAACAATCCTTTTTCCTTTTTCAACTACAGTCACGGTATAGTTTCGATTGCAGTAAGGACATGTTTTATAATTTAGATTTTTTGCTAGGTCATATGCACAATAGTGCTTAGCATTTGTTTGAGTAAACCAGGCATAATTAAATACCTTCTTTAACCCTTTATTTGGATTTTTTATTGGGTATCTCCCTGCTTTATTTTTGCAATAAACTATGAACTCCTTATTTAGTCGAAACAAATCTTCAGGCTTTGAAACAACAATATCATGCAGATTATTTGTGATAAAATCTTTCTGCCTTTTTCCTAACATTTTTATACCTGCGAGGATTTTAGGCTGTATTCCATCAAAATGGTCTTCGCAAATCTTAATCAGATTTCTCTCAGACGTTGAATTTATTTGAATCATTTCCGACAATTTCTTTCATTCGCTTATTAATGTATTCCTGCTGGATTCTTAATCTTGCTAGCTCCGCATCTTCGCCTAACTTTTCAGCCAACATTTCTGATAGTTTTACTTTGATTATCGGCTCACCAATGATGGTGATTAACGACTTATAATAGTCAATGTTAGTTTTATCTTTTTTATCGTTCAACCATTTAATACAATCTTCTATTTTTTCTTTTGCAAATTCCCCAATTAAAGCCCCATCCATATAAAAAGAGTCGGAAAATAATTCATGGATATTACACCCAAAAGTATCCTGTCTGTCATTATTCATTTTATGTACGATACTATGTGATGCGCTATTTTTCTCAATAAAGATTACATTCGATTTAGGCATATCAGAAGTACTGAATGGCGCATTTGCCGCAAATATCAGTTGAATTTTATGATCTCTAAACAGGCTTGATAAAAAGTCTAAATTAGTTTTAAAGAATTTTCTTTGCCATTCAGGATGATACCCGATATCTCCTTCATCAATCATTATTACAAGGTTCTTTTCTAATTGGTCATTACCAATTTGATGTCTTTTCAGATGGTGAAACCTTGATACTAAGGATAGGAATGATTGTTCTCCTGTACTTAATCCGCGCCATCTAAATTCTAAAAATGTTGTAAACCCTTTTATTTGGAGATATAGCCCCATAAAATTTGTAAAAAACTGAAACAGGCGTTCGTTATCCAGTTTGAATTTAAATGAAAACTGTTGATAATTATCATGGTCCTGTACCAGTATCTTGTCCTCTAATAATTTTTCCACGTTAAGGAAAAACTTCGGAACTAATTGGGATGCTTTTATTAACGACTCTATTTCATGCCCGGAATATGTAATGGTATTAAGTGTACTAAAAAACCTGAACGCAAACTCTTTAATATTTTCATCTGCTCCAATTTCAAGACTATAATCAAACCCATGAATAGAACTGTACTTAATATCTGTCAATAAGAAATTAATAATCGTAGAAGTATAAAAAGCATTTAACGGAGCTTCCTTTTTCTTAGCTGAACTTTGGAGTTTATCTAATTTGGAAATAAGGTTTAGTACTTTCTCGTCTTTCTGATCTTTCTTTGAAAAAAATTTCCTGTCAGTATTATCAATAGTAATATAAAGCGTATCAGGCAACGTGAATGGCAAGTCAATTTGTTTCCTATCTTCTGATATCAGGAATTGAATCGTTTTTGCTAATTCTGTACTTAGATACAGTTCAAAATCACTTGTTACTGAATCGTTGTTTTGCAGATCTGATTCTCTGAAAAACCTAAATTCATTTATTTCTTTTTTTATTTGTTGCAGAATAGCTGAAGTTGAAATATTTAATAATCCATCCCAACCAAATATTTCAGGTTTTTGGTCAAGATTGTATGCATAGTAAATATAGTCAGCATTGGAGGGATATTTAAACTGAAATAAATTATCAATTGTACCTTCAAAGTCATCGTATTGATCTAGCTTAAATGATTCTGTATCGCCATTAAATTTAATTTTCCATTTTTTGGGATATAGTAAGACATTTGTTTCACTGTTATCAGCATCGAATATAGTGAACGCGATTAGGACATTTTTTGCTGTTGCATTTACCCCTTTTGGGAAATAGGTTCTAATGTATTCTAAAATTGTCGACTTTCCAGCTCCATTTTTCCCAATAATCGAAGTGACATTTCTGACATTAGGTTTGCTAAAAAAATTTGGAATATAGTTTGGGTTCTTCTTGATGGTGATGGTTTGAATTTCGTTCAGTTCACTTGATGAAAGCGCAACATCAAAAAAATATTTTGAAGAGAAATTATAACCTTGCTTCTTAATGTTATGGAAATCATCAACCCATATGAATAGTAATTCCATCAGAAATACTTCTTTAAAATTTGTGAATGAAAGACTAGCGAATTTCGTGTAGTGCTAAAGTAATTTGCATATCAATAGCATTTCATTTATTATAAAAAATAGATTCATTATAAAAAACGTCATATCGCGAGTACATTCTAGACTAGAAAGTAAAAATCTTACTCAAAAGCACTAAAATCAATGGTCTTGCGGTTGTAAGTTACAATCAAATAACATTTCCTTTCAAAATTGCCAATTTTCTACAACGCATACTAATTTATGTCATTTATTTGTGACAATAAAATCTTGTGGAAAACAGGTTTATAAGATCAGCTTAAACTGCCTTTTTAAACTCATTGATAGAATTATTGGACTACATTTACGTGATCTATTTTATTTGTCTTTATGAAAAATATTTTTAAGGAAATTGAAGCTGAAATTGCTGACCAATATCTGCATGATGATAATCCTCGTTCATGGATAATTGGATTTAGCGGTGGTAAAGATTCTACTACTCTACTACAGCTTGTATGGTATGCGGTTAAATCTGTTCCAGCCGAGTTAAGAACCAGAAAAATATATGTAGTTTGCAATAATACCTTAGTCGAGAACCCCAAAATTCTTGACTTTAGTGAACGTGTCTTGAATAAAATTCAAAAGGCGGCTTCTGAGCAATCCATGCCCGTATATGTTTCAAGGACAGTGCCGAAACTCGAAGATACATTTTGGGTGAACTTAATTGGTAAAGGTTATCCAACTCCAAATAATTTGTTCAGGTGGTGTACTGAAAGATTAAAAATTAATCCCACTACTCAATTTATTCTAAATAAAATTAGTGAGGAAGGCGAAGCTATATTATTGTTAGGTACCAGATCAGATGAAAGTTCAAGTAGAGCGAAAAGCATTAAGAAGCATACAGTGCAAGGGCAACGTTTAAACAAACATGTCCTACCTAAAGCATTTGTTTATACGCCTATCAAACATGTTACAATAGATGACTTATGGCAGTATCTTATGCAGATACAATCTCCTTGGGGTGCAAACAATAAGGAACTAATAACCCTTTACAAAAATGCCAATAGTGGAGATTGCCCTCTAGTTATTGACAAGGAAACTCCTTCATGCGGTAACAGCCGCTTTGGTTGCTGGGTGTGTACTGTTGTTAAAAAGGATAAGTCAATGGAGGGATTAATTGGAAGTGGCGAAGAATGGATGGAGCCGCTAATTGAGTTTAGAGAAATGCTTGTTGAATCAAGAGACAAAGAAGGTTGGAGAGAAATGAGAAGAAGAAATAATGATGAAGGCCCTGGGCCATATACTCCTGAAATACGAGCGCTTTTTTTGGAAAAACTACTACAAGCTCAACATGAGATACAAAAAACAGAGCCTGAAATGACTCTAATAAACTATCAGGAGTTGGTAGCTATTCAAGTCATTTGGTATCGTGACTGCCTCTTTAAATACAAGGTATCTGAGATTTACAATAAAATTTACGAGACAAAATTCTCTTTTGAATACGAAGATGAAAGAACCAAAAAAGAAAAGGAACTATTAAAAACTATTTGTGCCGAAAGACCTAAAGACTATACGTTAATTGCAGACTTATTGACTCTTCAAAAATCAAAAACCCTTCTTATGAATAATCGAGGATTGCAAAATGATCTCGAAAATAGAATCGAACAATTTATTCAAAGTGAAAAATAATCTTCATGCACATCAAAAGAATTAAGCTTCGAAATTTCAGAATTTATCATGGAGAGAATCAGCTGGTATTTCCAAAGTCCGCAGACAAGAACATTTCTGTTGTCTCCGGCAATAATGGGTATGGCAAAACTACTTTGCTAACATCTTTAGTTTGGGGCTTGTATGGAAGATTAATGGTTGAAGTTGACACTAAATTTCGCAGAGAAATATATGACACAGGCGGGTATAAAAAATACGCATCAAATAATCTCAATCGCCTTTCTAAAGTTCATTATGAAGAGTTTTTGCAAAATCATCCCGAGGCAACTCTTAATGAAATAAAGAACAAAAATCTTCCTCTCTATGACCAAATAATAGAAGAAGGCAAATCGTTGCGAAGCTATTCAGTATCCATATTATTGACTGATTTAAATATTCCAACATTACCTTGTGACAATATTGAGATTATTCGGACTTATGATACAGACAAGAATGACGACACTATTCAAATTTTAATAGATGGGAAAGAGAATGAGTTGACAAAGGAAGTAGGAGATGAAATCTTTGTAAACGATTTTATTTTGCCAAAGGAAATAGCCAAGTTTTTCTTTTTTGACGCAGAAAAAATTGTGAGTCTTGCAGAAATTAAATCTATTGAAGATAAAAAGATTCTTAGTAAAGCATATTCCGAGGTGCTCGGAATAAAAAAGTATGAAGATCTTAAAATTAATCTCGAAGACTTACGAATTAGATTCAGAAGAAATTCTGCTACGGAGAAAGACAGGAAAAAACTTACCGAATTACAAAAAGAAGTGGAACAGTTCAAAAAACTGATTGACCATAATGAATCAAAATTGGTACACTGGCAAGGTGAGAAAGACATCAATCGCCAATTATCGGAGCAGTTGCAAGAAAAATTAATTAGGGAGGGTAATTCACTTTCATTTAATGAATTGACCGACTTGAAAAAAATGCGCGAAAAACTAAGTAGCGATGCAGATGTTATTAAAAACAAAATAAAGGAGTTCCTTGATATTGCTCCATTTGCAATTGTTGGTGATTTGTTTATGAAAGCAAAATTGCAAAATGACTTAGAAAAGGAATCTAAAATTAATTCGATAAATCCTGCAATTCTAAAGCAAAAGTATAATAGAATAAAGAATGACATTATTAGTGAAATGCAAAAGGCAAAAGTGAAAAGTGAAGTTGCTCAAAAAATAATCCAAACCTTTCATGATTCTTATTCGAAGAATGTAATTGGTAAAAATAAAAATGATTCATTTAAGGTGCTGTTGGCTTTTGATGAAAAGGAGTCAAACGAGTTTGACGCTATTTATAACAACTTGAAGTATTCTTTCAGTGTTGCCTTTAAACAACTAATTAAAGACTACAAGAACAATAGGATTTTCTTCAATAAGGTAATTCGTAAAATTTCTTTAGCTGAAACAAAGGAAAATGACTTGCTAATAAAAGAGATCAGGCTAAATAAAAATGAGGTTGATTTAAAGTTAGAAGATATTGAGCTAAAGTTAAATGGTATTCATCAAGAGATAGGAGGGTTACAAAAAGAAATTGCAATTAAATCAAAGGTCATTTCTGAGTTAGCGAAGAAGGTAAATCTGGAGGATAATGATAAGCTTAAAGATGAGACTGCTGGTCGTATAATCACGGAATTGGACACATTCATAAATAAGTTCAAAAATGAAAAGAAGCAATCATTAGAATTCAAAATCAAAAAGGAATTGAATGTTCTAATGCATAAAAAGGATTTTATAAATAGAGTGGAAGTGGTACTATTTGATGACATGATTGATATTATTCTGTACGATAAAAGAAATGATCTGATTAATACCGAATCATTATCAAAAGGAGAACAGCAGCTTTATGCAACTGCTCTGCTTAAAGCACTTGTAGATGAATCTAATATTGACTTCCCAGTATTCATAGACAGCCCCCTTCAAAAATTCGATAAAAAACATTCTATCAATATTATCAGAGACTTCTATCCCAATATTTCTGGTCAAGTGGTTTTATTCCCGCTATTAGAAAAGGAACTGACAGAGATAGAATTTCAAACCCTATTGCCGAACGTAAATAGGGCTTATTTAATAAATAATGTCAATGAAGATTCTTCAGTTTTCGAACAAATTGAAGCAAAGGAATTATTTAACCTTTATAAAAAGGAAACAGAAAATGTTTACAACAATTAGGACATCTTTAGAGAATAAAACCATTGTTACTGAACTTACAAGAAAATTAAATCTTGGACCAGAAAACGTCATTGCCAGGCTTGCTTTTTCTTTTTCATTAGCAACTAAGCAAAAACTGAACCTTTCTGATATAAAAGACTCTAAGGGAAAAGAGTATAGTAAAAATGTCCTTTTTGGCAACAACTTTGCATACTACATTGCGCTGATCTGTTTACATTATAACATTTATAAAACAGATAAGGACATTCCTAAGTACATGAAAATGCATATCGATAATGGACTTGAACTAATCAATAAAGAACTCAAAAGTAAACCTCATTTATCCGGTTTTGATTTCTTAGTTGAGGAAATCGATGCAGGACTTGCATACATTGAATAATGCTAAAAGAAAACCAATACAAAATCGTTTATAGCTCCGGGGAGGATGAACCGATTGAATTCTTCGTGGATTCTTTAATGGAGAGCGCAACTTTTGATTTGGGACTAGGTTTTTTTAGTTCAAGCGGATTTCGAGCACTATCAATGGGCTTTGCTTATTTTTTGCATAGAGGTGGTAAAATGCGAATTATTATCAATGATATTCTATCACAGGAAGACAAAGAAGCAATATTAAAAGGTTACAGCGTTCCTGCCGACCAGTTGTTAGAAGAGAGGATAATAGCCGATATTACTAGATTTTATGAAATATTATCGCGAAGTGATAAACACTTTTTCAATTGTTTTTCGTGGATGATTGCCACGCACAAAGTTGAATTTCGTGCGATTGTTCCGACAAATAATTCCGTTGGAATAGCGCACCAAAAGTTCGGTTTGTTTAAAGATGAAGAGAATCATAAAGTAGCTTTTAGTGGTTCAGCCAATTTTTCAAGTAATGCATTGTTTAACAATATTGAAACTGTAAGTTGCTATAAATCTTGGACCGGAGAAAAAAGCGAAACAGCAAGAGTAAATTATTTTGAAAGTTTGTTCGAAAAACTATGGGATGGTAGAGTGGAGAATACCACAATAATCCCACTTGAAAAGGTGAAGATATTTATTCGAAGCAAATTCCCTGTAGATTCTATCACTGACTTAATACAAGAAGAGCTCTCACTTTTACACAGTTTCTCAGACGAACATACAATATCTCCCGCTCTAAGTTTTAAACTCTCTGAAATTGAAAATAAAGTAACAAAAAAGCCGGACGAACCTAGATTTCCCAATGGCCATAAGCCGCGAGAGTATCAACTTAGTGCTTTGGAAAATTGGATTAATTCTGATTATCAGGGTTTTTTTGAAATGGCAACTGGGACAGGTAAAACAATAACTGCATTAAACTGTGCGTTGCATCTTCGGAATATTGAAAATAGAGTAAGAGCACTAATACTTGTACCCTCCCTTTCATTGGCAGATCAATGGGCCGAAGAAGCAGGTAATTTTAATTTCAAGAATATTATTGTCGCCAATAGCAAAAATAATAGATGGGCCGAAGAAGTTGTATCAGCAATTAATAAGTCTGTAGTAATGGACAATTCCTTTATCATTATAACTACCTATGCAACCTTCGCGCTTGATAAATTCAAAAGTGTAATCACACGATTAGGAAATGAGGTTTTATTTATCGCAGATGAGGCACATAATTTCGGAACCAAACGATTAATTGAATTGTACCCGACGAAGTTTCAGAGAAGGATAGGTTTATCCGCAACACCAAAAAGACATTTTGATGACGAGGGGACACAAGCTATACTAAGTTACTTTAATGCTGTTGAACGACCGACATTCAAACTTGATATGGAGGAGGCTATCGCCAAAGGATTTTTATGCGAGTACTTCTATTATCCTCAGATCGTTTCTCTAACTAAAGAAGAACTAGAAGAGTATAAAGAAATTTCAAAAAAATTGTTGCGCTATTTTGATTCTAAAACGGGTAGATTTGGAGATAATCCAATTGTAACAACTCTACTACTAAAGAGGAAACGCATTATTCACAAAGCCGAAAACAAGCAAGATTGTTTGCGATATTGTCTAAATGATATTTTTAAAATAAAGGGCGGCATTGATTATACTTTGGTGTACGTACCGGAAGGAAATGATCCTGACCTTTCCAGCAAGCTAATAAATGATTACTCCAGCATTGTTTCAAACGAATTTAACGTTAGTCAGCATCAATTTATCGGTGGTACAGAAAATAGAACTGATATTCTGGAACGTTTTTCGAGAGGACAATTACAAGTACTGACCGCTATGAAATGTTTAGATGAAGGAGTTGACGTTAAGCGAACTGAAACAGCAATATTTTGTTCAAGCACAGGAAACCCCAGGCAATTCATTCAAAGAAGGGGAAGAATCTTAAGGACACACGATGACAAAAAGAACGCGTTCATTTACGACATGATTGTTGTACCGGACATTTCCAAAATAAAGACCGATCTAAATATTGCGATGGAAAAATCTATATTGCAATCAGAATTAAGAAGAGTCTACGAATTCGCATCTCTTTCAAAAAATAAATACCAATCTTTAAAAACGCTTGAAGACGTGGCTTTACGATTTAATATAGACATTTTCTCAACTGAAATATTATAGCAATGGCAGAAGTACAAAATGAAAATGTAATGCAACAAATAAAAGGAATGCTTGAATCTCTTCAGAAAGACGATCCGAAGCAATCTAAAATAATTCTGAACCTCTTACAGGAGGTTGTAAAGGAATACAATTCAGGAAGGAGTATGGGCATTGAGAGAAAACTATATGACATGATTGATGGCGAAACATTTGAAACAAAAAAAAGTAAAAAATGATTATTAAATCAGTCGTTATAGAAAATTTTCTCTGCTATTATAATAGAGACAATAAGTTTGATTTTGGCGATGGGCCTACTATAATAATTGGGCAAAATAAAATGGGCAAGTCCAAGTTGTTTGATGCAATCAATTGGGCTTTTTACGATAAAGCATACAATACGGATTTAGAAAAATGGGAGTATACAAAGGAGTGGAAAGACAAATTGGTAAATAATTATGCAAAAGCACAATGTAGAATCGGCGGAAACGTAAAAGCTATCGTTCTTGTAATATTTGAAGACGAAGCTGGCAATATTTTCCACTTGACTCGAGAATATAAAATCACAAAAAAAACGGAGACTGATTGGGATTTGTCGAGGAATACTACTGTAGCAAACCTTAAAAAGAAAGATGGCGTAACAAATAATGCAACTGAGTATTGGGACATAGAAGCGGAGGATATTGTAAAGTCTATTTTTCCGGAAAATTTGTCGAAGTATTTTCTATTTCAAGGTGAAAATATTAGCCAAATAATGAGTTTAAATAACAAGTCCGCATTTACAAGGGCTCTAACCGACTTGTCGAGAATTGAAATCTTTGAGAAAGCTAAAAGTTATTCCGAAAAAGTTTATAGACAGCTGAAAAGGGAGTTTGAAGCAAAGGAGGATACAAATAAGGAGCTGCAACATAAGAAAATCGAGCTGTCTAACGAGATCGAAAAATTCAAAGGTGATTTACAATCGGAGCAAGAGCAATTTGAAAATTATGTTAAAGAGCGTGATATTGCAAAAGAGATTTTTGATAAGAAGAACGAAGAATTAAAAAAATTTGAGGAATGCGCAAAAATCCTAAATGAAATTAATTATTTAGAATCGCAGAAAAATAGCAAAATTGATTTTAGAAATAATGTAGTTGATAATCAGAAGCGAGACATTTTTGATAAATGGATGTATGCTGGATCAAATAAAATTCTGAAAAATTTTATTAAGATTTATGATAAAAGTAAGGTTGACAAAAAAATACCAGAGCCGATTAGACAAGAATTTATTCGTGAAATGCTCGATAAGCAAAAGTGCTTAGTTTGTGGCACTGATGCTGAAATTGATTCACCAGCGTTTAAGAACATTCGCTCATTGCTAAATGAAAAAGCATTAGATAAAGAGACTGAATTAATCAACAAACTTAGTTTTGTCGCAGAAAGTACACTAGGCAAAACCTCTAATATTAAACCCGAAGTTCAACAATTTTACTTAAAGATTGGGGATATTGAGGACCAGATAAAAACGCTAAAACAAAGAATAAACTCTAAGAATGAGGAACTTCAATCAGTAAAGCCATCTGATATTTCTGACGATGAAATAAAATTGAGGAATTTCGCTCAGCTACAACGAGACAGAGACAGTGCTAAAACCGACCTTGATAATTTTGGAAATAAATTAGGTACGGCAAAATCTATGATTGAATATATAGAAAAGCAGTTGTCCGAGAGTCAAAAGAAATACGATTCCCTTGTTGAAAATTCCTCTAATACCAAAGAAAAGGAAAGATTGCAACTTGCAGAAAAAATTCAGAATACCGTTACAAAGTTTTATGACAACTTCTTAACCAAGCTGATTGCCGACATTGAATTAGAAGCAAACTCCTATTTTACAAAAATGACGGAAAAGAATACGGCATTGTCCGGAAAAGTAAAAGTTGATTATGATTTAAAGGAAGTTTATACTGTTGACGAATCGGGGAAAAGACTATTCAACATTAATCAAGCCAATAAGGTGTCACTACAGATATCATTTGTAGCGGCCGTTTTATCTGTTTCAAATAAGTTTTGGAATACTAATTTTCCTTTCATTGCTGATGCTCCGATTTCTGCATTAGGTGGGAACAATAAGTTAACCACGATTAGTACAATGCTGGATATTTTCAAACAGGCGATAATAATATTGAAGGATGATGCTGTAACTGCAGACCCCGATAGTGTAAGGAACGACCTGGTGAGAAACCTTGTCGCTAGCAATAACACGATACAATATGCTTATGAATTGAAAATGCAAGGAAATAACCTCGAAGAGCAACATACTCAAATAGTAAAATTGAAATGAAATGATTGAGCCTACAGTTTCCTTACGAATCGATAGTTTCCATTACGACAATACTTATAAACGGTTGTGTCAATCGGAAACGGGTAAAACCAAAAAAGAAGTGACATTCCCCACGATGTGGGAATTATTTGTGTGGGGCGCTATACTTGGCTTTCAAAATAAAACACCTAAAGAGTTAGAAAAGCCATATCATACACCACCTTTTAAATGGCAAAATATAAAAGAGCCTCACGAGAAATTATTATTGATAATGGCCATTGAGCATACAGGATCGTTCGATATTTTGCAGCATCCAGAAGAGTTAAAAAAAATCATCGAAAATCATTCAAATGGTGGGTTATATTTAATTCATGAAACGATAGCATTTGATCCACTAGCATATCAAAATACCGAAAGTTTAATTTCTGAAATACAAAAAAGACTGAATACATAATGGTAACTTTAGCAACATTTGATCTTTTAGATAAGGAACTTACAAGAAAAGCAAAAAGTTTTCTTGCAATGGAAGACGAATATAGATGGGATAGTAGCGAAGTGCCTTTTCATTTGGATCCAAGTTACTGGGATGAGTTTTATTCAAAAATCAATGTTCATCTTTCAAAGTTTAATTGGTCTGAGTTTAAGTACTCAAAATATCAGAATCTTAATTCGGTAATTGCAACAAACGATATTGGAATTTATTTATTTGTAGTTAGACCTGACAATATGATCTTGTCGCTTCCTCAGTATGTGATGTACGTCGGAATATCTGGAGAAAAAGGTTCTAACAGGCCATTAAAGGATAGATTGGGAGACTATTTTAATATTGGCAATATCAGGAAGAGAAAGAAATTGCATAGTATGCTAAACAAGTATTATAATAACACTTGGGTTGTCTACACTACAATAAATAAAATCACATCAACTGAATTGGAGCAATTAGAAAAGGATTTTCATGGTTTTTTCATTCCTCCGGCAGCTGAGAGAGATTTTCCTGTGAAAATGAAATCAATTATCAAAGCAAGATTTACACGATGAAAAAACAAAAACTAGTAGTTCCGTGTCTCAGGGCAGTTGTTGGAGACTGGGTGTATTATTCATCAATCATGACTGCTCAACAAGTAAGTGATTGGATTTTGCCTGTAAAGGATATACGTGAATCAAAAGAACTTGATGAATATCTACAACGTGAACTTAAAGAGGAAAAGCGGGTAAAAATATCAAAGTACCTACTTGCTGATAAACAGCATTTCTTTAATTCAATAATAATTGGAATTTTCGGTACAGTTCCTGATTGGATATCTCTTGACTATTTATCTGAAAAGCTGAAAGGTCGTAAGATTATGGAAGAGGAGGAACTGAAAAATATATCTGAGTCCAGCGGTCTCATGGTATTTAGTGGAAATGAACAAATGTTTGCGCTAGATGGACAACATAGAGTTGAAGGAATAAAACTTGCACTAGAAAAGTGTGACACCGAAGATGATAAAACATCCTTCTTAACTGATCAGTTCTCAGTAATATTTGTTGGTCATATTGATGATGCACTAGGTAAAAAGCGTTCCAGAAAGCTTTTTTCCGATATTAATAAGAATGCAAAGCCAGTTGGAAGGGTTGATAAAATAAAAATTGATGAAGAAGATATTAACGCAATTGTTTCTCGAAGAATATTCGCTGAATATAAGCATTTCAAAAATAGAGGAATAATAGCCCTCTCTGAAACTTCTAACTTAGAAAAAAATGACACAGCACATTTTGCGAATTTAGCTACGCTAGACACCGTTTGCCAAAAACTTAAAAAACTTTACAAAAAGCAGAAAGACTTACCCGATTGGGATGAAAAAAACATAGATGCTTTTTATAAAATTGTTAAGGGCTTCTATGATTTCGCAATTGAGACAATACCCGAGTACAGACAATATTTTGTAACAAAAGAACTTACATTGGAGCAGGCACGAGAAAATAATAAATACTATTTATTTCGGCCAATTGGTCTGAAAATGCTGGCTATGCTTTATGTGTATTTTTATTCCGATCTCAAATATTTGAAACAACATTTGCCGAAAATAAGTTTTATCATGCCCAATAGTCCGCTAAATAAAATAGTTTGGACAAGAGGAAAGATGTCGGCCACAACAACAAATCAGACCCTAGCATACAACGTTGTATTATACATGCTAGGCAAATTTCCGTCCGAAGATATTCCAGATCTTAAAAAGAGGTACATGGAGATCACAAGACAGGACACAGCTAATCTTCCTAAAAAAATAGTGTAAAATGCCAAACATGACAATTAACGAAGCAATCATAACTGTTCTAAAGAGTGAAAAGAAATCACTTTCTTCAAAGGAGATCTATGATAAGATCATCGAAAGGAAATTGTATTTTTTTAAGTCAGCAACCCCTCATCACATCGTTTTAACTCAACTAAGAAGGCATTGTATAGGAGTTGATTTTAAAAGTGCTCACAAAGAGAAACATTATGTGCTGAACACCGACAACAAATATGGCCTAAAGAAATAATTTTATTTAGAAAAGATAGACGAAAGTAAGTCATCCATTGACACATCTTTTAATCGATATTTTTTTGATTTTTCAGGAGATGATTTTTCGTAATTTTTCGATCCCAATCCAATATATCCATTTTTAAAGAAAATGAATCTATTTTCCACTGTCATTTTCAGATTTGTGATAACTGAAGTTTCATCAGTTTTTCTATACTTGTTAACGTGTCGTGTTATCGACGTAATGTGACACGGCTCCGGGCAATCTTTTAGGAATTCTTCTACGATATCTCTTATTGTGCCTCCTTTAATATTCTTGAATGTTAACTCCCACTTCTTTAGTCCAAACGTGCTTGTACGTCCAAAGAAAATGAAAGTGTCCTTATACCGTCTCATAGCTGATTTAAGACTGTTTTCATTTGATTCAAATTCGGGATGCACCTTTTTTATCTCCGAAATAATATCTGATACATGTGCAGGCTTATTTATTTTTTGAAGAGCCGCTAATGCATATTCATAAACCAATTTCTTTGTATTACGTCTAAATGTGACGTTCTGTCCTATTAATTCAAGGCCAAACTCATTGTGTAGGATTATTTCCAGTGTTACTAAAATGTCCTCTGTTATTGGAACATCAAGTATGGAGCATACATCCATTTCAACATCATTATCGTGTTCTGTACAAATTCGCCAGAAAATGCCTTCGATAAACTTGATTAACCCCTCCTTTGAGATAATATCTTTTCTAACTAAATAGTTACCATTAATATTTTTATGAAGACTGAATTTCTCAATTAGATAGTAGTCCTTTGGTTTCTTTATCCTGTCGTGTCTGGAAATTGAATAATAGTTCTCATCGAAAATATTTTGGAGGATGAAGACTGAAAATAATCCGCCGATTGTATCAACCTCAAAATAAGTGGATACCGGGTCGATGTTATTAGGTAGGTTAATTAGATTCGTGTTTAACCAGCTTAGCTGATTTCCATCAAAACAAATATCTCCAATCTTTTTTCCCGGCAAGCAAATAATCCTGTTTCCATTAAGCAATTCCTGATAATTGGAGTGATTAAGCAGTCTTTTTAGACAGTCGCAATAATTGAAAATCTTCTCAATCGCTTTTTCCCGTTTCTGCCTCACCCTCTCTTGGGTTAATTTAAATCTGTCTCCGATTTCTTCAAGAGAAAGTTTTTCCTCTACCAAATCAAAATATACTTTAACAGCAGTTAACTCAACATCATCTAATTTAAAAAGTTGTTTTAAATATTTAGCTGAGAACTCAATAATTGGAAATTCTCTTTGGCTATATTTTGCAAGGAAGATGTTGTCGGTGATATAAACGCCAGTAATTTTTTTGATTTCGCTACTATTAAGTTCTAAAGGAGATAACTCTTCCCTTGACAATGTGTAAAACAAATCTTTTGAATTATCAATGAATTGCTCGATCTCGATTGTGGTCTTTGCACCGACATTCTTTAGTTTTTCAATTTTGAATGTTTTGTCTATGAATTCTTCTTTTACGACGATAATCCATTTCGGCTTTTTTCTAAAATAGTTTAAAAGAGAATTTTTTGCCCTAACCGACAATTTATCAAATTGAGCTTCGATCGCATCTATGAACTTTACGGGATTAGGAATTTCAACAACATCCGCTTTTATAGCCGGACTGGAGGGGTCTGGAGAATAATAATGCTTATAAATTGCTATTAGTTCCAAGTTGCTTTTGGCACCGCAATTTTTTACGCTTAGGAAATCTTCATTTTTCAAAAGATAGCTGTGTAGATCAGCAATTGTACTAATTTTCTCTCTACAGCAAACATTATATGATCGCACAGATATTTCGGCTGTATCACGAAGTTCTTGAATCAATGTACTATTGCAATTTGGGTTCATTCTCTTAATGCATTTCTCGAAGTTGCATTACAATTTTACGTACTTTTTCTATTGTAGTGTCAATTTCTTTTTCCGTATTATACCTCCCTAAGCTAAACCTCAATGATGAAAATGCGTGCAAATCAGTTTTTCCCATTGCTTTTAATACATGGGATGGTTCAACAGAAGTGGACGAACACGCCGAACCGTTCGATATAGCTATATTTTTCAATCCTACGATAATGGCGTCTGCATCCGCTCCCTCAAAACAAATATTCGTGGTGTTATAAATACGGTGGTTTTTATCGCCATTGATAAATGTGTTCGGGATTTGCAATAGATGGGTTTCTAGTTTCTCTCTTAGTTTATTGACTGATTTTTCATCTTTAAACATATCAGAGAGAGCAATTTCAGCAGCCTTACCAATACCAACGATTCCTGGGACATTTAATGTCCCGCTTCGTATTCCGTTCTCATGCCCGCCGCCATGAAGAAGGGAAGGTATTTTAACTTTAAAAGGTCTTCTCGACCTAAGATAAATACCACCTATACCTTTAGGTGCATAAAATTTATGACCAGAGAAACACAGAATGTCAATACCAAGATTTTCAACGGATATTTTCATTTTCCCGAAGGCTTGCGTTGCATCGGACATGAATAATACATTGCGGGAATGTGTGAGATCAGCAATCTGCTTTATTGGTTGGATAACACCCGTCTCATTATTTACCAGCATAATGGAAACAAGTATTGTGTTATCAGTAATTGCTTGTTTTAATTCTTCAATATCAATAATGCCACTAGCAGAAACAGATAAATAAGTGACACTTACACCTTTTTGTTCCAAAAACCTGCAAGTATCTAGGACGGCTGGGTGCTCCGTTGTTGATGTAACAATATGAGGATTCGTCTTTGCCGAGTTTGAAATTAAACCTTTCAAAACCATATTAATTGACTCAGTAGCACCAGACGTAAAGAAAACTTCTGATTCACCTGCTCCAATTAGTTCTGCAACCTTTATTCTGGATTGCTTTACTGCTTCAAATGACTTTGCCCCGGCGAGATGACTGCTGGACGCATTACCATAATATTCGGTATAGTAAGGTAACATTGCCTCAATTACTCGTGGGTCAACTTTCGTTGTAGAGTTGTTGTCAAGATAAATTAGGTTATTATTCATCAAAGTGGTTGTCACATAGAAATACGGTGCTGAACAAAAATACAGTTCATTTGTCCTATTTCATTGTTATTTCGAAAAAATGAGAATTCAGCTACATGATTCTGCTTAATCTCCTATTATTTCGCATTAAAAATAAATCACGATTATTCTCTGGTCCATATTCATGGAGTGAGCAATAACACCGTGCTTTTTCAATATTTTAGAAACAGATTTAGCTGTCCTTTTTGATTTACAAAAGGTTGAAATAAATCCAACACCAGTCTCCCATAGCAGATCATACTCACTTAACTCCAGGAACAAGTTAATTGGTAATTGACCTATGTGCTCGATAGGCGTTGTATTGTTCATCTTGAACGTTCGTAAAGTTGAATCTTCGATGTTTGTCGTTTTCGAAACTAACTTGAAGGCGCCTTCTCGTTAATCATCCCAGTTTAGTTTTCAGTGGTTTTTGATTGATAAAGGAGGGGAAAACCGTCTCAAAATAAAGCTGGAAACAAAATACAGCATAACCTCCTACCAACTCCCGTAAGGCGACGATGGTGGACTAAAGGTCAAGACCATTTTTCAATTATTCAACAGGCTATCCTATTTGGCGTATTTCAGTTTAAAGGTCGGGATGTTATTTATTGACAAAATATAATTGTTACCTGTGTCCTTAGCTATTTCATAACGCTCTCCGTCTAAGTCGTACGTGTTGCCATCTATTGAGTATTTCATTACTTCTGTTTTTACAGGTTGCCCAGCTATGTATTGCGTTACTTCTACTTCGCTCGAATTGATGTACTGGTGGACAACAGAATGCAGGGTCATTAATTCTTTTGTTTGCATTACTGATGTAAGCGGCTTTACAAAATAGTAATGTCCTTCTAGTTCTGATTGCATTTTGTTGCCGCTGTCGCAGGAGATGATCGTAAGAATACCGAATAAAAGAAGATAATGCTTTTTCATGCTTTGATATTTTATATGTTAAATAATGCTCATAAAATTCAAGTCATTATTTCAGAAATCCACCCCTTTATTTAGCATTTGTTTTGTCCTCGGTGAAGTAAATCAGCTAAATCATGCAAAACGCGCGATTATCTTGTGTTTAAGCGCGGGAAACGGCTGAAACAATGTTCTTGTATCAGACTTGCCATTTTTTTGTTTAAAACAAAGAGGGTTTCTTTCATCATATCTCCAGTATGAAATACTTCCATTGCTTTTTCTTTTCATCTCTCTTTACTTGCA
Source organism: uncultured Flavipsychrobacter sp. (assembly GCA_964430995.1). Lineage (GTDB taxonomy): Bacteria > Bacteroidota > Bacteroidia > Chitinophagales > Chitinophagaceae > Nemorincola. The sequence goes on from CAYSIG010000007.1 coordinate 42,186, forward strand.
GATTTACCCAGGGCGATTTGTATTCTTGATTTAGGCTAATGCCCTCGGTTATAAAAGCCGGGCTGTCTTCTTTCGTTATGGAGTTGAATATTACCCAATCATCTTGCCCCCGGAAACTTTTATACAATTTCCCGCTTGTGCTGTTTTCTTTCTCCTTAATGCTGTCTTTCCAAAATGATTGCTCAGATGTAGCAAAGAGCAAGTAGCAATTACTAAAACCTTGCGCCTTCAACTGTTCTAAAAATTGAACGTCCTTATATGCCTCATACATGCGCTGTGGAATTGCGCCTTGTTGAACAACTTTTAGTTCAATGCAGTATTTTTCAGACCGATTTTGATTGAAAATGAAAATGTCCATTTCCTTTTTAGCAAACCGCTTCCCACCGTCCCATAGTCTGCCAATATTTTTTTCCAGTTGTATTTTGTACTTATCACCACCTATTTTTTCTCGCAGGTAGAACCCCAATTCAAATTGCAAGCAGGCTTCATTTTCTAATTCAAACTCTTCTATTGTTTTTAGAAAGTCGACGATGAGATTTTTAATTACTGATTCCGACACATAAGCCCGTCTATCCAGCTCATTGATGATGTCATTAGACAAAGCACCACCGCCATTGCTCATAGTCAATAGCACCTTAAGTTCCTTTTCAAGAACGTCATCCGGTTTACCCTTTAAGGCTTCTTCCGATGTTGTCTCCTTGTTGATTATTGTCAATTTTGATACTTAGTTCAACATTGCTGCGACCACTACGCAGCACAAGCACAAACATAAGCATAATATTTCATATTGTCATCCGTACGGGTGACAATAGTTACCTGCATCGTTTTTATCCTTGATGCATGCCACAACCGTTAACAAAATCACAGGAAAGAGACTTAAAGAAGTTGGGGGAGAAAGTAAGGTCTATTCGTGAAGGCAAAGGCATGACATTAGAGGAAGTAGCACAAAAAGTCGGTAAAGACAGACAATCAATACACAGACTTGAAAAAGGCAGTTTCAATCCATCATATATCTACTTAATGGAAGTGTGCAAAGGTTTAGGAATAACGCTTACAGAATTGTTTGAATAAAGCGATTGGGTAGTAAGCGAAGAAATGCTACCTGAGTTATAGTCCCGGCCTACGGCCATTGGGACGTTTTTGCCCGTGTGCTGGACGGACTTTTTGATAATATTTTTCTTTGATATACGATTTTATCTTCTGTAGTATTCAAGTAACTCTTTATCATTTTCCCAATCAGTATTCATATGCCGTTCCCGTAATGATAATACCCCTTCAAATTCGGCCCTTTGTAGCAGCACATGACGGTACTGATTAGGAAAGCCGCCTTTCAAATAAAGTGTGATTTCCACATTGTCATTATCAATTCCAAAAGTGACTTTTTCAACCCAAAAGTACTCAACACCAAGTTTGGCTCTTATGAACTCAATCCTAACTTCTTCATACATCCTAGGGATTACCGGGAACCACAATATTAGACTGGTCGCATCATCATAGTATCTGCAATAGCAGTTTACCTTTATGCCGGTGCCGGTGATAAGTTCCGGTCTATCTGCATGCAATTCTAAAATATCGTTGTATGCTTCTCCAATCCACTTTGTAATTTTTGCAGAATCAGCTAAAGCATAATCTTTGGACAATTGCTTTATTGAAATCCTATCAGTTCTTTCTTTGTAAAAGTTCTTATCAGCATACCATTTTATGAACGAACAATATGCCTTTGTTGAGTTTTGCAGCAGTATTCCTACCCATTTTGGCATTGACTCAAGGCTATATAAAATTTCATGAGTGCTTGGATCATGATGTATTTCTGCTCTTTTCTTGGTGCGCGGCATAACCAATAGTTTTAAGTGATTAGATAACCTTTCATGTGACTACATAATTACTGTTAGTATTTTTAATTTCAAATAGCTGCTTATGCCTATACCGCAAAACATCACTCCCAAGAATATTCAAAGAGCAATAACTAAGATTGAAGCAGACGGTATACCCGGTCACAGAAAATCACTTAAATACTTCTTGCGTTTCAAAAATCGGCTCTATCCACCTAAGTATGTTATATCAGTAGCCAACTACTATGCAAATGGTGAAATGCTTAGTGCTGATGCAAAAGTGTTTAATACTTATCAAGCTCAGAATTATCTTGAAAGTTTAGAATTTGAGGTGATAGTGAAACAGCAACGTAAATGCAAAGCCTAAATTCAACAGAAATGCTATTTACTTGATTACTCTTTTGAAGAACTACAAGAAGCAATAGTAAGATGTCATTTCTATACTAATGCAAACATGTACATCACTATTTTTCTTTGATTTTTTAAGAAACTCGCTAATTATATTGTAAACAATAACTATATTGTTCTAACTATATAGTTTTTTAAAAAAAACAATATTGTAACTATATTGTTAACTATATAGTATATAATATAGTTACTGTAAGAGAAAAATCAAAAAAAATATTTTCAACTCAGTCTTTTGCAATTATTTCAAAAATGAGATTCTATCTTTTGAATTTAATTGTCTCCTGATATAGAATATACAGAACGCTGGTTTTTCGTGTTACTCTTTTGCAAAGAATCGCTTTTAAGTATTATGGTACCGTCCTAACACGCAGTGAAGAACAGTACCTTAAAAAATGAATCGGTATTTATAAAGACCAAGTTACTCCCCAATATTATACAAGAGTCATATAAAATATGACTCTTGTATAAGTTGATCGTATTCAAATACAGCATCAGGTGCAGTCACGTCGTTTATAGTTAATGGCTTTGTAAAAGTCAGTTTATCTAAGTTTCTGCATTTGGTTAGCGCGATATGCGCAAGCCCATCTGATCTGTCGTCCGCCAGTTCAAATTCAACATTTTGTAATTGAATATCGTGACATTGGTCAACATTCACGGCCCAGCATGTTCTTATGGGGTATGGCAAGTAGCCAACATCAGCTTTTTTAAAACGAAGCTTTACTAAAAAGGTTTCTAATTCAACAACGCAGGCCATAAATTTGCGATCAATTACAACTCCTATGTCTCCTCTTTTATAACCGCCATTAGGATCATCTTCTAAAAAAACAACTTGAGTATCTCGATATACTAAGTGATCCCCTTTCCCTTCGAAAAAATTAGTATCTCTATGAAAACGTTCTATGTCACTTTTCCATGCTTTGAGTTTAAGGTCCCCGCTGTATATCGTATTTGCCCTTAACAACGGCTCTTTCATTTGAGCATCGTTAATTTCTTTTGCCCGATGATGACTTGTTGTTAGAATTACTCGTTTCACATCCTTCCTTTTATTTTTCTCAACTATCTGATTTAGTAATTTGAGATATTTCGAACGATTTTTTCTAATTCTTAAACCTTTAATTATGTCCAACAATACAGGACTGATATCCGCATAACATTTTTCAAGCCGAACGTATTGTTTATCCAGAGCCTGATAAGCCGTAGACGAAAAGAAGTTCATCATTGTAGTAGTAGTGTCACCTTGCTTCTTTAATGATTCCTCTATACAAGTAAAATGATCTCCTACAGCCAATATTTGAACGTTGCCAAATGGCAAATCGTTTTTTCTTATTTTTTTCAATTGATAATCAACTATATCAAGTAAGTACCCCGCAAAACGATCTATGCAATAAATGATTAGTGTATCTAGATTTCTTATAAATACCAGTTCATCCCACAAATATTTAATTTTATCCAGTTTTTCGGGATCTAGAGAGGTAATCCTTTTATCGTTTAAACGAAAAAAATCATCAATAGTTTGCCCGTTCACTCTTTTTACAAAATCATTGTTTAAAACTAATACTGCTACACTTTTGTTATCCTTGAATTTCGCTTGTTGAATCATATTGACGAAAGTCGTTTTTCCGGTACCAATATGTCCGGTTAGGTATACCGAATGATTTGTCTTCATAATAATACGGTAAGCGGCCATGGCAGCTTCATTGCCTGCAAAATCGAGAATTGTTTTTTCGTTTTTCATTTTTAGTTGTTTTTTAGTGTTATAAATTGATTGATGGCTATATCTGGTTGTAACTCACTTTTGAGTCTAAATACTCTAACAAATGCTCGGAATCTATCCATTCATGATACTCTGTTATTGTCACTAGTTTGGCTTTGTTCACACTTTCCATACTTTCCGCATAACCTAACATTTCCTGACTGAATTCAAGGATGGGGATGTTTGCTTTCTTTGCCAGTTTTTTTGCAGCTTGATCTAGTTCTTTAGATTTGTCAAAGAATATGAGCGCAGTATTGCACTGTGGTAGTACGACTTGCAATAGATAGTTTGAAGTTTCTTTATTTTCGTCAAGCAGCCCTATTGCAGGAAAACCAAGAGATTGGATCAGCAATGTATTTTCGATGGAATTAGTTATGATCAAATTACCTGCTACGTCAGGGTAAGAAAAATTCATGTGCATCAATGCCTCGTACCAGCCAAATAGGTACGTTGACGGTAATGCACCATCTTTACAAGCGTAATAGAATTTCTGTTGTCTGGGGTTGTATATTAGTTCTACCTCTGAATAAGGATTGGCAAACGAGAAATAAATTTCCTCATAATCCTTAAGGTCGCTTTCGAGTTCTATAACTTCTCCGGTTTCATCGAGGAATCTTGCTTTTTCAACTAACTTAACTTTGAATTGCGTATTTGAAAGATCACCGCATATTTCGTCAAAATATTTTTTGAATAAAATTTTGCAGGCATAGTCACCGGAATAGGTAATTGAGATTTCCTCGTTGGTGTTTGGAGAGTTTTCTTCTGTAATGTTGCGTCCTTCAACAGTTTCGTTTATTATCTGTAGAATTTTATAGTAGTCTTTTTGGTAGTTAAGTTTCTTAGTGTAAGCAACAAATTTAAAAACATCACCCCAATAGCTTTGCCCGGCATGATCGCTAAAATTCCATTTGCCGTAGCGTAGGTATATGCTGAGGCTTTTCGGTCTTTCATTATGAAAAGGACTATCAATGCTAATGCATTTGGTATTGTCATCGCTACGGAGTTTAAGCTGAGGAAAAACTGATTTGAAATACTTAAACCCTCCATCAGACTTCAGGAGTGTGTCTTCCGTTGTTAATTTTGCCTTTGCCATGTTTTAGTTTTTATTTTGTTTTCGATTTGGTCTTATTCACATAATTAATCGCCTGCGCTTCGATTTCATCAATTGTAGGTACACGGTGTGCTGTCATCCAGTTCAGCAGCTCCTCCCTTTTGAAAAAGAGATGTGAGCCTCCAATGGAAGTATAATGTGGTATGCGCTTTGAAGAAGTTAATTTATATATATATGACTTGCTGAGACCTGTTAAACGGGCGCACTCATCGATATTGAGGACAGGCTTTTGGGTTGTAACTAATTCTTCAAGAGCAGTTAGCTTTTTCAGAATAATCTCAAACTCGCACATTGAAATAGCATTTTGATAGTTTCACAATACTGAACTGATATACAGTATCAATTCTATAGTGCGAAGCTATCTTGCGGCATAGTGGAGCATAGTACCGCATAGTGATATTTCTTGGAACATCACTGTTAGCCGAATTTCTGAAATAAATTAGTGCAGGATAATTGTATCAAGAAGCTCTTCTATCTTCCTAAGTCTTTTTCTTTTATCGGGAGCCAACGCTTTGTAAGCGTCATAAGATTTGATGAGTGATTTTTGAGTAGTGTTTAAGGTAAACAACTTTTTTAAGAGAGGAAAAGTATGAGAATAGGAGGGGTCAATATTGGAGGTTGTCAATCCCTCTAATAAATAAAACAAGGAAACGTTATCACTCCCATTGCCGTATTTCGCTAGCCACTTGATACATTTCTTTATTTCCACCAGAGGTGTCGAAGTAAATATTTTAATGAAGTCGTCAGTATTCATTTTGCTGATTAATTCATGGTCAATTAGTGCCTCACATATGGCCCTTAATTTTTCCTGCGATAAATCTGATTTTAAGGAAACATCGTCATTAGTTACTGTAGTTGGTTTGATTTTACTTGGAGTGTAGCTAACCCTTCCATGCTCATCTAATAGTCCAAATTCCTTTTCCGATAAATAGATCAAGTAACTATAAAGGTATTGTAATTGCGGCTGGTCATACCAACTAACCTCTTCGCTGAAATTTGTATAGTCCTTTTCGTAAAAATTTTCCCAGCTATCACTATTCTCCACTTCAGGATATACTTCCAATACATATTCCATTAACGTGGAGAGGACATCTTTATTTGACGAACTATATGCCTTTAAAAAATCATCAATAAAGTTTTTCAGTCCAATACTGCTTGTCGAGTATTGACATGTTTCAATTGCAGCTTGATAATCTTTGTGAGTTAAAATATTCATAGTAATAGTATTTTTGCAAAATTATATCACAATGTTGTTTTAAACCAACTTGACAAATCGAACAAATATCGTATCTTTATATTATGAAAAAGGCAGCAAATAAAACCGCACATAAAAGAGCTGAAACCACAGATGCCTCATTTGAAAGAGAAATAAAGGATGCTATAAAACGTTTGCCTTCTATGGTGAAGGAAAAAGCGTTTAGAAACAATGCGTCAATAACTGTAGTAAGAGGCAGCGAGATTGTTCGTATCAATCCTGATGAGACAACTAAAGTGATTGGAAAAATAAAGAAGGTTGCAGCTAAAGTTAAAATTCAAAAAGTCATGTCACTTTCTTAATGGAAAAACGCTTACGAATTTTCGCGGGACCTAATGGATCAGGCAAATCAACCATTCTGCAATTACTTCCCGCTACTGTTGATCTTGGTTATTATATTAATGCAGATGATATTGAAAGAAGCATTACGCAGGGACTTGGGATCAGCCTAAAGAAATATGGAATAACAGCGAATACAGAAATACTCTATAATTTTTTTGAGCAATCTTCTTTTGTAAAAGAGAAGTCCGACCTTGACAAACTCAAATCGATCTTCTTTGTAGATAGGAACAGTTTGAAAGTGAAGTCTATCGAGGATATAACGCCTAAATACTCTGCTGCAATAATATCTGAATTCTTAAGAGAGTCTAATCTTGAGAACGGGAACGATTTTTCTTTTGAAACGGTAATGAGCCACAAGGACAAAGTCGCCTTTATTAAAAAGGCTGCCGAGCAGGGCTATAAAGTCTACTTGTATTATGTTTGCCTTGACAATTACAAGCTGAATATCGACAGGGTTGCTACAAGGGTGGCCGAAGGTGGTCATCATGTCAGCGCCGATAAAATAAAAGCGAGGTATTCCAGGTCGCTTGGTTTATTGTTGAATGCGTTGAAAGCAAGTTACAAGTCTTACCTGTTTGATAATTCAAAAGAGAACCCGCATCTGATCGTCCGGGTAAATCGGGATAAGAAGATCCATTTGCAAGTACCAGAACAAGAATTGCCCAATTGGTATATCAAGAACGTGGTAAACAAACTTAAATAGGTTTCTATCTAGATCTAAAATAAGAACCGGCCTTATTTTAGATTTTCGGGATAAACTAAAATAAGCGATAAAAATTGTAAGGATAACTTCTATTTTTGTTACCATAAAAATCACCTCTGTAGCCATCAGGATGATCGTGTAAATGAGTTGTAAGAAACTGATTTTAAAGTAGGTATGACTTTCTTTTGTTTTCTTTTATTTTCTAGTGTTTGACCTTTTTTTGTTGCTATATTGTTACTTCAAAATACTTTTTATTTGAAAAGCATTGATTCTAGTGCGTTTAAAAAGGTTGGAAATATTTTGTATCGGGAAGTAACCGGTACTTTCAATTGAAAAAGGTTGTGCTGATCAGCACAACCTTTTTAGCGAAAACGGCTAGTGTGGTTATTCGTAATGGAACCTTACCGTGCCGAAGATGTTTCGACCGGGTGCATTGATACCACTGGCAAATGCGCGGTATTGTATATCCATTATGTTATCCACTCCCGCCTGCAGCGTGATGAGCTTATGTACTTTGTATGAAAGGCGCAGGTTGAGCGTATACCATGCGGGCATACCATCTTTTGTTGCATATTGTTCATTGTCTTCGCCCTTCAGGTAGTAGTCTTTTATGTCTTTCTTGCCGTTGTAATTAACGAAGAAATCAGCCATCAATTTCTGCCAGGTATAAGTGAGCTGTAAGCGAAGCATAACCGGGGGTATATGGTCTAGGGGGTATGCGCTGCTGTCTGTGTTTATCCGGCCATACGTATAGTTAAATGCGAATGACAGGAAGAAATTTTTGCTAAGCCGAGATTTGATGTTAGATGAAAAGCCATAGATATAGGCCGTCTTTTTATTTTGATTAGCGAATACGCCACTCTTTGCACCGTCATACATTACTGAGTCCTGACCGTTGTACAGGAATTTATCGGTAACAATCGCATCAAAGAACTGTGTATAATAAAGCGCGTTTTCCCAAACGGTACTTTTTCCGAAAACCTTTGAAATGCCTAATTCGGTATTCAGTGTTTTCTCGGGTTTCAGGTCTTTGTTGGGAACGATGAGCGTGCCGGGCGCTGACTCAAAGATTTTAGCGAGGTCATCTACGTTAGGCGCTTTGTAGCCGGAGGATACGAGCAGGGAAAATTTCCATTTATCGGTGGGTGTATGAATGAGACCGAGGCTGCCGGAGTAAACGAGATTACTCTGAGTGGCAGACATGTAGGGGAAATGATAGAATGAAGTATCAACAAAGGTGGAGCGGAGGGATACAAAGCCAAGGCGCAAACCATCTGTGAGGGAGTATTTGTCGTTTATCCTCATGGTGTGCGTGCCATAGATAGCAGCATTGGTCATGCTGTTGTCTCCATCGGGATACCGTGTATCCAGTTTCGTGTTTGCGCCCGTTGTGACGTTTTCCCTATTTGCCGTTGATTTTACAGTGTTGTATTGCCCGTCAATACCAAAACGCATGTTGTGCTTTCCCGCTATGCGCTGGGCATCAATATTGAGTCCTATCACATTCACCTTTTCTATGCGGTGGTTCAGGTTTGAGCTACCGAAATTCCGGTTGTGCCGGCTTTCTTCGATATTCTGATAGTTGACCCCTGTATGTATCTTCTGAAAGAAGGAAGCATCATTGTTTATATTCATGTCATAGGCTGCCAGCATTCTTGTTTGCGGGCCGTAATACCACTCTGCGCTGTTGAGCCCTGCCCCTTTGGGGTCTGTAAGCCGGTCGTAACGTGGTATGTCGGTGGAGTTCGAGTACTGAAGGTTCAGGCCATGTGTTACATGATCATTTTGCCTGAATGCAATCTTCTGCAGGATATCGTACTGGGAGTAGCCGCTGTATACCTGTTTATATTTATCGTCGTTTTTCACCAATGTATCTGCGCCATTTATACGTTTTACATAAAAAGGGCGTTCGCCGTAGGAGGTATCATAAAAGGGATTTTGTGTTGCGCCACCCCTCATGTCGTCGAAGGATGAATAGGTGATGGACGTAACGGAAGCCAGCTTTTTTCCGCCTATGCTGAAGTCGGCATGGCCGGTCATTTCGTTGTTCACGCTACCATACCGGGCATAAGCATTTACGCTTTTATATAGCTTGGTGCCCCCGGTGGCAAACACCGGCTTCTTCGTATAAAAATGCATAACGCCTCCTAACGCATCACTGCCATAAATAGTGGAGGAAGGCCCGAAGAGTATTTCAGCACGGTCGAGCATGCCATTGTCTATGGTGAGGATGTTTTGCAGGTGGCCGGCACGGTATATTGCATTGTTCATTCTTACGCCATCTACAACGAGCAGCACACGGCTTGCCTCAAAGCCCCTGAGTACCGGGCTTCCGCCGCCCGCCTGGCTTTTTTGCACGAATACGTTGCCTGTGAATGCCATCAGGTCGGCTGTATTTTGTGCATTGGCATTGGTTATCTGCTTATTGTCGAGAATGAGTACTTGCTGTGCTACGCTTTTTTTAGATTCTTCAACTTTGTTAGCCGAGAATATATATTCATCAAGCCCTATGCTTGTTTTTGTTGTGTCGGTCTGGGCAAAAGATATATTGCCCTGCGCCAGTAATAGTACAAGTATGTATTTTGTATATTTCATGTTTTTATTTTTGTGTTGTGATAATATCATGCCTTTATATGCACATATATAAATAAGGCATCGGAGCCTATCATCTCCGTAAAGAGTAAGCTCCTGAATAAATCGGGTATGTAATACCAAGAGTTGATTTACGCCCGTGGCGGGGGTATCAGGATATCGCCATTGCGCGAAAGGATGTTATCACAAAAAGCGTGTGTATATTGTTCTTCTGTCTGGGAGGTGAAGTGCAAACTATTTTGCGTAGGAAGAATGTAATACAATGAGAGCAACTCTATCAGCGGCTGGGGTATATTGCTGTCACCGCGGTTGCCGCGCAGTGATTTTTTTATCTTGCCATTTATATTATCCTCTTTATGATCCTGCACCGCATAAACGATTACCTTGTCGCCGGTGACATGCACAGACTTAATATCAAACATTTTCCCTTCTATACACAATTCGTCTTTCTCCTGCTTACATTTATTATAGTCATCCACCGACAGTGTGAGTATGCCGAATTTTGTTGCCGGATCGTTGAGTACAGAGCGCATATGCCGGTGCCATGCATACTGCTGCACCTGATAATAGGATATCATACCCCCTGTTTGCAGGAGCAATAAAAGGATAAGGAATATGTAGGTTATCTTTTTCAGAAAACTGAGTTGTTACACGGTAAAAGTAGTAAAAATCGGATAAGACAGCTACCTCCTTATTATCAATTCCACGCGGCGGTTCATACGCTGGCCTTCGGGGGTTTCGTTGGTGGCTATCATATGGGCCTCGCCCAGGCCTTTGGCGTGTATCTGGGTCTCATCTACGCCCAGTGTTTGTATGAATTGGGCTACCTGGTTGGCCCGCTTGTAAGAAAGTGATTCGTTGATCATAGGGGAGCCTGTATTGTCTGTGTAGGCATTTACATATAGCACAAAGCCCGTGCCGTTCATCCAGGGCAGTATGGCGGTGGATATGGTGGCCTTATCGGAGTCTGAAAGCTCCACACGGTTCACGTCAAAGTGTATCATGGCCAGCATACTGTCGTTCACGGGTTTCACATAGTCCGATGGTAGCATAACCACGTTGTGGACCAGCGGGTCTTGCAGGTACTGGCGGTCGAAAACGATGGTGTCATGCACTTCAGAGTACAATGTACGCCACGTATGTATGGCATAGGTATTATCGAGGTGCAGGGTAATGATGAAGCTGGCATCGCCACGGTTGCTCTGGAGCTGGTAAAGTGTATCGCCGGTCTTTGCGTTGCAGATATGCATAGTGGCGTAGTTGAGCCGCAGTTTCGTGAGGCTGTCGTAAACAATGCCCCTTATGTAGCTGACGGGTATTGGCCTTGCCGCGCCTGGGCGGATGGGTGCTTCATAAATATCGTAATTGCCGGGAGGACCGTTGCGGTCGGATGAGAAGTAGAGGCGCTTGCCATCGAGGGTAACGCATGCGCTCTTTTCATCAAATGCGGTGTTGATGGGGTAGCCCACGTTTACGGCTGTGGTATAGTTGCTATCGTTTATCTTACGGCTAACGAAAAGATCTGTGCCGCCCATGCCCAGCCAGCCATCGCTGGTGAAGTAAAGTGTCTCGTTATCGGCATACATATAGGGTGCTGTCTCGTTTCCCCTGGTATTAATTGCCGGGCCCGCATTTACGGGCAACTGCCACAGGCCTTCTTCATAGCGCGACACCCAAATATCGTAGCCGCCATATCCGCCGGGGCGGTCGCTTACAAAATAGAGTTCGCGGCAGTCGGGCGAGGGGGAGGGCATGCCCTCGTAGGCGGGTGTGTTTATGGTGCCGCCGAATGGCTGTGCTATTGTCCAAGGGCTGTCGTTTGCCACGCGGTAGGCCATCAGCAGGTCGCAGCCGCCTTCGGCCCAGCCGTCCTGGCTGCGGTTCTCGCAGCGGTTGAAAAAAAGGTAGTGCCCATCGGCAGAGATGGCCATAGAAGATTCCTGGTCGGGAGAATTTGGCGGGACGCCTAATGGACGTGCATAAAACCAGTCGCCGCAGGTATCCCAGTTGGCTTTAAAGAAATCCTCGTCCATATTATTTACCCGGCGGGTGAAATAGAGTTTTTCGGTATCTACCGCCATGCATGGAAAAAGTTCAGGAACAGTGCTATTAATACGCAGTCCCAAGTTCCTGGGCCATTGGGGCGGGGTAGCGGGAATGGCCGATTTAACGTATTCGGCCTGGGCGCGCAGGCGGTTCCATTCCACGCTGTCTTTCATGGTGGCGTAGTTGTTGATGACCATCAAGGCACTCTCTGCCAGTCCGGCATAAATCAGGCATTTAGTGAGTGCCTTCGAGAAACGCATACCTCCGTTCTGGCATCGGCCCGATGCCTTGCGTAATGCATCTACCGCATCTTTGAAACGGTGAGCCTCGAAGTACCATTGGCCCAGCAGGCTGTATGCATCGGGGTCGGTAGGTGCCTCAAGGATATAAAGTTCCATCTGCCTGCATGCATCAGTAACGTTCTTCTTTGATTTGAAGGTGAGTGCCTCATTAAAGTAGCGGTTCGCTTTGCCGGAAGTTTGTGCCGGCAAAGTGCTGCTGAGGAATAAGCAGTATAATAAAAAATATATTTTAAACCGCATCGAACCCGAAAAGTAGTCAAAAATAATAAAGGGTGCACATTCAGCCATATTATCAGAACTTCGTACCTTCCGAAAACAGAGATATTAGCACATGTCAACACAAATTATATGTCCGAATTGTAAGACCCAGTTTGAGCCGGAGGCAGCCATAGCGCAATCGGTGGAGGACAGAGTGAGAAGGGAATTTAACCAGAAATGGGCAGACCTGACAAAGCAAAAAGATGAGCAACTGAAGCAAAAAGAACAGCAATGGCAGGAGGAAAAGAAGGCTATGGAGGGAAACCTGCTGAAAGAAGTGAATGCAAAGGTGCGGGCAGATTTTGAAATGCAGTTGAGGTTGCTGGAAGATACAAATAAGACCAATGAGGCCAAACTGGGCGAAGCGAGAGAAAAAGAGCTTGATTTCCTGAAGAAGATGCAGGAGCTGAAAACAAAAGAGCAGGAACTGGAACTGGAAGTGCAGCGGAAATTGATAGAGGAAAGGAATAAGCTGCTGGATATAATAAAAAAAGAAGAGGAAGAAAAAAATAAGCAGAAGGATTGGGAGTTTGAGATGAAGCTGAAGGAGCGGGACAAGCAACTGGAAGACCAGAAGAAACTGATAGAGGAAATGAAACGCAAAAGTGAGCAAGGTTCCATGCAATTGCAGGGAGAAGTTCAGGAACTGGCTTTGGAACAATTACTGCGCGATGCGTTTCCGTTTGATGTGGTTCAGGAAGTAGGCAAGGGCATCAAGGGCGCGGACTGTATACAGACTGTGCGCAACAGTTTCGGGCAGGAGTGCGGGAAGATCATTTTTGAAAGTAAGCGTACCAAGGATTTCAGCGCGGACTGGATAGAGAAACTGAAAGCCGATATGCGGATACTGAATGCTGATATAGCAGTGATCGTTACGCAGGCGATGCCGAAGGATATGACGGGTTTTGGAGAAAAGGATGGTATATGGGTGTGTAATTTCAGCGAAGCAAGGGGGCTGGTGTATGTGCTGCGGGAAGGGATAATAAAAGTGTACAATGCAGGCAAGAGCCAGGAGAACAAGGGCGATAAAATGACATTGCTGTATAACTACCTGACCAGTGGTGAATTTTCGGAGCAGTGGAAGGCCATAAGGGAAGGTTTTATGCGTATGAAGGTGTCTATACAGCGCGAGCGCGACCAGATGGAAAAGCTATGGAAGGCGCGAGAGAAGGAACTGGAAAAAGTATTGCTGAACGCTGCGCACATAAGAGGATCTATAGAAGGTATAGCCGGTATGGATGTAGACCTGAACCTGCTGCCGGAGGGAGGGGACGGGTATTTGATAGAGTAAGCTAATAGCTAGTTAATCATTTCTTCTTCATTACCCAATATAAGCCTTTCACATCAGTTTTCCACTCACGCAAAAGGATAACGAGGATAATCTCTTCTGCGAGATCGATGATCGTGAAAAAGGCCGCGACACGGAACAGCCACAACGGCCATTCAGGCAGGAAGAACAGCAGTATAAGGAAGCTTCCCTGCAGCACCGCCGCTACCTTAGCGGCATAGGTATGAAAGCTGCTCAACTTGCGGTATCGAATGAGGGAGAGTATCAACTGCGAAAAATATAGCACCAGCAAAACCACCACCCATGGCAACTCGTGGCTTACGAAGCCGGGCTTCAGTACAAAGACGCCTATTATAGCCATCAGTATGGTCATGTCATCGGCAACAGAGTCCAGTTTAGAGCCCATCACGCTCACTGCATTATATTTTCTTGCGAGGTAGCCATCTATGGCATCAGTAAAAAAGCTGACGGCCAGGAACCATTTGAAAAGATTCTCCTGTTTTATGATGATGAGGTACAGCAACAAAAAAGCAGCTACCAGCCGGTATGCGGTTATCGCGTTGACCATATAGTAGCTGCGCTTGCGCATACTGCTATTCTATACCCGTTCTATAATCACAGCATAGCCTTGCCCCAGGCCTATACACATCGTTGCCAGTGCGTAGCGTTTATTCTGCTTGTGCAGCTCGATGGCTGCTGAATAGGTGATACGTGCGCCACTCATGCCTAGCGGGTGGCCCAGCGCTATGGCGCCGCCATTGGGGTTTATACGAGGGTCGTCATCAGTTAAGCCCAACTGGCGGATACAGGCAAGGCTTTGCGCGGCAAATGCCTCGTTCAGTTCTATCACATCAATATCGTTGAGGGTAAGTCCTGCCTTCGCCAGTGCTTTTTTCGCAGCCAGCACCGGGCCTATGCCCATGATGCGAGGTTCCACACCCACTACTGCAGAGCTGACTATGCGCGCCTTTGGCACCACATTGTATTGCTTCACCGCATCGCCGGACAGTATGTATAATGCAGCAGCCCCATCATTAAGACCCGATGCGTTACCGGCAGTCACCGTTCCTGTTTTTTTGAAAGAAGGTTTTAATTGTCCTAACTTTTCTACTGTAGTAGTCGGTTTTATAAATTCATCTTTCGATACGATGGTCGGCTCCCCTTTTTTCTGCGGTATCTCTACGGGGGTTATCTCTTCTGCCAGTCTGCCCGATTGCTGAGCAGCGGCGGCCTTCATTTGTGAGTGGTAAGCAAATTTGTCCTGGTCTTCTCGGCTGATGTTATACATTTCAGCCAGGTTTTCAGCGGTTACGCCCATAGGGTCGGTGCCATACAGCTCGTGCATACGTGGGTTCACAAAGCGCCAGCCAAAACTGGAGTCGAACATCTGCGCATCCTGGCCGAATGGCTGTGATGTTTTTGAGATAACCCATGGGCCGCGTGTCATATGCTCCATACCACCTGCTATGAACACATCGCCATCGCCGGCCTTTATAGCCCTTGCGGCATTTATCACCGCGCTCATACCTGATGCGCAAAGCCTGTTAATGGTTTCACCAGGTACACTCCATGGAATCCCCGCTAACAGTAGCGACATGCGCGCCACATTGCGGTTATCATCGCCGGCCTGGTTGGTATTGCCGAATATTACATCATCTATCACGCCATCAGGTATGGAGGGGTTGCGTTCCACCAGTTTGCGCATCACCAGTGCGGCGAGGTCATCGGCCCTGATGCCTGATAATGCTCCCCTGAAATTACCTATTGGTGTGCGTATGCCGTCGGTTATGAATGCGTCTTTCATTAAATCAAAAGTTTGAAGTTAGAACCTGAAAGTGAGTTATGTGCGATGCACATTTAACTGAGGGCGCAAAGTTAGCTACTTTTAATTTGCGGACTGATGTTTTAACGTAAGTGAAGATGACTTTAGTTTATCCTTCCAGATGGATGGAGATGACAATCATCCGGGTATAGAGAGTTTCTATCGCATTTGAGAGCGGCAGGCGGGCATCTTTATATAGCTGGTTGATAAGCCCCTGGCTAAGTTTTATTTCAGGAGAGAATATAAAACTGGGGTTATAGAACTCAAAGCCCACTCCTATTTCGTAGCCCATGTCAATTGGGCTGATCTTAATGAATTCGTCACTACGCTTAGATCGGGCGTTTGAGGCCATATCGTAGTCGAACTTGCCTCCGAGTAGCGCGTAAAAACGGAAATTCTTTATCCTGTCGCTTTTGAATTTTAATTGCAGTGGCAGGTGCATATATATGGCCTCTACATTCCTGCTTAGCAGACTATCGGTCGGGTAGCCATACTGGTATTTGATGTTTTTTTCTGCAAAAGCTATTGAAGGCACAAAACGCAAATCGATGAACCGGTTTAATTTCAGGTTGCCTATAAGGCCGAGGTTGAAGCCGGGGCCCCAGTGAGGTTGAATACGCTTGAAGGTATCGGTATAAGCGAATGAATTAGTGTAATTGAGGCGGTAAACGGAGTAATTGAAGCCAAAGGTGATGCCGAAATAATAGGGCTTATTGTCGTGTTCGGCCATGTTGAGCATGGTGCGCTGAGCATAGGCAGATTTTATCAGCAGAAATAGAAAAATAGTTAATAAATAGCCCCTGCGCATGGATGTTGGTTGTATTGGTACTTAACGGAAAACGCGAAGATACAGTATGTACCGGTTTGTAGTTTATCTGAGATTATATTGAAAAAATAAATCTTAACAAAAAAGTTGTGTTTTGATAACAAACTTATCTTAACTTTGGGTTAGCAAAGCCGGAGTGTATCTCCTCTAAAGATATTCCCCTGGCACCGTGAAAACTATAGCCCCGGACATCCGGGGCTTTTTTGTGTGCATAGGTAATCTTCGGGCGCTTATCGTTCCGTTTTGGCGGACATTTGATTGCATGTGATTGAATAGAAAAGGAAAATAAAGAAAATTTCCTGCATCAAATTTTATCTTTGATAAAAAAAAATTGATATTTTAGCAGTTCCAAATTTTATTTATGAGAGCATCGCACAACATACTTATTACGACCTTTCTTACCCTGTTCATATTTATAGCAGCCTCCTATACAGCCTGTAATAAGAACAAATGTCATAACGTGACCTGCGTCAGCCGTGGGGTGTGTGATGGTGGAAAATGTGTTTGTCCTGTTGGCTTTGAAGGATCCAGATGCGAAAAACTGATGCGGGATAAATTCATTTACAATTACAATGGTTACGATAGCTGTCATTCATTTTACGGCGATACTATGAAGCCTTATTCCGTTAAACTGATAGCCGTGCTGCACGATTCTTTAGAAATGACGCTGACCAATTTGCTTGGCGATCCATCCGACAGCGCAAACTGCACCATACAGTCCACAGATTCATTTACTTTCATTGGTTCTAATAACAGTACAACCTTCACAGGCTGGGGAAAATTGAGGAACGACAGTCTTTGGCTTGCTTTCCATGTGCAGCAGGATACCAGTTCTTACGACTGTAAATATTTCGGGCAAAGCCTCAGGTAATATCATTTATCCACTTTCAGGCCCGGCAACTTCATTTGCCGGGCTATTTTTTGCCTGTCAGTTAATATGTTATGTTGGTAAACCTGGTCATAAATTACGCTATATAAAATATATCGGAACTCTTAAATTTTTTATAAAAATATTCCCTACCTTTAGAACAAATTGTCATGGATGTGAAACGGCCTTATTTTAAAAGGGGCTATTTTCATTCGTTATGTAGTTTGTATAGGTGCGCAATTCAGATAAGCTTAGTTGTTCTTTTTAAAAGTTTTAAAATGAAAAAAATGTACAAATCCCTAAGACTTCTATTAATTCTATTGCTTGGCTGCAACATGGCCAATGCCCAGACAACCGTATTTTCTTATACCGGGTCACCTCGGTTCTATACAGTGCCTGCGGGTGTTACATCCGTTTTGGTAAATGTGCAGGGAGCTCCGGGTGGATACAACTCCGATAATGTTACTTACGATAACCGCCCCGGATACGGTGGCTGCGTGAGCGCCACCATTTTGGTGACGCCAGGCCAGGTACTTACAGTGCGTGTGGGCGGCCGTGGGGGCGATGGAACCCCCTCCGCAGCCGCAACCGGAGGATATAACGGTGGCGGCAACAGCACACACGCCTTAGGCACCTATGCAGGTGGCGCAGGTGGTGGCGCATCTGACATCTACTTTGGCGGAACGCCGCTGGTAGTAGGTGGCGGCGGCGGCGGCGCTGGTATGGGCTGCGGTGCAAACGACGACCGTGGCGGAGATGGCGGCGGAACAGCGCTGGTACCTGCTGAAGGTGAAGATGGAGCAGGCTGCGGAACTATAACCGGCGGCGGCGGCGGAGACCTTACAGGTAATGGCATGGGCGGTTTTTGCGGCACATGTGTAGGCCCGTCAGGTGTTGCCGGTTCAGGCGCGGCAGGCGGAGATGGCGGCTGGGGCGGCGGCGGCGGCGGCGGCGGTTACTTTGGTGCCGGTGGCGGCCACTGGAGCGGCGGCGGCGGCGGTGCCAGTTATTTTGGCGGGCCTGACGTTTATATGATTTCGGAAAATCGCGGCTGCAGGGCAACCGGCGATGGTTTTGTTTCAATTACTCCTTCGTGTATCCCCGGTATCATTTCAGGTGATAACAGGGTTTGTGTAGGATCCACAATTGCATTGACCGCAACAACTCCGAGTGGCACATGGTCATCAAGTAATATCGCTATTGCTTCTGTCATAGGTACTGGCGTTGTTACCGGTGTAGGGGCAGGCGTAGCAGATATTACTTACACTATCGTTCCTGGTATTCCGGGCTGCAGGGTAATACGGTCTGTGACTGTAGATCCATTACCGTTGGCTATATCAGGCGCACCTTTTGTGTGTGAGGAAGCGACAGTAACTTTATCTACACCTTCTACCGGTGGTTTCTGGAGCAGCAGTGATGTGAGCGTGGCTACCGTAGGGTCTGCTACCGGCGATGTGACCGGTGTGCTTACCGGCTCAGTGGATATTTCTTATACTAATGCCACTACAGGTTGTGCCACTACATGGCCGATGATTGTTAACCCTACTCCGCTGCCTATTACAGGCACACTTTCCGTGTGTGTGTTCTCGTCTACCACGCTGGCAGACGCTACGGTGGGCGGCACATGGTATACCCCATCGGCCGGTATTACAGTAGGTGCCGCTTCCGGCATTGTGTCAGGTGTTGCGGCAGGTACTGCCCCCATTAGTTATACACTGGGTCTTTGTTCGCGTACTGCTGAGGTTACGGTAAATCCACTGCCTTCGGTTATCACATCATCGTCAGGAGTGATGATTGCCTGTATAGGCCATACGGTGACTATGAACGCCACCCCCTCGGGCGGCACATGGACTTATACCGCAGGCACAGGTACCGGTGCTATTGATGCAGGCACAGGCGTATTTACCCCGGCAACTACGGGTACGGTAACCGTGACCTACACTCTGCCTACAGGATGTGTGCGCACCGGTGTGCTGACCATCAACCCGGTGCCCGGCCCGATACTCGGTGCAACTTCATTGGTTTGTGAAGGTGGTACCATCTCGTTTACCTCTACCGGGGCAGTGAGCGGCAGCTGGACAAGCAGTGCGACAGGTACTGCCACGGCTAGTTTAGGGCCTGCTACGCTCAGCACCATTGCAGGTATAAGCGCAGGTGTTGCAACCATCACCTTTACGGCAACCTCAACTACGTGTTTCATAACGCGCGATGTTACCGTCAATACTACGCCGGCACCAATAACCGGCCCGACGGCAGTATGTACGGGCACAATAACTACTTACAGCACAACACCTACCGGCGGTACATGGTCAATTGCTTCAGGACCGGGTTCTATCGTCTCAACTACAGGTGACTATACAGCATCGGCCACAGGCACAGCTTCTATCAGGTACACATTACCTCTTACCGGCTGCTTCAGGGCGCTTGCAGTTGCGGTGAACCCCACCCCGAACCCGATTACAGGCCCGTCGCAGGTGTGCGTGGGCGCATCCATAACGAAGGCTACTACTACTGCCAGTGGTACATGGTCGAGCCCGGAAGACGGAACGATCGTTACTGTGACGCCTGCGGGCACTTCTGCCACGATAGCCGGCCTTGCCGCCGGTGTGGCCACCATCAGCTATACCATGGCCACGGGCTGTTACCAGATAGCCTATGTGACCGTGAACCCGAACCCATCTGCCATAGTGGCCACTGTTACTGCTGTATGTGTGGGCGACTGCACTACGCTTACCAATCCCGATGGCGGCGGCACATGGAGCAGCAGCCTCTCGGCATCAGGTTCTATTGATGCCTCTACAGGTGTGTTTTGCGGTGTTTTTGCAGGGAACCCTACAATCAGTTATACATTCACTACCGGCTGTTATGCTACCCGGCCGATGTCTGTAAACGCAAATCCAAATCCATTTATCCCAAGTTTAAGTGTGTGTATGGGGGCAACTACAACATTGCTGATCGGGCCTGGTAGTAGTGGCTCAGGGGTATGGACCAGCAGTGCAACGGCTGTAGCTACCGTTGCTTCTCTTAGCGGTGACGTAACCCCGGTAAGCCCAGGAACGACAAGTATATGCTACACTTTTGATGGGTCAGGTTGTTTCTTGTGTCAAAATTTTACTGTAAACCCTGCGCCTTCGCCTATTTCAGGGCCTAATACGGTATGTGAAGCTGCTACAATTACTTATTCTTCTACGCCCCCTGGCGGCACGTGGACGGCTGTGAATCCGAACGCAACCGTTGGGGCGGGTTCGGGTATTGTAACCGGTGTAACGGCCGGTGTAGATACCATAAGATATACTATCGGATCCGGTTGTATGGTGCAGAAAGTAGTGACGGTAAATCCATCGCCAACGCCTATAACAGGGGTGATGAGTATATGCCTGGGGCAAAGTACAGTATTAACGAGTAGTGGTGTCACTACGTTTGGTGATGTGTGGACGACAACAGCCGGGACAGGTAGTGTGACATTCTCAGGCAGCACCACATCAACAAGTGTTACTGCTGTTGCTGCTACCGGCCCCGGAACGGCTACTGTTACTTACACTGTTGCCGGTTGCTCGCGGTCTGCGGTAATCACCATCAATGTATTAAGCACACCAATAACAGGCCCGGGCACAGTATGCCAGGGCTCTACCATTACATTGGCGAATACCACAGGCCCCGGCACATGGAGCAGCGGCACCACCAGCGTAGCTACGGTTAACTCTACCAGCGGCCTTGTTACAGGCGTAGCCCCCGGCACCAGTGTTATTACGTATGTATTCGGTGGCTGTGCCACTACCGTAACGGTGACGGTGCAACCCATACCCACATCTATAGTTACGCCGCTGGGCAGCACCACGCTGTGCCCCGGCGATTTTGTGGCGCTTACCTCATCTACAGGTGCCGGCTACAGATACCAATGGCGTAACCCCGGTATAATACCCGGAGCTACCAATGCTACCCATGTGGTGAGCAGCGCTACGGCGGGCAACTACTTTGTGGTCATTACGCTTGGCGTTTGCCCCATTACTTCAAATACCGTAACGGTAACCAATAATGCCGTAACCGCAACTATTTCGCCTGCAGGTGTGGTGTCGGCATGTGCCAGCACTCCACCGGTACTAACAGGCGGGCCTACAGGTTTCGGCCCGGGTTCGCCATACACTTACCAGTGGCTGCTGAGTGGCTCACCTATAGCGGGTGTGGTAACCAATACGTTTACGCCTACGGCAAGCGGCACCTATTCGGTGCGTGTCACTAATACATATGGCTGCACCGGTACATCGGTGGTGGCCAATGTGACACTTGGTGCATCGCCATTGGCTAATGTGACCATTGTAGGTGACACTACATTCTGCTCCGGCGACAGTGTACACCTCAGCACGGCCCCGGGCCCCGGTTACACGTATCAGTGGCGGATAGGCGGTGTGCCAATAGCGGGCGCTACTAACCCTAATTATACAGCTACCATGGCGGGCCTTCACACGGTAAGGGTGACCAATACCACGGGCTGCAGCACCATATCTAGAAATATACTGATAACAGTAACTACACCGCCTCCGGCGAGCATCATCCCTTCGGGCGGTACACTTCTATGCGCAGGCGGAGCTGTGATACTAGATGGCCCAATAGGTCCATACACTTATGAGTGGCTGAAAGGAGGTGTGATCATACCCGGTGCTACCAATGCTTCTTATACGGCCACCGCTACCGGCAGCTACCTGATCAGGGTCACTTCTCCGCTCAGCGGCTGCAGTGCATCATCAGCGATCCAGACGGTGAATGTAGTACCGGCACCTATTGTATCGCCACTGGCGGCTACCAGCTTCTGCTGGGGCGGCAGTGTGTCTCTGTTCGCATCGGTTATCTCCAGTGCGGGTACGGTTGCCTACCAGTGGAAAGCGGGTACAGTGAATATACCCGGCGCTACCAACGCTACTTACGTTGCGAGTTCGTCCGGTACCTATTCAGTAGAAATAACAGTTGCCCCCGGCACACCATTGTCCTGCAATATTACCAGCCTGACAACAACCGTAACCGAATGGCCTCTGCCCAACCCGGTTATAACATTCGACGGTATCAACCTGCACACAGGGGTATCATTTGTAAGCTACCAGTGGTATAAGAGCCTGGCGCCTATTGTAGGTGCAGATGCACTGACCCCTCACTGCCACAACCGTGGTCTGGGCAGCTACACGGTGCGCGTAACAGATCTGCACGGCTGTCAGTCGGTATCGCCTGCATTTGTGGTCACGCATTTTACACCAAGGCCCGGGGAGCCTGCCGGCAACACCATACCAGACGGTGATATAAGGATATTCCCTAACCCTGCTACCAATACCCTGCACATAGAAGCAGCTGAGCTAATGCATGTGATCATCAGCAGCATGGATGGCAGAACGGTGATTGACCAGCAAAATGCGCAGGATATTGACCTGGGCGGTATAACCGATGGCATCTACCTCGTGAAGCTGTATAACAGCGCTAATGAACTGGTGAAGACCGAGAAGCTGGTGAAAGCGGCGAATTAATTATAGCATCTGAAAATGAGCATAAAAATAGTCCCCGGAATTCCGGGGACTATTTTTATGCCTGGTAAATGAAGCAGTGATGACGTAGAACGGCAACGTATTGCCGTTCTACGTTTTTTTGCAAATCATATTTACCGGTAAATGGCATTAAAAGCGTGCGCCCCGGATTTCAGGGCGCACGCTTTTAATGTGTTCAGTAATTCTTTAGTTATGCTACAACTTTCTCTTCGCCGGTCTCTTTTTCTTTTTCTATCCGGCCCCTCCTGAGCGGGTGGGCGGTATTGGCGGCGTAGCCGTTGCGCTGGTTGTAGAGGTCTATGCAGCGAAAAACTGCTTCCCGGAAAGATTCAGGCTCAGCAAGGTTTTTACCGGCTATATCGAAGGCCGTGCCATGGTCTGGCGAGGTACGGATGATGGGCAGCCCGGCAGTATAGTTCACACCTTCGCCCTGTGCCAGTGTTTTGAACGCTACCAGCCCCTGGTCGTGGTACATAGCCAGTACAGCATCGAACTCAACATACTGCCCGCGAGAGAAAAAGGAATCGGCACTGTAAGGGCCGAACACCAGATGGTTGTTTTGCCTGAACTGGTCAACGACCGGCCTGATGATGTTCTGCTCCTCATTGCCTATCTGTCCTTCATCGCCCGCATGGGGGTTCAGGCCCAGTACCGCTATCCTGGGTTTATCCACGCCAAAATCCTTTATCAGCGATTCACGCAGGATACTCAGCTTTGATTGCAGTAATTCTTTAGTTATTGAAGCTGCAATTTTTGAGACAGGGATGTGTTCTGTAGCCAGGGCGACCCTTAGGTTGTTGCTGTACAGTATCATCACCACATCCTTGGCACCGAACTTATCTTTAAAGAAAGGGGTATGCCCCGTGTATGGGAAATCGGCAATGTTGGTGTTGCTTTTGTGTATCGGCGCGGTGACGATGCCGTCAAGCTGCCCGTCCTTCAGGCATTGGGCGGCCACATTCAGCGACCTGATTGCGTATTTGCCGCCGGCATCTGTGAGCACGCCGGGTTGCATGGGCACCTCCTCGTCCCAGCAGTTGAAAACGTTCACCTGTTTTGGGTTCAGCTTGGTAAGGTCTTTTGTGCTGGTAAAATTAAAAGTATGTTCGGGTACAATGCGCCTGTAATAGTTGATTACCTTGTTTGAAGAGAAGATGACCGGGGTGCAGAGGTCCAGCATACGATTGTCAGAGAATGTTTTTATAATTACTTCTGTGCCTATGCCGTTGAGGTCGCCGGTAGTTATGCCTATTACAGGTTTGTTGTTTTGTGGTTGCATGTATGTTTAAGCTTTACCGTAGTGAATTAAAAAGTCGAGCAGCATACGTAGTCCGTATCCTGTGCCGCCAGTAGTCGTATATCCTTTTTTTGCAGTAGCGAAAGATACGCCTGCAATGTCAAAGTGCATCCAGGGGTAATCGGTGAAATGTTCGAGGAATTTGCCGGCGGTAATAGCGCCGCCCGTAGCGCCACCTACATTTTTTATATCAGCAATATCGGATTTTATCTGTTCGCCGTATTCTTCCCACAAGGGGTATTCCACCAGCCTTTCGTACTGGTTGAACCCGCTGGTAACGAATGCCTGTTTTGTTTTTTCATCGGCTGTGCCCATGCACACTATGCCATGCTCGCCTACCGCAGCCGAGGCGGCACCGGTGAGGGTTGCAAAGTCCAGCACCAGTTCAGGCTTGTAGCGTTTCGCCCAGTGCAACGCGTCGGCCAGCAACATCCGGCCTTCGGCATCTGTATTGAGCACTTCCACTGTTTTGCCGCTATACATGGTGATCACATCTCCCGGGGTGTATGCGTCTTCACCCGGGCGGTTATCAGTAGCCGGAACGAGCGCTATTACGTGCAGGGGTAATTGTAGCTTGGCTATTACATACATGGCACTGCTTACCAGTGCGGCACCGCTCATGTCGCTTTTCATGCGGTCCATAGAGTTTGGTGTAGGTTTCAGCGACAGGCCGCCGGTATCATATACTACCCCCTTGCCCACAAGCACAATAGGTTTTTTGTTCAGCGCTTTTTTCGGGGTATATTCCATCACTGTGAAGGTGGGGGGCTGTATGCTGCCCTTGTTCACAGAGAGGATGCCGTTCATTTTCTCTTTCTCCATCCGCGCCTTATCCAGCACGGTTACCTTAAAGCCGGCCTGCTTGCCCAGCGCTGCGATCTCTTTAGATAACTGCACGGCCGACAAATAGTTCAGCGGCTCATTTACCCACGTGCGGGCACTGTATATTGCCGTAACAACAGTGCTGAGTTGTGTTACCTCTTTCAGTGTTGCCGAGTCTTTAGTAAAGGATATTGTGTGCAGGGTGTTGGTAATCTTCTTTGTGTCTGTACGGTATTTCAGGAATTGGTAGTTAGCCAGCGCCATGCCTTCAGCCAGCAGGGTGGCTGCATTTGCTATGGCCGATAAATTGGTAATGTTTACCTCGGCTGCCTTGTGTTTATTGCAGATAGCCTGGAGGTCTGCACCTGCCTTGCGGCAGCTTTCGCGGGTTTGCCAATCAGTATTTTTGCTTTTAACAAGGTAAATAAGAACTAGCCTTGTGTACCTGTTCAGCGTCACAATTTGCTGGTCTGCCTTGAAAGTATTTTCGGCATAAGCAGTTTCCTGGCCGGAAAGCGAGGGTATAAGGCCTGTTTTACCGGCATCGTCAATGATATATATGAGGTGTTGTTTCTCAGTAGCTTTCTGTTGTAGTTTAAATTCCATGCTAAAAAATTAATTACAGTGTGCGAAGGTACGGAATGAAGAAGATAAACCCTATTATAATCATTGCAAAAAACTATCACATACCTTTGCGCCGACTATGGCAAATACCGCGGGTGATAATTCATATGGCAGGCTCAAAAAAAGCCTGGGCCAGCATTTTCTGCATGACGAGCAAATGTGCCGTAAGATAACGGAGCAAGTGCGCCATGTGCCAGGTATGAATCTGCTGGAAGTAGGGCCCGGCGGCGGGGCCCTCACCAAGTACCTGCTGCAGTGGGGCGATATCAACTATAAGGCGATAGAGATAGACGAAGAGAAAGCATTGTACCTGGACAAGGAATACCCGGCAATAAAGGGAAAGATCATACTACAGGATATACTGAAAGCGGAAGCGCCATTCAGCGGTTTTTTTTCCATCATAGGTAATTTCCCATACAATATTTCATCGCCCATACTCTTTAAAGTGCTTGAGTGGGAGCCGCAGGTGACGGAGGTAATTGGCATGTTTCAGAAAGAGGTGGCGCAGCGTGTGGCATCCGGCCCCGGCAGCAAGAGTTATGGTATACTGAGTGTGCTGATGCAGGCTTTTTTCAAGGTGGAGTATTTGCTTGATGTGCATGAGAATTGTTTCACGCCGCCGCCGAAGGTAAAGAGTGGGGTGCTGCGATTTACGAACACGCACAATCCCTATAATATTGAAGATAAGCGAAGGTTCATCATCCTGGTCAAAGCGGCATTCAACCAGCGGAGAAAGACCCTTCGCAACGCTTTAAAAAGTTCTGTGCCGGCAAGTGCGCTCACCGGGCCCTTTATGGATAAACGGGCGGAACAGTTGTCTGTGGCGGATTTCGTAGCATTATATACGGCTGTGCAAGTTCCGGTCAATAAGTGAGTTAAACTGTTTTTTTTGACAACTAATCGTATTTTTAGAACATGCCCGATACGGTAGGTAATAAAGTTTTGATAGCAGCGCCTGTGCACCCGGTGCTTACGGATGGCCTTACGGAAGCAGGGTATAATTGTGAGGTGTGTGAAAATATTGTGCAGGCAGCAGCGCATGAACTGATAGGGGATTGCGTGGGTGTCATTACGTCTACACGTTTACAATTAGATAAGGAATTATTGGACCGGGCACCTAAACTGCAATGGATAGGCAGAATGGGATCGGGCATGGAAGTAATAGATGTGGCCTACGCCAAAGGCCGTGGGATAGTCTGCTATGCGAGTCCTGAGGGTAATTGTGATGCAGTAGGCGAGCATGCGTTAGGTATGTTGCTTACGCTGATGCGGCGTATATGCTGGAGCAATGACGAAGTGAAAAAAGGCCTGTGGCAGCGAGAAGCAAACCGGGGTGTGGAACTAGGAGGGAAAACAGTGGCGTTGATCGGTTATGGGCATACCGGCAGGGCATTTGCTAAAAAACTACAAGGCTTTGACGTGCGTATTATGGCATACGATAAATATGCACCGGTGAATATACCGGGGCATATTGAGAAATGCGAAAGCCTGCAGCCGGTGTTTGAGCAGGCAGATATAGTAAGTTTTCATGTTCCGATACAGGAAGATACATTTCATTATTTTGATAATGATTTCCTGACGCAGATGCAGAGACCATTCATATTAATAAATACGTCACGTGGAGAAGTGGTGGACACAAATGCACTGCTACAAGGCATGGACAGCGGGCAGATAACCGGGGCATGCCTTGATGTCTTTGAGCAGGAACCGATCTCAAGGTTCAATACTGCGACCCTTGAGAGGTTGAATTCACTGCTTTCCCGGCCTGATGTTGTTGCTACGCCACACATTGCCGGCTATACATTTGACGCGCTTTACAAAATGAGTAAGGTGCTTTTAGGCAAGATAACCGGCCATCATAGTTAATTTACTCTCATGTAGATTCAGGAAAACTTTTTTGGTCGGCACCCAAGATTTGCCGGTCATTATTCGTCTATATAACAGAGGCCAACTGAATAGTTCAAAAACATCGCTACATATTGTTTGAAAATTATATCAGGCATCGCAGGAAAATTAATTTGTTAAGCATGGATTTTTAACAGAATTTTTTACCTTTACGCCTCATTTGCTAATAATTTATTAATACAGTTTATGGCACGTACATTACGTTATCTATTTTTATTGGTTTTTATTGCGTTGTCCGGAGCGGCATTTGCACAGGGTGAGTTAGCCGGCAGGGTACTGGATGAAAAGAAGGAACCTATGATCAATGCCACAGTGCAGGTATATCAGGGAGGTATCCAGAAGGGTGGGGTAATTACCGATTATGATGGTAACTACATTATCAAGCCACTTGATCCGGGCTATTATAATATACTTGTGATGTATGCCGGATATGATTCGGTAATGATCACTGACGTAGTAGTATCCCAAGGGCAGCGTACTACGCAGCATTTCAATATGGTAAGGCATACTGTAGGCCTGAAGCAATTTGAGATCAAAGCATACAAAAAGCCACTTATTGACCAGGATAAGCCGGCATCTTACATTCTTACAAAAGAAGAAATAGCTACTATTCCTACCAACCAGGTAACTGACCTTGTATCTACCAATTCAAACGTTTACCAGCAGAAAAGGGGTGCAGACCTGAACATTGGTGGTGCACGCGGCGGTACTACCCAGTATATTGTGGATGGTGTTATTGTGCGTGGTACAACTAATATCGATATGGCGCAGGGATCTATTGAGCAGCTTGAAGTTATCACTTCCGGTGTACCGGCCAAATATGGTGATATCTCAGGCGCTGTGGTGAATATCACTTCAAGAGGCGCTTCTCAGAAATTCACCGGCAATGTGCGTCTGCAGCACTCGGTTGACGGTTATAACAATAACCTAGCTTCGTTTTCGCTTGCCGGTCCTATATACAAAAAAACAGTAATAAAGGATGGTAATAAAACCAAAAAGCCTGTTTTAGGTTTTTCTTTAAGCGGCGACTACTATTATGATAATGACAGGTATCCCGACTATGTAAGGCCTTACGTTACAAAACCCGAGGTGCTTAAGAACTTACAGGAAAACCCTTTAACGATCATATCAGATAATGCCGGGAATAAGGTATATAACTATTCTTCCAACTATATCACCCAGCAGGACATGAACCGTGTGAAAAGAAAACCCAACAACCTCCTTCGTGAGCAACGTTTGAACGGAAAACTCGACTTCCAGCTTTCTGACAATATGCGCATTGTTGCTGGTGGTTCTTTTGACAATACCCAGCAGGACCAGTACAGCCGCTCACGTAACCTTTTTGCACCAGAGGCTACTCCTGTGCAGAATACATTTGCAGGCCGCGCATTCCTGAGGTTCACGCAGAAGTTTACCAAAACAGGCGATACCTCTACCAGGAGCAGCATAATTTCAAATGCGTACTACTCAATACAGCTTGATTACCAGAAAACATACAGGGACCAGCATGATCCTAAATTCAAAGAAGACTTTTTTAAATACGCTTATATAGGGAAATTCAAGGAAACAAGGCAGGATGTTTATTTCCCGCTTGCAACCGACTCATTAACAAAGAAAGTAGCAAATGTGTTAACGCTGAACGTGCCTACAGGTATAACTTTTGAAAGAGGTAAACTGAACCCCGGGCTGGAGAATTATACACAAAATTATTATAATTCACTGGGTGGTTTCAGTCCATTCTTTATCAATCAGATACAGGCGAGCAACGGCCTTGTTAATGGTGATGAGCCCGATTTGACTTACGGTATGTTCCTCAGCCCGTCATCTACACAGAGTTTCTTCTTCAAGTTTAATTCAAACCAGTATGCACTCCAGGTTGATGCCTCTTTTGACCTGCTTGCAGGCAAAACAAAACATGCAATTGAATTTGGTCTTTATTACCAGCAGCGTATTGAAAGCCAATTCGTTGGTTCGCCAAACAGGAATGGTATAGGTACACAGTCTATCTGGTCTTTGATGAGGCAATTGGTAAGCAGTGCAGCAAACACTAATCTGCGCTATGATAAAACCAAACCCATGTTCCGTATTAACGGTGCCACATATAATTATGTGCCAAATGCAGGCGATCCTACGCAAGGGTACTTTACAGATATGAACGGAAATGTTAAGAACGTTATACCCGGCACAAACGATACCATATTCTATAACTATACAAATGTTGGTAATTCCACCTTCGATAAGAATCTGAGGAAAAAACTGTTTGGAAATGCATCTGACGCTATGATCAGGGATATAAATATAGATGAGTATGATCCATCCACATTCTCATTAAGCATGTTCTCTGCTGATGAATTGTTGAATAGCGGAAACTCATACGTTTCTTATTATGGTACTACTTATACAGGCGGAGCTCAGAAAGGAGCAATTAACTTTAATGACTACTGGACAGCGAAGGATGCCAACGGTAATTATACCCGCCCGATAGGCGCATTCAGCCCTAACTATATAGCCGGCTATGTAATGGATAAATTCACTTATAAGGACCTGCATTTTAACGTAGGTGTACGTGTAGACCGGTTCTCTTCAAATCAAAAGGTACTTGTTGATCCGTATTCTTTGAATGCTGAATACAGGGTTAACCAATATTCGGGTGCCCAAAACCTGATCAATGGAGGGCAGCATCCTGGTAATATGGGAGGAAATTATGTAGTGTATGTAGACGATAATTCGGCAACAACACCTGCTATTGTAGGTTATCGCAGTGGTAACAACTGGTATGACCCGACGGGCAAGTTCATCAGCGACCCATCAGTATTAAAGCAGTATACTAATGGCCGTGATCCTCAGCCTGCCCTCATTAAAGACCCTTCAGGTGATGTAGTTAAGATCACTGATACTAACTTCAATCCAAATACTTCGTTTACAGATTATACACCACAGGTTACTGTTCAGCCACGTATATCGTTCTCATTCCCCATATCAGATGTGGCTAACTTTTATGCACACTATGATATTTATGCACAAAGGCCGATTGGTGGTCTTGACAGGTCGGATCCGTCAGTGTATTATTTCCTTCAGCAGAATAATACCAGCATCATCAGCAACCCTGACCTGAAACCTCAGAAGACTTTTGATTATGAACTTGGTTTCCAACAGAAATTAAGTGATCATGCCGCTTTGACAATCAGGGCTTTCTATAAAGAGCGTAAGGATATGATTACCACAATACCATACCTGTTTGCTTACCCCACTACGTATTATACCTACGGCAACCGTGACTTCTCTACAACAAAGGGAACTACAGTACTGTATGATATGCGTGCCACAAACCATCTTCGTCTGAATTTGTCATATACCCTTCAGTTCGCGGAAGGTACGGGTTCTACACCTAGTTCTTCAAACCGTGGCGGCGGTGGCCAAATCAGCCCGAATGGATTGCTGCAGAGCTTTATTCAGGCCGGATTACCTAACTTAAGGTATGTAACACCACTCGATTATGATTCACGCCACAACATTGTTGCCAACGTAGACTACAGGTTTGGCAAAGATGAAGGGCCAATGATTGGCGGGCTTAAGGTGTTGCAGAATGCTGGCGCTAATTTGATAGCCAGGGCAAGAAGCGGAGAGCCTTATACAAGGTATACAGATGCGTTGGGCAATACAGTAATCGGCGGTGTTTCCGGTTCGCGTAAAGCATGGCATTATGGGTTAGACCTGCGCGTTGATAAAGACTTCTCTATAAGGAGCTTTGGAAAACAAAAAGAAGCACCGGAAGGTGTGAAACCTAAGCGCCCGCTTTATGTTAAGGCAATTGTTATTGTTAACAACCTGCTTAATACACGCGATGTACTTAACGTATATGGCTACACTGGTCGTCCTGATGATAATGGTTACTTAACTTCTCCATATGGATACCAGTTCGTGCCACAGCAAGTTAGCCCTCAGGCGTACACGGATATGTATCGTATAAATGTTAACAACCCGGGCAACTATAACTATGCTCGTACTATAAACGTAGCTCTTGAATTTAATTTTTAATAACGTTTTAATATAACGCTATAAGTTATGATACTCAGAAAGAATATACAGTTTGCAGTTGCACTTACCCTGTTCGGAATATTTGGTATTGCGGCGCATGCAGATGCGAAAGAAAATGTGGGAGCGGGTCCCAAGAAATCATCGGGGTATAAAACAACCGAAGAAGGCGGCTGTTTACCTGCAAATGCGGCGGTTGATCTGGATATTAACAACGTTCGTGCAAGATTGATGACTGGTGGCGATATGTGGTGGGACCGTGGTAAGCAGACTGCCGCTTACGAAATACCTAAAAATTCAGGCAAGCATTCGCAATTTGCCGCTTCCTGCTGGATAGGTGGTTATGATCAGCAAGGCCAGTTGAAAGTAGCTGCACAGACTTATCGCCAGGATGGTAATGACTATTGGCCGGGTGCGCTGAATGCATTTGGTAAAATAGCCAAGGATACCTGTGACTTATGGGACAGGTTCTGGAAAGTAGACAGGTCTACGATTAATCAGTTCATACAATTGCATAAGACCGGATCAAAGTCGCAGGCAGAGAACAAAACCTATTATGCAGATATTAACGAATGGCCGGCCACGGGCAATAATGGTTCCGGTAAAGACAAAAAGATATTCGGAACAAAGGGGCGCGATGGTTCTACGATGCTGCAACTGAACCCTAACAACTCTTATGCGCCATTCAAAGACCTTAACGCGGATGGTTTATACCAACCGGATGAAGGCGAATATCCATTAATCACTGGCGACCAGTACATCTGGTGGGTATTTAACGATGCAGGCAATGTGAAGCAACAATCAAATACCGCTTCTATGGGCATTGAGATACAAACCAGTGCATTTGCGTACGCTACTCAGGATTTCCTGAATGATGCCACATTCTGTAATTACCGCGTGATTAACCGTGGAGCGCTTACAATAGACAGCACATATATTGCAGTTTGGGATGACCTTGATCTTGGCTACTACCTGGATGACTACATCGGATGCGATACATCCCGTGGGTTGGGTATATCTTACAACGGTACAAATGATGATGGTGGAGCAGCCGGGCATCCTGTAAATAGCTATGGGCTAAACCCGCCACAGGTTGGCCTGGACTTTTTTCAGGGACCTCTAAGGCCGGTAAGGATAGGAACTAAAGATACTGTTGAGCGCCTTGGCATGACCAACTTTACTTACTATAACAATGATAATAGTATCATTGGTAACCCCAATAATGGTGTACAGATATACTTTTATATGACAGGTTCTATCAGGACAGGTCAACGCTTTAGTTACGACTTTGTTGGCCCTGGTACACCTAGCAAAGGTTATGGTAACGGTCCTGTATCGAACTTTGTATTCTGGGGCGATCCGGGGGATAATACACAATGGTCGGAATGTGCATGTAACAACAACCCGGCAGACAGGCGCTTTATATTCTCATCTGGTCCTTTCCAGTTGTTACCCGGTGCAACAAACGATATCGTGTTTGGCTGTGTTTGGGCAAAAGGTGTAGGTGGTTGTGGTGCGACCAGTTTCAAAACAATAAGGAATATAGACGACCAGGCACAGGCGCTGTTTGATAATAACTTTAAGACAGTGGAAGGCCCTGAAGCGCCACGAATGGTGGTAAGGGAACTGGACAGGAAACTGGTGTTCTATCTGGTAAATGACTACGGAAGCAACAACTATGGTGAAAACTATGGCCGTACAGATGGAAAGTATAACGACTCACTGCAATACCATCAGGTTGTGGTAAAAGCAAAAGGCTCACCGGATTCTTTGTACAAATTTGAAGGTTACCGTGTATTCCAGTTGGCGAACAGCCAGGTAACATCGGCTGAAATATTTAACCAGCTGACTGGCGAAGTTGATAACACGAAAGCAGTAGAAGTATTCCAGTGCGACGTGAAGAACGGAGTTACGCAAATAGTGAACTATGCTAAGAATAATTCTGTTAATCTTAGCGATACTACCAGCGATGCCCAGATAAAGGTAAATGGCAAAGACAGCGGCATAGTGCATAGTTTCGTGCTTACAAATGACCAGTTCTCTACAGGGTCAGATAAACGTTTCATTAACTACCATACTTATTATTTTGTTGCGATTGCATATGCACAGAATCATTTTGCAAAATTCGATCCGCTTGATCAGAATAGTACGCAGGATGTACCCTATTTAGGAAGTGCCCACGCAGTTGGTGGTACGGAGATCAAGGTGGCTGCCGCAATACCTAATCCTGCAAATGGCGCTATGGGTACTATGCTCAATTCAGATTACGGTTCAGGTATCATTGTAACACGGGTTGAGGGTGTTGGTAATGGGGGGAATGATGTTGCTTTGAGCGATGCATCTGAAGCTGAAGCTCTTTTGCATGATAGCGTGGCACGTGCAGAGTATAAAGCAAACCAGGGACCGATAAAGGTTAATGTTATTGACCCGGTTAAAGTTCCGGCATATGATTGGGTATTACAGATATTAGGCCCAACTACCACTTCTGGAAACCCATTACCTAAGTATTTCCCGGGTATTGCAGATACAGGAAGGTGGCAACTGACTGCCTATGATGGCAACAATCAGGTTAAAGTGATTTATGGAGAATCGAACATTGGCACAATAAACGAACAAATACTTGAGGATTACGGTCTGTCGATTAGTATCAATCAGGTTGAGGCTCCCGGTATGAACCAGAAGGAAGGGAATGGTTATATTATGTCGGAGGTTAAGTTTAAAGAGGTATCAAAGCCTTGGTTGTGGGGTGTTCAGGACGAAGCTGACAGTAGCTTTGCAAACTGGTTTCGTTCGGGTAATAACAAAAAATTCAGCGCAGCACCTGATCCGTTGAATAATCCATGTAACTTTAATGATAAGGACCTGGATACAGGGCTGGCCTATAAGAACCTCTTGAGCAATTTTTCTCCCGCAAAAAGTACATGGGCTCCATATGTGCTGGTTGCGCCATGGCAAGGGGCACATACAGGGTCAGGCACACAATGCGGCTTTACTTTTGCCCTGACCCCCAGTACGCAAAACCTAGTTAATTTCAGGCAATTGCCGAACGTGGATATCGTGTTTACTTCTGATAAGTCTAAATGGACCAGGTGTGCAGTTATTGAAATGCAGGAAGATCCAAACTTATCTCAGGGATACGCCGGAAAGGCTAATTCGAAGTTTCTTTTAAGGGAACATGCCGGATGGAACCTGAGTGGGGACATAAGTGTTGACGGTCATACTCCGATATACACTGATGATGATTCGGAAAAAGGTATGTCCTGGTTTCCTGGTTATGCGATAGACCAGATAACCGGCAGGCGCCTGAATATTGCCTTTGGTGAGGATTCATATCTTTCTGCCGAAAACGGTAATGATATGATCTGGAACCCTACTTCAAACCAGTTTAGCTTTTACGACAATTCCATAATTTTCGGTGGTAAACATGCTGTATATGTCCTTGGTACCAAGTATGATAGCTGCAAACAATTTGCAAGATATCTTCGGGCTGCAGCTGTCAATCCATCTGCGATAGCATGGAGGTTGGCGTATACTGCTGTTCAATGGACAGGAGTTCCTTTGGTGAACCCCACAGTGCCGCTTAAATCTTTAAAAGATGGCATCATCCCTACAGAAACAAGGTTAAGGTTCAGGGTAAACCAACCATACGCACCATACCAGGCTGTGGATACGACCAAGGTCACACTGAGGGGGTTAGCATCAGGGAGCAAAGCGCATAATCCATATTATGAATTCTCTACAACTGGTCAGGCTCCAACCCCGCTGACTGATACTTCTGACAGGAAGTCTCTATTGAGCAGGATATATGCCGTACCTAATCCTTATTTTGGATATTCAGGATATGAGGCGAATCGTTTTGATACTAAGGTGCGGATTATTAATCTGCCGGCACAGGTGACTATTCAGATATATTCACTTGACGGAACATTAGTACGCACTTTATCTAAAAACGACCCTAATACACCATACCTGGATTGGGATGTGAGGAATGCAGCCGGTTTACCAGTTGCGAGCGGTATGTATATAATGAATATTAAAGCGGTTGGAATCGGTGAAACTGTGTTAAAGTGGTTTGGTGCGATGAGGCCGATAGATGCGACAACATATTAATTGTATCATTTTATACGGGCCGGACCCTCCGGCCCGTATGCTAATAAAAGTTTATTTTTATTCTTATGAAAAATTTTTCAACAAAAGCTTTAGTTGCCATTTGCGCGATAGGGGTATCCTTCAGTTCTTTCGCAGGAAATAAAGATCGTAACGGGCAGGCGGGCGCACCGGAAATGCTCATTAACCCATGGGCACGTACGACAGGTCTTTTTGGAATGAATACATCAACGGTGGGTGGACTGGAAGCTATGAAGCTTAATATTGCCGGCCTTGCTCAGGATTCGACCACTGAGATCGGGTTGTCGCATGGTGCATACTTAGCTGGTACCGGTATCAATATCAACAATGTTGGTATTACGCAGAAACTCGGTGACGCAGGCGTAATAGGCGTTAATATTTATTCGATGAGTTTTGGCGACATTGCTACGACTGATTATTTTAATCCGGAAGGCTATGGGTCGTATCGTCCGCAGTTTTTGAATGTAACGCTTGGTTTTGCCAAACAATTCTCTACACATATCAATGCTGGTTTATCTGCTACTTATGTTTCCGAGCAGATCAATAATATCCATGCACTTGGTCTTGCTTTTGATGGTGGCGTACAATATGTGACCGGTAAAAGGAATAATTTCCACTTTGGTATCTCACTTCGTAACATTGGTACTAATATGAGGTATTCAGGAACTGGTTTTGCTATCAATGCAGACCAGCCGCAGAGCAATCCTTCATTTGCCGTTACTGCTAATTATCCGTCTGATAAGTTTGAAATGCCGACAAGCCTTAACATAGGCGCATCTTACGATATATTTCTTGATGAAAATCACCTGAAAAGTAAGGATAGCGAACCTAAGCATAGGTTGAGCGTATTGGCGAATTTTACATCTAACTCATTCAGTAATGACCATCTTGGTGGTGGCCTTGAGTATGGCTTTAAAAATATGTTCATGCTTCGTGCTGCATACAGGTGGGAAAAAGGGATCGGTGACCTGGCAACAACGGCTACTATGTATAAAGGATATGCGTTTGGAGCAACAGTGCAAACACATCTGAGTGCAGGCAGGTATAATCTTGCACTTGATTATTCTTTCAGGCCAACCGCACGCCCGGCTAATGGAGTGCATATGATCTCTATCCGCTTTGTGCGCTGATAATTAATTTTTTTGTACTTTTGTATAACAACGCTTCTGTAATCCAGAGGCGTTGTATTTTTTTTCTGAAGTTTAAACAAAATGTAAAATGGCTGATCTAAACTACCTGACGAAAGAGACACTTGCGCAAATGAAGGAAGAGCTGAGTAAGCTGAAAACCAGTGGCCGTGCAGAAATAGCCCGCCAGATTGCTGAAGCGAGGGAAAAGGGTGACCTGAAGGAAAATGCGGAGTATGATGCTGCGAAAGAGGCGCAGGGCCACCACGAAGCAAAGATTGCACACCTCGAGGCCGCGATTGTTACCGCGAGGGTAATTGACTCAAAAGATATTGATATAAGCAAGGTTTCTATACTAAGTAAAGTAACGGTTACTAACCTGGGTACTAAAAAAACAGTTGTTTACCAGATAGTATCTGAGAGTGAAGCTGACCTGAAGCTGGGTAAAATATCAGTAACATCGCCTATAGGGAAGGGATTATTGGGTAAGCATGTGGGCGAGGTGGCTGAGGTAACGGCGCCCAGTGGTACATTCAAGTTTAAGGTTGAAAACATCGCAATATAATGGCCACTATATTCTCGAAAATAATAGCGGGGGATATACCCAGCTATAAAATTGCAGAGAATGACAACTTTTACGCATTCCTCGACATTTTTCCGATGAGGGAGGGCCATGTACTGGTGGTGCCGAAGGTGGAGGTGGACAAGTTTTTTGAGGTGGATGATATACTGCTTAGTGAATGGCTCATCTTCGCGAAGCCTATAGCCAAAGCAATTGAGCGGGCTTTTGCCTGTGAGAGGTGCGGGGTGAGTGTGATAGGGCTGGAAGTGCCCCATGCGCATATGCATCTTGTGCCCATCAATTCTGCGGATGATCTCAATTTTACTCGCGCCAAGCTGAAACTTACACCGGAGCAACTAAAAGAGGTGCAGGCCAAGATACTGGACAAGCTGAATGGCTGATGTCAGACGAGGGACGTAAAGCCAATCGGCGATATAATGATGCTATTCCCTCGCCCTTATTACCACGCTCCAGGCCTGGGGCTTTTCGGCAAAGAGGGCTTTTGTTTTGCCCCAGGTGTCTTTAAAAAATTCGGAGAAGCGGTAATGATCGAGGTCGGCCTCGGAGTCCCAGTTGCTGTAGGTGAAGAATACGGCGGGGTCTTTGCTGTCCTGCCAAAGCTCGAGGTGGGTGCAGCCTTTAAAGTTCCGAATGGTTTGTTTCCGCTCATCAAAGAGCGCTGTGAAGGCAGGTATGCAGTCTGGCCTGAAGGTCATTTGTACGATACGGACAATCATTCGAAATAGATTTTTATGTCATTGAGCTTGCTGCCCAGCCTGAAGCCGAAGAGGCTGGCGGCCTTGCCGCGGTTGATACATATCTCCATATAACCGGCACTGTTGAAGCGGCATAGTTTATAGCCTTCGCGCACATCGTGGTAGTTGTTGCTTATGTCGTTTATTTCTTCCACGGTCATAAAACTGATCCTGAAATTACGCCCCCGGCGCAGTTCGTCAAATCGACGTTTGTCAATATTCAGCACCACATTTTCATATTGGTCTATGTGTATCACATCGCAGGTAATGCTATCGCCGGTGGCTATTGCTGCGGCGAGTGGTGGGGCGTTTTTTAGTTGGTATGCGGGCAGGCCGGCGAGGCCGGTATAGTTGCTCTGTAATTTATGTATCGTTCTGCCTGCTTCAGTGAGCCATTGTATGAATGTATTATCATCGTGTAGCTCTGCCACCAGTCTGGTGGCAGGGGCGGAGCCCAGCGCCATCGGTAGCATAAGGTTGTCGGCGGTAAGAAAGTATTGTTTTTCGTTCTCGCAGAGCAGCAGGCGAGGTGGCTTGCCGGCGTACATATCAAACAGCAGCACATGAATGGTGCCTTCGGGAAAATTTTTGTATGTGGCAGCCAGCATATAGGCGGCCTGACGGGTGTTGTAGGGTTTTATCTCGTGGCTGATATCTATGAGTGGCAGGGTAGTGTGCTGCATCAGCACGCCCTTTGCGATGGCCAGTGAGGCATCGTGGAGGCCGAAGTCGGAAAGTAAAGTGATGCAGCTCATTGAGAAATACCGGAAAAGGAAATTCCAAATCCCAATCCAAAAGTACAATGCAAATTGAGATGTTTATTTAATAGTTCTATGGCGAGTGGTGTTATATCAATATATAAAATGCTTACTTCCGAAATCCTGACCACTATCATCTTCGTAAATGACGAAGGTATGACACGAAAATTATGCTGCAGCGGCTTATGAATTTACCTTTGTGCCGGAGATTTTTTGATAGAGATATGAATACCAACGGCAGGCAGAATATGGAACATTTTTGGGTAGCAGGCATCAATTATAAAAAAACGGATGCTTCGGCCAGAGGAATGTTTGCTGTGAACAATGAGCAATATGAATATCTGTTATCTGTAGCCCCGCAATATGGTATCAACGAATGCTTCATTCTTTCCACCTGCAACCGTACTGAAATATATGGTTTTGCCGATAATGCGCACCAGCTTTCCGATTTTTTGTGCAGCGTGACATCGGGTGAATTAGCAGATTTTACAAAGATGGCCTATGTGAAGAACGGACATGGGGCAATAGCCCATCTGTTTCATGTAGGGGCGGGACTTGACTCGCAGATATTGGGAGATTATGAGATACTGGGGCAGATAAAAAATGCGGTTAAGGTAGCGAAGTCGCAGGGGTTCATAGGCCCCTTCCTGGAGCGGCTGGTGAATAGCGTACTGCAATCCTCAAAAGCCATAAAAACCCATACGGCATTAAGTGGCGGCACTGTATCGGTGTCGTTTGCGGCAGTGCAGTATGTAAGGGAGTATTTTGAAGGGGCGGTATATACACCGGAAATGAAGTGCCCTGCCTCTGTTCATATGATGACCCCTGCAACAGCGGAGCATTATACTGCGCCAGTAAACGTGGCAGACAAAAAAATTGTGCTGCTGGGCACAGGAAAGATAGGTAAGTCTACTTGTCGCAATCTGGTTGATTACCTGGATACGCGCAACATCACTTTAATAAACAGGACGGAGGAGACAGCCGCTACACTGGCCGCAGAACTGGGGCTGAGACATGCACCGATAAGCGCATTGGACACGGAACTGGAGAGCGCTGATGTTATATTGGTTTCCATCAGTTCGCCCGAGCCCGTGGTGCTGGAAAAACACCTGGCCGGTAAAGGAGAAAAACTAGTAATTGATTTTTCCATACCCTGCACCACGGAAGTGGCTGCGCAAGAATTGAACAATGTGCATTTTGTGGATGTGGACATGCTGTCTAAAATAAAGGACGAAACACTACAGGCACGCACGGGCGAGATACCGAAGGCTATAGCTATAATAAACAGCCTGATAGCTGAATTCATAGAGTGGTACGAGATGCGCAGGCATGTGCCAGTGCTGAAAGAGGTGAAGGGCAAACTGAAGGGTATGCAGGCGGGCACAGGCGAAGTGCATGATGAGAAGATACAGAAGGTCATCAATTCATTAGCGGTCAATATCCGGAGCAACAATACTCCCGGTTGTCATTATATCCAGGCCATAAATGATTTTATAGCTTAGGTATGAACAGGACGATCCGTATAGGCACCCGTGAAAGCCAGTTGGCATTGTGGCAGGCAGCCACGGTGATGAACCTGGTGGAAGACGCAGGGTATAAAGCGGAACTGGTACTGATAAAAAGTGACGGCGATACCGACCTGAAAACACCACTCTACGAAATAGGTGTACAGGGCATTTTTACCAAAGCGCTGGATATAGCGTTGCTCAACAACGAGATAGATATAGCGGTGCATTCTATGAAGGATGTGCCTACGGTAATGGCCAAAGGTATAGTGCAGGCGGCAGTATTGCCAAGGGCATCGTATAAAGACCTGCTGGTGCCTAGGCCCGGTGAAAAATTCTCAGATGAACAGGCCCACCTTACCATAGCCACCAGCAGCATCAGGCGCAAGGCGCAATGGCTTAACCGGTATCCCGGCAGCGAGGTAGAGAACCTGAGAGGAAATGTGAACACGCGCTTGCGCAAACTGGAGGAGAGCAACTGGCATGGGGCTATATTTGCCGCTGCCGGACTGGAGCGTATAGGGCTTCGCCCAGATAATGCAGTGGAGCTAGACTGGATGCTGCCCGCACCCGCACAAGGCGCAATAATTGTGGTATGCAGGGGAAACGACAGATACAATACGGAAGTATGCCGGCCGTTTCATGATGCATACACAGGTTTGTGTACCTCAATAGAAAGAGATTTTCTGAGGGCGTTATTGGGGGGCTGCTCCACACCCATCAGCGCACTGGCAGAGATAGACAATGGCTTTGTGGTATTCAGGGGGAACATCCTGAGCAGAGATGGCAGACAGAAAAAAGAAGTGTATAAGAAGGTGCCAATGCAGCAATCGGCCACATTGGGCAAGGACGCGGCTATAGAACTGCTGGGTGATGGCGGGCAAGAGATATTAAATACCTTTAGGAATGAAAATTAATACCTACATACTCAGCACGGCAGAACTTGATGAACCACTGGTTCAGCATGCGATGACGCATGGCGTAGAGCTTGATGCTGTTTCTTTTATACAGGTGGAGCCTGTAAGGGATGAGAACCTGAATGAAGAGATCGCAGGGTTCTGCAAATTGCCTTTGACCGCTGTATTTACGAGTGCTAATGCGGTCAATGCCATAGCCGATGTATTGCGGCAAGGCAGGCCGTCATGGCATATCTACTGCATTGGTAAGGCTACCAAAAAGGCTGTGCTGGAATTTTTTGATGAGTCGCAAGTGAAGGGAACGGCATTCGATGGCGCCCTGCTTGCCGATGTGATAAGGTCTCATGGTGTAAAAGAGGTGGTATTCTTTTGCGGCGACAAGCGGCTTGATGCGTTGCCGCAGTTCCTCTTTAAGAATGATATAATGGTGCATGAGATAGTAGTATATAAGACCACCGAAACACCTGAGGAGATAAAGAAACACTACCAGGGCATTATGTTCTTCAGCCCCAATGGCGTGAACAGCTTCTTCAGGTTGAACGAACTGAACCCGCACACTGTGCTATTCGCAATAGGCAATACAACCGCAGCAGCTATAAAAGCTAAGACCGGCAATAAGGTGGTGGTGAGCGAAACGCCATCGAAAGAACGAATGGTGGAGAAAGTAATTGAGTATTTTCATAAATAAACATAATGAGTGAACTAAAAAATGACCTGCTGCTAAGGGCACTGAAGGGCGAGGAATTGTCGCGCCCCCCGGTATGGATGATGCGGCAGGCGGGCAGATACTTGCCTGATTATATAAAGCTGCGTGAGAAGTATGACTTTTTTACCCGTGTGCAAACACCGGAGCTTGCCTGCGAGATAACCCTGCAACCTGTGGACCAGGTAGGTGTGGATGCGGCTATTATTTTTTCGGATATACTGGTGATACCCCAGGCCATGGGCATGACAGTGTTGATGGAGGAAGGTAAAGGCCCGTTATTACCCGAAGTGGTGAAAACAAAAGCGGACATAGATGCGCTGAATACAGAGCATGTGGAGGAGCGGCTGAAATATGTGATGCAGGCCTTATCGCTTACCAAAAAAGAACTGAACGGCAGAGTGCCGTTGATAGGTTTTGCCGGTGCCCCATGGACATTGCTTTGCTATATGGTGGAAGGCAAGGGAAGCAAATCATTTGACAAAGCAAAACAGTTTTGCTTCACGCAACCTGAACTGGCGCATACGCTGCTGCAGAAGATAACAGACATTACAATACAATATCTGAAAGCACAGGTAAAAGCCGGTGCTGATCTTGTGCAGGTATTTGATAGCTGGAGTGGTATGCTCAGCCCCGCAGATTTTAAAGCCTTTGCCCAGCCTTACCTGGTGCAGATAGCTGACGCGGTAAGCAGCGATGCGCCTGTGATATTGTTCCCTAAGGGTAGCTGGTATGCCTTACCCGAACTGAGCAAGACCAGCGCAGCCGGATTGGGCCTCGACTGGAGCCTAACCCCTGAAATGGCCAGGCAGATGACTGGTGGCAACATAACACTCCAGGGAAATTTTGACCCTTCGAAATTATTAGCGCCGATACCGCAGATAAAGAAAGAAGTGAAGGAAATGATAGATGGTTTCCGGACAAATAGGTATATTGCTAATCTGGGACATGGTATTTTGCCGAATGTGCCGGTAGACCATGCCCG
Source organism: uncultured Flavipsychrobacter sp. (assembly GCA_964430995.1). Lineage (GTDB taxonomy): Bacteria > Bacteroidota > Bacteroidia > Chitinophagales > Chitinophagaceae > Nemorincola. The sequence continues at coordinate 85,243 of CAYSIG010000007.1, forward strand.
CGCATTTGTGGATGCTGTAAAGGAATACAGCGTAGTAAAATAATGACATTGCAGTATGAGCGTAAGAGAACAATTTGCTGACTACATACACGGCCTGCAGGATACAATATGCGCGGGGCTGGAAGAGATAGACGGCAAAGCAAAATTTAAGGAAGATAAATGGGAACGCCCTGAAGGCGGTGGCGGCAAAACACGGGTCATTGCTAATGGTCATGTTTTTGAAAAAGGTGGGGTTAACACATCGGTAGTGTTTGGTGCTTTACCGTTGGCCATGCAGCAGGCATTCAACGTGGGTGAAAGCAATTTCTTTGCCTGTGGCCTGTCGCTGGTGATACATCCGGTGAACCCATATGTGCCCACCGTACATGCCAACTGGCGGTACTTTGAGCTGTACGACAAAGAGGGTAAAAAGCTGGACAGCTGGTTTGGCGGTGGCACAGACCTTACCCCCAATTATATTTTTGAAGAAGACGCACGTCATTTTCATGCTACGCTGAAAGCAGCTATTGATCCTTTTGGCGAGCATATCTACACTGAATGCAAAAAGCACTGTGATGAGTATTTTGTGAACAAGCACCGTGGCAATGAAATGAGGGGTATAGGTGGTGTGTTCTACGATTATATACGCCCGCAGAGCGAAGATGATGAGCAGCGCCATTTTGATTTTCAGCAGGCTAACGGCAATGCTTTTCTGAATGCATACCTGCCGATAGTAGAGAAGAGGAAAGATACGGCATACGGCGAAAAGGAAACTGAATGGCAGGAGGTGAGGAGGGGCCGCTATGTGGAGTTCAACCTCATTCACGACCGGGGCACGTTGTTCGGACTAAAGACTAACGGGCGGACAGAAAGTATACTTATGAGCCTGCCTCCGCGCGCAAGGTGGTATTATGATTACCAGCCGGTGCCCGGCAGCAAAGAGGCCGAAATGATGAAGTACCTGAAACCACATGATTGGGTTTAACGCCATTGTGTAATTTTGCCTAAAATCTCTCAAATGCACCTTAACAGAAGAAACCGGATACTCCGCCAGTCACCTGCAGTTCGCGCAATGGTGGCGGAAACTATATTGCGTCCGTCCGATTTTATTGCCCCACTGTTTATTACTGAAGGAACAAATGTGCGCGAAGAAATTTCTTCTATGCAGAACTATTACCGTATGAGCATAGACAATACGGCAAAGGAAGTGAAAGAACTATGGTCGCTTGGCATAAGAAGTGTGCTGCTGTTCATAAAATGTAAAGACGAGCTGAAAGATAATAAGGGCACCGAGGCGCTGAATCCCGATGGCCTCATGCAGCGCAGCATTAAGGCAGTTAAAGATGCTTGTCCGGGAATGGTAGTAATGACCGATGTGGCGCTTGACCCGTTTTCTATCTATGGGCATGACGGTATAGTAGATGGGCAGGAGATAGTGAATGATGCTACTGTGGATGTGCTTGCCCAGATGAGCGTAAGCCATGCACGTGCCGGTGCCGACTTTGTGGCACCCAGCGATATGATGGATGGCCGTATAGGCGCCATCAGGGATGCCCTGGAATGCAATGGGTTTTCCAAAACAGGCATAATGAGCTATAGCGCTAAATATGCATCTTGTTTCTATGGCCCTTTCCGCGATGCGCTGGACAGCGCCCCGGGATTCGGAGATAAAAAGACCTACCAGATGGACTATGCCAATAGGGTAGAGGCGATCAAAGAAACGCTGATGGACGTAGAGGAAGGGGCAGACATCGTAATGGTAAAGCCTGCAATGGCTTATCTTGATATTATCCGCGAAGTGCGCAACAATGTTGATGTGCCTGTAAGCGCTTACCATGTGAGCGGCGAATATGCCATGATAAAGGCTGCCGTGAAAATGGGCTGGCTTGATGAGAATAAAGCGATTATGGAATCGCTAACCAGCATCAGGCGCGCAGGTGCCGACCTTATTGCCACTTACTTTGCAAAGGATGCAGCGAAGTTGATTAATCAATAGCTTTACTGCTCTCTAGTTACTATCTACTAACGACTATTTACTCAACTAAATGATAAGCAAAAGCAAAGAATTATTTGAAAGGGCGCAGAAGAGCATACCGGGCGGTGTTAATTCGCCGGTGAGGGCGTTCAAGAGTGTAGGCGGCACACCCTTATTTATGGAGCGTGCCAAAGGGGCATATATGTTTGATGCGGATGGCAACAGCTATATTGACTATATAAACTCATGGGGCCCAATGATCTTAGGCCATGCCTATCCGGCGGTGGTGAACGCCATTGCGGAAAAAGCTGCCGGGTCCACTTCTTTCGGGGCGCCTACCGAACTGGAAATAGAAATGGCGGAGCTGATCATCAGCATGGCACCCAATGTGGATATGGTGCGCATGGTGAGCAGCGGCACGGAGGCTTGCATGAGTGCATTAAGGCTGGCAAGGGGCTATACCGGGCGCAACAAGTTCATCAAGTTCGAAGGCTGCTATCATGGCCATGCCGACGCTTTTTTAGTTAAGGCTGGCAGCGGCGTTGCTACGTTCAATATTCAGACCATACCTGGTGTCACGGCAGGTGTTTCTATGGATACCCTTACCGCGCCATATAATGACCTGGCTGCGGTGCAAAAGTTAGCTGAGGAAAATAGGGGAGAGATTGCTGCGATAATTATAGAACCGGTTGCGGGCAATATGGGTTGCATACCACCTACGAAAGACTTTATTGAAGGGTTGCGGGTCATCTGTGATAAAGAAGGCATCGTATTTATTTTCGATGAAGTAATGACCGGTTTCCGGTTGGCGGCAGGTGGCGCACAGGAAAGGCTGGGCATCAATGCCGATCTTGTTACCTATGGTAAAGTTATAGGTGGAGGTATGCCCGTGGGGGCTTTTGGTGGTAAGCGCGAGATCATGCAGCACATAGCACCGCTTGGCAATGTATACCAGGCAGGTACGCTAAGCGGCAATCCGTTGGCTATGATAGCAGGCTATACTATGCTAAAGACGCTGAAAGACGATCCCGGTATTTATAAAGAAATTGATGACAAAACAGCTTACCTGCACAAAGGACTGGACAACGTATTGAGCGCGGGTACTGTACCGTATGTGATCAATCGTTTTGGCTCAATGATCAGCGTACACTTTAGTGAAAAACCGGTGACAGATTTCGCATCGGCAGCATCGGCCAATAACGCATTGTTCAATAAGTTTTTTCATGCCATGCTGGGCGCGGGGGTGTATTTGCCGCCATCAGCATTCGAAACATGGTTCATCAGCAATGCGCTTTCTTATAGCGATATTGACAGGACTATTGAAGCTGCAAGGAAATCGCTGACAGCCTTGTGATATTTACATAGCTGATGTATTAGTGTATTACTTCCAGCAGTTTTTCTTCCAGCTGTGGCCCGCGCAGGTTGTGGGCTATTATTTTTCCCGCCGTGTCTATCAGGAAGTTGGTAGGTATGGCATGTACGCTATAGGTTGTTGCTGCCGGTGATTCCCAGCCTTTCAGGTCAGAGAGGTGTGTCCAGGTAAGGCCATCTTCTTCAATAGCCTGCAACCATGCATCTTTCTTGTTATCAAGCGATACGCTGATGATAGTGAAGTTCTTGTCTTTATATTTTTCATAGGCGGCTACCACATTTGGGTTTTCGCCACGGCATGGACCGCACCACGATGCCCAGAAATCGAGCAGCACATATTTGCCTTTGAATGAAGAGAGGGATACCAGTTTGCCATCTTTATCAGGTAATGTCAGTTCCGGGGCGCTTTTGCCGGCATCTCCATTCGCAGGTCGGGCGGCCTGGTTCAATTTTGATTTTACCTTGCCGTAAAACTCTCCATATTCCTTCGTCATTTTGGTATTAGGGAACCTTCTGCCCATGCTCTGAAAGAATGCTTCCAGGTAGTGCTTTTCCGTTTCAGGGTTAAGCATCCTGGCAGAGAAAATGGCATTGGGCTGATACGGAGTATTGTCAGCATAATGCTCTACAAACTGGGTGAATTGCTGACGCATGTCCGCAAAGTCATTCCGGGCCACGGTAAGTAAGCTGTCATTGCCTTTTACTTGCAGCGAATCAAGCACTATGCTCATTGTGTTGAAGTCGCGCAGGTGCTCTCTGATTGATACAATGAATGTTTTCAGGTCTTCGGATTCCGGAGATCCACTTACCTTGTAATGCTCCAGTGTATTCCAGTCTGCATCTATTTTTATATTCCCTTTTGCAACAGATAGCAGGATGAATTTATTATGTGGGAAATGCAGCCGGTACAATCCCGGTTCAGGTGCAATACCTGAAAGCTCGAAGTGCCCGTCCGCTTTAGATCTTTGTGAATCTATAATGTTGATGATGTCATTGGCATTGAGTTCCTCCAGTATCACGGTTTGTTCAGGCATGCCCGTGATATTCCCGATTACCTTAAAACTATTACTATCGCTGCTGCAGGCGGCGATAAAGGTTATTCCAATAAATAGAAAGAGTAGTTGTTTTGATCTCATCCGGGAATTTTATGCCTAAACTGACCAAAATTAATAAGTCAAACGTCAAGAAATGCCTAAAATTTGTAAATAAAGGTATCATTCTGGCATATTATTTGCTATTTTATTTTAAATCATCATATAAAATAACCACACAATACCCACTTTATGAAAAAAACGACACTCGTTTTGCTCCTTTTCGTATGCGCACTCTGCGCCTGTAACAAAAGCAGCAACAACTACTCTATTACCGATTTTACTACCGGTATGATTACGGAACGCCTGTGGTCCGGACAGATATATGGCTATGCGAAGGGCGATACGTTATATCTGCCTACAGATACAGTGAAGACTGAATGGCCTAAGGTATTTAACCGCACGATTACGGATACATCCTTTTCCATCATCAAGATTAATGGATTCGCGGTGAACATCATGGGCACTACGCTGGGCTACAAATCTTCAGATGCTACAGCCAAAGTTAGGAGGTATGATTCGGTAGTTACGGGCTCGCTGGATGCTGTATTACTATATTTCTATGAGAAAGATAGTCTCAGCTTTGTATGCCACCGCACAAAAGAGTATAACAGCCTGGCTAATCAGTATTACCAGGAACACATTATACTACACACAAAATAACATAGTGTACTATTTGTCTTCTACCAGCCTGAAGCCGAGAGAATTGGCCTTAGTGTCGGGCAGGTAGGCGGCACGGCGTGTAACCACCAGTTCAACCGGGTTGCTTATGTATGAGCCGCCACGCACCACTCTTGCTTTGCCACCGGTGGGCCCTTGAGGGTCAGTGACATCATTCTTGCTTCCGTAGGTCTTAGCATACCAGTCGTTGCACCATTCTTCCACATTGCCGGTCATATCATAAATGCCCAGCTCGTTTGCTTTCTTCCTGCCTATGGGATGGGTGTGGTTCTCTGAGTTGCGTGCAAACCAGGCTACCTCACCGGGCAATCTCTGGCCACTGTATTTTTTACCTTCTTTGAATTGGTCAGGTTTTTTCAAGCCTTTTTCTGCGATCATGAATTCATTTACTCCACCGCGCGCCACACCTTTGAATTCCTTCACCAGGTCTTCCTTCACGCCACCACGTGCGGCAAATTCCCATTCAGCTTCGGTGGGTAGGCGGAAATGCCTGCCTGTCTTTGCGTTCAGCTTTTCGATGAAGGCTTGTACATCTGTAAAAGTGACATTAGATACCGGGCATTCATCACATACCCTGTCCGATGGGTTGGTGTTCATGATCTCTTTCCACTGCTTCTGTGTCACCTCATACATGCCGATATGAAAATCTTTCAATGTCACAGTATGCGCTGGTTTGCGGTCGTCGGCCTCATTGTCGCTGCCCAGGTCAAAACTGCCACCTGCCACATGCACCATATATATGGGAGATGTTTCGGTACTGGTCTTGTTGTGTTTTCTTTGCGCCGAAACTGGCTGCACGGAAAGCAACAGTAATAAAGAAGCCAAAATGCGTATCATAGACTATATTTTGTTGTTTTTAAATTTCTTGTTTCATCAGCGCACCTATCAACTATTCACCTGATTAACCAATCAACTAAGAGGCCATCTGCACCACTTTCGTTGGTTCCATATTGGCGTTGCGCATCGATACATTCTGTGCCACCCTTTGCGCCAGCGCCATAAATGCCGCTTTCGATACAGGTTCATCATTCATCACTGCCGGTATCCCTTTATCACCACCCTCACGTATGCTCTGCACTATGGGTATCTCACCTAAGAAAGGCAGCTCAAATTGCTCTGCCATTTTCCTTGCGCCACCCTGCCCGAAGATATAATATTTATTATCAGGCAGTTCCTGCGGCGTAAAATAAGCCATATTTTCAACAATTCCGAGTATAGGCACATTGATCTGCGGTTGTTTGAACATCATAATGGCTTTTTTCGCATCCGCCGCTGCCACCTGCTGCGGGGTGGATACGATAACCGCGCCGGTTACCGGCACCGTTTGCACCAGCGTCAGGTGTATATCGCCCGTGCCCGGCGGTAGGTCTATGACCAGGTAGTCCAGCTCGCCCCAGTACACGTCTGAAATGAACTGCTTGAGCGCCGAACTGGCCTGCGGGCCGCGCCATATCACCGCCTGTTTCTCATCTATCAGGAGGCCTATGGACATCGCTTTTATGCCGTAGCGTTCCAGTGGCACTATCATGCCCTTTCCTTCTATTTCCGTCATTTTAGGCCGTTCATCGCGGGCGCCCAGCATCATGGGTATGGACGGGCCGTGAATATCGGCATCCAGCAGGCCCACTTTGGCTCCTTCCTGTGCCAGGCCTATGGCCAGGTTCACAGATACGGTCGATTTGCCCACGCCACCTTTGCCGCTCGCCACCACTATAATATTCTTAACCCCCGCCAGCACCGATTTATTGTCTTTGCGGTTGCTGTTTACATTGGCGGTCATGTGTACTTTTACTATGGCTTCTTTGTCCACCAGCAGGCGAATTGCATTTACGCACGCTTTCTCTATCATATCCTTCAGCGGACATGCCGGGGTGGTAAGTATTACCGTAAAGGACACATTTTTGCCATCTATCTCTATATCCTTCACCATGTTCAGCGTCACCAAATCTTTGCCTAGGTCCGGCTCCTGCACCTGGCTTAATGCTTCTATTACCGCTTCTTTAGTTATCATGTGTAGTTAAATTTGCACAATTTTTGGATAAAGATTTTAAAGTGTAAAATATTGATAAGCAACAATATTCGAATTTATTTCTGCGCACTATTTGCACACTTTTTTCTATTTATGATGTAGTATTAGTAAGTTATGATCTCACCCTTTTTTACAAAAAAACCTTTCCTTGTTGGTTAAAAAATTTACTTTCCGTGTAAAGTTACGGAGGGGGAGGCAGGGTTTCCAAATCTATTTTACATGATGGAAAATACTTTGTGCTGTGGGCGCGGGTTTTAGTGGATTTTAAGGCGTGAAAAATTTGTTTTAACAAGCTGTTGCTAACAGCTGAACCTCAGATTAATTATATTGTTATTCTGACTGAGTAGAGAATATATTTTATAGTTTTCCAAAGATTAATGCTAATTAATACGTCTATTTATAGCAACAACTACAGAATAAAACTCCTTATGAAAATATATCTATCAATCCTTTTTTTGTTAATACCCATGCTGGCTTATAGTCAAATAATTACAACTATCGCCGGAACCGGAGTAAATGGTTATAACGGAGATGGTATATCCGCAACTGCAGCAGAATTGTCAATGCCATACGGAATCGGTATTGATAATATAGGAAATGTGCTAATAAGTGATATTGGCAATAACCGCTTACGCAAGGTGGATCGTGCTGGCATCATTACTACTTTTGCGGGAACCGGATTGTCTGGACAAAGCGGGGATGGCGGACCAGCTAGCGCAGCGCAAGTAGCACCTTTTAGAATAACAGTAGATAGAAATGGGAATATATATGTTGGGGGAGGTCAATGCATCCGTAAAATAAGTACTTCAGGAATAATTACTACAGTCGCAGGTACTGGAATGTTTGGTTTTAACGGTGACGGTATACCTGCAACATCTGCAAAATTAAATGATCCCAGAGGTTTAGCAGTCGATAAAATTGGTAATCTATATATAGCGGACTATCACAATAGCCGTATCCGTAAAGTAGATACATTAGGTTATATTTCAACAATAGCCGGACTTGCTACACCTGGCTTCTCAGGAGATGGGGGGCTTGCCGTTGATGCAGCGCTATATATGCCTATTGATATTGCTTTAGATACATTGGGAAATCTCTACTTTGCAGACTATGGGAATCATCGCATTCGAAAGATTGACAGTAGTGGGATTATCTCCACAATTGCTGGGCGTGACAGTTCGGGTTATTCCGGAGATGGGGGGGCTGCCACTTTGGCTAAACTAAAAGGGCCGACGTCAATTGCATTGAATAGCCATGGAGATTTATACATAGGCCATTGGGGGGCAATAAGAATGGTTAATACTGCTGATATTATTACTACAATTAGCGGAGATGGTACATGTGGATATAGTGGAAACGGAGGTACTCCAGATTTGGCGAAACTATGCGCTCCATATGGGTTAGCTATTGATGGCTCAGACGCAATTTACTTTGTTGATCAATCCTGTTCATGTGTTCGTCGCATTGGGTTTCCTGTTTCGATAAGTTCGCTGGAAAGAAAGGGAAAAAATGTTCAAATTTATCCTAATCCTGCTATCAATGAACTTACCATAAAGTATAGTGACAAAATATCGACTATTTCTATTAGTAATTGTATAGGTCAGATACTTTCTATTCATCAATTCAACTCTGAAGAGGTTAGAATGGATATTGGAGATTTACCCAATGGTTTATATTTTGTAACGATAAATGGTATCGAGGTCAGAAGGTTTGTGAAAGTGTAGTTGATATCTTTGTATTCTCTGTTACGCCCGCACCGGCATTTTTAACCCTTAATGCGTTTTGGGTTCTCTGCTAGTATGCCGTACCCATAAAACCCGTATAATGTTCTTAGAAAAACGGTAAGCTACCCGGTAATGATGTTTCTCAAAGGCCCGGAAACTGCCATCATTGTTGTGCTTATATTTATCAATTGCGTAAACCTCGGGATTGGGTATTGCTTTACTTGTGGCTGCTATTATATCTTCAAGAACTTTTAACGCATTTTTAGGGGAATCTTTGCTAATGTGCTCAAATGCCTGCTTCATGTGTAGCTGTGAGCGCTTTGTCCAAACAATTCTGTGCATTGCTCACCATTTTTTAACCTGCTTCATCATTTCCTCGTGGGTGATGTAATCACCTTTTTCATACTCAGCCTCAGCTTCGTCCAGTTCTTTGTTATATTGCTCTATGCTGATGTGCCCCGTTGCCTCATTTCTAATGCTGAGAAATGACCTGATAACGCTTAATAATGACTTTTTTTCTTCGCTACCCAATAATGGCAGGTATTCCTGTATCCGCTTATCTAACGCCTGAGAAGACATGCTCTTTTATTTTCCCAAAAATACGCAATTATTTATATAACTGTATCCCTCTTACAATCCGGTACACATGGTCAAGTTGTATTCTATCTATCTATTCCTCCACAAAATCCCTATTTTTGACAGATTCACTACAGTCATAAACATGCCTTTCCGACTTTCAACTACAAGTAAACACACGCTTATTTATGGCGTGTCGCTTGCTGCACTTTTGTTCCTGATGAAGTGGCTGGAAGTTCGTTACCTCATCATTGATCACGCCATGGATCTATACATCGGGGCAATAGCGGTAATATTTACCTCCCTGGGTATCTGGCTGGCCCTGAAGCTGGCAAAGCCAAAAACGCAGACAATAGTGGTTGAAAAAGAAGTATATGTGGACGTGCCGGTTCCGGTTCAAAGCGATAAAGAGTTTGTAATAAATCAGAAGATATTAGATAAATCGGGCATCAGCAGCCGTGAGCTGGAAGTGCTGCAGCTTATGGCCAAGGGCATGAGCAACCAGGAAATAGCGTCACATTTGTTTGTTTCACTGAATACGATCAAGACCCATTCCTCAAACCTGTTCCTGAAACTGGACGTGAACCGCCGCACACAGGCGGTGGACAAAGCGAGAAACCAGGGGTTAATCCCCTGAATTTATAGCCTGAAAGGGTGAAAAATGCCCGGGTTTTCTGAAAATCACCCAAAAGTATGAACGGGTGAACGGCATTTGTTTTCACTTTTGTCCCATCAAACAAAAAAAACAAAACGTATGAAAAAAGTAATTATTACCTGCGGCCTCATTTCAGGCGCTATCGTTGCAGCCCTTATGGTTATTAATATGATGCTCTGTACCAGCAGCTTTGATTTTGAAAGAAGCGAGGTGCTTGGTTATGCTTCAATCATACTCGCATTTTCACTCATATTTGTGGGCATTAAAATATTCCGCGACAAGCATAACGGAGGCATCATCTCCTTTGGTAAGGCATTTAAGATTGGTTTATTTATCACGCTTATTGCCAGTGCCATCCATATAGGTGTGTGGGCAATTGAATACCATACCCTGTACCCGGATTTTATGGAACTATATGCCAGCCATATGATTGATAAAATGAAAACATCAGGTGCCAGTCAGGCAACTATAGACAGCAGTATAAAAGAAATGGCGGTATGGGGAGAAAGGTATAAAAATCCCATCTTCTTCATACTTATGACTGCTATGGAAACACTGCCAGCAGGCCTTATCATTTCTCTCATCAGCGCGTTGATATTAAAAAGAGGAAATAAGCGGAATGGTGCTGTGGCGGCTTAGCTGTAATTTTCGTTTGTTTAACTGCGACCGTGCTTAAAAGCCATTTTTTTTATTTTACCGACTTCGATCGATAGCTGTTCTTTTGTTTTATAACGAACTCTGGAAATGAAGCTTGTTTTCACAGGGCTGAAACCACAGAATTTAAGGATGGCATCCTTAAGTATATGTGTGCCGGCTGATCGGTATGCGAAAAAGTACCAGATATAAGGCGCATCCATGGTAGTTATCAGGTGTGCGCTTCTGCCTTTCAGTAATTTATCCCAAAGCGGATCCTTATCATGGTATTTATAAGCAAAACCGGAATAAAAGCATCGGTCAAAGAGCCCGGTAAGCAATGCAGGCAAACCGCCCCACCAGGTAGGGTATACGATCACCAGATGTTTAGCCCAAAGTATTTTTTGCTGAAGATCAATAAGGTCTGGCTCAAGCTCCTGCACTGTATGATAACCCTCGTGCAGTATAGGGTCAAAATGCAATTCGTTGATATTTACCAGTTTTACATTGCTACCCGCTGATTGGGCCCCTTCCATATAAGCATTACATATGGCCGAAGACAAACTTTCCTGTTCATTATTACCATTAAGCACTAAGATATTCATGGCTTTTTTGGTAAAAATGTTCTTTTCATATAGACAATCAGCTATCAGAGGTCATAGCAGTATATGATTTTCATCAGTAGGAGAAATGATAATGCAAGAGCAAAATCTGATTTTGCTCTTGCCAAACTGCCTATTCCTTATCGTACCCCATTTGCTTTACCAGTTCTATAACTTCCTGATTGCCTGAATTTTTTGCAAAACCCATTGGTCTGCGCATCAGTAGCATGATGCCCCTGTTGCCCCTGTCCCACTCAGCCTCTGCATAATCCCATTTTTCCTTTCCTGCTCCTTTCGATATCAGGTACCTGACTATTTCCACATCCCCATGTTCCGCAGCTATCATGAACAGGCTGATGTCCTTCACTTTGTAGTTGGCAAGTTCTCCGGGGTTGCCTGCATTCCCTTTGCCCTCATAGCGTTTCTTCAGGCTTTCCGGATGTTTCTCCACCATAAACTTCACAAAATCTATTTTATTGGACAGAACCGCAGCCAATACAAAATCTCCGTTTGTATAGGTAAGGTGCGGGTACACTCCCAAGTGCGGGTCTTTTATAGTCATGTCCTTATCCATGTCATATTTTGCGCCATTGTCTATGAGCATCTTTACTGCGTCCACATGCCCTGCTGCCATAGCCGCATCTAGCGCAGTCTCTTTTACCTTGTTGGTTTCATACACTGCGTTTACATCCAGTCCTTTACCAATAAATACTTTTACCACTTCCGGTACGCCGGAAAAATCACTTTCTTTAGGATTGAGTATATGGTCAGGGAATTTTACCGGCAATTTCAGCCACGACTCCTTGTTTTTACCATAGTAGGCTACGGACTCTGACGGTGTTTTTACCGTTTTGATATATTGCAGAAACGGATGAATGGTTACCACTCCCATCAATTTTACCGGGTCTTTAAATTTTGCTCCGGCATCCAGCAGCATTTTTACTATTGGCGCTGATGAATAATTAAATGACCCAAGCAGCGCCGTACCCATTTGGGTTTCCTTGTTTACATCTGCCCCGGCATCGATAAGCATCTTTACGGCATCAGCATTGCCCCAACGACAGGCTACAAATAGCGGCGTCAGCCCCGCTTTGCTGGGCAGGTTCACATCAGCCTTTGCGTCTATCAGCGCTTTAGTTATTCTTGTATAGAATGACGCGGCTGTTGTAAGAGCCGTTGCGCCGTCTTTATCCAGCGCGTTTAAATCAGTGCCGGGGATGAGTGAGATTGCTTTTTCTTCATCGCCGGCCTGTATCGCTTTTATCAATTCGTCAGGAGCTCCTGCTAGTACTAAAGTCGAGTTGAATATCAGAGAGCAACATATGAGTAGCGTATTAATCAGATATTTCATATAGAGATATTTTTATGTTTTTTCAAAAGTAAAAGAAAATTTTAAATACCAATAATATTATTTATATGATTATATGACATTGGATAAAGTAAGTGACATATACATTTGACGAAAAGTGTTAAGGGTGCTGGAAAATACCGCAGATGCGGTATAGTTTTCCTTGTTGCCTTGGCTACTTTTGTGTTGATATTATTCCAATCTCACACAAATAAATAGATGCGTATGAACAAGTTTACCAAGTCGTTAGTTGCCCTGCTGTTTGCCTGTATGGCTTTCACTGCGTCGGCACAGGAGGATTTTATCCTTGAGAAGGACTACGAGATAAGCCGGAAAGCAAAGAAAGGCTACCTCGGCAATGTAGAAAAGAAGGAGAACGGTAACTTCGATATGATCTACATACTGCCCAGCGGTGCGCGTAAGATCAAGACGGAAATATACCACTTCGATAAAGATTGTAACCAACTGGGCGTAGAGCGTGATGAGATGGAGATAGAGCGTGCGCGCCTGAGGTGGAAATGGTTTACCTATAAGGGTGAGTTTTTCCTCACCAATTCACTTTCGGCATCTGCGAATATGATGGGCAAGCTGGTGTTCAGGAAGAAGCTGGTGACTGCAACCTGGAGTTGGTGGACAGGGCACTATGTGCGCAATGTGAAAATGCTGGATAAAGTGAAGCCAAAGAACGAGAACGGCCGTGCATATATATTCCTGGGTGGAGCGTACGAGGTGGAGCGCGACAGCAGTGTGCTGGTACTGGCCATGGGTGCCACCGATAAAGAAAAATTTGGCACGCCCACAAAGTACGACTTGCTGAAATGCAACAACGAATGCGATGTGACGGTAATGCAGCAGCTGAATTTCAAACATGCGGTGCAACCGGTATTCAGCCAGCCGCTGGTAGATGACCAGAGCAGCGAGATAGATAATGATGATGCCCCGCGCGACTGGATTGTGATCATGGCTCCGGTAAAGCTGAGAAGCACGAAAGACAACAGGGCAGATAATCCTGAAGATTTTTATTACCTGCGTATTTCTCCGGAGGGTGTAGTTAAAGAGAACTTCATGTTTAAGGCACCTGCTGCCGGATTGCGTATTCTACAGGCTTACGAGAAAGACGGGGCTGTGGTGATGTATGGTATGAGCACGGGCAAGGAAGGCAAATTCATAGATCAGGCTTTGGGCAATATATTGGTGCCTACAACCAGCGCCGATGCTGATGAAAAGGCTGCAAGCAATACAGATGCATCAAAGAGTTTTGGCGGTTTTGCGGCAATGGGCAATACCCTAGGCGGAAAGGACGATATTGGCCTCACGCAAGATCAGGTGGATGATGTGCTGGACGAGAAAAAGTACACGCACTTTGCTTTTATGCGTGTAGAAGGAGGCAAGCTGGCATGGGGCAACATGACGGAGATGGATGAGGTGAACGACAAGGCTGTTGCCGCAGAGGGCATGAAACGCCCTCTGAAATTTGACGGCAATAAATTTGAAGTGAACAATATGCAGTTTGTGAAGGATGGCAGCATGCTGCTGAGTATTCAGGACTTCAAAAGGACTAAAGGCAAAAGCCACTCTAAGATATACAAGGGCATGTACCTGATGCACTTCAGCAACGTGGGGCAATTGATACACAACTATACGGTGAATGTAGAACAGCGCAGCAAAAAAGGCTTCTTCAATAACAGCCCGCTTACGGCAGATATGTACCCGGCCACCAGCTTTGTGTACGAAACAGAGAAGGGTACCCTGAAGTGGGTAATGCATATTGTAAAGGCGATAGACAAGGATTCATACTCATCTACCGACTACTTTTCTAATACAATAACCACTACCACTACTTATACTCCGCTCTATTCCATTGAGTATGGTGCAATAGACCTGAAAAATGCGAAAGCGAGCGATTTTAAAACGTTGGGCGAGGATGAAAGGCGCAAATTCTATCTATATGAAGACCATAACACATTGCATAACGGCAACCTCCTCTATTTCTTCAGTGAGACCACGAGGGGCGATAAGATGCTGATATCGAGGATTAGTTTGTAAGCATATACTTAGTATTAAAAGAGAAGGGCGCAACTAATGCGCCCTTCTCTTTTAAGAGGTATTCATAGACCGTTTTTACTCTTTAACCAGCTTCTGATATACCACCTGGTGCCCTTCTGCTATTGCTATAGTGTAAGTGCCGGGGGCCAGTTCGTTTATATCTACGTGCAGAAGGTTATTGTTGGTTTCAGCTTCCTTTACTATCCTCCCGGCCATATCTATGATGGATATTTTATGGTACACCGAAGATGAAAGATTGATTGTTACTGTAGTGTTTGCAGGGTTGGGGTATATGGCATAGGGCATTTGTTGCGCCACAAGGGCGGGTGTGCTCAGTGTGGCCACAGATACCGGGTTGTGCTGCCGGGTAAGGTACATGTCCATGGTAGAAAGCGCTGTTGATGCAGAGTACATGGTTATTCCGTCAAAACTGAATTTGTATTCAAAATTCCCTGTAGTGGCTATGCCACCTGTCTGCTGGTCTACGGCTATGCCAGTGCTGTAATCTTCAGTTACGCTTACACTCAGCCCGCCGCCGGTCTTCAGCCATATGGCATTGCCTGTTGCCGGGTCAAATTTTGCAACGAATATGTGCCCGTACCCTGTGGTTGGCGTGGTAAGTGCCATGCCCCCAAATGTGGCCGGCGCAACAAAGTTACCGGTCGCATACAGGCCTCCTGCGGCATCCATAGCTATCCCGTTTACTACGTCCCTTTTATGGTTACCAAATTTCTGCATCCAGATCTGGCCGCCGGCATTGTTATATTTGGCAATAAAGCCTTCCTGGTAAATTGTATTAGGCCCTCCGGGAATGGTGGACAAAATCACAGTGTCAAGCTGGCTGCCGCCCAGATATATATAGCCTGAATGGTCTACTAAAATACCGTTGCCGCAGTGGAAGTTATTGTCTGAAGTTGCGGCATATTCATCATTGATGATGGAGTCCATCCATAGCAGCGTACCTGATGGATTAAATTTGCCAAAGAATACTGCATCTCCTTTACCACAGTAGGCAATTTTTGTGCCGCCCATTATAAGTGAATCACTTATTTTTCCGGTGGGGTAAATGTTGCCTGTATCATCACAGGCAATGCTTGTAATCCAGCACCATGAGTTCGATTTCATGTCTTTCGCCCATGTTAATGAACCGGAGGGCGTGTATTTGGCAAGGAACAGGTTATCGTCTTTACCAGTGAAAATAGTACTGCCAATGGTCAGGTTCTTTTGATAATGGCCGCCTATTACCACATTTCCCAGGGGGTCTATGGCCACCGCTTTAGAAGCACTGGTGCGGAAAGACCCTGTTCCTATGGTATTGCCGCCGTTCCTTGCCCATATAAAATTCCCGTTCTTATCATATTTAGCAAGAAAAAAATCATAATTGCTTCCCGATGTTATACGGGCTACTGAATCTGTTGGTGAAAAATGTACATACGGGCTTGAAAATTCACCTACGACGTATATATTATCGGCGGTGTCAACCGCAGTCTGGTAAGACATCTCCCGGCCGGGGCCGTAAATGGTTTTTGTCCAAAGCACATTTCCTGACGAGTCATATTTGGCGAGGTAAGCATCAAGATCTCCGTAAAACGGTGTCAAGATACTGCCGAAGTAGGTGCTGTCGTTCTGGAAGCCGCAAACTACCTCGTTGTGATGATGATCTATAACTACTCCCTGGCCCCAGGTGAAACGGTCATTATCGCCGGCATTCTTCATCCATGTAAAGGATTGCGCGGAGGTTTTACTTGCTGTTAATAAAGCGAGCGCATATAATGAGCAGGATGCGATGTATAAGTATTTTTTCATAGAATCGTTTCCCAATAAGACGCCTATGCATCGTTACAAAGTTGGTTGCGGTCCTGTATATTTGTTATGCTTAATTGAATTACCGCGCGGTTAATAAAGTCGTCTTTTGCTCAATGAAAGCCGCATCCAGCTTATCGAGTAGCCTTTCGTCCTTCATGCCCGACCGGTTGAAAATAAGTATACTGCCGCTGTTTATATCGGGGTACAGCCTGAACTCAGTATAATAGCCGCCCCCGCCACCGGCGTGGTGATAATATCTGTGGCCACACAAAGTATCCGTGAACCAGGACATGCACATGCCTGTTGGTTTTCCATTGTTAGTTATATTTTCAGTGAAGAAATTTTTTCGGCTTTCGGGCGATATTAGTTTGTTGTTGAGTATTGCCTGTCCATACCTCACCATTCCATATGTGCTGATGATGAGGCCTCCATATGGTGCGCCATTCATGTAAATAGATTTAAAGGGTTTCCATGGGCCTTCTGCTACGTCCATGAATTTATTCTTGTCAATCAGGAAAGTAAGCATGAAGTTCATCAGGCTGTTTTTCTTCTGGTAACCCTTTGCATGATACTCCCGGTTTATTGTAAAGCTGAGTTCTTTGGCAGCGACTACGGCATTGAGTATGTGATTGGTGATATAATCCTCATATCGTTCGCCTGTTATCTGCTCTATCACCTGGCCCAGTATTATATACCCCAGGTTCGTGTATTTGAACTGCGTACCCGGTTGTGATTTCAGTTTACTATTTTTTTCAAATACCGGCTTAAAATACGCATCTCTGTTGAATGAATTGTGCTCCTCTATTAAATGCGTCCATTTTAATGGTATGGGGTTAGGTATGCCTGCGGTATGGTTGAGCAGGTGCTGAATGGTAATATCTTTACCATACACAAATTGGGGCAGGTATTTGATAACTGGGTCGCTCAATTTTAGCAATCCTTTTTCTTTCAACTGTAATATCGCAAGTGCTGTAAATGTTTTGGTTACTGAGAATCCGTTAAATGTGTTCCCGGCATTTATTTCTTTATGGTTCAGCACATCTGCCAATCCCTCCTCATGGTGGAAAAGGATAGTATCTTTATTAAAGAATGCATATGCTACGCCAGGAGTTTTCCCATTAGCTATTTCATTGTGCAGTATTTGTTTTGCAGTGTTCATTTGACTGTTGCAGGAATGGAAGATTAAAGATAATGTTGCCGCAAATAATTTTTTCATGGCACAAAGTTGCGACAGGTTTTTTTGCCGCCTCTTATCATTTGATAAGATTATCGTTTCGACGCAAGTTCATTGCGCAGCCTGCTGAATGACACTGGCGTTACTCCAAGGAACGATGCGATGATATTGTGCGGCACGAGGTTCTCTAGGTTTGGATAGGCACTGCGCACAAGTATTAGGCGCTGTTTGGCTGCGTTGCTCCTGAAGATCGTTTCGTTGAGTATATTTTTCGAGAGTTCTTTTTCTACTACCATTTGCCCGAAGGCCCGGATGTCGGGATGATTTTGCCGGAGGGTGTCAAATGTTGCCGCGGTAAGTTTGCCGAATACCACTGACGTCAGCGCCTGCAACGAGAAAATACTTTTTGATTTGAGCGTCCTTGCAAAATGCGGAACAATCACCGAGGATGGATAATATATTCCCGTAGTCACCTCTTTCCCTTCTTCCGAAACATTGAATCTGTGGCAGATGCCTTCCAGCAGAAAATATTCATTGCGGTCATTCTTACCTTCGGAGATGATAAGTTCGTTCTTTTCATAAGAAACGAAGTTGATGTTATCAAGCAACAACTTTTTGGAGGCTGAAGACAGTGGCACATATGAGCCAAACAAAGCAGTAAGTGTTTCTTTATAATGCTCCATATCGGTATTTCAAATATATGGTAATGTTGTTGTAATAGCAATGGCCGCTGATTTACTATCCAACTCCTGAAAAACACAACGCATCTTCACTAAATTAACAATTATTCTTACCCCATAACCCGAAAACGCCATAGATTTGTACCGATGATGAAAAATCACCTGCTTACAGCAATTATTATTCTTTGCAGCATTTTTGCTGTAAACACAACCTCGGCACAGACCCCGGACAATATCATACAGATAAACGGCGTTACCATGACCGCCGATAGCCTGCGCGCCGTTCCTTATGTGACCATAGCGATAAAGGGCCAGAACCGTGGCGTGGAATCGGAGTATACCGGTGTGTTCTCCATAGTGTGCTTTAAAGGCGATACGCTGGAGTTCAGCGCGGTGGGCTACCGTTCTAAAGAGTTTGTGGTATCCCGTGCATTGCAGGGCCAGCATTTCGCGCTGATACAGCTCATGGTACAGGATACCTTCTACCTGCCCGAAACCATCATCAGGCCGTTGCCCACCAAAGAAGGTTTCGACTATGCGTTCAAACACTGGCACATACCTAACGACAAGTATGAAATAGCCCGTAAGAATACCGATGCCTACCTGATGCGCGTACTGGCATACACTACGCCTATAGATGGCCGAGAAGCACAATCGCGCAATTTAAGGCAGCAGGCCAATGATGCCGTATACTACGGACAAATGAAGCCGATGAATATCCTCAACCCCATAGCTTGGGGCGAATTCTTTGAATCCTGGAAACGCGGGGATTTCCGCCGTAAGAACAATATATTGAAGTCCGGCGATTACTAAGTTACTTACTCAGTATGCGTATCTCCACACGGCGGTTGCGCCCTTGTTCCTCCTCTGTATTGGCGGGGTATATAAGCGGCCTTGTAGTGCCGTAGCCCGCATATTTCATACGCCCCTTGCTGATGCCTTTTGCCGCCAGGTAGCTGTATATAGCCTTCGCCCTCAGTTCAGACAGTTTCTGGTCGTTTACGTGGTCATCAGGGCCCAGCTCCATGCCTTTGCAGCACGAGTGGCCTTCTATCTGTATTGTTACTTTTTTATTGGTATTCAGAAAGTTCAGCAGGTTCTCCAGCTCGGGCATAGATGAGGGCAGTATATCGGGCAGGTTACCTTCAAACAGGATGTGGTTCAGCGTCACTGTTGCGTTCACCTCCAGCTTGTTTATGTCCATCTTCGTTTCATTGTGCTGCACTATTATGAGTGCCTTCCTGTCCGGCGCGTAGCCATATTTGCCCGTCATGCCTGCGCGTGGTATCTGCCCTTTGCCGGCATAGGCCACTATATCGTCTTTGCTTACGCCTTTCTCCACCAGGTATGCCTGCACGCTGGTGGCCCGCTCTGTAGATACGGTATCATTATGCTCAGGCGTGCCCCTGTAGTCGGCATAGCCCAGTATGGTTATCTTTTGCCCTGGCTTTATTTTTTTCTTCACCAGGTTGTTCAGGTAGGCTGCGGCGGTTTGGTTCACAGTTGTTTCCTTCAGGGCAAAGCGCACCTCGAAGGTATCGAGCCCCTGCGAAAAACCAACGTGGGCGCAGCACAGAAGAAAACCACACACTATAAAATGCTTCATAACAGACTTGATATTTTTACTAGTTCAACTCATGCTCGCTCACCAGCCATATGAACTGGGCCAGCGCCACAGCCCCCAGCTTCAGCTCGCGGTGGTTCACCGTTTCAAACACATCGTTGGCGGTATGGTGTACATCAAAATACCGCTGCGAATCAGGCACCAGGCCGGCCATAGGCACTTTTTTCTTTTCGTGCAATGGCGATATATCTGCCCCGCCGTGGTCGTGGCTGAAATCATAAACCCCGTACGGCAGGAACAGGTGTTTGTATTTCAGCACATTTTCTCTTTGTGTTGCCGACATATCCAGCCCTATGCCACGCGGAGAAAAGCCACCCGCATCGGTTTCTATGGCTATTATGTGGTTCTCGTTGTTGGCCACAGCCGAATCGGCATATGCCTGCCCGCCTTTCAGGCCGTTCTCTTCGTTCATGAACAGCACAGCGCGGATGGTGCATTTAGGCCGTATCCCCAGCGCTTTATACGCGCGTATCACTTCTATTGACTGCACGCAGCCCGCGCCATCATCGTGCGCGCCCTCGCCCACATCCCACGAATCCAGGTGGCCGCCCACCGTTATGATTCGCTCCGGTGAGTATGTGCCCTTTATTTCACCTATCACATTGTAAGAGCGCACCATCTTGGGCATCATCTTGCATTCCGAATTCATCCGTGCATACACATTGCCTTTTTTGCAGGCTTCTTCCAGCATATCGGCTGTTTTGTTGCCTACCGCCATTTCGGGTATGTGCTTTACCGAGTCTTTATAGTGCATTGCCCCGGTATGCGGATAATCATCCTCGCCTGTTGACATTGACCGGATGATAACGCCCGTAGCGCCCTTGGCCACAGCCACATTGGGGCTGCCGCCGCGGTATTTCACTGCATCGCCATAGCCGTTGAAGGTGAATATGAAATCCTGCCTGAAGCGATAGTTGAAGAACACTATTTTGCCCCTCACCGCCCTGTCGGGCAGCGCGTTAAATTCATCGTAGTTATGCACCATTATCACCTGTGCTTCCAGCGGCTTGCCGCAAGTGCCGTCGCTGTTCCCCAGCGACAGGGCGCTTACCTGCTGGTACTTTCCGTTCACCTTCAGCTCCAGGCTTTCCTTGCCGCGCTGCCAGTAGGGCACATCGCAGGCCTGCAGGTACACCCTGTCGGCGCCCGCGGCCTTCATCGCCTTTTCTCCCCAGGTCACGGCCTTGGCTGCTGCCGGACTGCCGCTCAGGCGGTTGCCCACCGTCTTGCACAGCACGCGCAGGTCGTTATAGCAATTGCCGTGCAGCATTATTTCATCCGCCAGCTTCCGGAACATCAATGAGTCTTGCCCCGATGCAGTGTGGAACAACCCAATACCAAATATGGCGGCCAGTATGCGTAATTTCATGTTATAAAAGTAATATAATCGGGCAATCAGCAAAACACCCAAAGACGGCCCACTGGAAATACCCCCTCTTTTTAACCTCAACCAGTTAACTAATCAACCTCTCAACCAATTAACCAAACTACTCCTTCCCCCCCATCCCTTTAAACTGGTGATGCGTTTCTTTGAACAGCACATTGAATGTAGTGAGCGATCCGTATATGGCCGTTATGTATTGCTGCAGGTCCACCTTTTCATCATCGGTCATTACCTTGTGGGCGTTTATTTTCTGCTCCATCACCCGCAGCCTGTCGCGCACCATCACTATCTTATGGAAGAAGGTTTCTATCGGCACTTCTTTCGATTGCAGGGTAGGGTCGCCCGGTTTCAGTATCATATTGCCGCGTTTCCAGCGTGGCCCTATGGGCACCATCTGCATCTCGTGCAGGCGCTGGTCCAGTATGTTGCTCAGTGCCTGCTCTATATCGGCTATCGTAATGCTGCCGTTGCCCGGCTCGCCGGCCACCTCTTCCAGGGTTTTCAGTTCGTAATCCTTGCTGATGCTCTTGGTACCCTGCTGCGACTTGAACCAGATAATATAAAACTCAGATGCGGTATCTACCACCACCCCTTTACCAAAGTGCGGATGCTCAACGCGCGAGCCTATGCCTAACTGTGTGCTCATAGAGATATATTGTGACTCCGAAAGTAAGGAAAAATTGCATCATTCCTGAGGTTGCATACCTAAGCGATAAGTATCTTCCGGAGTGAATAAAATATACCTGTCCCAATGGGGTGGATGTGCCAGTTAGTATATTTCAATCACTTTATATAGATCACCTTCCGTAATTCTGTCGAATAATTTAGGAAGTAGTTCCTGTAGCGTGGAGAGGCGGTTATCTTTGGCACACAAAACAAAAATAGTAACTGGTAATTGCTTTAGATTTTGTTGGTAGGGCAGGTTCCTATCAATAGTAATAAAACACTCGAAATTGTCATTTGCCATCAGCTTTAACAATTCCCCATTCTTTTTCCCCAGCCATCCTTTATCGCGTACGTTCCATACTTCATGCGCCGCACCAAAATTATTACGAAGTTTTCGTGGCAAACTTTCATCAAGCAAAATTTTCATGCAGCAATTTTTCAGAAGTAAGCGACCGTTTTGCCATCTCCAGTACTGCGATTGCTGTTTCTTTCGAAACAGAAGGGAAATCATCTAAAAATTCCGACAAATCTTCTCCTCCTTCTATATAATCAAAAAGGTTTTGGATAGGCACACGCGTGCCGGCAAAGACCGGGGTGCCGCTCATTATCTCCGGGTCAATATTTATATGTCCGTATACCATAGCTTATTTTTTGCATTATAAAGTTACGATTATTTATAGTCCACTCGATTCTTGATTATAGAATAGCTGTAGGGGTGCTGCTGCTGAAGGTAATCCCTGCAACGGTGAAAAAATAAAAAATGCAATAGAAAATAGCTCAATAAATATTTCCTGGTGAACAGCACCGAACCATGACTGCCCGGCCAGTTCCCTCTAGCCCCATCAGGAGATTTGCCTCAAAGCAACCGTAGTCCGAAGATTAAATAGATTACTATTTTATTATTTTGGGAACCCTACAGACAACAGGAGATGATGTGCCTACTAACCGTCAAAATCATTAATATTAATTCAACTGTTTGTGCTCCTTTAACATATAATAAACGAAATACCGTTTTTTAACGGTGGCTTGTATTATAACATGATAGTACATTACAACGCATAAAGCAAATGCATCAGACGCTATCAATTTTATTTTGGGATTGCATGCGATAACGGCGATTCGCAGACTAGGAGACTTTCCTAAAACAACCATATAATGAACCATTCGTTGAACTATTATTTGGTATGTGGGAAATGACAACACCAAACAGGGTGTGATGTGTCTTCCAAGTGCAAGGTTGCAAGTCTGAAAACAAGACATGTAATGGCGTAACATGTTACACTTGTAAAGTACATTTGTAATTTAATTAGTTATAATTAAAATAAATATATCAATCAAATTTTTTTATTTTGTAAAGTATAATAGTTTTTTATGGAAATAGAATTGGAAATAAAATCATCGGTATCGAAAAAGCAAATTCAAAAGTTTTGTGATTATCTAAATGCAAATGTTGAAGGGCTTTCAGATATGCAAATAAAGAATAAAAAGTCTCTTTCAAATCAAATGGGTAATATCCAAGATGGAATTATAAGTGGAGTCATTCAGGAGTTTACAAGTAAGAGTGTAGATGCATTTATTAAAAAAGTATGGGAGCCAGTAATATATCCCCAAATATTAAAAGGATGGAATATTATTGTAAAACCTACTCCTGCTTCAAATACAAATGGCAAAAAATCTCGAACAAATGTAGCTATTAAGTTGGAACTTGGAGTGTCAATAAAAGATGCACAAAATCAATATTATTTTTTCGAGAATAAAGATGGGTCACGACAAATTTATGATCAAGTTCACTATTCAATTAATACCGAGAAGACATATGCTGTTGTAATCGGTTCAAGCACATACAATAATGATTTCCACGATATACCACCGGTAAAAAATAATTTAGATGATATTATAAAGTTATTATCTGACAAAAGAAGCATCGGAATTCCTAAAAAAAATATCACAAAAATTTACAACAAAAGGTGCGATTATATATATGAGCAGGTATATAATATTAGCATGCAAAGCGATATTGATACCTTGATTATATATTATGCTGGACATGGATATCAGGTTGGTGCAAAAAAATTATTTCTGGCAACCATCAATAGCGTAGTAGTAGATGATAATACCATTTTTAATGCAATCGATTATGACTTTATTAGAAAGACAATTATTAAAAAATCTCAGGCTAAGCAAAAAATATTGATATTAGATTCATGCCATAGTGGTATTGCTGTTCAATCTAAACATAACCCCATCTATGATGTCGAAGGAAGCTACGTAATGGCATCTTCGGCGGCCGAAGAGTTATCGTATTTTAAAACGGGAGGTAGAAACACCTATTTTACTGGTGCTGTTTTAGATTCTTTCAAAAATGGAATCGACTGCACAAAAGAAATGATTTCTTTGAATGATATTTTTGAAAATACACGGAATATTCTTTCGGCAAAAAAATTCCCTGAGCCCATTCAGAAAAGAGATTTAAATATTCCTCCTCAGAATTATTTCATTGCACTGAATCCTCAATATTCATTCGAAAAGCTAAAAGAACTTCCCAAATTGCTTTTTGAAAAAGGGAAACATAATGATGCCTCGTATGAACTAGAACTGCTTATAAAACGCTTCCCAGACGATGAGGAATTAAAACAAACTAAGTCAGAATTTCAATCAAAAATCGTCTATGCAAATCTGATTGAAAATGGTAACAACTCCTTCTATAAGGATAAGGATTACCTTAAGGCTGCAGAATATTATAGTAAAGCTCTAAAAATTAAAAACGATGATACATCAATCGTGGAAAATTTAAAAAAATGCCAATTGCATATTGAAGACATGGGGAAATTATCTAGTAAGGATAATGCGCTAAGAGAGAATCTAAATAGAATTTTAGAAAACCTGAAGACAAAATTTATACATCTTTTTGAGGATGAAGAGGATGTCGAATTATAGCAGTTATGCTGGTTATACTCTCACTCTCGCGCGAATGTTTCACGGATGCTTTGGCACAGCGTTTCCGAACGTGTATATATGATCGGTGTTTGCACCCCTCCGGGACAATGCATATGCGCAGTAGTCGCTACTCATCCTGATAATTCTAAAATCCTTAAATCCTGATCAAAGCCGCGCCCACACTGCACCCAAAAACCATGACGGTACAGTTACTGTACCATGATGTTTTTTTTATTTGGTAGCTAATCCCACCTTCACGAACTTTACTTCAGTACCCCCCGAAAATTATCGGGTAAGTTCTTTGACCGACTGCTTTGTGAACCATGTGCTACAGTGAGCATCCGAACCCATGTGTAACTGTAAACCCGACGCACAACTAATTTACACCCCGTTTTTTTTATACCTTTTAAGGTATAATTATACTTTGGGGGGTATAAATATACCTTTTAGAGTATAATTATACCCATTTATACCTAAGCAAAAAATACATAACATCAGCCCACAGCGCATTTCATTCACTGCCACCTCCGATTTTTAACCCCAATCGGACAAATCCCCGAAATTATACCCTAAGTCCGGAGAAACCGGTAGTGGTTAGCTGCACCAAATAAATATAATTGGTAATCAATAAATTAAAGCCTACCTTTATTCTTTATTAATATTTTAAATTTTAAAAATGCAACAAGGTACAGTTAAGTTTTTCAATGAAACCAAAGGATTTGGTTTCATTACGCCATCAAACGGTGGTGCAGATGTTTTCGTTCATGCTTCCGGCCTGATCAGCGAGATTCGCGAAAATGATTCAGTGTCATACGAAGTGCAAAATGGTCAAAAAGGATTGAATGCGGTGAATGTATCCGTAATCTAATTTTTTCATATTTATCATTTTGAAGAAGCTGCCCGAACGGGCAGCTTCTTTGTTTTTATAATCTCCGGGCAGGGGTTGGGTAGGGGGAAATATTAGCATTTTATAAAAGCATCATGGCACGGTAATAATACCTCTCTATGAAAAAATGTAATATTATGATAAGAAAGTATTTTATTATCAGCAGCATGTTCTTAATGGCGCTTGGATGGTTCACTTCCTGCGACAGAAAAAAGAACCCGGATAACCCCCAAACAGCGCAGGTGAGTATGCGCCTTACAGATGATCCCGGCAATTATGATGCTGTGTATATTGACATCCGGCAAATAGGGTTTAAGATGGCCGGGCAAAGCGAGATATTACTGACCCCAAACCGGCCAGGTGTTTATAATATCCTCAGCTTCAGAAACGGGCTGGATACCTTATTGGTAAATGCCACAGTGCCCGTGGGCACGGTTGAGCAAATAAGGCTCATCCTTGGCAATGACAATTCGATAGTGGTTAGCGGCACAAGCTATCCGTTGAGTACGCCATCGGCACAGGAGAGTGGCCTGAAATTGAATTTTCATACCACAGTCGCAGCCAACGCCTCTTACACCATCTGGATAGATTTTGATGCCGGCAAATCCATCCTGCAGACAGGTGGCGGCAACTATAAACTGAAACCGGTGATACGCGCCTACAGCGCACTCACCAACGGCAAAATAGAAGGTTATGTGCTGCCTACGTTCACCCTGTCAACTGTATATGCCATAAGAGGCTCTGACACCACAACCGCTATACCCACCAGTGTTGACGGCCATTTTGTGATAAGCGGTTTGCTGGAAGGCACATACCAACTGGTTGTATCTCCCGCACTTACCACCTACCTGGCCTACAGCACCACAGTGAATGTGAGCTTTGGTACAATAACGAATGTGGGTACGATTACATTGCATCCATAAAAGTATACGCATCTGTAAATAAAAATTGCCTTCGTGAGGAGGCAATTTTTATTTGGATGTAGATCAATACAGGCAGCTATTTTGTTGGCGCAATGGCCTTTTTGGCGGGTGCTTTCTTTGCTGCTGCTTTCTTAGCAGGTGCCTTTTTTGCTGCAGTCTTTTTAGCAGGTGCTTTTTTTACAGCAGCAGGTTTTTTTGTCGCGTTGTTCGTTTCTTTTTTCTCTGCTGCTTCGGGTGCGCCCGGCAGTATGTTTTTAGCTGAGCCTTTCAGGAAATGTTTGCTCGCCTTGCGTACACGCTCCGCAAATTTTTTCTCGCCCATCACGCTTTTGAAATCGGCAAGTGCAATTTCCATTTTGTGTATGATCTCGTGCTCCAGACCTTTTTTGGCGCTTTTGTTGGCTGTGTTTGGCATACTATAGTTGTGTTTGAATGTATTTTGTGTAATGATTATTTAATGCAAAAGTAACATTGGTTTAATATTCCGAATGTTAAGTTTCACTGTTCACAAAAAACTTAACATTGGAAATGGGGTAGTGGCCCGTGCTTTCATGGAGAAAAGGCGTTGCCGCATGCCCGCAATTATTCCCTACCTTTAAGGCTATGCGCCAACTATTACTTACCCTTTCCGGTATGCTGTGTGCCGTTGCTGCATATGCCCAGCCACTGCCGCAGCACGATGCCATGTGCACGCTGATAACCAAGTACTTCAATGAACAGGACATTGATAACCTGTATGGGCTTACCAATGATAAGTTCAGGGAGCGGGTCAGTAAGGATATGTTTACCGGAATAGCCACAAAGAACTTGTTCCCGATGGGTAAAATTCAGAAGACTGAGTTTATAGATATAAATGATGGTGTAAGCGCATACAAGGCCACATGCACATCGGCTACAATGGAGTTGCTGCTGAGCGTGGATGATAAGGGCAAGCTGGATTATTTTCAGTTTAAGCCATTTAAGCCGCGCGTGGCCAGCAAAGCGGCGCCTGTACCCACATCTAACCCCATGCGCACTGCGCCGGACAGCCAGGTAGATGCCGCAGCTCGCAGCTATATACAAAAGGTGAATACTGCCGGTATGTGTGTGGGCATACTGAAGGATGGAAAAACGACCACTTATGGCTATGGCACTACCGATAAAAAGAAGCAGGTGCTGCCCGATGAAAATACCGTGTTCGAGATTGGGTCAGTGAGCAAAACATTTACGGCGGTGCTGCTGGCGTGGTATGCGCAGCAAAAGAAATTAAAACTCACAGACACCATTACCAAATATCTGCCCGAACCCGCAGCAAGTAATAAGGCGCTGGAGGGCATTACGCTTACCATGCTCAGCAACCACACCTCCGGCCTGCCACGCATGCCTTCCAATATAGCCAGAACTATGACCGACATGCAGAACCCCTATAAAAATTATGACCGGGCGCAATTATTTTCTTACTTGGGCTCCTGCAAGACTGATACCATACCGGGCAGCCGTTATGGCTATTCAAACCTTGCTGCCGGCACACTAGGGGTGATACTGGAGCGGGTATCGGGTAAAGCATACAGCGAGATGGTGCAGGAGGTGATCTGCGGGCCGCTGCATATGGGCAGTACTGCGCAGCATATGACCAAGGAGATGCAGAAGCGGTTTGCGGTAGTATATAATGAACAAGGCAATGCCACATCTGCCTGGGATGTGGATGCGCTGGCGGGAGCAGGGGCCTTGCGCAGCACAGTTCATGATATGTTGGTTTATGCCCGCGCCAATATCAAGGGCGGTGATGATGCGCTGTCCGGAGCGATAAAACTTACACATGGCATTACCAATACCCAAACGATGAATGTTGGGCTGGGCTGGCATGTGGCCACAATGAAAGGTGTGGAAGTGTTTTGGCACAGCGGGGGCACTTTTGGCAGCAGCAGCTATATCATGATTGCTCCCGGCACGGGTATTGGCGTAGTAGTACTCTCAAACTGCGGAGAATCTGTAGAAAACGTAGCAAGGAAGATATTTGCCACTATGCTATAAGAATCCGGAGTGTGCCATAAAGTCAAATGAATTTAACAATACCCA
The DNA here is from genome assembly GCA_964430995.1 of uncultured Flavipsychrobacter sp. GTDB lineage: Bacteria > Bacteroidota > Bacteroidia > Chitinophagales > Chitinophagaceae > Nemorincola. Next base: position 114,091 of record CAYSIG010000007.1, read on the forward strand.
TATGATTATAAGGGTTTCATTAACTATCTTTGGCACACCGCTTGAAAGAGATACATACGTTAGTAGTTAAGGATAGTTATTTTATCCGCTTTGTGAACGTTATGTTATCGGATATTCATAACTTTATCGCTTACTGCATATTTGATCATCAAATTAAACATTACATGAAGAAAAAAATCATCATGGCATTTGCCCTCGTAATGGGCGCTGTTTCATCGTATGGCCAGGGCGCCAAAGATTCGCTTTATTTTGATAAGAGCTTTATGGAGGCGGGTACCACTCCCTCTGAGCGCACGGAATACACCCTCGTGCCTAAATACTTTAAGGCAGGCGACCTTGTGCCTGAGCAACCTATTGCGCTTACCAGGGCCAAGAAAGAGGCTATGGAGCTGGCAAAGGCCAAGCCTACGCCATTGCGCAGGGATTGCCTCAACATTATCTACACCGTAGACCCGCAGTATAACGATGCCGGCTCTGTGGTGGGCACCATAAAGGGTACCATAGTTATTAAATGGTCGCACCAGAAAAGGATATGGACATTCAGCTATCTTAAATACCAGATGGTGAACATAGACCAGAATGCAATCGTTTTCAAGCTGGAAGCAGAATAACCCCCGGCCCGTTCCTTAAACCTGAAAAAACGAAGGAATTAATTTGCACGGATAAGAAAAAACATTACCTTTGCCGTCCCAACATCAAAAGGGGGTATATAATATGCTGATAATTGATTCGAAAGACTGCGAAAACATTGATAAAGCGCTCAAGAAGTACAAGAAGAAATACGAGAAGTCCCGTGTACTGAACCAACTTCGCGACCGCCAGTCGTTCACCAAGCCATCCATCAGGCGCCGTACAGAGATACTGAAGGCTGTGTACAAGCTGCAAATGGCAAACGGGGAAGGAGAAGATTAAGATATATTTTAACAGATAAATTTTTCGCCCGCTATTGTATTTTTCGTAAATTTACAATAGCGGGTTTTCTATGTTCGACGAAAGGCTACCGGATTTTATACAATACCTGAGATTTGAGAAAAGATACTCTGCTCACACACTGACCGCTTACCAGCGCGACCTGGAACAGTTCAGGGATTTTCTTACCAAAGAATTCGGGATGAGTGAAATGAAGCTGATCACGCATTTCCACATCAGGGGCTGGCTCGCCGGCATGAAGGGCGATAAACAGACCGCCCGCACCATTAACCGCAAAATATCAAGTCTCAATTCTTATTATAAATACCTGCAGCGGCTGGGGCATATTGAGAAGAACCCCGTGCGCCAGCTGCATGCCCAGCGTCTGCCCGAGCGCCTGCCGGTATACCTGAAGGAATCGGAAGCGGAGCACCTGCTGGAAGAAGTGAAGTATGACGAAGGCTTTAAAGGATTTACCGACCGGCTGATATGCGAGCTGCTCTATGCCACCGGGATGCGGCGCAATGAGTTGCTGCAGCTAAAGGAGAGCGATATAGAATGGAGCCTGAACCAGCTGAGGATACTGGGTAAGGGCAACAAGGAGCGGCTGGTGCCGGTGAGCCCCGCACTGCTCGATACCATAAGGGACTATATGGCCGGAAAGCGGCAGTTGAAGCAGCATAATGAGCAATTTCTTTTCAATCTTGAGTCGGGGGAACCATTGTATGCCGGCTATGTATACCGTACTGTGACACGGTATATGGGCGATGCCACCACACTGCAAAAGAAGAGCCCCCATGTGCTCCGGCACACCTTTGCCACACACCTGCTCAACAACGGTGCCAATATACAGGCGATAAAAGACCTGCTGGGCCACAGCAGCCTTGCCGCCACGCAGGTGTATACACACAACAATATTGATAAGCTAAAAGAAATTCATAAACAGAACCATCCGCGAGGGTGATTTATTTCTTAACCAAAACAGAAAGCTATGAACGTACAAATCCAGACAGTGCATTTTGATGCAGACAACAGGCTCCTGGCGCATGTGAGCGCCAAAATGGAAAAGCTCAAGACATTTCATGACAAGATAATAGACGTGGAGGTGTACTTAAAGCTCGACAACCTTTCGCAGCAGGTGCGCGACAAGGTGGCAGAGATCAAGGTGCATGTACCAAAGCATTCTTATTTCGTGAAACACCAGAGCAAGACATTTGAAGAGTCTTTTGATGTTGCGTTCAACTCATTGGTGAGCCAGGTGAAGCGCCAGAAAGAAAAGCAAATGTCCTACAATTAATGTTGTTTCCTGACAATAAAAAAGGATGGCCCCGCTTTTGCGGGGCCATCCTTTTTTATTGTATCGTTTTCTATTATTTACCGATGACGAAGTGGAAGGTTTCGCTTCCTGATCCGGTATTTACGCGTAGCAGGTAAGTGCCTGGGGTAAGGCCTTCAGTTTTGATATGGGCATTTACATCACCATTTTTAGGTGTTGTTTGTCCGGTATGTACTACCTGGCCCAGCATATTGGCCACTTCATAGTTCACATCTTCGTTTGATATAACCGCCAGTTTACCACTCAGGGTGAAGGTGCCATTATTTGGGTTGGGGAACAGGGAAAGGCTGTTATTGCCCGCAGACAAAGCATCGGCACCCAGGTAGTTGTGGATGATTATGCTGTTACTGATGCCCAGGCCAAGAGGTAATGTCGCATCCATACATGGCGGATTGCCAATCACTTCGCAATGGAAGGTATCCCTGCCATAAAGCATAGTGGTGTATGTGGGTGCATTGGCCCCGGGAATAGCTACCCGGTTCCTGAACCACTGGTAAGTTGGTGACGGGCCGCCCCATGTTACGCTGGAGTAGAATGTAACACTCTGGCCAAGGAAAGCTACTGTATCGGGGCCTGATGTGGTGATGGTAATTTTAGGGTGTACATTCAGTGGGGCCACATCCATGTAAGCGCTGTCTGCTACCGAATCATACAATGGGCAACCATCGTTAGGGAACATAAAGCAATTGATCACGTCGCCATGGAAATGAAGGCTATCCCAACTTGCGATGTATACAAGGGTGTCATTCGTTTCACCGGGAATTGTAACACTGAATTTTTTCCAGTTAAATGTAGGTGCCGAACCGCCGCCCACTACGGGAGTTGCCACAATCAAAACTGTATCGTCTTCGCAGATAATGCCGGAAGGATAACGAGTTACAGAAACAACCCCTGCAATGCGTGGGTTTATTGTAAGAGGCTGGACAGAGAAGCATCCGTTAGGAAGTGTATAGGAGATATTTACGGTACCTGCGCTGATGCCGGTAGCCACGCCCGAACTATCTATTATCTGAGCGATAGAGAGGTCCGTGCTGCTCCAGATACCTGCAGGGTCAGAGTTGAAGAATGTGTCGGTCGCGTCTTTGCAAAGTGTGGCAGGACCTACCATAGGTGGGGCGCCATAACTCACATTTACGGGAACGGAAGCATAGCAACCCGTTGGGAAGGTGTAATAGATTGTACCTACGGCACCTATTGTGCTGCTGGTTACCGCGCCGGTTGCAGGGTTAATGATGATGGCCGGGTTCGTACTCGACCAGAAACCACCAGTGGAAGCAGACGATAAAAGCGTTGTCATGCCGGTGCAAATAGTAGTAGGCCCTGTGATAGCTGCCGGACCGGGATTAATCGTCACCACATAAGTAGCCGGAGGACAGGAAGCTTTTGTATAAGATATTGTCACTACGCCGGGCGTGAGGCCTGTAACATAACCCGGGAAGAATGTAGATGGTGTTGTTGTTACTATTGCCACAGCAGGGTTGCTGCTTGTCCATGCGCCACCGGGCACCGACTGTGTCAATCCGATGGCATTGCCCTGGCAAAC
>CAYSIG010000008.1:0-117354 GCA_964430995.1 uncultured Flavipsychrobacter sp.
GTATAGTTATACCCTAAAAGGTATATTTATACCACCCAAAGGTATAATTATACCCCAAAAGGTATAAAAACCCGGGCATAAGGTAGTCGCAGTTCGAAGCTTACTAAGAGTCGTAAGTCGCCGAGCCCGCAGCAGATAAAATAAGTTGCCAGCCATTCAAAGAACTTGGGCCTGATTTTTTCAGGTTCAGGTAAAGTTCGGGAATGTGTGGATGGCAGCAAAATAAAAAAAACATCATGGTACAGTTACTGTACCGTCATGGTTTTTCGATGTAGGCTGAGCAAGGGTTTGAGTGGGATATTAGTGTTTTGTAATTTACGTGATATTGATGTTAACGCAAGTCGAAAAAAGACTTGCTATTTAGCAGACACAAGTGAAAAACACTTGCGCCAAACGGGTATATACCATTGAATTCCGGTCGCAGACCGGCAGAATTGTTTAGACACGAGTGATCCTACGGAACACTCGCGCCAGACGGACTTGCTACTTAGCAGACACTTGCGCAAAACACTTGCGCAAAACGGGGAGACCCTTGCAACTTTCTGGAAGAAGCGACACACTTCGTCCAGTGGGGAATATTTTTTGCAGTTCTATTTTTTTGCCATATATTTGAATAGGATACGCTAAGAGATGTTAGGTGAATTACTTAAATATGTTGAGTCACATCTTACAAAGGACATTTTTGTAGGGTTTCTATGTGGGGCATTTTTCGGAAAATTAGTTAATGATAATCTCCCCGATATGCACCGTAGGCAACTGTTTCGTGCAATTTTACCTATTATGCTCTTTCTTTATTTTTTCCTTAAAATTTCTTTTATTCCCTTACTACGCAATAGTAGTATTTTGCTAATTCAGTATTTCAATAACGAACAATTTAAACGATATTTGGCGGAAGCTTTGTCTATAATATTAGCTTTAATAATGATAACAAATATCCTAATTATTGGTATTAATTATCTAAATAGACTTAGAAAAACGACGAAATCAATGGCATATTAGATAACTCTGTTAATTTAATGAGCTTGTCGCAACAGTCCGGGACAATCCCATATTGTTCGAGTTATCTGATGGAGAGTTTTTTTATAGGCGATTCGCGCCAGACGTGAGACTACTGGTTAACTTTTGCTTTTATGGTTTAATTCCTGAACACTACGGACGACATCGGGGACTTTGCTGGAGAATAATTTAAAAACCACATTACGAATGAGTGTCGGTTTTTAATTTAATTTTAGTTGCATTGTTATGTTCTTATAATATACCTTTAAACTCATTCTTTCATGCTCACCTACATAACTGTTATGAGCAACCAAACACCTTATTTTATACAGTTCATTGATCATTACATTTAACCAATGTTCGTTTTTGTCTGGGAAATATTGAGAGAATACACTCCAGTTCGCTACGATTATCTTTCCAAGTTGAATAAAATCACAATAAAATAAATCATTGTTTCCACGAACAGGTAGATACTTGCTTTCACTTTCACTCTCTTTCATTTTAGCTATAGTTTCTTGAACTCTTGCAGGAAAGGAAACTGCGGCATTTCTTTTCATAATCTCAACGATAAAAATTCTTAGTGAATTTTCAATACAGTATAGATATAAGTATACTTCCGACATTTCTCTCCCCTTGTTCTGTATATCAACCGGTAAAAGATTCAGTTGGCCAAAATCTACTTGTTGAACAATGTCAGCGATTGCATCTATCATTGTTTCAGATCCATAAAGGGAATTAATCAGCGGATAAAACGCGTGCTTTATGTGATCACGTCTCGGCTGATAATGAGGCGAAACAGATTGCATTTCTCTTTTAAATTCTCTAAGAGTTCCACAGGTTGTAACAAATTTGGGGGCAATGGCCTTAAACTTGCCTATTCTAAGCAATGTTTGTCTTAATTGTAAATATTCATTTTCAACTTCATCATAAATGCCACCATCAGTGGCTGCACTCACCATTAGATTTTTTAATCTTTCTACTTGCACTTGATAATTATCCATAGAATTAATGTATCTCTATTTTAAATTTTTTCCGACTATCTTATTGTTGACACTGCTGATTGGTACACTCTGTAGACGCAGTCAATTTTTCTTATTGATAAATCTTAGAATGGAAGGTCATCTTTTACTTCTTGTTGGCTGTGCTTTTTTAGGAATATTGCTCCCAATTTTTTTCCCAGTTCTGCCGTTAAATCTGCATACCCCTGGGCATTAGGCAAATATTTCAATGCTCTATGATGACCTAAATCAGTTGGAACATCACCTATAGATTGTGTAATTGGGACAACAATTTTCCCTAATGTATGAGCTATTCCAACCTCATAAAAAACATTAGGATTTTTTCCTGAAAAATCTGCAATCACCATCTTGCAAGTGAAAATTAATTCAAAAATATCTTGTATGAATGTTGAGTTCTCCCAAATATCGTCTGCCTTTTTACATTCCAAGCCATAATTGTCACATGCGGTTTTGATTGCCGAGAAAGTATCAGCAAGTTGAAAAGGCAACATTACAGCAACGAGGTTTCCATTTTGCTTTTTATCTGGCACTTGAAAAACCTGGGGCGAAAAAGTCACTAATCTCTGCGGTATTTGCTTGTGATCTGTGGAAATAAACTCAGAAACTAGCGGTATATGGTATCGTTCCGCCAAATAAGACTTTATCTTATCAAGATTGTCTGGATTTCGCTTAGCTATTGCAGTTAATACTTCAAGAATATTACCTTCATAATCGGTATCACCCCAACTTAAACTGCGCAAAAGCCGGCTATGGTTTTCGATTAAATCGTAACAATCAATTGCATAACCTAAATTAAGCCAATCAGATTTGTCAAATTGATTAGCTATATGTTGCTTTATAGCAAGTATTTCTCTATTTCTACTTTCCATGCAATCGTATTATCATCACGGATGGTCCGCTACTACAATTAAAATTAAAATGGTAAATCATCAATAACTTTTTGCGAACTATTCGTCGGATTTGGTTTTTCCATTCTAAATACAAACTGGTCTTGATTATTCAATATCCAATTTTCTCCTTTTTCGGACAACCTTAAAGCAGTATATTCATCTCCATTGCCCCATCGGTCAGATTCTCTGGATGATATGACCAATTCTTTTTTAATCAATGTTCTAATTCCCACACTAGTAGCTATATCTGTATAGCCAGCATTATTCATAGCATTTTTCAAATTCCACACAGATATCGACTCTTCGCTTGTAAATTGATTTTCAGCCATAAAAATAAGTAGTGCAATTTCATGACTTTTCAGACCTTCTTTTTCAACTACAGGTGTACTGTTAAGAGTCTTTATTACTCTTGAACTTTGCAATATTGCTTTTATTTTTTTTGTAATGGTATCTTCTAATTTCTCAAAGTCACTTTTGGAGCCCGTCTTATATGTGATAATATGGCGATGCTGAATATCAAAAGGGAATTTATCTTCCCTTTCTTCTGAGCAAACTAATACAACATCTTTGCCACAAGCAAAGGCAAATCCCAATTCATACCAAACATTTGGATTATCAGTAGTTATTTCTGCAAAACAAATTGCACTATCGTAGATGTTCTTTTCAATTTCATCAATTGGGATTCTCACACTTAAATCCTTATCTATTCTATATGAAAATAAATCTGCGTTTTCTATTGCAGGCTTGAATATATCTGTATATCTTTTATCAAATTTATCATTATCAAAAGGCTGTATAACAAAGCATTTCCTCATATTTCATGTTTTTACAAATATATGGTTTTATACACAATTTAAAGTTTCGTGACCACTCCAAGTCCCTCGGCGCTCGCGTGCTATGCAAGGAGCCCCCCTGGGGACACGGAAAGGCGAAAAAGTAACATTCCAAACAGAAATTCGATGATTCCTCATAGTTTTTATAAATGGGAACATCTAAAGCTACAATAGGGTGAGGTGTCTTAAACCAGTAAGTTTAATGTAATTTTGTAGTTGCCCTTTTTGGGCCTTCAAAGTTATGGAATTAAAATTGCCAATATATCTTGACAATAATGCCACCACGCCGATGGATCCGCGTGTGCTGGAAGCAATGCTGCCTTATTTCACCGAGAAATTCGGCAACGCAGCGAGCCGGAACCACTCGTTTGGCTGGGTAGCAGAAGAGGCTGTAGATTATGCCCGTGAGCAGGTGGCCAAACTGATAGGCGCAGACCCGAAGGAAATCATATTCACATCCGGAGCGACAGAGGGGGACAACCTTGCCATAAAGGGGGTATATGAAATGTACGCCTCAAAGGGCAACCATATCATTACCTGCACTACCGAGCATAAAGCAGTACTGGATACCTGCAAGCATATAGAAAAGGAAGGCGGACAGGTGACCTATCTGCCGGTGCAGGCAGATGGCCTGGTAGACCTGACGGAACTGGAAAAGGCCATTACGGATAAAACTATACTTATCGCCATTATGTATGGCAATAACGAGACAGGTGTGGTGCAGCCTATACGCGAGATAAGCAAGATAGCCCGCAAGCATGGTGTACTGTTATTTACGGATGCTACACAGGCAGTGGGTAAGATACCGGTGGACGTAAATGCCGACGGGATAGACCTGATGGCGTTTAGCGGGCATAAGATGTATGGACCTAAAGGTGTAGGTGCGTTATACGTTCGCCGTAAGAACCCACGCGTGAAGGTAACCGCACAGATGGACGGCGGCGGCCATGAGCGTGGTATGCGCAGCGGTACGCTGAATGTACCGGCAATAGCAGGGCTGGGAAAAGCCTGCGAACTGTGCATGAACGAAATGGAAAGCGAAGCAAAACGCCTGAGCGCTATGCGGGACAGGCTGGAAAGCGGACTGCTGGAACTGGAAGAGGCCTATGTGAACGGCAACAGGGAACACAGGCTGCCGCATGTGACCAACATATCGTTCAAATATGTGGAAGGTGAGGGGCTGATGATGGGCTTTAATAAAAACATTGCACTATCGAGCGGCTCGGCGTGTACGTCGGCATCGCTGGAGCCATCATATGTATTGAAAGCGCTGGGCCTGGGCGATGACCTGGCACACAGCTCGCTGCGATTTGGCCTGGGCAGGTTCACAACTGATGACCAGATAGATTTTACGATAGATGCGGTAAAAAGCACCGTATTGAAACTGAGAGAGATGAGCCCGCTTTGGGAAATGTTTAAAGAAGGTGTGGACATAAATGCGATAGAGTGGGCGCACCACTAAATAATTAGCTGATTAGCTGATTAGCTGATTAGCTGATGTGATGATTAGCTGATTGGTGTGTTGGTAAAAGGAGTAATTAATAATATTGGCAACCAGCTAATCAGCTAATTTGCTAATTATAAAATCAAACAAAATGGCATACTCAGAAAAAGTGATCGACCATTATTCTCACCCGAAGAATGTGGGAACGCTGGATAAAGCAAAGACCAATGTGGGCACCGGCCTGGTGGGCGCACCTGAATGCGGCGACGTAATGCGCCTGCAGATAGAAGTGGACCAGGAAAGCGGACTGATAATGGATGCCAAGTTCAAAACGTTTGGCTGCGGCTCGGCAATCGCATCTTCATCCCTGGCAACGGAATGGCTGAAAGGGAAAACGGTTGACCAGGCTTTATCTATAGACAATATGGATATAGTGGAAGAACTGAACCTGCCACCGGTGAAGATACACTGCTCGGTGCTGGCGGAAGACGCCATAAAAGCGGCCATAAATGATTACCGTGTGAAGAACGGGCTGCCGGAACTGGTGGCTGAGAAGAAGGCGCATTAAAGTCGTAGATCGTAAGTCGTAAGTCATGAGTTGGTATTTTTAGCCTCATGGACTTACGACTTAAGGCTCACGACTTACGACTAAAAGATTAACAATGATCTACGTAAGCGATAAGGCGAAGGAAAAAGTAATGAAGCTGAGGCAGGATTCGGGCCTTGGCGATGATTATTTTCTTCGTGTAAGTGTAGTAGGGGGCGGCTGTTCAGGTCTGTCTTACAAGCTTGATTTTGATAATGAGGCGCAGCCCCGCGACCAGGTGTTTGAAGATCAGGGCGTGAAACTAGTGACCGACCTCAAGAGTTTCTTATACCTGTGCGATACTACCCTTGATTTCTCTGACGGGCTGAACGGTAAGGGGTTTCACTTCAGTAACCCGAATGCCAGCCGCAGCTGCGGGTGCGGGGAGAGCTTTGCGGTATAAACCCCCGAATGGATTAGTGTATTTATTCTTCCTCCCCTGCGAATATTTAGCTAATATCTGTAATTTCATCGCTTAATCAATACTCCATATGGTAGCCAAAACACATAAAGCATCATTGCTGGTGGCCGAGGACGAGGAAAGCCTGCGCGAAGCGCTGAAGCTGAACCTGGAACTGGAGGGGTATGAAGTAACTACCGTAGATAATGGCCCGGCAGTGATAAAAATGGTGAAGAACGAATATTTCGATCTCATCATTCTTGACATTATGCTGCCGGAGATGGATGGCATAACCGTATGCGAGACCATAAGAATGCAGCATAATGATGTGCCAATACTTTTTCTCTCTGCACGCAACAGCGGGGCCGACAGGGTGCTGGGCCTGAAAAAAGGCGGCGATGACTACCTGACCAAACCTTTTAACCTGGAAGAATTACTGCTGCGGGTGGATAAATTAGTGACGAAGAACAAGAAGATAAAGGAACCGCAGGCAGTGAGTGATATGTATGAATTTGAGGGCTGCAAAATAGATTTCGGGGCGCACGAGTGCATAGACAAAAATAAAAAGGTACAGGAGCTGAGTAAAAAAGAGGCCGCACTACTAAAGCTGCTGATAGAGCATGAAGGCGAAGTAGTGAGCCGTGAGCAGATATTGCAGATAGTATGGGGGTACAATGTTTACCCAACCACGCGCACTATAGATAACTTCATCCTCAATTTCAGGAAGTACTTTGAGAAAGACAGCCGTAACCCCAAACACTTTCATTCGATAAGGGGGATAGGGTATAAGTTTACTAAATAATTAGCTGATCAGCTAATGAATTACCATTTCAATTCGGGGTCGTCGCTGCTGCTTTTCATGCGGTTCTCGTGGCGGCTTTTTATCTTTTGCAGCTGGCGGTCGTAGATAAGGCGGGCTATCTTCATGGGTACATCATCTTCCTGCAAAACAGCGTTCAGCTTTTTTTCAGAAATATCGAGCCGGTACATGAGCTGGAAAAATGTTTCGGCACCACGCTCCAGGATAACTACTATACGTTCGGCAAGTAACCGCAGTATAGTTTCTTCCGAAAGGGTATCGGGGAGTTGTAAGTCCCAATCCTCTTTTAGTGCTGATGCTGTTTCCTGTAACAGAATATCTCCCATAAAAAAATTGCCGCCTATATAAGCGGCAATTTAAACATTATATACCAGATCGGTTACTAAAACATCTTAATCTTATCCATCACTAACTGACGTATGTCGGCAAGGGCTATTCGCTCCTGTGTCATGCTGTCGCGGTGGCGTATGGTGACGGTCTGGTCTTCTTTGGTCTGGTGATCTATGGTGACACAGAATGGGGTGCCTATAGCATCTTGCCTGCGGTAGCGCTTACCTATACTGTCCTTCTCCTCATAAAAGCATTTGAAGTACGGCTTGCACTGGTCTATCAGTTCGCGTGCTATTTCCGGCAAGCCATCTTTCTTTGTGAGTGGCAATACGGCGAGCTTAATGGGCGCCAGCATGGGCGGGAAACTCAACACTACCCTGCTATCCTGCTTTTCGGGCGTGCTGAGATCTTCCTCTTTATATGCTTCGCTCAGTATCATCATCACCGTGCGGTCGAGGCCTATGGAGGTCTCTATGACATACGGGATGTAGTGCTGGTTGATGTCGGTATCGAAATAGGTGAGCTTCTTACCGCTGTATTGCTGGTGGTTCTTCAAATCGAAATCGGTGCGGCTGTGCACGCCCTCCACTTCCTTAAAGCCCATCGGGAAATCGTATTCAATGTCGCAGGCAGCATCGGCATAGTGGGCCAGTTTCACATGATCGTGAAAACGGTAGCGGTCGGAAGATATACCTAACGACAGATGCCACTTCATGCGCTCTTCTTTCCAGTATTCGTACCACTCCTTCTGTGTGCCCGGCTTGATGAAGAACTGCATCTCCATCTGCTCAAACTCGCGCATACGGAAGATGAAACCACGCGCTACAATCTCGTTCCTGAAAGCCTTACCTGTTTGTGCTATGCCGAAAGGTATCTTCATACGGCCGGTCTTCTGCACATTCAGGAAATTCACAAAAATACCCTGTGCTGTTTCCGGGCGCAGGTAAATGACATTAGCCTCGTCTGCCACAGAACCTATCTCGGTAGAGAACATGAGGTTGAACTGGCGAACATCTGTCCAGTTGCATGTGCCGCTTATGGCGCAAGAAATTTTATTATCATCTATCAGTTGCTTCAGTCCGGCAAAATCATTTGCTGCCAATAGCTGGTCCATTTGCGCCAGCATGGCATCACCTTTTTCCTTGTCAAGAGTTTCAACAAAGCCTTCTATGAGGTGGTCTACCCGGTAACGTTTCTGGCTGTCTTTATTATCTATCATCGGGTCGCTGAAGTTGTCAACGTGCCCGCTGGCCTTCCATGTGGTAGGGTGCATGAATATGGCAGCATCTATGCCCACTATGTTATCATGCATTTGCGTCATGCTGCGCCACCAGTAATCGCGTATATTCCTCTTCAGTTCGGCACCAAGCTGGCCGTAATCATATACAGCGCTTAGCCCATCATATATTTCACTAGATTGAAAGACGAAACCGTATTCCTTGCAATGCCCTATAATATTCTGTAATTTATTCTCATTTGCCATAGGGCGCAAAAATAGTCAAAAACCTATAATTAAAACCGCTCCTCCGCACCCAGCCCAAACAATGCGAAATCATAGATAGCCGGATCTGCGGGATTGAGCTCTTTCAAGCGGCGCGTAAGTTCAAGAGCATTTGACCAATTGGACCTAATATCGTCGATCAACCCCAGACGTTCCGCAACGCGCGCAACATGCACATCGAGCGGGCAAATGAGCTGCGATGGCTTTATCTTCTTCCATATACCGAAATCTATTCCTCTATTCTCTTTCCTTACCATCCAGCGCAGGTACATATTCAGCCGTTTGCAGGCGGAGTTGCGTTGTGGTGTAGAGATATGTTTGCGGGTGCGCTCCGGGTATTCAATCGAAAAAAAGTAATTGTGAAAGTAAATGAGCGCCTGTTCTACATTCTCTTCCCTGTAATTTTTCGCTGATACGAATGCATCTTCCAGCGAGTTGTGCTGCCGATAGTGGTATTGCAGGAAGTGGAGGAAATAAAGCAGGTCGGTCGTGTTGAATGTGCGGTGTGCAAAATGAAGGAAGAGCTTCAGGTCGGTGTCTTTGTGGTGCAGGATGAATTCGTGGGGGCTGTTGTCCATCCAGCCCATCAGCTTTTTGCAATTATTGATGATGGTGGTGCGGTTGCCCCAGGCCAGCACAGCAGCAAAAAGGCCGGATATTTCGATGTCCTGTTTTTTAGTAAATGCGTGTGGGATGCTTATGGGGTCTTTCTCTATAAAAGATGGCTGGTTATACAATGCAACTTTTGCATCCAGAAAATGTTTGAGTTGCTTGTCGTCCATTATTCTAATATAGGATTATTTGGCTTCTTCCTTATAAATTTTATCATTTCAGGTTTCGCGGCATGGTAATAGGTACATTATTTTTTAAAGAACGAATCGGAACATTGAAATTAATTATATTCATTTTATGCAGCCTTTTCTCTGTAATTAGTGCAGAAGGGCAAATGGTGTACATCAGACACAAAAGCAGGGATACCAGCTATATAAAGGACTTTTATAGCCATCACCTGATTTTTCGGGCTTTCACCTGTATAAGAGCCAATAATTTTAAACTAACTGACGGGCAGGATAAACTTATTTTTAAAACGAACCGGAGTTACGATATAGGGGTTGGTATTAATTACAAGTCGCTCTCGGTAAATTTTGCTTTTAACGCCCCTTTTACTACGAAAGACAAAGAGAAGTTTGGCAAGACGCGCTCTTTTGACATACAGACGTATGCTTACATCCGCGATTTTGTTGTTGACTACTCGGCACAATTTTTTCGTGGCTATTATCTTTCAAACAGCAGTGATGCATTGGCAGGGGCGACGCCTGTACAAATACTGAAAATGGCCGACCTAAATACCACTGACCTAAGCTTCAATGCTACTTATGTTTTCAACAATGGTAAATTTTCATTTAACGCCCCATTCTTTCAAAACGAGATACAAACAGAAAGTGCAGGGTCTTTTCTATTAGGCGGCGGCATTTATTATAATCATGGGAAAACCGACTCATCGTTCATTCCGACGGGGATAAGCAAAGCAGATTTTTTCCACAACCACCATTTCAATAAATTCAGCTATTCAGCGGTAGGGTGCAACATAGGTTATGCGTATACATTCGTCATAAAAAAACAGTATTTTATCACAGGCGTTTTGACCGGTGGGCCAGGCCTAGGATATTCGGTGATAAGGAATACGCACCTGGACCAGAGTAATACCAAGACAGGATTGACTTACAATGCCACAGCGAAATTTGCTGCCGGGTGGAGCTCGGATAAATATTATGCAGGGATCACGTACATAATGCTTGTTGCGAAAAATAATTCAGTAGCGCCAGATACGTGGGCGGAAAGAAACTCGGGGAACTTACGCTTAACTGTTGCTAAACGGTTCAAGCTGAAGAAATCGCTGATTCCCAAAAATGATAAGTTTGGAATGGATTGACTTTCGTTCCTTAAAAAACCTCGCCCACATTCACAAATACACCACCCGACCCACCAATGCCAAAACCATAGTCGATGGCCACACTGGTGCGTGAGAACTTATTGAACTTGAACCTTAACCCTCCACCATAGCCGGGGGCAATAGTTTCGAACCTGGCAGATGCCTGCTCGGTAAAGGTTTGCGCATTGGCAAAAACGACGCCACCCAGAAAACCATCGCGTGTGATGCGGAAGCGATACTCACTTTCCATATAAAGCATATTGCTGCCCCTGAACCTGCCCTGAATGTATCCCCTCCCGGTATTGGTATAGGCATCGCCGCCAGTGGCTGGCAACATGAGGTAAGGCGGCTTGCCACCGGGCGTTATCCAGTTATAACTCCATAGCGCAATGACATTTTTTGACCCTTCGGGAAATGTAATGAACTTACGAATATCGGCAATGAGCGACTGCCAGCCGGCCTTGTTTCCAAGGAAAACCGGATTAGTACGGTAAATGAAATCAACAAAACTGCCTTTCTCGGCGTTAACCGGATTGTCCCTTGTATCGTACAGGAAATTAAGCGTGATACCTGACGCCACATCTTTTTTTGAATAGCCATAACTGGCGAAATCGGACAACTTGCCGACGGGTGGGTTCATTTCCCTGATATCCCAGTAATAATTGAAATTGTAGCCCAAGCCGGCATACATATTCTTCATCACCCTGCGCAGCACAGCCTGGTGTAAATTGAGCGCAGAGTAATTGACGAGATAGCCGTCGCTAAGCGAAGTGTAGCCCCCCAGCCCATAGGTAAAGGACGGGAAATACAGATAGCGCCAGTCGAAAACGATATTGTACTTATTATCCTTTGTCCAAATGGTGGTTTGATATGGCAGTATCACCTGATTTCGTACTGTATAGGTGAGGCTGGTGAGGATGGTTGACGCATTCGCACTTTCATCGGTATAAAACGTGGCGTTGGATGCCAATAGCCCGGCAAAATTTGTTTGCAGTGTATACCCCACTGCCGGTACCAGGGAAACGCGCAGCTTCTTAGACTTCAGTTGCCCTGTTTCCATTCTTTTGCCAGTGCCTTTGTGCAGTATGTTCCGGCCAATATCTACGAGGTCAAGCTCATTATTGTACCTGGAGGCAATGATCACATCGGCATGTTCTGATGAATCGTGGATAGGTATAGGTATCGCATGATTTTCCTGCGCGTGCGCGGTGCAGCAGAAAAACAGTTGCAAGACCAATAATGCTATTCCAATTCTCAATTAAACAGGTATTTAAAAAAATAGTGCCCCCACAAAATTGCGAGGGCACCAAAAGATCATTATAGCATTATTTACTATCGATGACTGCTGATATAATCATTCAATTCGGTCTTACTCGCATCAAAACTGAAGATGTTGCCCACCTTGAAGTAATTTCCACGGTCGGTGGTCATGTCGTAAGCGTACTTTGCAAAATCGAGCTTTGATTCCTCAAAACCGAAGAGCTTGCAAATTTCAATTACCTGGTTGGTGTTAAAGCAATTTGAAGAAAGGATACTTTTTGCTGTGGAAAGTTTGGTTTCTTCAAAGCTGGCATTTGCTACTGTTTTTTTAGCTGCATTGAAATCAGCTACGTTCATCGGGTATTGACAACCGGTACTAACAGGTTGGTTGTCGTAATGCCCGCCGGATGTAGTGGTGGAGCTGGAATAAGTGGTAGTAGTGGTAGTCTGGGTCACGGTGCTGTTCATGTTGGGGTCGTTCACATTGACATTCATGTTCATGTTCACGCCACCATTGCCACCACCTGCATCGAATCCAATGTTCACACTTCCGTTGCCTGTATTGCCACCGGTGGTCTGAGTAACGGTAGTTTGTGTAACGGTAGTGGTGCCGCGGTCGGGCTGGCCATAATGAACTACATATACATCTGCCGGAGGAACGTAGTTTGGCTGTATGGGCTGCGCGGAGAAATAACGCAACTTCATTTCGCCGTCTTTGTTCTTGATCTTATATACTACATCTGCAGGCTGATTGGTACCGGGATCAACCACCGGGATATTTTTACTGATAGCTGCTTTAGCTTTATCTTCAAAAACAATCTTTGCCTGGTAATATTGCTGACTGAGTCCGTCGAGGCGCAGGTTGGTTTGCCCGTTGAGGTTCTGCTGCTGGCCGTTGAGGTAAAGGATGAATTTATCGCCGTCTTCGGAGAAGATAGTGAGGCTGGCACCTTGCCCAAATGAGAGCAATGGCAATAACGCAAAAAACAAAAGTGAGAATAATTTTAATTTCATAATTTAAGTTTTGTGTGTGCAAAAATAATACATTTAGTTTTATAAGTATCTACATAGCGAAGCAATACATATGCCAAATTGCCAAGAATGTGTAAGTAAAACGTTAAAAAGCGGCCTATGCTACAAGTAAATTTTGACCCCTTTCCCGTGATCACTACTGAACGGCTTGTACTGAGGGCAATAACCGAAAAAGATGCTGAGGATATATTCTATCTGCGTACACATGATGACCTGATGCGCTATATAGCCCGCCCTCGCCCTGCAAGCGTAGAAGACCTGCTGCCCCTGATACAGAAAATACAAAACAATGTTGCCACCAACGAGGGTATTGCCTGGGCAATGACCATGAAGGGCGATGACAGGATGATGGGGCATATGAGCTACCATGTACTGTATAAGGAGCATTACCGCGCAGAGATAGGGTATATGATGCGGCAGGAATACCATGGGCAGGGAATAATGGACGAGGCGATAAAGGCCACTATTGCTTATGGCTTCGATAAACTGGGGCTGCATTCAATTGAGGCGCATGTGAACCCGGCAAATGCGGCATCGCGCAAGCTGCTGGAGCGTAACAACTTTACGCAGGAAGCGTATTTTAAGGAAAATATCTTCTGGGATGGGAAATTTGAGGATACAGTTATTTATTCGCGGCTGGCACCCCGGCCTGCCTGAGCGTTTCCCATTCACTCCGGGTGATCCTGAAGATGTTGTATTCTGCATCCCTGAACGGCATATCGGTGGCTACCAATGTCATGCCATTGCGCAGGGCTACTTTCTTTGAGGGGAAATTCTGCGGGTCTATGATGGATATGATAGAATCGGCAACATTATGTTCAAAGCCATAGTCGCGGAACAGCCGGGCGGCCTCTGTAGCATAGCCCTTGCCCCAGTGGCGGGGCAGCAGGTGATAACCCACCTCCACCTCGTCTATGCCGTTTACATGCTGCTTTATCAAACCACACTGGCCTATGAATTCGCCTGTGTCTTTACTGATGAGTGCCTGCAAGCCGTATTCGCCGGCCTCATAGCGCGCCAATGCCCGGTCTATAAAAAACTGTGCAAATTCCTCCGGTGTTTTTCCCGGCATAGCTGTAAACCTTGTAGCCACACTATCGCGGCAATAGTCAAGCCATACCGGCACATCATCCTGCGTAACAAAGCGGGTGATGAGGCGAGGTGATTGGAGGTGGTCGGTGTAGTACATAACAAAGCAAAAGTAGGAACTAAAATTACTGCAAGCCCATTCTCTTCTTAAACTCCGGTTTCAGCATGTCTTTTAACATAGCATATGGGAGAAAAAAAGACACCTCGCCTTCGGCGTAGCAGGCTACCTCGTAGGCATTGTAATGGAAGGTAAGTCCGAGGCCTGAGATGATGATATTATCGGTGACAGGTATGGTGTCAACGAGCAACTGGTCGTTCAGCGGGTCGCCCTGTTTTATGTCAAAATTTGTACGGGCTTCTTTTTCCAGTATGGCACTTAGCATCCGGCCATCTGCATCCAATATATCGGAGAGCCGCCACACTTTCTTTTCCTTTACATCCAGGCATATATACCGGCTCCAGTTGTTGCCATGCGCACCGCCGCTGTAGTCGTACTGGTTGAAGTTGAAAACCGCCAGACCCTTATCATTATACACACACAGGGTGCTCAAATCGCTTTCCCAGTTGTAGCTCTCATGCTCCAAGGTATCATTGTCGTTCACCAGTTCATCGAGTGTACGTTTATAGGCTGCAGACCTTTCTTTATTCACCGCTTTCACGTAACCTTCAAGGTCTGTTGCGCCCAGCGTATCTCCACCCAACTCATGCAGCAATGCACTAGTAATAAATGCCGCATCCTCTTTATTCATATCTTCTGATGGGACAATGAACGTATGCTCCTCACGCAGCCAGTACAAACCATTGGTGAGCTTATAGGAAAGAGAATCCCCGCCCGTAATAACAGCAAACCTGCAAGCTGCACCATCATAGTTCTCGTGAAGCACAACGTCGCCTATAGTTTTATGGTCTGCGCTGTACCACTTTCCTTTTATACCTGCAGTATCGATGGTTATCACCCATTCGGGAGACTTTTTGTTGCCCTCGGGATCGCGGACGGTCTGTACGTATTCTGAAAGGTGTATCTTATCTTCCATTTTGTTGTTGGACGAGAGGTCTATAAGCTGACTTTTATCGCTGTAATAATAGTTGCCCGAAACGGACTGTACCGCACCCGTGCTATCGGCATAAAAATAGAGGTTGGCCACTACGGGCCGGCCAGCCACGGTGCCTGTGTAGCGTGCATACCAATGCCCCTGTCGCCCTGCTGCCCCCTGCTGCGCGGGAGGAGGCGTGGTACTGCTATTATTACACGCTAAAAAAGACAGGGCGATAACCGCTAAAATGTATGTAATGCGCAGCATGGTATTGATTGTGGCGCAAAGGTATTTATTTGAATACTAAAAAAACCATCCGCCGTAACGGATGGTTTCACTATTTAACCAATTAACTTATCAATCTGTCAACTAACTGCATCCTGTTGTTGTTCCGCAGTTGGGGCACATATAGCAGGTGCCGTTGCGCAGGGTGATGTTACCACAGTTGCGGCATACGGGTGCGTCGGCGCTGGTACCCATCAATTTTTTGATGTCAGCGCTGTTTTGCGCACTCACGCCTACTGCCTGCGGGGCCATGGTTGCTTTTGGCTTCTGCGCCTGCGGGGTTTGTGCCTGCGGGGCTGTTACCCTCACCTGCGACAGCTCCTGCTGCAATGCTTCCATTTCCTGCTGGTGTGTGCGACGTGTAGGGTCGGGTACATGCACCAGATCATCACGGTCGAGGTATTCGTATGCCAGCAGGCGGAACACATAATCGAGTACCGAGGTGGCCGATTTGATATTCGGATGGTCGACAATGCCGGCGGGTTCGAACCTTGAGAAGATGAACTTGTCCACATATTCCTCCAACGGCACGCCATACTGCAGGCCAATGGAAATGGCTATGGCAAAGCTGTTGAGCATGCTCCTCATGGTAGCGCCCTCTTTGGCCATATCAATGAATATCTCACCTAGTGTGCCATCGCCGTATTCCCCGGTGCGGAGGAACATAGCCTGCCCGCCAACTTTACCTTTTATGGTGTAGCCGCGACGTTTTGCAGGTAACTGCTTGCGCTCCACTATATTACTCAACCTGCGCTTCAACTGGGTATCAGGACTTGCCTGCATACGCCTGTTCACTTCCTCCAGCAGCTCGTCGACGGTGAGCTTGCTCATATCTACTATGAGGCCAGAATCTGCCGGTGCGGCTTCTTCTTTAACATCTTCTTTCTTCTTCTTATCGCTCTTATTGCTTAATGGCTGGCTGAGCTTAGACCCATCGCGGTAGAGCGCACATGCTTTCAATGCGAGTTTCCAACTCAGGTAGTAGCAATCTTTTATTTCATCTATGGTTGCCTCGTTAGGCAGATTGATGGTTTTGGATATTGCTCCACTGATGAAAGGCTGAACCGCGCCCATCATGCGAATGTGGCCGTGAGCGTGTATGAACCTCTGCCCTTTCTTACCGCACTTATTGGCGCAATCGAATACGGAAAGGTGCTCGTCTTTCAGGAACGGCGCTCCTTCCACAGTCATGGTGCCGCACACATAGTCGTTGGCTGCATCCATCTCTGCATCAGAGAAACCTAATGCTTCCAGCAGGTTGAAATCAGGCGCAAAATACTGCTCCGGTGTAAAGCCCAGACGCTTCAGGCACTCTTCGCCGAGGTTATAATGATTGAATACAAACCCTATCTCGAAGGCGCTTTCCACCGATGCATCCAGTTTTTTGAGCTCATCAGCAATAAAGCCTTTCTCGCTCAGGCTCTGATGGTTGATGTAAGGAGCACCAGCAAAAGTTCCATGCCCCTTTGCAAATTTCACTATCGCATCCTGTTGCTCCGGCGTATAACCCAGCTTTTTCAGTGCCGCAGGTATAGACTGGTTGATAATTTTGAAGTAGCCACCACCTGAAAGCTTTTTGAACTTAACCAGTGCAAAATCAGGCTCTACGCCAGTAGTATCGCAATCCATTACGAGACCGATGGTGCCTGTTGGCGCTATCACGGTAGCCTGCGCATTGCGGTAGCCGTATTTTTCGCCCAGCTGCACTGCGTCGTCCCAAGCTTTTGTCGCAGCTTTAAGCAGATAGTCAGGACAATATTTGGCATTAATGCCTACCGGTTTTAATTCTATTCCTTCATACGCATCAGCCGCATCATAAGCCGCAGCACGGTGGTTGCGCATTACACGCATCATATGCTCTTTGTTCTCCTTGAACCTGGGGAACGCACCAAGCGTAGCAGCCATCTCAGCGGATGTCTTGTACGATATACCATTCATTATGGCGGTGATGGCACCTGCTATGGCGCGCGATTCTTCGCTATCGTAAGCAATACCGCTCACCATAAGCATAGAGCCGAGGTTTGCGTAGCCGAGGCCAAGTGTACGGTAATCGTAGCTCAGCTGTGCTACCTCAGGCGACGGAAACTGCGCCATCAGCACTGATATTTCCAGCACCACTGTCCACAGGCGGGTCATGTATTCAAAGCCCTGTACATCGAATATACCTGTCTCTTCGTTGAAGAAGCGGCGCAGGTTGAGCGATGCGAGGTTACATGCCGTATTGTCGAGGAACATATACTCGGAGCATGGGTTAGACGCCCTGATAGGGCCACCCTCGGGACAAGTATGCCATTCGTTGATTGTGGTATCGTATTGTGTGCCGGGGTCAGCACAACGCCATGCAGCGTAGGATATTTTCTCCCACATTTCTTTTGCGGGGATCGTCTTCATCACCTTGCCGGTGCTGCGTGCGGTCATTTCCCAGTCTGCATTGTTATCTAACGCATGGAAGAAAGAGTTTGGCACGCGCACAGAGTTGTTAGAGTTCTGGCCCGATACTGTTTTATAAGCCTCGCCTTCGTAATCTGACGGATAACCGGCAGCTATCAGGGCAGCCACTTTCTTTTCTTCTTCTACTTTCCAGTCTATGAAGTCCACCACTTCCGGGTGGTCGAGGTCGAGGCATACCATTTTAGCAGCACGGCGTGTGGTGCCGCCACTCTTGATGGCCCCCGCCGCGCGGTCGCCTATCTTCAGGAAGCTCATCAACCCACTCGATGTGCCGCCGCCGCTCAGCTTTTCGCCTTCAGCGCGTATGTTGGAATAGTTGGTGCCGACACCGGAACCATATTTGAAGATACGCGCCTCGCGCACCCACAGGTCCATAATGCCGCCCTCGTTTACCAGATCATCATCTACACTGAGTATGAAACATGCGTGTGGCTGTGGCCGCTCGTATGCGTTCTTTGAGCGCTCCAGGTTGCCGGTCTTAGGGTCTACATAATAGTGGCCCTGCGCCTTGCCATCAATGCCATAGCTGCTGAACAGCCCGGTATTGAACCATTGTGGCGAGTTGGGCGCGCAACTTTGCGCCATGATGCTATAGGCCAACTCATCATAAAACACCTGAGCGTCATTTTTGCCGGCGAAGTAACCATATTCTTCGCCCCATGTGCGCCAGCAATGAGCAAGGCGGTGAGCTACCTGCTTAATAGAGGTTTCCCTGCCGAGGCTGCCATCAGGCTGCGGCACTCCCGCTTTGCGGAAGTACTTTTGGGCAAGGATATCGGTAGCTATCTGCGACCAATGTTTAGGAACTTCGACATTGGTCATTTCAAATACCTTTTCTCCATTCGGATTACGGATAACAGAAGTACGGTAATCGTACTCGAACATATCGTATGGGCTCACTCCATCGCGTGTGTATTGGCGGTCGAACGACAGGCCTTTTTGTTTAGTTGTGGCACTCATGAGCAATTATTATTTAAGCGTTAATTATTTAGTGTAAAAATCTGTAGGGGGACAGCTAAATTATTCAAAACGCCATGGCTTGCATGATAAAGAAACTAACATGCCTGTGGAAAACCTACGAACCACAAGCGGGTAAACTCGCATGAATTTTTGTTTAATACATTTAGCGATTTTAGTCTTGTTTTTACTCTGCAATTTACTATATTTTAGGGCAGCCACCAAAAAACAATACATGCCGAGAATACCCTGAAATACCTTGCTGTAAAGGGTTTTAGTCTATTTTAACAGTTCCGGAGGTAAAAGGTACAGGCAAAAAAGCATCCGCATCATATACATGCGATATGTTTAGCACATTATAAGCGATATGTGCAGATTGAAAGGATTCGCTATAGTCTGTAGCCGTTTAAGATGCAGTTATTCTGCCATCATCATACTAACTATTATTTTTCAACCTTTTAGAGTATTTTTACGACCTAAATAATGAAGCATGAATATTCCGGCAAATTTACGTTACACCAAAGACCACGAGTGGATATCCTTAGAGGGTAATATTGCAACCATAGGTATTACTGATTTCGCACAGCACGAACTGGGCGATATAGTATATGTTGACGTTCCGACGGTAGGAAAAACACTGAACCAGCATGATGTATTCGGTACGGTGGAAGCGGTGAAAACAGTTTCTGACCTTTTCCTGCCCATAAGCGGCACGATAAATGAAGTGAACGGCACACTTAACGACAACCCACAGCATGTGAACAACGACCCATACGGCAACGGATGGATGGTGAAGATGACCGTGAGCAACCCGGCCGATGTGGATGCGCTGCTGGATGCTGCCGGTTATACCGCATTAGTAGGATAAAATGTTACGGATATTCAGTCCGGACTCCCCTTATACAAAACGGGCAAGGTTCATGGCACGCCTATGGACCTTGCTCATTTTAATTGTCTGCCTCACCCCCTCTGTAGAAATACCACGGGTAGATATCCCGCTGATAGATAAATGGACGCATGTAGTGCTGTTCGGTATCTTCAGTTTTTTGTGGCTATGCGCGCACCCGGTACTTACCGCTAAATGGGTGGCTAGTCTGCTTGTTATTTCCATAGCTTTCGGGGCATTTGTAGAACTATTGCAGGGCACATTGACCTTCCTGGGCCGGAGCGCAGAATTTATGGATGCGGTGGCGGATGGGTTGGGTGGAATTGTAGGAATCGCTGTTTTTGGGCTTTTTGCTTATTTTGCAAAGAGAACTCAAACCTTATGAGCTTTATAAAAAAGTCTGCCGCACTTGCACCTGTACTGCTGCTTACACTTCACCTGTATGCGCAAAAGACCACCGCAACTTCAAAGACACCGGATCCGTTTGCCGCCATTGATAAAAAAGCACTTGAATTGCCTGCTACAAAAGCAGCAACAACAACGGAAATCGCCAACTATATAAATTCCGGATTTACAACTGACAGCGAAAAAGCCAGGGCTATTTTTATATGGACGGCCTCTAACATAGAGTACGACATCGACAATATGTTCGCCATCAATTTCTATGAAAAGCCGGAGGAAAGAATAACAAAATCACTCAGTACCAGAAAAGGTATCTGTGCTAACTATGCGGCGATATTTAATGATCTGGCGCGTAAGTGCGGGCTACAATCATACATTATAAGTGGCTACACAAAACAGAGAGGCTTCGCGGACTATATACCACATGCATGGTGCGCATCAATGATAAACGGCAAGTGGTACCTGTTTGACCCTACATGGGGATCGGGCTATATAGCCAATGGTAAGTTTATAAAACGGATCAATAGCAACTATTATAAAGTGCCGCCATCGGTGTTTATCAGCGACCACATGCCCTTCGACCCTATGTGGGAATTTCTCGAATATCCGGTATCTAACCAGCGCTTCTATGAAGGTAAAGTGGACAAGGACAAAACGGTGCCTTACTTCAGCTTTACAGACTCCATAGCCACCTATGAAAAGCTTGGCGAAATTGAGCAATCCGTTTCTGCTGCCCGGCGCATAGAGGCCAATGGCGTGAAAAACGCACTTATTTATGACAGGCTGGAACACCTCAGGCGCTCTATAGCGATCTATAAAGAACAGCAGGAGGTAAACAGCCACAACGAAAAAGTAGAGAGATACAACAATGCCCTGAAAGACTACAACAAAGGCATTGAGCATATCAACAGGTTCATACAATACCGGAACAACCAATTCAAGCCTATGAAGCCCGACATCGAAATTCAGGCCATGTTTGACTCCGGTTACGTGAAGATCAATGAAGCGCAAAATGCACTACGACAAATAGACCATCCCAAGGAGCAATTGGGCGAACTGGTAACCCAGTTCAGTAAAGAGATAAACAATATACTGGTACAGGTAGAAGAGCAAAAAGAGTGGCTGAAAAAATATTTCAGCAAAAATAAATTAGGGCGCTCGTCAATGTTCACAAAATTTACCTGGATGGGCATACCGCTCAATTAAGTGCGCCCTTACCGATACATCATTTCACTATCCTCAGTTTCGCAAAGTTCAGCATTATCTTTTTTGTGCCATGACCGCCGAAGTCGATACCGGCAATGCGGTTGTTGGCGCCACCTTCCAATGAAAGTATCTTACCAAAACCGAATTTCTGGTGCTCCACCTGCATACCCACTTCCATGGCTACAGGGTCGTCTGCCACAAAATCTGCCGACGGCGTGTGTGCCGGCGGCGCAGGTGCGGCCAGTTTATCTGCCAGCTTTTTGAGAGATGGCACCTTTTCGAATGAGTTGTTCAGCATTCCACCAAAACCGCCTATCTGCGGTTTATTGCTGGCGCCGGTAAATGTTCTGTCTAAGTGAGTGGCGGGTATCTCTTCGATAAAGCGGCTGGCATCATTCTGCACCAGGCTGCCGAAACGGTAGCGGCTGTTGGCGTATGTGATCCATAGCCGTTCCTTTGCGCGTGTAATGGCCACATAGAAGAGGCGACGCTCTTCTTCAAGGTCGGCCCGGTCGTACAGGCTCATAGAACTGGGGAACAAATTTTCCTCCAACCCTACCACGAAGACACATGGAAATTCCAACCCTTTTGCTGCATGTATGGTCATCAGCTTCACTACATTGGGGTCATCATTTTTCTGGTCGGCATCAGTAAGCAGGGTAATCTGCTGCAGGTAGCTGCCCAGGCTTTTGTCGAGCAGTTCGCCCTCTTCATCAGGTGTTTCTGTAAACTCTTTTATAGAGTTGAGCAGTTCCTGCACGTTCTCATACCTTGCCAGCCCTTCCACACTTTTATCATTATACAGCTCCTGTACTAATCCTGTATGCTTGCCTACTGCAAATGCCACATCGTAGGCATTTTGTTTTTCCAGCATAGTGCGAAAGCTCTTTATCATCATCACAAAATTTTCTATGTGCGATGAATGCACACCGCTCATTTCGGGCTGTGAGATGACTTCCCAGAAGGTCTTGTCCAGTTCATTGGCGCGTACCAGTATTTTCTCTATTGTTGTTTTGCCAATGCCCCTGGCGGGGTAGTTGATAATGCGTTTTATATTTTCCTCATCCTGCGAGTTCACTATCACGCGCAGGTAAGCGAGGTAATCTTTTATTTCTTTACGCTGATAAAACGATGTGCCACCCACCAGCTTGTAGGGTATATTCATCCTGCGCAGGCTTTCCTCGAATGACCGGCTCTGCGCATTAGTACGATATAGTACAGCAAAATCTTTATTTCCATAGTGATTGCGCATCTGCTGTTCCTTTATGGCATCAGCCACAAATCGCCCTTCATCATTATCGGTCATGGTGCGCGCCAGCATTATCTTTTCACCTTCCTTATTATTGGTCCACAGTTCTTTGGGTATCTGGTTCTTGTTGTTGCCGATTACATTATTGGCTACATTCAGTATGGTCTGTGTGCTGCGGTAGTTCTGCTCCAACTTCACGATCTTTACATCCTCATAGTCGTCCTGAAACTGCAGTATGTTCTGCACTGTGGCACCGCGGAAAGAGTAGATACTTTGTGCGTCATCGCCCACCACGCATATATTCTCATGGCGCGCGCCTAACATTTTAATAATCGCGTACTGCGCGAGATTGGTATCCTGGTACTCATCTATGAGTATGTATTGAAACCGCCCCTGGTATTTAGCCAGGGCATCAGGAAACCGGGTGAGCAACACATACATCTTGAACAGCAGGTCATCAAAATCCATCGCACCATTCTTAAAACACCGTTTTGCATAAGCATCATATATGTCGCCTATCAGCGGGCGCGTGGTTCGGGCATCCTCCTGCTGTATCAAGCTATCGTTCTTATACATCACGGGATCTATCAGGCTGTTCTTGGCCGCAGATATCCTGTTGTACACATAAGCGGGCTTATAGTGCTTTTCATCGAGTTGCATGTCTTTCACTATGTCCTTTATCACCCCCTTCGCATCGTCTGTATCGTAAATGGTAAAGTTGTTCGGGTAGCCGAGCTTATTGGCTTCTGCGCGCAATATCCTTGCAAAAACAGAGTGGAATGTGCCTATATACAGGTTGCGCGCTTCTGTATTGCCCAAAGCGTGTTCCACACGTTCCTTCATCTCAGCCGCAGCCTTATTGGTAAAAGTGAGTGCCAAAATATTGAAGGCATCCACCCCGCCGTGCATCAGGTGGGCTATACGTGTGGTAAGTACTTTTGTTTTACCGCTGCCGGCGCCGGCCACTATCATGATCGGCCCGTCCACATGTTCCACTGCTTCGCGCTGTTGCTCATTCAATCCCGCCAAATAATTTTGCATGAAGCAAATTTAAGTTGGGAATTCGGAATTGGCGGGGCGATAAGCGGGATTGTGGATAAAAATAGTATATACCTAAACGGTATCTATAAATTTTTTCTCTACCCTGTTGAAGATAAGGATACCCACCAGCAGCAGCACCACGGTAAAGGTAAAGCTGTATAGCAGCCAGGGGATATTAAAAACGCCAGTACCAAAGAACCCGTACTTGAACGCCTCAAAAAGGGAAGTCAATGGATTGAGCAGGAAGAACAACCTTTTCTTTCCCTGTACCTCCGATAAAGGAATAATGACCGGGGTGATGAACATGGCCAGCTGGATACCGAAGCTGATAAGGAATGTAAGGTCGCGGTATTTGGTAGTAAGCGAAGTGATAAGGATACCAAAGCCGAGGCTCATCAGTACAACAATAAGCAGCCACAGCGGAGTAAGCAGTATGTACCAATTGGGCATTACCGATCCTTCAATGAAAATATAGTAAAGGAGCAGCGCGGCAAACAAGCTGAACTGAATGAGGAACTTAACCATACCCGAAACAACCTTCGACAGAGGCAGTATAAGGCGCGGGAAATATACCTTGCCGAATACTGAAGCATTGTCTGTAAATGTTCTGGATGTGGTATTGAGCGTTTCTGCAAAATAGCTCCACAATATATTGCCCACCAGGTAGAACAACATAGCTGGTACCGCCCCTGTTGAAATTTTTGCAATACTATTGAATATCAGCAGAAACATCAGGGAGGTGAGTATGGGCTGAACAACAAACCATATGGGGCCAAGGATAGTTTGCTTATATACGGTAATAATGTCTTTCTTTACGAACATCAGCAAAAGGTCGCGATACCGCCAAAGCTCCTTAGCATTAAAGTCGAGATAGCCCCGGCCGGGAGCTATGACAATATCCCATTTATCAGTATGATTCGAGTTATCAGCCATTGAACAGCGCTTTGAAAAATGCGGTCTATTTTTCTTTATCCCTGCTTAACCATTTGCGCAGGCCCTTCTTACTGCTTTCTCCGTAATAGCCTGAACCATACGAACCGTAGCCGTATCCATAGCCGTATCCATAGCCATAGCCGTATCCATAGCCGTAACCGTAACCCTCTTCGTAGCCGTAACCATATGCAAAGCCCCTGTTGGCTATTACATCATTTATTATGAAGCTCAGCCTGGGTATCTTGCCACTGTAATACAGCTCATTAGGAATATTAAGCTGCTGCTTGTATGTATGTCCCTGCCTGATGATATACAGTGCAGTATCCGCGTACCTGTTTATGAGCTGAGCATCGGTTACCAGGCCCACAGGTGAGGTATCTATAATTACATAATCAAACTGCTCTTTCAATAAACGGAACAACTCCTCCGACCTTGGCAGCAAAATCAATTCAGCCGGGTTTGGCGGTATTGGCCCAGACGGTATAAGGAATAAATTATTTTCTACACCCGATGGAATGACGATGTCTTTCAGCTCAGCCTTGCCAATAGCATACGTGGAAAATCCTGTGGCGTTATCATTGCCCAGCATTTTCGATATTTTGGGCTTTCTAAGGTCCATTTCCATCAGTACCACTTTTTTGCCTGACATGGCCAGCGCAATAGACAAGTTCACGGCAATGAATGATTTTCCCTCACCGCTCATGCTTGATGTAATCATCAATACCTTGTCATTCTTGTTCGTCAGCAGATATTGCAGATTGGTACGCAATGCCCTGAACTGCTCTGAAATGATCGTTCTGCTGTTCTTCTTTACGGCCACAGCTTCACCGTCTATATTGTTACCTATCTCACCTATAATAGGTATGGTCGTCACCTTCATAATATCACCCTTGCTGATGATTTTAATATTCAATGCTTTGCGCAGAATGATGATGCCGAATGGAATAATAGTACCCAGCAATATAGCCATCATCAGAATCCTGGAATGGTTAGGGTAAACAGGTCCATAATAGCTGGCGGGGTTGATAATATCTGCGTCGGCGACAGTGGATGCCTTCGTAATCTGTGTTTCTTCTCTTTTTTTCAGCAGGAAGATGTAGAGGTCCTGCTTTATCTGCTGCACCCGTGCATAATCAAGATATTTCCTCTCCACTTCGGGTATCTTGTGAATATGCATGTTGATCTTGTCGAGCTCTTCCCTTATTTTATCCCTTTTCAGTTCCACCTCTTTGGCAGATGAAGCAAGGGATGAAATAATGTTTTGTTTTACATCGTTCTTCTGGTTGATCAGCGTTCTGGTTATCGGGTTCTTTCTCGTGTTCGATATCTCACTGTTCTCTATCTGCACCTGCAAGGCATTGAACTTGTCCATCATTGCGGCCAATCCTGCGTTGCTCATCAGCGATGCGGGAAGAATTATGGATTTATCATCGGGGGCGTATTGGAGGTTCTTGCTTATCGCCTGCATCTCATACAGCTCCACTTCTACATTTGCCAGTTTTTCGAGTGTACCTGCATTAGCATTTACCAATTGTACCGCCTGGGCCGACATGTCGGCAATTTTGTTCTGTTTTTTATAAGTTTCTATATCTTCTTCAACACCGCTCAGCTCGGCAAATACATTATCTATACGGCGGTTGATAAAGCTGATCGTACTGTCCGATATGCGATTGCGTGTCTCCACATTGCTCTCCATATAGGACTCCATCAACTCGTTAATAATGTCCACTGACCGCTCAGGTATTACATCTACCATAGACAGGGTGACATAACTGGCAGACTTTGTATTGGCGCTGGCATCAACTACAAATGAGCTGGCGGCAGCCATCATCGGTGCAATAGTAACGGTATAGGGCAGATCAGTAGGGCCAAACACATTGGTTTTCTTCAGAATGAATTTGCGCCCGTTCGATACCACTATCGTATCATTCCATCTGCCCTTTACCCGGTGCCCCCCGTTTTCGGTAAGCCTGTATGTGTTTACGGCTATTTCATCAACCTTGCAGCCAAAATAGTCATCGGTAGTATCGGCAACTACAAGTTCAAAAGGTTTTAAGGTATATACCTGTGTTGTTTTGAACCTCCCTGCAACGGAATAGTTGACATTCAGATGCAGTTTTTTCACCACCTTGGACATCGTGCTCCTGCTCTTGATCACCATCATCTCGTTCTCAAGATTAATATTCTTGCTGTTAATATTGAGCATCTTCATGATGTCATCCCCCGACGAGGTGCTACCTTTTTTAGAATCAATGATGAGCAACTCCGCAAACGCCTTATACCTCGGCGTGGTATACCGCAGGTATAAATGAGCACTGATAAGGGCAATACTGATGCTTGCGAGCAGCCATGGCCATATGGCCAATACGGTGGAAACAAGCCATTTTAAATTAAATGTACTGGCATCTTCTACTTTTTGTTTCTCCTCAACCACTACAGGTGGTTTATTATCTTCCATTTATCTGTATTATTTTATATTCCTGAATAACAGTACCAACGACACCGTTGAAATGAGCGTGGATATTATCCCCAGGTTCCGGAGAAACGTCTGGTCGCTGCTTTGCAATTTAAACTTGTTAGGTTCTACTATTATCTCATCACGCTGCCTCAGCCAAAGATATGGCGACTGGTATATATTACTCGAGCGCATGTCGAAGCGGACAAACTTCTTCTCATTACCTTCTGTTCTTATCAGCAGCAGGTTGTTACGTTTAGCGCTAATGTTCATGTCTCCGGCCAGAGCCAGGGCATCCATTACAGATGCTTTCTCGCTGGGTATGTTTACAACACCCGGCCGGGCCACATCGCCATATACTTTGACGTCAAAATTTGCTATGCGCACATTTACTACCGGGTCTTTATAGAATTCTTTTGCTTTTTGCTTGATCAGTTCGCGAGCCTCCATCGTGGTGAGGCCTTCCACTTTGACAAAACCAATCAACGACAACTCCACATATCCATTTTTATCCACAAGGAAACCATTCAACGGATTGAACGTACCTGTAGATGTAGACGTAATGGGTGAATTACCGGGGTTCTGAACTACGGTTTGTACCGTTATCGCCAGGTTATCATTGCATTGAATAACAGGGTCGGTATATGGGGTCACATTTGTCAGCGTTACCGGGGTTGACATGGTATCGGGGAGATCCTTAAAATACAGCAGGTTTTTCGTATTCACGCACGATGTTGTCATGGTGTATACCAGGAAAAGCAATAAAAGCCCTGCGCTATAAGAACTTTGTTTAACCGGTTTAAACATCCTCATAATTTTTTTCAAAAATAGTTTAAAAAAGGATAGGTATTAATCCCATGCACCATTATACTTCTTTTACAACCTCGCGTGCACCATACTCTTATCGAGGCATCCTTTCACATCATAGATTACCCCGCCCGGCTTTATTCTTTTGCTCCAGTCGGTTTTTATAAAGTCTTTGTGGGCTACTGCCAGCACCATTGAGTCATACAGCAGTCCGTCCGGCAGTTTGTTCACAATATCAATACCATATTCGTGAGCCACGTCTTCCGGATCTGCCCAGGGATCAAAAATGGTCAGGTTGATCTGGTAAGACCTCAATTCCCTGATGATATCCACCACGCGGGTATTGCGGACATCGGGGCAATTCTCTTTGAACGTGATGCCCAGCAGCAGTAAATTAGCTCCTTTCACCGCCACATCGTTCTTTATCATCATTTTCACCACTTCATTGGCCACATAAGAGCCCATGCCGTCGTTGAGCCTTCTTCCTGCCAGTATGATCTCAGGGTGGTAACCTACTTCCTGTGCTTTCTGGGCGAGGTAGTAGGGGTCTACACTGATGCAGTGCCCACCCACAAGGCCCGGCTTGAAGGGCAAGAAGTTCCATTTAGTTGCCGATGCTTCCAGAACATCATTTGTATCTATGCCAAGGAGGTTAAATATTTTTGCCAGTTCATTCACAAATGCGATATTGATATCGCGCTGGGCGTTCTCTATCACCTTGGCAGCTTCGGCTACTTTTATGCTGGGGGCTTTGTGTGTACCCGCTGTTACTATAGAGCGGTACAGACCATCGACCTTGTCAGCAATCTCTGGCGTGGAGCCAGAGGTGATCTTCTTTATCTTAGATATGGTATGCACTTTATCTCCGGGATTGATTCTTTCCGGGGAATAGCCGCAATAAAAATCGACGTTGAATTTGAGGCCCGAGAATTTTTCAAGCACAGGCACACACTCATCTTCCGTAACACCAGGATAAACAGTGGATTCATAAACGACGATATCGCCCTTTTTCAGCACCTTGCCAACTGTTTCGCTGGCTTTGTAGAGTGGTGTGAGGTCGGGGCGGTTATTTTTATCTACCGGCGTGGGCACGGTCACAAAGTAGGCATTGCATTTGCTGATGTCGGCGAGGTCGGCAGAGCAGAAAAGACCCGTCTCACCTTCAGGTGCGACAACCGACCTCAGCACCTGTTTCAACAATTCCTCCTCTACTTCAAGGGTGACATCGTGACCCTGACGCAAGCTTTCAATACGCTGCTTATTAATATCAAACCCGACAACCGGGTAATATTTACTGAACTCTACGGCCAACGGCAGACCAACATATCCAAGCCCTATAACGCCAATACAGTAAGGTGAATTTCCCATCAAATAACCAAATAAATTTTATGAGCAATAACAGCAAAACATTTGCATATATTAGTGAATAGCAGCAAATGTATTGCGGCAACTATGCCTCATCTACATTACACAATCTTGAATTTAAAAACGGATAGTTAACAAAGGTAAGATAATCTTTTGTGTTTGTTATAGCTTTTAGCACTGCAACATGTCTTTCGTGATGCATATCGGTGCCACAGTAATCGTAGAGACCTTTGGCCATTAGCTGATCGGCGACGGCTTTGATGCCTTTTCCGTAGTGGCCGGTGATGGCCAGCATGTTCATTTGCATGAGGCAGCCACGGTCTTTGAACTCGCGGTAGCGCCCGAAATCGCGGTGAAAGAACAGGTAGCGCTCCGGGTGTGCTATAACAGGCTGATAACCATTGCTTTGCAGTTTGTATATAGCCTCTGCCAGCATGGGTGGCTCATACATCATCGAAAACTCTACCAGCACTTCTTTGTTCCTCAGGGTGAGGAGGGGTTCGTTGTCGACCAGTTGCATAAAATATTCGTCTATATAATATTCTGCAGCGGCCCTAAGTGTTATGTCTATATTATTTTCCACGAGGGCGGCCTGAACCTGCTTCAGCCCGTCTTCTATTGTCTGCCGGGTATTGGGGTAGAAGTCGCTCATGATATGCGGGGTAGTAATGATGGTATTATACCCCAGGTCTTTCAAAGCGCCTATCATGGCTAGGCTTTCTTCCATGCTTTTTGAGCCGTCATCAATGCCTGGAATGAAGTGGGAGTGCATATCTGCACCGAGGAAAGACCAATCGGCATTGGCGGGTGCCTGCAGCCCCTCAGCTTCTTTCTTCTTTCTTTTAAACAGACCCGAAAACATATGGCAAGGTAAGAAAAATTAAGCAGAGCGGTGTGGTATGTGTTTTTTGTCCAATTTTTTGTGTGGGAAAAACCTTTCGTTGCAAATACCTGAAAAACAATGTGTTATCTGTTTTTAGGTTGCGCATTCTTTGCGCGGTTTTGCTCATTTTCAGCTCGTTTACTGCTCATTTTTTTGCTTTGGGGGGTAGAAGAAAGGATGGGGAATGGACGGGCGCACTTATGGCTGAGGCAGATGGATGCAGTATATCAAAGAGCAGGGGCGGCCCAAATATGGGGGACGAACGGTGTAAAGTTCGGAAATGTGGTGGTGGCTGCAAAATAAAAAAACCATGACGGTACAGTTACTGTACCGTCATGGTTTTTGGGTGTAGGCGTGCCGTGGCTTTGATCAGGATTTTCAAGATTTGAGAATTTTCAGGAAACAGGAGTGTATTTAACCGCTACGGCACCGAGGTGCAAAGTCTATAATAAAGTCGTTTGTTTAACTGAATTCAAACGTGTATTTGCGGATAAAATATGAGCCATTCGACAAAAATCGGGACGCTGTACCGGGAGGGACTCTTTCTATCGGAAAAAAGTTTTTGCCTTATTTGTTATTATATCTGAGATGTTCGTTCTTTTACATTATTAATAAGCGCCACCCTGATTATGCTCACGGAAACAGCAGTAAAAAAAATATTCCCTTCGTTTGAAAAAGAACTAATTGATGAGATATGCGCAAATGCTACGCTCAAAGACTTCAAAGAAGGTGATGTGCTTATGAAAACAGGACAGTATTTCCGGTCTGTAATTATAGTGGTGAGTGGACTGGTGAAGATATTCAGGGAAGATGAGGAGGGTAATGAGTATTTTATGTATTACCTGCAGCCGGGACAGGCGTGCGCCCTTTCGATGATATGCGCAGCACGGCACGAGGCAAGCGAACTGAAAGCTGCCGCCGCAAGTGACGCGGAGGTGATGACCGTGCCGCTGGCTTATATGGACAAATGGATGGCCACCTATAAGAACTGGTATTACTTTGTGCTGGAGAGCTACAGGAACAGGTTTCAGGAACTGCTGACGACCATAGACCATGTGGTTTTCAGGAATATGGATGAAAGACTGCTGTTTTACCTGAAAAAGCAGCAGGAGACAACCGGATCAGATACGCTGAACATTAACCATACACTAATAGCGCAAGAACTGAACTCATCGAGAGAAGTTATATCGCGCCTGATGAAAAAAATTGCTGAAAATGGTATGATACATCTATTGCCGAACCAAAAAATAAAAGTACTTAACCTGCATCTGGATTGACCTACCAGAGATAGCGTGACAAATATCACCTCCTGAGCTATAAATATTGCCCACATTTGCAAAAAACAGCTACTTTATGCTTGGGTACATAGCCGCAGCACTTATTGGTATTTCCCTGGGGCTGATAGGCGGGGGTGGCTCAATCCTTACCATGCCTGTGCTTGTGTACCTTTTTCATGTGCCACCTGTGCTTGCCACCTCTTACTCTTTATTCATAGTAGGGTTCACAAGCCTTGTCGGTACCATCATCAACCAGAGAAAAGGGCAGGTAAGTATTAAAACCGCCATAGTGTTCGGCATCCCATCAGTAATTACGGTTATCACGATAAGGAAGTTCCTCATGCCGATGATACCGGAGCATATTGCTACTGTGGGGGCACTGGCCATCACTGCGCCGCTGCTTACGATGGTGCTGTTTGGTATACTCATGATGGCTGCAGCTACGGCCATGATCCGTAAAAAAATTCCGCAAAGTATTCCTGCTAACGAGTCGGAGAAAAACAAGACTGTCAAATTACTATTGTATGGCGTGGGTATTGGTATGGTAACCGGGCTACTTGGTGCTGGCGGCGGGTTTCTGCTAATACCGGTATTAGTATTGTTGCTGCACCACCCTATGAAGACAGCGATAGGCACGTCTTTAATGATCATTGCTATGAACTCCTTACTGGGCTTCGCCGGAGATCTGGGCAATTTTGAAATGGATTGGACACTACTCCTTGTTGTTTCGACAATTGCTGCCACAGGCATGTTTGCCGGGGTATTGTTATCTCAAAAAATTGAAGGGGAAAAATTGAAAAAAGTATTCGGTTGGTTTGTGCTCATAATGGGTGCCTTCGTAATCTCAAAAGAGTTGTTCTTCAAATAAAAACAGCAGCGTGATTTTTGTCACGATCAAAGAGCAGGAAGAGTTGGAATTTTACAGTATAAAAAACAATTAAAACTATGACAACAGAACAGATTTATACCGGATGCCTTGCGCAGGGCGCGTACTACATAGAAAGCGAAGGCGAAGCAGTAATTATAGATCCGCTGAGGGAAGTAGACCAGTACATTAAGAAAGCTGAGCAAAACGGGGCGAAGATCAAATATATCTTCGAGACGCATTTTCATGCTGACTTTGTTTCGGGGCACCTTGACCTAGCGAACAAGACAGGAGCATCGATAGTATATGGCCCAAATGCCGAACCCGGTTTCCCGGCCATAGTGGCCAAACATGGCCAGGTATTTAAGGTAGGGGCTGTAACATTTGAAGTGCTGCATACACCGGGACATACTATGGAGAGTACCTGCTATTTACTGAAAGACGAGACAGGGAAGAGTACTGCATTGTTCAGCGGGGACACCCTGTTCATAGGCGACGTGGGCAGGCCCGACCTGGCACAGAAAGCAGCACACCTTACCCAGGAAGAACTGGCAGGCCTGCTGTTTGAATCGACAAGGAAATTAATGTCTTTGCCAGATGATATTATTGTATATCCGGCACATGGAGCGGGTAGCGCATGTGGGAAAAACATGAGCAAGGAAACATACGATACGCTGGGACATCAGAAAGAGGTAAACTATGCCCTGAGGGCCGGTATGACCAAGGACGAATTTGTAAAAGAAGTAACAACCGGTTTAATGCCGCCGCCTGCCTATTTTTCGAAGAACGTGGCGATGAACAAACTGGGGTATGAAAGTATAGACACAGTAATGGCAAGGGGCAAACATGCGCTGAACGCTGAAGAGTTTGAAGTAGCAGCAAATGAAACACAGGCGCTGGTGCTGGATACAAGAGACCCCGATACCTTCGTAAAAGGATTTATCCCAAATTCCATCAACATTGGTATTGATGGTAATTTTGCACCGTGGGTAGGCTCATTAATTGCGGATATTAAACAGGCACTGCTGATAGTGGCCGATGAGGGCCGCGAGGAAGAAGTAATAACAAGGCTAGCCCGGGTAGGGTATGACAACACTATTGGCTACCTGAAAGGCGGGTTTGAGGCATGGCAGCGCTCGGGGAAAGAAACTGACCATATAGATACCGTATCGGCTGAGGAACTTGCAGCGATTGCAGAAAGGCCGGCATTTCACCTGCTTGATGTGCGGAAGAACAGTGAATATAGAAGTGTGCATGTAGCTGATGCTGAAAATGTGCCACTAGACTACATAAATGATACCATGCAGCAGATAGACCGGAACACCGACTATTATGTGCATTGTGCCGGCGGGTACCGCTCTGTTGTTTTCATTTCCATACTCCGGGCGAGAGGGTACGACAGGTTAATAAATGTGACGGGAGGTTTCAAAGCGATAAAAGAAAACGGCAAACTGCCTGTAACGGACTATGTGTGCCCGACCACACTGCTATAAAACCAAATGCGATTCAGGGAGAAAGGCAATTCGGTGTACGGATTGCCTTTTTCTTGTAAAGCACTATAGCAAGACTGCAGGTGGATATTATGATGTTCGAAGCCTAAAAGTATTGCTACGCAGTAAGGCCCGGTTCCATTGCCGGGAAACCGTATCAGAAATCGGTGCCGATGGCAAGATAAATTACGGGCTTGGGCTTACCCTCTATGTTCCAGGCGAAGTCTACACGGCCAAAGTAGCCGAGGATTGAAGTGCGCAGCCCGGCACCGTAGCCCATGGCAAGGCCGCCGCTGCCGGGCACAGTAAGAGTAAGTATCACATTGTTGGGCTGGCCGGGTATGGTAATGCCCGGCTGCGGATACGTATAAGTGGCATCCATATTGTCGGCATCGGGCATGAACCCTTTCCAGGCACCACCGGCATCTACGAAGGCCACAAACTGCAGGTTCCTGAGGATAGCCGACTGTATGGGCCGGTTGAGGAAAGTACTGAACACAGGCACGCGGACCTCGTTGCTGAGCGCCGCGAAGTTGTTGCCGGTGCGGCCATACTGCAGGTAGCCCCTCATAGGCACACTCATGGCCTGGAAACCATAATTATCGGCAGGGGGCTGCGAGGCATTGGGGCTTTTTTTCGGACCTATCCAGTTGTCTACCCCGCCCAGGAGGTATTGCACCATACTGGTGCCATCGGAGTGGGCGTAGGCAAAACGCGTGGCCAGTATCACGTTCTTGTGCAGTTTCTGGTAGTTGCGCATATCGAGACCGAAGTTGTAGCAGCCCTTATTGCCATTGTTGAGGCCATAGATATATTCGGCATAGAACTTGAACCGTGTGCCGTTGAGGATATTAGTGGTGCGGCTTATGGTATTGTCGAATACATACTCGAGCCTGCTGAGCGAAGTATAGGCCGTGCGGTCGGGCACCTCGTAGGTGAGGCTAAGTGTGTCGGTAGCTTTCTCTATAAGCCTATCCTGCCGCAATGCGGAGTTGAACCTGATGCTACGTACCCTGTCGAGCGGATAACTGAATCCGGCCTGCAGCATATTGAGCACCGACTTGAATAACTGATCCTGCACAAATACAAGATTGCCGCTGTTGTCGGTATAGCCTACGGAGAGTGTCTGCTTTGACTGGCTGCGCAGTAACAGCAATCCCCAATCGAGTCTTTTCCTGAAGTTCTGATACTGCAGGTAATAAGTAGTGGCCGCCAAATTAAGCGGCAACTGGAAGCCGGCAGTGATGCGGTGGTCTTCGTGGCACTCTATGAGGCTGAGGGTAGTGAGCGCACCCAGCGAGGGGTTCTGATACTGCCCGGCATTAGATGCTATAGACTGGTATTGTGAAAACAAAATGCTGTTATCAAGGCGTATGGAAAAGAAGTCGGGTTTGAAGCTGCGCCTGTAAGGTGCGGGTTTCATTTTCAGGTAAGCGCTGTCTGTTATTTCTGCCAGCACAAAGGTGTCAGACTTCGCATTTTCGGTGTTTGCGTTGAAGATGTTGTTAGGATTGCTTCTTACTTTCTGCTGAACGGGCAGTGTATCAGTAAACTCTGACTGGAAAACATTACCGCTTTGTATCTGGGGCTTCCGGGGAGCCTCGGGCACAGCCTGCGCTGTGTCTGCACCAGGCAGCAAACTTCGCACAGGTTCGGGCTTTTCAACCGACAGGGAAGTGGGCACAAGCACCTTCACTGCTGCATTGACTCCCGGCATCTGCAACCCGTGAAAGTAGACCATGTACTTATCCTTTACCTGTATAACATCGGCCACATTGCCGCTGGCAAGGTTGTATTGGTGGCTGATGATGCCTGAATTGTAGTTAGTTACCGGTACGGCATATGCAGAGTCTTTATTCTGGCGGTCTCGGGCAAAGAGTACGACAAACTTATTGTTTACGCCATTGCTGTCGTAGAGGTAGGCAAAGTTATCGAAACCATATTGTATGGGCTGGGAGACGGTGCCCTTGGTAACGGCGGAACATTGCATCAGCTCGGCAGCAGCCGTGCGGGTGTTGTAAAAATATACATTCATGGGGCCTGTGGGCAGTTCATTAACGGCCAGAGGGACATTCATATTGGGTTTAGGCCGGTTAGAGAGGAACAAAATGCCCGTGCGCGAGCCTCCACTGACAAAAACAGGCGACACATCGTCCCATACATCGTCTGTGATATTGGTCATTTTAGTTCCTTTGAGGGTAAACATGTAGAGGTCGGTCTGGCTCTTTTTTATAGCGGAGAAAACCAACTTATCATCATCCTGCATGAATGCCATGCTGAGCACACGGTCGAAACGCTTCCTGGGAATGTCGTAGTTCTCGATCCGGCCATTGAGGCTGCTATATATCCTGAGCTTGGTGTCAAAGCCATTGCGGTACAATATGGCCAACTTGTTGCCCGTAGACGACCATGCAAGCATAGGATAATCGGGGTCTGTCTGTTCGGTCAGGTCTTTCTGGCCACCCTCCAGTATGGGTGCCAACTGCTGCTCGCCGGCTGTCTTTTGGGTATACACTGCGTATCTTCCTTCGTGCCATACGACATAAGATACATCGCTGCCGCGCGGAGATACTTTTATGCTCCTTATGGTGCTGTTATCTTTAGGCACCTTCAGCGCAATAAGGCCACCGGCACTATCGGGCTTCTCCTGATGCTTTGCATCCATCGCATAGACCTCTTTATAAAACTTAATGCAGGTGTCGTACACTTTAGTAACTTTCATGCCCAGCGTTGCCGGGTCTTTCACAGCTTTATTGACACCGGTTTTCTGCTGCATACTGTACAGCAGCTCCTTTACCATATCGTTGTTGTAACGGGTTGCGATAAATTTCCAGAAAGCTTTACCTGCAACCTCAGGATATTCCTCTGACAATTCATAAAACCCGGCCCCGGGGCGGGCATCGAGGAGGCTTTTCCAGTTGCTGTTGGTCTTTGGGTCCCAGCCATCAACCATGTATGAGATATAGCCTTCTGCGACCCATTCGGGGAGGCCGAATAAAGTACCCATGGTACCCATCTTGACTACCTTCTTAAAATTTTCCCCGAACAACATACGCGCCATTACGACCTTGGCCATGCCTGTACGAATCTGGTGCCTGAGATTGCTATGCTCGCCGGTGAAGTAAACAACAAGCTTATCGTCAACAAGATTGACCGTGCCCGACTTGACATTGCCTGTGACCGGGGATTCGTCTTTGAGGCCTACGTTGGTCTGGCGGTATTCATCGTAAGAATTGTAGAGAATGATACTAAAGCGGGGGGGGAATTTTCCACCCAATTTATTCTCTACCACAGCAATGCTCTTTTCTGCTTCCTCTGCTACATACCTGCCAAGGTTGCGTCCATCCTTGTCGTAATGGTACACCCTGAAGTGTTTTGTATCAAAGTATTTCCAGTCGAATTTGCGATATTGTACCCGATTCTGGCCAAAGGCCTCAATGTATGACTGACCCTCTACCCTACCCGGCAGGTGTATAAGGCACAAAGCCAGCAATACAGATATAACAAATTTCATCTTCACCTGCTTAATCAATGTGCACAGTAAGACTTTGGTCATGTTTCGTTCGGTTAGCAAGCCTTACTTTTGCATACCAAATTACTAAAAATACGCCATTCGGTTATGTTAAATGTCATTTTCTTTACTTTCAACGCTTTCCAGGAAAACACGTACCTGCTCATTAACGAAAAAAAGCAATGCTGGATAACAGACCCCGGCATGTATGATAAACGGGAAACCGAGGAAATTATTTCTTACATAGAAAAAGAGGGGCTTCAGCCACAGGCGATCATCAATACGCACGCCCATATAGACCATATATTCGGGGTGCAGGCGCTTATGGATAAATATAACATACCCTTCGGGATGCACGAAATGGAGACCGAGGTGCTGAGAATGGCGGCAGGATCGGCAGTGCTGTTTGGCTTTAAAATGGACAAGGTGCCCCGACCCACTTTTTTTATACCTGCTGATAAACCGCTGCAACTGGGCAGCGATGTGCTGGAAGTATTTCATACCCCGGGTCATTCACCCGGTAGTATTTCCTTCTATAGCGCTAACGGAAAATGGGTAATATCGGGAGATGTGCTTTTTTCGGGCAGTATAGGGCGCACAGACCTGCCGGGCGGTAATTTTGACACCCTCATCAGCAGCATACGCCGGCATTTATTTACATTGCCTGCGGAAACCATTGTCTATTCTGGCCATGGCCCGGCCACACAAATAGGTGAGGAGCGAGCGCACAACCCATTTCTGCAATAACCTGCGCATCATTATACATTCTAATCTCTTTAGCTTATAAACCCGGCCCTGAAGGGAGGTGGTGTAAGTGTACCTCATTCTGAGACCCATAACTAAAAGAGATGCCCGGAAAACCGGGCATCTCTTTTAGTATTTTATCGCAGTAATACGACGATTATTGCTCAATGATGAGGTGGAACACTTTGTTCTCACCACCTGAACGGAGGCTAAGTATGTACATGCCGTTGGCAATGTTGCGGCCAAGCTCAATACGCTCATTGATCTCGCCGTTGCGTGCCTGAACATTAGACTTGTAGATAACCTGGCCGAGCATGTTAGTTACTTCCATAGCTACATCTTCGTCAGTTGTCACCCCTAAAGTACCTTTTACAGTGAATATACCTTTGTTCGGGTTGGGCACCAACCGGATGTCAGCACCAGCGATACCTACCTGCTGTACGCCTACACCGTAAACATGTACCCTCATTCCGCCTTTGCCTAACAAACCTGCACAACCACCACTGCTTAAAACCTGACAAGTAACGCTGTCATTGTTTGCGAGGTCGGATGTTGAGAATGTAGCCAAAGTAGCTCCTGATATCGCAGCGCCATTCACCAGCCACTGATAGGAAGGTGTTGGGCCGGCATTAGCGGCGGCGGCTGTAAAAGTTACAGACTGACCGGCGGCAATGTTCGATCCGGGATTTGCAGAGACAGAAACTGAAGGCAGGACAGGGGCAGCAACATCCATTGTAAGCTGCGGGCTGGTAGCTGTATTTGTAATGCGGCAATGGTAATTGCTGGTCATCACGCAGTATACAACATCGCCATTACCGGGCACATAAGAGAATGTGGACGATGTGCCGGAAGCAACACCATTCTTCATCCAGCTATAGACAGGGGCTGTGCCACCGAAGGCTGCACTTGCCGTATAAGTAACATTAGCGCCCTGGCATACCAATATGCCGGGGTTTGCTGATATCGCGACTTCAGGAACTTTGTTGGGATCAACAGTCATGGTCATGGAATTGCTAACCGATGCCGGAGTAGCGCAAGTAGCACTGCTGGTAAGGGTAACCCCAACAACATCGCCATTAGCAGGCACGTAGCTGTAGCTGCTGCCCACACCGGCTGTAACACCATTGACTGTCCACAAGAAAGCAGGGGCAGATCCGCCGTTTGTGATGGCAGCGGTGTAAGTGACTACAGTACCCTGGCAAATGGTATCTCCGGTGCTAGTGCTGATAGCAACTGACGGAGTAACCAGAGGATTAATCACTACAGATACATCTCCTGTCATAGTAGCCTGACAACCGGTTGCAGCGTTAGTTGCCAATACAGTATAAGTACCTGCAGCTGTCTGTGTACCGAAATCGAGCGGGCTGCCAGTGCCGGCTTTAGCCGTTACTGCTGTAAAGCCCCTATAGAGTGTATAATTCACACCAGTAGCTGAATTGCTCAATCCTACGTGAACACCTGCACCACCGGCGCAATAATTACCACCGCCAACAACTGCAAAGGCAGCAGGCAGCGCGTTGACAGCTATTGCGGCTGTACCAGACATTGTATTAGTACAAGCGGTTGTATTATCTGAAGCTATCACCGTATAAGTACCTGCGGCTGTCTGCAAACCGAAGTCTATACCAGAACCTGTGCCCAGCATAGGGGAACCTACGGGAACGCCTCCTTTATAAAGAGTGTAGCTTGCTGCTATACCCGAACCACTGATACCGATATGCACACCAGCACCACCGGCGCAATAATTACCGCCACCGATAACAGGGAACACAGCAGGTGCAGCGTTAATGCCTACGGTTGCATTGCCGGCCATAGGGCCAGAACAGCCACCTGAAGCGGAAGTAGCTACAACGGTATAGTTGCCAGCAGTAGTCTGCGCACCAAAATTAAGCGCAGCGCCGGTACCGGCAACAGGGCCGCCAACTGTGGTAAGTCCATTTCTGAACAACTGGTAGTTAACACCAGACACCGATCCGGTCAATGTTACGTTGACCCCGGTACCACCGGCGCAATAATTGCCGCCGCCGCCAACTGTGAACAGTGCCGGTGCAGTAGTAACCGATACTGCTGCTGCACCGCTCATGTTATTAACACATGTTGTTGCAGGATTTGTGGCTTCTATCGTATAGACACCGGGTGTTGTTTGCAAGCCAAACGAAACCGGACCACTTGAGCCTAATACCATACTGCCTACCGGTGTACCATCTCTTTTCAATTGATAGTTCACGCCGGCATTAGAACCGCTCAGCCCAACATTCACTCCTGTGCCGCCAGCGCAATAGCTGCCACCACCAGTAACAGTAAATGCAGAAGGTACTGCGTTCACAACAACATTAGCAGCACCTGTCATGTTCCTGCTGCAGCCGGTTGTTGCATTAGTGGCCACAACTGTATAATTGCCTGCGGCAAACTGGTTGCCAAAATCAACAGAAGACCCTGTACCGGAACGAGATGCGCCTATCGGGCTTCCGCTGTTATATAACTGATAAGTTGTACCAATTTCGGAATTTGTGATCCATACGTTGATACCGGCACCACCAGCACAATATGCTGTGCCACTGCTGTTAACAGCATATGTGTTTGGTAACGGATTTACATTGATTGCCACACTGCCGGTCATCATTGATGTGCAATAAGTAGCAGTATTTGTTGCTTCGACAGTATAAGAACCGCCGGCTGTCTGCAATCCGAAATCAAGAGCTGAGCCTGTGCCATACATCGGCAGCCCTACAGGTAAACCACTATTCAATAACTGGTAGCTTACGCCTGTTTCAGAACTACTCAAAGTTACCGCCAGACCGGCACCACCGCTACAGTAGTTGCCTCCGCCACCTACAGTATATGCTGCAGGCAGAGGGTTTGCCGCAACGGTAACGCTGCCGCTCATAGAATTGACACAACTTGTGACAGCGTTAGTTGCAACAACGGTATAAGAACCAACAACGGTTTGCAGACCAAAGTCTAATGCAGACCCTGTACCGGCAACCGGTGCGCCTACTGCTGCGCTGCTCCTCATAAGCTGATACATCACGCCCGGATCTGAACTTGTAATGCCAACGGTAACACCTGCACCGCCGGTACAGAAGTTGCCACCACCAATTACATTATA
This sequence comes from uncultured Flavipsychrobacter sp., assembly GCA_964430995.1. GTDB lineage: Bacteria > Bacteroidota > Bacteroidia > Chitinophagales > Chitinophagaceae > Nemorincola. The sequence continues at coordinate 41,084 of CAYSIG010000008.1, forward strand.
TACAGTTGGCAAAGGATCGATACTCACCGAAACGCTACCTGTCATGGTATTCGTACATGAAGATGATGTAGTTGTCGCAATCACGGTGTAAACACCAGCGGCTGTTTCCAAACCAAAATCGAGTGATGAGCCTGTTCCGGGTATTGGAGCACCAACCGGAGCACCACCGTTCAACAACTGGTACATTGTGCCTACAACTGAAGATGCAAGGCCGACATTGACACCCGTTCCGCCATCACAATAATTACCACCACCAGTTACTGTCTGAAGTACCGGTAACGGGCTGATAGCGACTACAGCACTGCCTGCCATGTTATTGGTACATCCTGTGGCGGGCACAGTAGCTACTACCGTATAATTGCCTGCTGTTGTCTGTATGCCAAAAGATACAGGGCCGCCAGTGCCAGGTATTGCCCCGCCAACAAGGCTGGAGCCGTTCATGAGCTGATATATTACCCCGGAATTGGAACCACTAAGCCCTACAGGCACACCGGCATCACCAACACAATAGTTTCCGCCGCCTGTAACAGAGTAAACAGTCGGGAGCGGATTGATACCTACTACCGCGCTGCCAGTCATATTATTTGAGCAGGACAAGGAGCCATTGATGGCAACAACAGTATAAATACCTACGGCAGTCTGCAATCCGAAATTAATCGGAGAGCCCGTGCTGCCGGGAACTGCCGCACCTACTGCGGTAGCTCCATTATACAACTGATAGGTTGTACCTGTGGTTGACCCGTCAAGACCTATGTTAACACCAGTACCGCCAAGGCAATAATTACCGCCGCCTGTTACTGTACGCAACACAGGCAAAGTGCTTATTGCTACCGCCGCCGAGCCTGTCATTGTTGCAGCACAGCCAGTAGCTGTACCTGTAGCGATAACTGTATAATTCCCGGCAGTAGTCTGCAGGCCGAAAGCAAGAGGTGCCCCCGTACCAGCTACCGGCGCACCGGAAGCAACACTGCCTGCATATAGCTGATAGCTAACACCTGATGATGAACCACCTAGGCCAACAGGAACTCCTGTTCCGCCAGCGCAATAGTTGCCACCGCCAGTGACCGTAAATGCAGCGGGAAGCGGGGTTGCATTAACAATAGTGCTGCCTGCCATTGTATTTGAACAACCTGTTGAAGGATCGTAAGCAACTACTGTGTAAGTGCCCGAGGCTGTTTGCAAGCCGAAGGACAAAGCAGCACCTGTGCCAAGCACTGAAGTGCCTACCGTTGATGAGCCGTTCATCAGCTGGTAATTTAAACCTGCAGCCGAACCGCCAAGACCGACATTAACGCCAGTGCCACCACTGCAATAGTTGCCACCACCGGTTACGCCAAACACAGTCGGCAGAGGATTAACACCTACCGTTACACTGCCTGTCATGTTATTAGTACAGCCCGTTGTTGCGTTTGTAGCGATAACAGTATAAGAACCAGCAGCCGTTTGCGGGCCAAAGGTGATATCTGATCCTGTACCCGGAACCACTGTTCCAACGGCTGTTGAACCTTTATATAATTGATAATTTACGCCGGCAGAAGACCCTGTTAATCCGACTGGCACACCTGCCATACCGGTGCAATAGTTGCCGCCACCGCTAAGAGCAAACGCTGAAGGCAGGGTATTTACTACTACAGCAGCGCTGCCGCTCATATTCTTTGTGCAACCTGTTGCGGGATTTGTGGCAACAACCGTATAAGCGCCCCCGGCAGAAATAACGCCAAAACTGAGCCCAGAACCGGTGCCAGCCAATGGCCCGCCTACAGAGGTGCTGCCGTTCTTCAACTGGTAGCTGATACCAACATCAGATGATGACAGGTTAACAGGCAATCCTGTGCCACCGGCGCAATAACTACCACCTCCTGCAACTATATAAACAGCAGGGGTAGGATTAATTATAACGGAAGCGCTGCCCGCCATATTCATAGTACATGTTGTAGTGGGGTTAACAGCAACTACGGTATATACGCCTGCTGCTGTCTTCAACCCGAAGCTGATAGTGCTGCCGGTGCCTGCTACCGGGGTACCTACCGGTACACCTGCCAGGTAAAGCTGATAATTGACACCGGTAGTAGAGCCATTTAGACCAATACCAACCCCTGTGCCGCCATCGCAATAGGAGACAGCTGTCTGGGTAACGGTAAATACTGTTGGCAATGGATTAATTGTTATTGTTACGCTGCCAGCCATATTATTTATACAACCTGTAGCAGGGTTGGTAGCTACGACTGTGTAAACACCGGCAGTATATTGTATACCGAAATTGATAGGGCCACCAGAGCCACTACCCGCACCTACCAGTAATCCGTTGCAGTACAACTGATAATTGGTGCCAGCCTGTGAACTGGCGAGGCCAACCGGCAAACCAGCGCCACCGGCGCAATAGTTGCCACCACCGGTTACTGAGAATGCCGTAGGCAATGCATCAATTGATATGGTTGCATTGCCGGCCATATTGTTTACGCAACCTGTTGAAGCATTTGTAGCGACAACGGTATATGTTCCGACAGTAGTTAATGAACCGAAGCTTATTGAAGTACCCGTGCCAGCCATCAGACCTCCTGAAACGAGAGTTGCGCCATTATACAGTTGGTAGTTCACACCGGCAGTTGACCCGTTAAGGCCTACGGAAACTCCGGTTCCGCCAGAGCAATAAGAACCACCGCCCGTTACGTTAAACACTGTAGGTAATGGGTTTACGATCACAGTTGCAGAACCAGACATATTTGCGACACATCCGGTAGTTGCATCGGTAGCAACTACTGAGTAATTGCCGGCAACTGTCTGGAGGCCAAAATCAAGTGAAGCGCCTGTGCCTGCAAGTGGTGTGCCGACATTCGATCCACCCCTCGTTAACTGATAGTTGATACCTGTTGCAGAGCCGCTTAAGAAAACGCGAACGCCTGTGCCGCCGACACAGTATCCGCCGCCACCTGTAACAGAGAATGGTGCTGGTAATGGGTTGAGACCTATGGTCACACTACCCGACATGTTGTTTGCACATCCGTTTGAAGCGTTAACCGCAGCAACGGTATAAGTGCCTGCTGAGGTAAAGAGTCCGAAATCGATGGAAGCACCTGTACCCGGTACCGGAGCGCCTACAGGCGTAGTGCCCATCATCAACTGGTAATTTACGCCAATAGTAGAAGAACTGAGGTAAACGTGAACACCTGTACCACCTGTACAATAGTTGCCACCACCGGTAACTGAGAATGCGGTTGGGAGCGGGTTAACATTTATGGTAACCGTACCAATCATATTAAGCGCACATGGGGTACCCGGGTTTGCGACAACGCCATAAGTACCGGCAGCGGTAAATTTACCGAAATCCATTGCGCCGCCGATACCGGCAATAGGCCCGGCGACCTGGGTTGCACCATTATATATAAAGTATGAAATACCGACGTTAGAATTACTCAAACCAACATTAACACCTGTGCCACCCGAACAGTAACCACCACCACCCGTAACATTGTATGCCACCGGAGGATTGGTAACGAAGATAGTTTTGGTAGCCGAGCAGCCACCGGCAGAAGCTAATGTATATGAAATAACAGTAGAACCAACTGAGACACTGGTAAGCAGGCCGGAGCTATTAATTGTGGCTACTGCTGGGTTACTGCTAGACCAAGTGCCTCCCGGCAAAGGATTACCGCAAGCTAAAGTAAACCCAATACATACGCTGGAGTTGCCGGTAATTGCCGGAACAGCGTTTACGGTCATTACTGTAGTGGTAAAGCAGCCACCGGGCATTGTATAGGTCATAACAGGGTTGCCGTTACCAACACCTGTTACGATGCCTGATGCAGAGCCTATTGTCGCTTGCCCAACATTGCCACTGGTCCATGTGCCACCGGTTGATGCGCTGGCTAATGTAACTGTTGTGGCCCCTGTACCACCGCATATAGCAGCAGCACCTGTGATGGCCGATGGAGTAGGATTGACAGTACATACTGCTGTAATCTGGCAGCCGCTTGGGGCTGTATAGGTGCATATCCATGTGCCTACTGAAACCGTAGTGACAACACCTGAAGAAGGACCTATGGTTGCCACGGAGGTATTACTGCTGCTCCAAGTGCCGCCTGAGGTGGCATTGGTCAATGTACCCGAAGTGCCATGACAAAGGCTTAAAGGGCCACCGATAGCCGGTGGCTGGGCAAGGTATGTGAATGGCTGAGACGGTGATACGCTACTCATGCCGCTATTTGCACAGGTAACATTTGTGCGGTAGTATATAGTACCAACAGAAGAAAGGCTGGGTTTGTAATATGCATTGGTAGCACCTGAAATATTTGTAAAACCTGATGTAGGGCTTGTGGAAGATTGCCACTGCAAGCTGATGCCATCTGCGCGGGTGATACCTACATTAAACGCTTCAGCAACAAATGCAGAGCATGAGCTAAGTGGTGCAGCACTAACAACGCCTGCATTAGGAGCACCTGCACACCCTCCTTTAACAACAGCTGTATAATCGCGCGTATCGGCATAATATACATTGGTAGATGAATTGCCCGGGCATGGGTTCTGCAATGGGTAAGTAGGATACCCTGTATTGGCACCCGGTGCATAGTTGGCACTATAGTTCATCACCACCCGCATCCTGAATGAACCCGATGGGGCAGTGGCAGGAATATTCAGCGGGAAAGTGGCGCGTGTGCTGCTATTACTGTAATTGGCAACCCCGCCTACCAGTTCGGTAGCGTTATCAAATGATCCGTTGCTGTTAAAGTCTATCCATACTGAATAGCTGATTGCATTTGTTGTAAGCCCACCCGCAGTGCAGGAATAAGTATTACCGGCAATGAAGGTAGCGCTCTGGCTTACGTTATTGTAATAGTAAGACGAGCCGCCGGTACCTGCTATGGCAGTACTTATGTCGCTGATATTGCCTGTGGCACCAGTGATGGTGCAAGGATAGGACGAACCGTTAGATACATAGAACCCGCAACCTGTACAGTTTGTGAATGAATTGGGAACGCAGGAAGATGATGCTATAGATGCGCTATATGTAGCCGAAACTGAAGATGTTGTGGAACTTGCCCCACTGATACACGATACAATACACCTGAAAAAAGTGGTGCCTGTGAGCCCGCTGAAAGAGTATGTGGGGGCTATTGCAGATGGGATGTTGGTCCATGTTGTACCGTTTGGAGATGTTTGCCATTGGTAATACAGCCCCGCTATGGCGGTTGTTCCGGTAAGGCCTAATGTAAATACAGTATTGGCATTACCGGATGTTGGCGTGATAGTTGGCGTGCCGGCAGTTGGAGCAGCAGAGCAAAGAGATGCATTGCCGGTACCGCTTACAGCCACATTGATAGTGCTGCTAATACCGCCGCCGGAAATGGTAACATTACCACTATAAGTAGTAACTGCGGTAGGACTAAAGCGTATATACACATTTTTATCAGACACTGCACCACCATTATATGGTACAGTAACTGAACTGGCCCAGGATACACCATCGATGGATACCGTGAAGTTACTTGGGGCGGTGACTGTTAATAAACCTATAGCGGGCAGCAGGCCTGTACCATTCAGTTTAGTAACTGTAACGGGAACAGAATTAGTATTAACAAGCACAGTACCTACGTTGCCGACAGCAGAAGCTGTAAGCGCAGGGCTTGGCGCATTAATAATAGCTGTATAATCGCGCGTATCGGCATAGTACACATTAGTGCTGCTATTGCCCGGGCAAGGGTTCATTAACGGATAGGTGGGATAACCTGTATTTGCACCCGGTGCATAGTTGGCACTATATTGCATTGCCACCCTCATCCGGTATGCTCCGGGAACTGCGGTAGCCTTTATAGGCAGAGGGAAAGTAGCACGGGTACTGCTTATGTTGTAATTACCAACGCCGCCTATCAATTCTGTAGAATTATCGAAAGATCCATTGTTATCGAAATCAATCCACACTGAGTAGCTGATTGGATTCGTTGTCAGGCCCCCTGCTGTACACGCATAGTTGCTGCCGGGATTGAACCTTACTGATTGACTGATATTATTATAATAGTAGGCAGAGCCGCCTGTGCCGCTTATCGCCACGCTGGCATCACTGATATTGCCAGACGCACCAGTAATGATGCATGGGTATGAGGAGCCGTTAGAAACGTAGAAACCACATCCTGTGCAATTGGTAAATGAGTTAGGTATGCATGATGATGAGGGTAAAGAGAATGTGGCGCTAACTGTTGAAGATGTAGCAGTATTGCTACCACAGGTAACGATGCACTTGAACCAACTGTTTGCCATAAGGCCGGTATAAACGTAAGATGCGCTGATGCCACCGGGTATGTCAGTAAAGCCGGTAGAAGAGGAAGTAGTAGATACCTGCCACTGATAAGTAATACCACCGCCAATAGTTGCACTTGGCACATTAAGCGTAAATGCAGTAGATGAGTTACCGGAAGTTGACGAGAGACCATTGATTGTTGCACTACCAGCGGTAGGTGTACCACTGCATGCGTTAGCCCCAGTACCGGTTACCGGTGTGTTCACCGAACAAGACATACCACCACCTGAAACTACAATATTGCCTGAATAAGAAGTAATGGCCGTGGGCTTGAAGCGCGCCAACACTCCCAATGTGAAATCTGAACTGGTGTAAGTATAAGATGAGGGCGATGAATTAGTACCCCAGGTAATGCCACCGTCAACCGAAACCTCGAAGTTGGCCGGAGGGGTAATGGTCAATGAACCATCTGACTGAAGATTGGCTGCAGTTATTGCAAATGCGAGGGGTGAAGATGTACCACCATTGGTAACAGCCCCGAACGCGAGACTAGCAGGTGAAACATTTGCCATTGGGTACAAAGGCGTGATGATAGCGCTACCCTGGCCACCAGCGGAGAAATTGTACCCCATTGTGTGTGTAGCATTTTGTGTGACAGATGGCTTGGTATAAGAAGATCCGCCGCCACCGCCGCCGAAGTAGCCGGCACAGCCGCCACCCCACCATCCGGCACCGCCGCCACCTACATAATTGCTGCCTCCGCCATTACCGCCCTGCCCCTGAGTACCTACGCCGCTGGGATGGGTGCCTGTGTAACAAGTACCCACTATACCGCCAGCTGTCTGGGTGCCGCCGGTGCCACTGTAACATGCCTGAAAAGTTCCATTACGCAGGCCACTTGCACCTACCAATCCGCCTGCATCACCGCCGCTTGTTGAAGAAGTAGTGCTGCTGTAAGCGCCACCGCCGCCACCGGCAGCTACCGCAACTGTATTGGCTACAAATGCTGTTCCGCCGGTACGCACATCTGTCATACCGCCGCCGCCGCCGCAATATCCGCCACTACCCATACCACCACCGTTATAGCCGCCTGCTGCGGTCCCGGAGCTGGTACCCGTCAAGCTACTTCCTATATTTCCTACGTATACATTAAGTACCTGACCGGGAGTAACTGCGAGATCGGTCTGCACACGGCCGCCTGCGCCACCCCTGTAATGCCAATATGCATAAGCAGTGCTGAGGCCACCATGACCACCCCTGGCGCCTACAAGGTCTAGATTAACTTTTGTGACACCTGAAGGTACTGTATAAGTTTGCACCGAACCTGTGTAGCTGAATGCCCTGGAAGGAGACGCATAAATAGTAACACTGCCACCTGCAGTGCGGGCGTTAAAGCCCTGTGTATGAATAACATTAGTACAAAGAGTAGAAGAAGTGTATGACGAACCACCGCCGCCGCTGCCCAGATAACCTGCACCGCCGCCGTACCAGCCGCCACCGCCGCCGCCTGCATAAGTACCAGTTGTAGCATTTCCGCCCTGTCCCGGAGTACCGGATCCCGCACCAACACATGTGGCACCTATACCACCAGAACTGGGAGCACCGCCCCTGCCCGAATAGCAATAGTTTGTCTGGCTGTTGTTATACCAGCCATCGCCACCTGTGAGACCGCCGCCTTCGCCGCCTATTGATGATGATGATGTAGCATAACCGGCACCACCGCCGCCACCCGCAACCACTACGGCATTGCCGGGAAAGGCAGTGCCGCCAATACGGATATCTGAACGTCCGCCGCCGGAGCCGCAATAGTAGCCAAATCCATTACCCCCGCCATTATAGCCGCCGGGCAGTGAGGTGCCCGAACCAGAAGAGGTGTTATGCCTGTTGTCACCGGTGCCGCCCACATAGATGTTGAGCACCTGGCCTGGCGTAACGGCAATATTGCATTGCACACGGCCACCTCGCCCACCCGGCTGCGGATAAGATGAGTAACTACCCATGCCGCCAGGTGCTCCCTGCACATCAACAAAGAGACTAGTGACACATGCGGGTACGGTGTACGTCTGCACCCCGCCGGTGTAGTTGAATGTTGTAATCGTTTGTGCGATAGAGCTTGTTGCCAAACAAACGAGAAGAGTAATAAGTAAATTAACTTTTTTCATACACGCATTTTTTGAAAAAGTAAAAAGGATTTTTAGTTCACTTCTTTTATTATTATATTGTTACCACTTAATTTCTTTATTACTGCTTTTTGTGCTGGTGTGTTTCTCTTACAGCCACGAAAAAAGCACCGTCGGAAATGTTATCATTCCGCAATGTTGACTTTCTTCAACAACTAAGTTATGGAATTTTAACAAAAAACAAATTTTTCTAAAATTTTTTTTTTAATTTTCTATTTATATTCATATCTGCAAATCAGCAAATGCCTTTACAGTAGTGGATTTAAACACCCTCAATATCAACCGGTTATTGATATGTTAATGAAATTATCATCGTTTTTATTAATAATATGAATTCTCTTGCCTACAATATATAAACGATATTATTTCGCCTCTGGATTTTAATAGTCTAAAATCAAAAAAGTTCTCATTTTAATCGTCACAGAGAACAGCATTCAGTGAATCTCTACACCCCAATATGGGTGTTCATAAAATTAGCGTTAATATTTTTACAGAAACAACAAAAAATATACGGTCAGGGAAAACCACAGGATAAAAAGGGTGTATCTCGCGCTGAATTAGGGGGTAAGTACGAAAAAGACCTGCCGACTTTTAAAAAGATGTACGGTGTAAATGCAATGCTACGTACCAGTGCTGATAATATCCTGGCCTAACTGGCCTTATACAAAAAAGAGTGACCCGGTACGGGCCACTCTTCTGCTATTGGTTAATGTTGTTTTTATCGTTCTATCACTACATGGAACACCTGCTGCGCAGTGCCAGAGCGGAGGGTGAGGATGTACATGCCATTAGTGATTGCGCCTTGCAGTTCAATGCGCTCATTAAGCTCACCATTTTGTGTTTGCGCTGTGGACCTGTGGACCACCTGTCCGAGCATATTTACCACTTCAAGAGATACTTCTTCATCAGCCACGCCTATTGTGCCTTTTACTGTGAATACGCCCTTGCTTGGGTTAGGTATGAGCCTGATATCTGACGCGGCTATGCCCTGCACACCTACACCGTAGATATGCACGCGCGCTGAACCTTGGCCAAAGATGCCCGGACAGCCACCGCTTTTCAATACCTGACATACTACAGTGTCGTTGTCTGCTAATGCAGCGGTAGTGAATACAGGTGTTACAGCGCCCGGCATTGCTGCGCCGTTGATTAGCCATTGATAAGATGGGGACGTGCCGCCATTCACCACCGTTGCGGTAAAGCTTACAGACTGGCCGGCAGCGATGTTCAGGCCGGGGTTAGCGGTAATGGTCACCACAGGCTGAACAGGCACATCAACATTCATGTTTACGTGTGTGCTGGCGGCAGTATTGGTAGTGCGGCAACGATAATCGCTGGTCATAACGCAATACACTACATCACCATCCGCAGGTATGTAGGTAAAGTCTGATGACGTGCCAGAATTCATACCGTTCTTAACCCATGTATAAGTTGGCGCAGCGCCCCCGTTAGTGGGCGTAGCAGTAAACGTAACACTCGTGCCCTGGCATACTACATTGCCGGGGTTTGCACTTACAGCCACAGCAGGCACAAGGTTCGGCTGAACGGTCATTACTTTCGTATTGCTTACTATAGCAGGTAAAGCACATGCCGCGCTGCTGGTGAGGGTTACCTCAATAACATCTCCGTTTGCAGGCACATAAGAGTAACCAGCGCCAGTTGCAGTGTTAACGCCATTCACCCTCCACTGGTATGCAGGTGCTGAGCCTCCATTGATCGGATTGGCTGTATAAGTAACGAGGCTTCCTGAACATGCAGTATCGCCAACGCTAGTATTGATGGTAACACCGGGAGTAACAACCGGGTTGACAGTGATGGCCACGCTGCCGATCATGGTAGTCTGGCAGGTGGTCGCAATGTTCGTTCCTATAACGGTATATGTACCTGCAGCAGCTATTATCCCGAAATCGAGCGGGCCGCCTGTGCCGGGAAGCGTAACTACTGAAGTGAAACCCCTGAAGAGGTTGTAATTAACACCGACTGCAGAACTGCTTAACCCAATATGCAACCCTGAGCCACCGGCGCAATAATTGCCGCCACCTATCACGTTGAACGCTACCGGTGGTACAGCCACGGCTACAGATGCGCTGCCTGACATGATACTGGTGCAACCAGTGCTGATATCTGAAGCAACGACTGTGTATGAACCGGCAGCGGTTTGCATACCAAAGCTGATCGGGGACCCTGTACCTGGTACAGGCGAGCCAGTGGCAACACCACCTAACATTAACTGATAGCTGGCGCTGGCAGAAGAACCGCTGATGCCCACATGCACACCAGAACCACCCGGGCAATAACTACCGCCACCTATTACAGAATATATAGCCGGCAACGGATTAATACCTACTGAGGCGCTTGCGGCCATATTAGCAGAGCAACCGGTAATTGCATCAGTAGCAACAACTGTATAGCTGCCCGCTACTGTCTGCGCACCAAAATCAAGCGCGGTACCGGTGCCTGCAACCGGCATATTTACCGGGGAGAGGCCCCTGCGCAACTGATAATTAACGCCAAGTGTGGAACCAGTTAATGTGATATGCACACCGGCACTGCCTATACAATAGTTGCCGCCACCAGATACGGTGTAAACGGCGGGTACAGCGTTGACCGCAACAGCCGCAGACCCGGCCATGTTGCTGGTGCAAGTTGTGGCCGGATTAGTCGCAACTACAGTGTAAACGCCGGCAACTGTGCGGGCACCGAAACTGATAGGGCCACCCGTACCTGAAACAGCGCTTCCTGATGGAACACCTGCGAGCATCAGCTGATAAGAAATACCAGGATTAGATCCGCTTAATCCGATATTCACGCCAGTGGCACCAGCGCAATAACTACCGCCACCCGTAACTGTGTGAACAGCAGGTAGTGGATTTACTATTACTGAAACTGAGCTGGTCATTGTCCGTGTACATCCGGTAGCAGCATTAACGCCTATAGCTGTATAATTACCTCCAGCAAGCACAAACCCGAAATCAATTGCAGCGCCGGTACCTGATAACGAAGACCCGGTAGCAGTGCCGCTATGATACAAGTTGTAGTTAACGCCAACTTCAGAGCCGGCGAGGGAAATATTGACACCAGCACCACCAGCGCAGTAAGTACTGCTGGCGCTGCCTATGGTAAACAATGATGGCAAAGGATCAATAACGATGCCTGCGCCGCCAGCCATAATATTTGTACAGCCAGTTGTATTATTCGTAGCTTCCACGGTATAGCTGCCTGCGGATGTCTGCAGACCAAAATTCAGTGCCGAGCCGGTGCCTGCCAGAGGCGCCCCTACATTGGCAAGGCCGTTCTTAAGCTGGTAAGACATACCGCTTACAGAACCGCTCAAAGTGATGCTGAGGCCTGTGCCGCCGGCACAATAATGGCCACCACCACCTACGCTGAAGGAAGCTGGCAGGGCATCAATAATTACGTTTGCGCCGCCAATCATAACATTTGTACATCCGGTAGCAGTATTGGTAGCCACAACCGTATAGTTACCCGCGCCTGTCTGGAAACCAAAATCTATCGGCAATCCTGTTCCAGTAAACGGAGAACCAACGGCCGCAGTACCATTCATTAACTGGTAATTGGTGCCCACATCGGAACTGGCTATACCAACTCCTACACCTGTACCACCGGAGCAATAGTTGCCACCGCCGATAACATTATATGCTGTTGGCAGAGGATCCAGGGATATTGTCACACTGCCGGTCATTGTATTGGTGCATGTAGTTGCAATGCTTGTTGCCACTACCGTATATGTACCGGGCATTGTCTGCAAGCCAAAACTCAACGCGCCCCCTGTGCCAGGGATGGGTGCCCCAACTGAAGCGAGGCCATTCTTTAACTGGTACATAGTGCCTGTAGACGAACCGCTAAGGCCAACTGTCAGCCCGGCTCCGCCGGTGCAATAGTTGCCACCACCGGTAATTGTATAAAGAACAGGTAACGGAAGAATACCGACCGTTATGCTACCGCTCATTGTATTGCTACAGCCCGTTGTCGTATTTGTTGCAACAACGGTATAAGTACCTGCTGTCATCTGCAGTCCGAAATCAATTGGGCCGCCCGTACCTGTTACGGGGCCACCTACAAAGCTGCCACCATTCATCAACTGGTACATATCGCCTGCAACTGAACCGCTCAATCCGACAGGTACACCGGCTCCACCGCTGCAGTAGTTACCGCCGCCTGTTACAACAAATACAGTTGGTAACGGATAAACTCCTACTGTTACAGAGCCGGTCATATTAGCAATGCAGCCTGTAGTTGTATTTGTGGCAACCACTTTGTATAAGCCCATTGTGGTATGCAATCCGAAATTTATTGGAGAACCGGTACTACCCGGTACCGCAGGCCCGGCAGCAACCGTTCCGTTATATAATTGATAGCTGACGCCTGTATTAGAACCGGAGAGGCCTATGCCTGTACCCGTGCTGCCAAGGCAGTAGTTGCCGCCACCGGTAATTGTATGGATAGAAGGCAATGGGTTGATGGCGATAGTTGTAGTGCCGATCATTGTACGGGAGCAACCTGTAGAAATATTAGTTGAAACAACTGTGTAAGTACCCGCTGCTGTCTGTAAACCAAAACTCAGCGGAGCACCTGTGCCCGCAAGTGGGGCACCCATTGCAGTGGTGCCTTCATATAACTGATAGCTGAACCCGGTTGCCGAGCCACCAAGGCCGATAACAACACCTGTGCCGCCCGAGCAATAGTTGCCGCCGCCACTGATGGTGAACAGACCGGGCAAAGGATATGTATTTATGTTCACGCTGCCGGTCATTGTGTTTGAACAACCGGTTGATGGGTTGTTCGCCACAACGGTATAATTACCGGTACCTGTTTGTAAGCCAAAATCTAATGCTGCGCCTGTACCAGGAACCGGTGCGCCAACTGTTGCCAGCCCTTGCATAAGCTGGTAGTTAATGCCAATGGCCGAACCACCAAGCCCTACATGCACACCTGTGCCACCAGAGCAGAAATTGCCACCGCCTGTAACTACAAACTGTCCAGGTAAAGGATCAATCGCTACCATAACGGTGCCAAGCATATTATTTGAACATCCGGTGGTAGCATTCGTAGCAACTACCGTATAGGCGCCAACAGCCGTCTGTGCACCAAAAGTTATAGTACCACCTGTGCCGGGTATTGCAGCACCCACCGCTGTTGTGCCCCTGTATAACTGGTAGTTCACGCCGGCAGTAGATGTAAACAAGCCAACCGGCACCCCGCTGCCACCTGAGCAATAGCTACCACCACCCACAACGGTATATGCTGTTGGCAGTGCATTAATATTAACCACCGCGCTGCCGCTCATGTTGTTTTGACATGCGGTAGCCGGGTTGGTGGCCAGAATTGTATAAGTGCCTGTAGTAGTGATGAGGCCGAAATCGAGTGAGGAACCAGTGCCTGCCATTGCAGTACCCACCGGGCCGCCTGTATTCATTAACTGGTAACTGATACCCGGATTTGAATTGGCCAATCCCACATGTACGCCTGTTCCGCCGGCGCAATAACCTCCGCCACCTGTAACAGCATATATTGAAGGCAAAGGATTAACTATTATCGCTGCGCTGCCGCTCATGTTCCTGGTGCAACCTGTAGTAGCATTAACGGCCACTGCGGTATATGAACCAGCGGCTGTCTGCAGGCCAAAACTTATAATCGAACCAGTGCCCGGTACGGGTGTGCCAACGGGTGTACTGCCATTGTAGAGCTGGTAATTCACGCCGGATGTTGAACCATTAAGTTCTATAGCCACGCCTGTACCACCGGCACAATAGTTGCCACCGCCGGTTACTGTATACACGGTAGGTAACGGATTTACTGTTACAGTAACACTGCCCGACATACTGCCTATGCAGCCTGTGAGCGTGGTAGTAGCAACAACGTTGTAAGAACCCGGAACAGTCTGCAAACCAAAAGTGATCGCGGTGCCTGTGCCGCCGGCTGCGCCTACAAGGGTGAGGCCATTATATAACTGATAAGTTGTACCTACAGTTGATCCGCTGAGGCCAACAGCTACACCAGTGCCACCTGCGCAATATCCACCACCGCCGGTGACAGAGAATACAGTTGGTAAAGGATTGGTAGATATGGAAACGCTGCCAAACATATTGCTCACACAACCCGTGGTAGCATTAGTACCTACAACAGTGTAGGAACCTGTAGCAGTCTGAAGACCGAAGCTGATAGCAGCACCTGTGCCTGCTACCGGGCTGCCCATCGGTGTTGAGCCATTAAACAGCTGATAATTGATACCCGCAGCAGAACTATTAAGGCCTACAGTAACACCTGTGCCACCAACACAGTATGAGCCACCACCGGTAACTGTGTACGTTGTTGGCAATGGGTTTACGGTAACTGTAGCCGTTCCGGACATTGTTGCGATACAGCCTGTTGCGGTGGTAGTAGCCAATACAGTGTATAACCCGCCGGTGGTGATTGAACCGAAACTCAGAGAGCTACCGGTGCCGGAAAGCGGAGAACCTACCGGTGCGCCGGAAAGCAATAGCTGATAAGTAGTGCCTGCCGCTGACCCGGCAAGGCCAACAGCCACACCCGAACCACCGAGACAGAAGCTGCCACCGCCTGTTACCGAGAATGTTGTGGGCAGGGAATTGATACCTACTGTTGCACTTCCCGACATACCGCTGATACAGCCTGTTGTTCCGTTTGTGGCAATGACCGTATAACTACCTGCGGTAGTTACCGGACCAAATGTGAGCGAGCCGCTGGTGCCAGCAATAGGAGATCCAATAGGAGTAGCACCGAGCATCAATTGATAGTTTACACCGATAGTAGATGAGCTGAGTGTGATGTTCACACCCGTGCCACCGGCACAATAATTGCCTCCGCCACCTACAGAAAATGCTGTTGGTAAAGCATTGATCGATACAACCGCACTGCCGCTCATGTTAGTGGCACAAGCTGAACCCGGGTTGGCCACCACAGTATAAGTGCCGGCTGTTGTTAAAAATCCGAAATCGATAGCAGCGCCTGTGCCTATCATTGATGCAACAGCAGTAGCGCCATTATACAATACATAGTTTACGCCTGAATTAGTATTGTTGACACCAATGTGAACACCTGCACCGCCCGCGCAATAACTGCCGCCACCTGTAACCGCATAAACTGTAGGTGTGCTTGTAACAGAGAACGGCATTATAGCGGAGCAGCCTGTTGACGCAACCGAATAAGAAATTGTGGCCACGCCATATCCTACGCTGGTGACCACACCCGATGTACCAATAGTTGCGACAGAGGTGTTACTACTGCTCCATGTACCACCGAAGGTGGCATTGCTGAGTGTAGCGCTTTCACCGAGACAAACACCTGCCAGGCCTGCAATAGGCGCTACCGCATTTACTGTCATCACTTTAGTGGAATAACAGCCATTAGATAGTGTATAAGTAATAGTTGGTACGCCGCTTGCAACACCCGTAACAACGCCCGAAGAAGACCCTACTGTGGCCAGGGCAACATTACTGCTGCTCCATGTGCCGCCTGATGTGGCGTTGGTTAGAGTAGTAGATGTGGGAAGGGTACCACCGCATACCGCGCTTGCGCCACCGATAGACGGAGGATTAGCATTGACGGTCATTGCTTTAACAACAGTGCAGCCACCGGGAACTGTATAAGTAATATTAACCGAGCCCGCAGAAACGCCTGTAACAATACCTGTGGAAGCGCCTACAGTAGCCGCAGAACCGCTGCTGCTCCATGTGCCGCCTGATGTGGTATGGCTTAATGTTGTGGTAAGCCCTGAACAAACAGAACTTGCCCCGGAAATAGCGGACAGCGCATTGACTGTCACCTGCGTGGTTGTAAAGCAGCCTCCCGTCAATGTAAAAGTTATAGCAACAATGCCGGCAGATACACCGGTAACAACTCCGGAACTCGCACCAACGGTTGCGATAGAAGTATTTCCACTGGTCCAGGTACCGCTGCCGGCCGAATTACTCAATGTAACCGTTGAACATACATCAATAGGTGCATTACCAGTTGATGAAGCCGGGGCGGGATTAACAGTTACAACTGCTGTTGCAAACGAACAATTCTTAGTATAAGTAATTGTTGCCGTACCAGCACCTATACCCGTAACAACCCCTGTGCCTGAACCAACTGTTGCAATTGTTGTATTACTACTGCTCCATACGCCACCGGTTGTGGCACTAGTTAAAGTTCGGGAAGCCGCCTGGCAAATAGGAGCATTGCCGGTGATTGCGGCCGTAGGCGGGCACCACTGCATTATTGTGCCATTAGCAGGTAAACTACAACTTGTACTAAACCCGGTTGTTGCTGATGTTGAGGTTTCATTTGGTAATGTCTGATAGTCTGTCGTGCTGTTACCAATACCTATAGTACGACCTCCAGTATTGATGGAAAATGAGCCATAACAGAACTGAATAATATTGGTGCCTTCAAACAATTTTACCTGGTAGTTTTGGTTCCATCCCCCACTACAACAAATAAACCAGTTGTTCCATTCAAAAGTAAAAACCCTGCTTCCCGTAGTGCCTGTTGTTTGATAATATGCCGTAGCTCCTGTCCCCCAATTATCACCCCAATACGGCCATATCTTTCCAGCTGTAATGGAACCGGTACTACCGCTTAACGTTCCGACAGTAGTGTTATTAGTTAATGACAACCAACCGTTAGAACATACTGCTACAGAAGATGTGCTTGCACCACAATATGTGAATGTAAAACCAAGCGGAATACTTCCTGTCGCACAGTCATCACAGCTTATTGCAGTAGTTGATACCGTACCCGAAGCGCCTACAATACTCGTATAGGTACCCGTGGTTCTGGAAAAAACATAGGATGCAGCAGTTTGCGCATATCCCGCAAAACTCAAACATGATATGAGTAGGGCTAAATAAAATTTCTTCATGTGCTCTATTTTAGAAACTCTTAAAGATAAGCTATAAAGATAGGGATAATCTATTAAATTTTATATAGGGGGCAATAAATAACACGCCCTTATTTATTCAGGCGGTTTTTGAGGTATGAATGTTAGTGATTATTTTACATATTAATAATAACCAATCATTTTTCTGCGACTATCCCTAAAACAATATAGCCTCCAAATGGAGGCTATATTAAACAAAATATATGATTATTTATTACTTCTCTATCACCATATGGAACACTTTCTGCTCGCCGCCAGAACGGAGGTTGAGGATATACATGCCATTGGCAATGTTGCCCTGCAGCTCTATCAGCTCATTCAGTTCGCCATTGCGCGCCTGTGCAGTTGCTTTATAAACCACCTGACCAAGCATATTGGTTACTTCCACCGTTACTTCTTCATCGTTAGCAGAACCAAGCGTGCCTTTCACGGTAAAGATGCCCTTGCTCGGGTTAGGTATCAGCCTGATGTCTGATGCTGTAGCGCCAATCTGCTGTACACCCACGCCATGTACCCTTATCCTTACAGAGTTGAACCCTTCAAGGCCGGCACAGGCACTGCTGCTCTGCACCAGGCAAGTGATGGAATCTTTGTTCGCAAGATTGCTGGTAGTGAAGTTTGGCGCATTAGCACCTGCCACTGCCACACCATTTACCAGCCACTGGTATGACGGAGAAGAACCACCGTTTGCCACTGTAGCGTTAAAGGTAACAGGCTGGCCGGCCGATACATTCAATCCGGGGTTAGCTGTGATCGTTACGATCGGTAATACCGGTACATCAACCTGCATATTGATGTTGCTGCTTGTTGCTGTATTAGCAAGGCGGCAATGATAATCGCTTGCCATCTGGCAGTACACCACATCGCCATTTGCAGGTATGTAGGTATAAGTTGATGATGTACCCACATTAACGCCGTTTACTACCCATGTAAATGTTGGTCCCGAACCGCCATAAGTTGGCGTTGCTTCGTAAGTAACACTTGTACCCTGGCAAACAACTGTACCGGGGTTCACGCTTACGGCTACAACAGGCAATTGGCTTGGGTCAACAGTCATGGTAACTGAGCTGTTCACTGTAGCAGGCACAGCGCAAGCTGCGCTGCTGGTAAGCATCACACTAACTACATCGCCATTTGATGGTGCGTAGCCATAGCTGGCTCCAACTGCAGAAGGAGTACCGTTTACCATCCACTGGAAAGCAGGGCCGGATCCGCCGTTCACTGCTGTTGCGGTAAATGTTACAAAGTTGCCTTCGCATACCGTAGTGCCTGTGCTGGTGCTGATGCTAACAGATGGTGTTAACACCGGGTTGATGTTTATAGTAACGCTTCCGGTCATATTAGACTGGCAAGTAGTAGATGTGTTTGTGGCAACTACGGTATAAATACCTGCCGCTGTCTGCAATCCGAAGTCTATAGGGGCACCTGTACCCGACACTGTGCCGGCAGCTAAAGTACCTGCATACAGGGTGTAGTTAACCCCAACTGTTGAATTGCTCAGGCCTACATGCAGGCCTGCACCACCGGCGCAGTAATTACCACCGCCGATAACACTATACGCTGTTGGCAATGGATTGATACCCACAGCCGCACTGCCCGACATATTGTTCACACATCCGGTAACGCCATTTGTTGCTTTCACTGTATAAGCACCTGTAACTGTCTGCAGGCCGAAATCTATGCTTGTGCCCGTGCCGGTAACAGCTGACCCTACAGTGCTGCCATCCCTGTATAACTGATAGCTGATGAACATATCGGAACCGCTAACGCCTACATGCACACCACTACCACCCGGGCAGTAGTTACCACCACCTACCACAGAATACAATGTTGGTAATGGATTAGTAGCCACCGAAGCGGTGCTTATCATTGTGTTGCTGCAACCAGTCATAGCGTTAGTAGCCACTACATGGTATGAACCCACACCTGTCTGCGCACCAAAATTGAGTGCAGCACCTGTGCCCGCCATAGCGCTGCCTACAGGGGTTGTCACATTTCTGTACAACTGGTAATTGATGCCTGTAGCAGAGCCGCTCAGTGTTACATTAACACCCGTGCCACCGGCACAGTAGTTACCACCACCGAGTACTGTAAATTCTGCAGGCAGATTATTAATTGACACATTTGCTGTGCCCGACATATTGCTGGTACATGTTGTTGCCACATTAGTAGCCACAACTGTGTAAGCACCGGTAGCAGTGTGCGAACCAAAAGTGATAGCGCTGCCGGTACCTGATACCGGGCTGCCTACAGGCATAATACCATTCATTAACTGGTAAGAGATACCCGAGTTAGAACCACTCAATCCAATATTCACGCCGGTGCCGCCGCTGCAATAGCTGCCGCCACCTGTTATCGTATATACTGTTGGGAGCGGATTAACAACAATCGTTACGCTGCTCGACATTGAATTGGTACAACCGGTAACTGCATTTGTACCTACGATAGTATAAGAACCGGGAACAAATAAGTAACCGAAATCTACAGAAGAACCTGTGCCCGGTTTAGGCAAGCCGATCATAGTAGAACCTACATATAACTGGTAGTTGATGCCGGGATCAGAGCTGTTCACCCATATATTTACTCCGCCACCGCCGGCACAATAAGTGCTGCTGGTGCTGCTTACGGGATAAACATTGGGCAATGGATTAACAACTATAGTTGCGCTTCCTGTCATATTGTTTGTGCATAATGTGGTATTGTTCCTGCCTACTACGGTGTAAACGCCACCGGCGGTCTGCAAGCCGAAATCGAGCGCCATGCCCGTGCCGGGTATCCATCCGCTGACAGGGTCAATGCCATTCATCAACCGGTAAGAGATACCTGCATTTGAACCGCTTAAAGTGATATGCAATCCTGTGCCACCTGCACAGTAATTACCACCACCACCTACCAGGTAAGTTGTTGGCAGCAGGTTGACAACTACAGTAGCCGTGCCGGTCATTGTTTTTGTGCAACCGGTAGCCACGTTTGTAGCAAGAACAGTATATACACCCGGAGCTGTCTGTAATCCGAAATCGAGGAATGAACCTGAACCTGGCATTGGCGAACCAACAGGCATAGTCCCATTCATTAACTGATAGTCGATACCCAGATCTGAATTGCTGAGTGTAATACCCACACCTGTGCCACCGGAACAATAATTGCCACCTCCCATTATGTTGTAAGCTGTTGGCAAAGGATCAATGTTCACATTCACACTTCCTGTCATAGTGTTCACACAGGTTGTAGCCAAAGTAGTTGCCATTACTGTATAAGATCCGGTAACTGTTTGCAGGCCAAAGCTGATAGCGAGGCCTGTGCCGGGTTTAGGAGCGCCTACCGCAGTAACGCCATTCATTAACTGGTATTGAGTGCCGACATCAGAACCATCAAGACCTATCACCACACCCGTACCGCCTGCGCAATAATTACCGCCGCCTGTTACGTTATACTGAGTGGGTAAAGGATGTGTACCTACGTTCGCTGCACCATTCATTGTTTTGGTACAAAGTGTAATATCATTAGTAGCCACTACAGTATAAACACCCGGTGCAGTCTGGAGGCCGAAGCTGATAGCAACACCTGTACCCGGAACCGGAGTACTGATCGGGAACGCACCAATCATCAACTGATAGGATACACCTATGTTAGAACCACTCAGGCCAACATTAACACCAGTACCACCGCTGCAGAAGTTGCCGCCGCCGGTGACATTATAAACTACTGGCAGCGGGTAAGTACCTACAACGGCACTACCTGTCATATTGCCAACACAGCCTGTAGTTGCATCTGTTGCTTTAATAGTGTATATGCCTACAGCTGTCTGCATACCAAAATCAAGTGTTGACCCTGTGCTGCCGGCAATAGGAGCGCCAACAGCAATTGTGCCATTATATAACTGATAATTGTTCCCTGTACCTGAACCGTCAAGACCTATGCTGACACCGCTGCCGCCAAGGCAGTAGCTGCCACCACCCGTAACATTGTTAACCGGGGGCAAAGCGTCAACCACTATAGTTGAGCTGCCGGTCATTGTAGCAAAGCAACCGGTTGTTGTATTAGTACCCACTATCGTGTAGTTGCCTGCTGCAGTACGCAAACCGAAGTTGAGCGCTAAACCTGTGCCTGACATTGGTGCACCTGATGGAATACCGCCATTCAGCAGTTGGTAACTAACACCTATCGAGGAACCACCCAAGCCAACACTCAAACCAGTGCCGCCAGCGCAATAATTACCACCACCCGTAGTGGTATACAAAGTTGGTAAAGGATTAATATTGACTGTTACTGTACCTGTCATTGAGTTAGAACAACCTGTTACTGCATCAGTAGCCACAACTGTGTAGCTGCCAGCGGCAGTTTGCAAACCGAAGCTAATAGCACCACCTGTGCCCGGAACGGCAGCCCCAACAGTTGCAACACCGTTCATCAGCTGATAATTAATACCGGGAGCAGAACCGCTGAGGCCAACATTTACACCTGTGCCACCTGAGCAGAAATTACCACCACCGGTGATTACAAATACTCCGGGTATGGGGTCAATAGCTATTGTCGCGCTGCCCAGCATATTGTCAGAGCAGCCGGTAGCAGCTGTTGTAGCCACAACCGTATAAGTACCTGCCGCCGTCTTCATGCCAAAGCTGATGGCAGCACCTGTGCCGGCTACTGCTGCACCAACGGGCGATGCACCGTTATATAACTGATAGTTAACACCGGTAGCAGAATTGTCGAGGCCAACCAGCAAACCACCGGTACCCGCGCAATAATTACCACCGCCTGTTACATTGTAAGCTGTAGGAAGTGAATTGATACCAACAACCGCGCTGCCGCTCATGTTGCTTTGGCAACCGGTAACTGTATTTGTAGCTTGTATAGTATATGTATTTGCGGTAGTGATCAAACCGAAATCGAGTGCGAAGCCAGTGCCGGGCATTACCGGACCCACAGGGCCACCGCTGTTCCTAAGCTGGTAATCAATACCAGTGTTAGAAGCTGCAAGGCCAACGTGAACACCTGCACCACCGGCACAGAAATTGCCACCACCTGTGATTGCATAAACAGTTGGTAACGGATCAACAACTACAACTGCACTGCCTGTCATATTGCTTGTGCAGGTAGTGGTTGCGTTTGTAGCCCTTACTGTGTAAGAACCCGCTGCTGTCTGGGCAGGGAATGTAAGCGTGCCGCCTGTGCCAGCCATTATAGCGCCTGTTGCGGTTGATCCAATGTACAATTGATAATTTACGCCTGTTTCTGAGCCGCTGAGAGAGATGGTCACACCTGCACCACCGGAGCAGTAGTTGCCGCCACCTGAAACTGTGAATACTGTAGGAGTAGGATTAATTACTACAACTACGCTGCCCGACATATTGCCAACACAGCCCGTGCCGGTGTTAGTACCAACAACAGTGTATGTACCAGCGGCAAGCTGCAGACCAAAACTGATAGCGCTTCCTGTTCCGCTTGCTGCACCAACTAAAGTACCGTTCCAGAAGAGCTGGTAGGTGGTGCCCACAGTAGAACCGCTAAGACCTACTGCAACACCGGTGCCGCCAGCGCAATATCCGCCGCCGCCTGTAACTGTGAATACTGTAGGCAATGGATTATTTGTTACAGCCACACTGCCAAACATGCTGTTCACACAACCGGTTGTAGCGTTAGTGGCAACAACCGTGTAAGAGCCAAGTGTTGTTTGAAGGCCGAATGAGATAGCCGAACCTGTGCCTGCCACCGGAGTAGCCACCGGAGATGAGCCTATGAATAATTGATAATTAACACCGACAGTAGAGCCATTGAGGCCCACAGCAACTCCTGTACCGCCTAAGCAATAAGCACCACCACCTGTTACTGTAAATACTGTAGGTAATGGATTAACAGTTACCGTAGCAGTGCCGGACATCATGTTCACGCAGCCGGTAGCTGTATTGGTAGCTTGTACTGTATACAAGCCTCCTGTTGTTATGAGGCCAAAACTTATAGCAGAACCGGTACCGGCTATAGGTGATCCTACCGGCGAACCACTAAGTAATAATTGGTAATTAACTCCCGCCTGAGTGAAAAGACATCCTATAAATACACCCGAACCACCCAAGCAGAAACCACCGCCACCAGTTACGCTTTGCGCGGTTGGCAATGGGTTAATTGAAACTGTTGCGCTGCCCGACATATTGTTGATGCAGCCTGTTGTAGCGTTTGTAGCTATAACTGTATAAGTACCCGCTGAAGTAACCGGACCAAATGAAAGCGCAAAGCTGGTGCCTACCATTGGAGAGCCAACAGGCGTGGTGCCGTTCAGTATCAACTGGTAGTTTACGCCAACAGTAGAAGAGCTGAGTGTAATATTTACACCTGTGCCACCTGCACAATAAGCACCGCCGCCACCTACAGTGAAGGCGGTAGGAAGGCTGTTAACCGATACCACCGCGCTGCCTGACATATTTGCTGCACAGGTAGTGCCGGGGTTAGCAACTACGGTGTAAGTGCCGCTTGCTGTAAACAGACCGAAATCCAGGGAAGCACCTGTTCCTGTTGCAGTAGCCGCAGGAGTAGTACCATTGTAGAGTACGTAAGTAATACCAGAATTAGAATTATTCAGCCCAATATGAACACCTGTGCCACCGGAACAATAAGCACCGCCGCCTGTAACGGTGAACGTACTCGGAGGATTGGTAGCATTGATAACTGTAGTGGCAAAGCAACCTAATGAACTTACTGAGTAAGTAATATTAGTGGTGCCGAGAGCAATACCGGTAACAACACCTGAACTATTGATAGTAGCCACGGAAGTATTGCTGCTGCTCCAAGTGCCGCCTGATGTTGCGTCTGTAAGTGTTATTGTATTGCCTATGCACACACTGCCCGGGCCTACAATGGGCGCAACGGCATTTACCGATACAGCCCTTGTTACAAAACAGTTACCCGGCATCATATAAGTAACAGTGGAAGAACCTGTGCCAACACCCGTAACAACACCAGTGGATGAACCAACAGTAGCAACCGATGTAGCGCTGCTGCTCCATACACCACCTGAAGTGGCATTGGAAAGAGTAACGGTTGTTGCGCCGGAGCCGCCACACAATGTAGCTGAGCTACCGGATATGGAACCGGGCTGTGTATTAACGGTTACTACCTGAGTAGCAACCGGGCAACCATTATTTAAATTATAAGTGATTGTTGCTGTGCCGCCTGTAACACCGCAAACGCTACCTGTCGAAGAGCCGACAGTAGCAATACTTGTATTGCTGCTGCTCCATGTGCCACCTGATGGGCTTGAGCTGAGCGTGTTACAAACACCGCTACACATTGACGCTGTACCTGTGATAGCAGCCGGTGTAGCATTAACGGTTACTGTAGCTGTGGCTGATGCAGACGAAGAACAAGCTGACACAGAGTACGTGATAACAGTTGTTCCCGGCGCAACAGAAGTTACTATACCAGAAGTAGACCCAATCGTGGCAACAGATGTATTGCTGCTGCTCCATGTTCCACCTGCTGTGCCGGTAGGGTTAGTCAAAGTCATATTAGCACCCGTTCCACACATAGGTGTATTACTTGCAATACTCCCGCCAGTTGGAGCTGAGCATAAAGCGGTAATTACCACACTACCGTTACCTGTTGAATTATGGCCTTGAGTATGTACTAATCCTGTTACATTGCCGCCGGTAGCTGCAGGGTATGATGAGCCACCGCCACCGCTACCATAGTATGAACCACCGCCACCGCCATAGTAGCCGCCACCGCCACCGCCGGCCCATTGCGTACCCGATGTATTGGCATTACCACCAAAATAAAGTCCGCCAGCAGTTGATCCGCCTCCGTTTGTTCCGGCAGCACCGCCACTACTCGTTGAAGTATTACCTCCTGCACCGCAAGACGAAGTCTGATAGGTACCGCAATCCAATCCGTTACCGCCCACCAATCCACCACCATGTCCTCCGCGGTCGCTTGTACAGTCTCCACTACCTCCACCTCCAGCACCGGCAATAACAATAGGAGTACCGCTTAACCATATTTCACTTGCCGCACCACCAGTACCTCCCGACCACGTAGATCCGGTTGTACCGTTGCCGCCATTATGACCGGGAAAACCATTACGTCCATTCGTACTGGTTGTTGCACCATTAGTAGCGCCTGCACTACCCACATAAACACTGTACACCTGTGCGGGCGTAACATTCAATGTCGCCTGAACACGGCCACCAGAACCAGGATTGTTATAAACACCGGGACCTCCTCTACCTCCGATAGCATCGATACTAATTTGTGTGACACCGCTCGGTACAGTGTAATATTGCACCGCACCTGTAAAAGTAAAGGTGGTTGTTTGTGCATTCACAGAAGAGATAAGGAAAACAAGACAAGCCAAATTAAACAATAAGTAGACTTTTTTCATGCGGCTATTTTTAAAAAATTTTTTATTAATCCTGTGTTTATTTGTAGTAAGAAAACAATAACTTAAGTGCGGCATTGCCACACTTTTATTTTTTCACTGATACTCCGGCAACTAAGATAAAGCAATTTTTTTTTAAAAAATAATCTGGGAGCATATTTTTAAAGAAATAGCCTTTAGTTACATTTAAATACATGTTAACAAAATTAAATTCGTCGGTGAGTTAAATGCTTTTTTTTATGATTGAACAATATACTACCCCCACTTTTGTACATTTACCATATTTGCGAAATATCTATGTTGAGAAAAGCTTTTATATTTATATTTACATTTATACATGTAGGAGGTGTGAAGTCTCAGATAACACCTAAAGAATCTGATACGTTAAACTATCGAATTGTTGGTTTCACTTTTGCAACACCTCTTAAAGCACATAAATATCGTTTCGAAATTGCAAATGGCACCCATGAATCTGAAGCCAATTTCATTAAAAACATATTTAAATCAATGGACGTGACCAGGAACAGATTAATCGCTGAAGTTCCTGCATTTGGCAAACCCTATACATGGCGCATAGTTGACATAAGCAACAATACCGACAGCCTACGAAATAAAATGCATCATTTCTATACCGGGTATATTCCTGAAATTGACAGTGCATTTTCTCATCTTAAAATAATAAAGAAGGCCAGTAAATATACCGACGCTTATGTTTTTTCAGATGCGACGAAAGTACTTTACGATATGAATGGCAAACCTGTATGGTATCTTCCTGCTCAGCTCGCTGAAAACAATAATGTTCGTGACATTAAGCTTACTCAACATGGAACAATAACTTATGTAATTGATGAACTAGGAGTATATGAGACAAACTATAACGGGAATATTGTATGGCAAGGACCAAATAACGGAGTGATAAGTAAAGACAGACTGGAACATTACCATCATGAGTTTACGCGGCTTAATAATGGCGACTATATGGCCCTGGCGCAAAACTTTCAATACTGGAAAAAATCAACACCGGAAGACACCGTATTGAAATATTTACCTGCCAATGAGGTCAAAAAAGATGAACTGGACAGAGTTTATGAAAGGTGCCCAATGGGCACGTTGATACAATATGATGCTAAGGGCAAGGTAGTCTGGCATTGGAAGGCATCTGATCACTTTAATGGATCAACACTTTTTTATAGAAATGAACCGGGTGGTGGAATGCAAATGCGCGCCCACGAAAACTCATTTTTCTTCGATGATAAGGCAAACGTCATTTACCTGAGCCTGCGTAACATAAATAGTATCCTGAAAATAAAATATCCGGAAGGAACAATTCTTCAAATTTACAATGGCGAAAATTCGACTCTATCTGAAAAGAACCAGGGATTTTTCTGCGGACAACATAGTTGTAAAGTCTCGTCTGACGGGCATTTGTACCTGTACAATAACAACAGTTGCAAAAAAGGGGCCGTACCGAAGATATTGATATTGAAAGAATCACAAAAAGTAAAAAACAGCCTGGAAAAAATATGGGAATATACCTGCTATACTGATACAATAGCGAATGTGTATCCTTCGGGCGGCAATGTTGTTGAGCTGCCAGATAAGTCCATATTTGTATCAATGGCATTTCCCGACAGCCGGATTTTTATTGTAGCACAAAACAAAAAAATGCTTTGGTGCGCCAAATTAGAAAACTGGAACCAATTTGAAAAAAAATGGGCGCCTGTTAACCTCTACCGAGCCAGTATCATCACCAGCAGAGATCAACTCGAAAAATTAATATGGGGCACTGAGTATGATAAATGATATTCACTGCGCTTTTAGAAACTACACAATCAAGATATACATGCAACACCCTGCTGAATGATGCGTTGACAATGGCTCCAATTTTCGGCAGAGTATTCGCTTTACTGTGGCCGGAGTAATGATGCCTATGTGTGTTTTATTCAGCTACGGTACATTGTTGCCATGAGTACTCCCGAGCGGGGTATGCATTATCCGGTAACGTCATCGGGAGGAAATCAATAGTCAGGCGAACCGCCAACCATAACCGCGAGATTATCTTCGCTCTAATGCACTTCTCCTGTAATGACTCTTCCCTGGAAAAACAAAAAGCGGCAGAACCCTTCGGGGTACTGCCGCTTACTATTTTAAAAGAAGTATACTTATTGTTCTACAACAATATGGAATACTTTGTTTTCTGTTTCTGTACGCAGTGTCAGCATATACATGCCGTTAGCAAGCGTTTTGCTGAGCTCTATCCTTTCATTCAGCTCACCGTTGCGCACATTTACTTTATTGTTGTAGATCACCTGTCCAAGCAAGTTCGTTACTTCAATGGTCACTGCTTCGTCAGTTGAAGAACCAAGCGTTCCTTTCACGGTAAAGATACCTTTGCTCGGGTTAGGGATCAGCTTAATATCGCTTGCAGCTGAAACAACCTGCTGCACACCTACACCGTTCACATGTATCGTCACAGAATTAACACCAGTTACACCACCGCAACCTCCGCTGCTTGTTACCGCACAGGCAACTGAATCACCGTTAACGAAGTTACTGCTGGCGAATGTTGGCGCGGTAGCGCCAGCCACAGGCATGCCGTTTACAAACCACTGGTAAGCTGGTGAAGGCCCTGCATTTGTAGCAGAAGCGGTAAGTACCACTGTTTGTCCGGCTGCAATGTTAGCGCCCGGATTTGCAGTTATAGTTACTACAGGCAATACCGGCAGGTCTACATTCATAGACATATGCGTGCTGGCTGCTGAGTTTGCAGTGCGGCAACGGTAGTTGCTGGTCATTACACAATAAACAACATCACCATCAGCAGGAGTATAGCTGAACACCGGAGATGAAGATGTATTGATTCCATTCAGTATCCATGCATAAGTGGGTGAAGAACCACCGAATGCAGGGGTAGCTGTAAAGTTTACCATTGTACCCTGACACACATTTGTGCCCGGATCTGCAGTAACCGTAACAACCGGCATACCTGAAACATTCACGGTTATCGCCTTGGTGATACTTGCTGTTGAAGGCATAGCACAAGCAGCACTGCTGGTAAGAGTAACACCAACAACATCGCCGTTCACAGGCACATAGCTGTAAGCACTTCCAATGCCTGTCATAATGCCATTCACTGTCCACTGGTATGAAGGCGAGCTACCACCATTCACTGCCATTGCAGTAAATGTGGTCATACTACCATTACATACCGTATCACCAACGCCTGTAGATATGGTCACGGCAGGAGCTACAACAGGGTTAGCAGATACTGTAGCACTGCCAGCCATTGTGTTCGAGCATGTTGTAGCGAGATCGGTAGCTATAACTGTATAAGTACCTGCCGCTGTTTCAGCACCCAGATCAAGCGGAGCACCTGTACCAATTACAGGAGCACCAACGGGAGCTGCGAGGAGATACGGCTGGTAGCTAACACCTACTGAAGAATTGTTGAGGCCGATATGGGCGCCTGCACCACCGGCACAATAACTGCCACCACCAACAACATTGTAAACAGCAGGTGCGGGGTTGATGCCCACGTTTACACTACCCGACATGTTCTTCTCACAACCAGTTGCCGTATTAGTAGCAACAACTGTATACGTGCCTGCCATGGTCTGCGCACCGAAATCAATGCTTGTACCAGTGCCCGTAACCGCAGCACCGACCATAGTGGTACCATTATACAGTTGGTAAGAAATACCTGTTGAAGAGCTGCCTAAGCCAACGTGTACACCTACACCACCAGGGCAATAATTGCCACCGCCTATTACGGCATGAGATGCAGGTAACGAATTAACTGCTACTGCTGCACTGCCCACCATATTGCTGCTGCATGAAGTTGAAGAAATTGTGGCAACGACAGTATAAGAGCCTGCAATTGTCTGTACACCAAAATTAATTGGCAATCCTGTTCCGGTCATTGCGCTGCCCACAGCATCTGAACCACGCATTAACTGGTAGTTCGTACCGAAAGCAGATCCGCTCAATCCTACAGGCACGCCCGCTCCACCGGTACAGTAACTACCACCACCAGTTACGGTGAAAGCTGCCGGGAGGGCATTAACTACGACTGTAGCGCTACCTGCCATTGTGTTCATGCAGGTAGTAGATGTATTTGTTGCTTTAATAGTGTAATTGCCTGCTGCAGTCTGAAGGCCAAAGTTCAGGGAACCACCGGTTCCGATGATGGCACTGCCAACAGAGGATGTGCCGTTATAAAGCTGATATGATACGCCAACATTAGAACTGCTCAAACCAACATTCACACCTGTACCGCCGCTGCAATAGTTACCGCCACCTGTTACGGTGAAAGCAACCGGCAACGGATTGATAGAAATCGATGCGGCGCCTCCCATTGTGTTGGAACATCCTGTTGTGCTGTTAACAGCCTTAACCGTGTAAGTACCAGTCATCGTCAGGTAACCGAAATTAACTGCGACTCCTGTACCTGCAACTGCACCGCCCACTGCTGTAAGGCCATTGTATAACTGGTAATTAGTACCCATATCGGAACCACTCAATGAAACATTGATACCCGCTCCACCGGCGCAATAGCTGCTGCCAAGACCAGATACAGTATAAACGGTTGGCAATGGATTCACAGCCACTGTTGCGCTGCCTGTCATATTACCAGTACAGGTTGTAGCCATGTTTGTAGCTGATACTGTATAAGAACCCGGAACCGTCTGCAACCCGAAATTGAGACCAAAACCTGTTCCTGCCATTGGTGCGCCAACAGGCGAGCCTCCGTTCATTAACTGGTATTGTGTACCCACATCAGAACCGCTGGTCATTACACTAACGCCTGTTCCGCCTGAACAATAGTTACCACCACCGGTAACATTATAGGCTGTAGGCAGCGGGTCAATTGTGATTGTAGCAGAGGCGGCCATATTATTGCTGCACGTTGTTGAGCTGTTTGTTGCTACCACCATATAAGTACCTGCGGCAGTCTGCAGACCAAAGTCAAGCAAAGCACCGGTGCCGGCCATTGGGGTGCCTACCATTACTGCACCATTATACAACTGATAATCTGTTCCGACATCAGAGCCGCTGAGCATTACATTCAAACCGGTACCGCCGGAACAGTAATTACCACCACCTGCAACATCATATGCTGTTGGCAATGGGTCGATAGTTATCGCCACACTGCCCGACATAGTATTTGTGCAGCTAGTAGTGGTACTTGTGCCTGTTATTGTATAAGTGCCCGCCATCGTCTGAAGACCAAAATCAAGCGAAGCACCGGTTCCGGCCATAGGAGATCCTATAGCGGTAACACCGTTATATAACTGATAATAAACACCGGCAGTAGAATTGCCTAAACCAACATGTAAGCCAATACCGCCGGTACAATAATTGCCACCTCCTGTAACAGTATGAGCTGTTGGAACAGGGGCTACGACCACCACTGCAGTACCGTTCATGTTAATAGAACAACCGGTAGATGCATTAGTTGCCTTAATAGTATATGTACCCACACCTGTCTGCAACCCAAAACTGAGTGCTGAACCTGTACCAGCTATAGGCATACCGGTAATTACACCTCCGAGGTATAATTGGTAGTTTACGCCCAAAGTTGAACCATTAACCCCTACAAGCACTCCGCTTCCGCCAGGGCAATAATTACCGCCACCGGTCACATTGTAGATAGTGGGCAAAGTATTTAATCCTACAGTTGTACTGCCGGTCATACCTGCAGAACACGTTGTAGATGGATTGTTAGCGACTACCGTATAATTACCGGTTACCGTCTGTAAACCGAAACTTATTGCGGCACCAGTGCCCAACACAGGTGTGCCTACCGCAGTTGCACCGCGGTACAACTGGTATGTATTTGAAACATTAGAGCCACTAAGTCCGATTGCTACACCTGTACCGCCGGGGCAATAATTACCGCCACCTGTTACGGTATAAAGTGTGGGTAAAGCATTCATCACCACCAACGCACTACCGGTCATGAGTACAGAACAACCGGTTGTTGTATTCGTAGCGAGTATTGTATATGTTCCGCCGGCAGTCTGCATACCAAAGCTAAGGGGGCCTCCGGTACCTGCTACAGGAGCCCCTGTAGGTACACCGCTGATATTGAGCTGGTAGATCACGCCGGTAGCTGATCCGCTTAATCCTACGGCAACACCTGCACCACCTGTACAGTAATTACCACCACCTGTTACAACATAGGCCGATGGCAACGAGTTTACAGATACGTTCACGCTGCTTGCCATATTGTTAGTACATGTTGTAGCCGTGTTCATTGCAACAACAGTATATGTGCCCGCCGCAGTCTGCGGTCCGAAATCAAGGATACCACCAGTACCGGATACTGGGCTGCCAATTGTTGCGCCACCGAGGTATAATTGGTAATCGGTACCTGTTACAGAGCCATTTAAATTAACGGCTACACCGGTACCGCCTGAGCAATAGCTTCCGCCACCCGTTACAGTAAATACCGACGGTAAAGGATTAGTACCCACTGTTGCGCTACCCGACATATTGTTCATACATCCTGTTGCAGTATTTGTGGCCTTAACTGTGTATACGCCTGTTACAGCTTGATTGCCAAAACTGATAGCAGAACCGGTAGTTCCAGAAACTGGGCTTCCTATTGCCACAATACCACGATATAGCTGGTAATCAACGCCGGTTGCAGAATTTGCAAGCCCGACAGGCACGCCCACGCCGCCCGTGCAATAGTTACCGCCACCGGTTACAGTCTGCGCTACAGGCAATGCGTTAACTGAAACTGTTAAGCTTCCTGACATGCTCTTGGTACATCCTGTAGATGTATTTGTAGCAACCACATTGTAAGCTGTACCTGCTGTAGTAATATATCCAAAACTTATCGCAGAGCCAATACCTGGTATTGGTGCGCCAACGGCAGTGCTTGAATTATATAATTGATAATTGATACCCAGGTCTGAACCGCTGAGGCCAATCGGCGTACCCGCCGAACCTGAGCAGTATGCGCCACCACCCGTCAATGTATAAACAACAGGGGTCGGGTTAATCATGATTACTGCGCTGCCAGTCATATTGTTTGTACAACCCGTAGACGTATTTGTTGCAACTACTGTATACGAACCGGCAACCGTCCTTAATCCAAAATTAATCGCGCTACCTGTACCGGATACTATTGCACCTGTGCCTGTAACCGGAACACCGCCGAGATATAACTGGTAGCTGACACCAGACTGAGAACTGCTCAAACCTATTGTCTGACCTGTGCCACCCGCACAATATGCACCGCCACCGGTTACGGTTACGGTTTGGGCAACCGGCAATGGGTTAACAACAAGGTTAATAGAACCGGACATCGGACCAACACAACCTGTCGCTGTAATTGTTCCGCTGACCGTATAAGTACCAGCAGCAGTAAATAATCCGAAGTTAATTAATGACCCTGTACCGGCAGCTGCGCTAACAACAGTAGCACCGTTAAGCAACTGGTAGGTAACGCCTACTTCAGAGCTGCTTAATACAAGATTTACACCTGTTCCACCTACGCAATAGCTATTGCCGCTAGGTGCCATGATAGTAAATGCGGTAGGCAGCGGATTGATACTTACTGCCGAGCTGCCAAACATATTGCTGGTGCAGGTAGTAGTTGGGTTTGTAGCAATTACTGTATATGAACCTGCAGTAGTCTGATTAGGGAAGGATATTGCACCGCCCGTACCGGCTACAGCTGTTCCTACTGAGGTCGTACCCCTGTATAATTGATAGTTAACTCCAAGCTGAGAACCGTTCAACCCTACAGGTACGCCTACTGTTGTGCCTGAGCAATACGCTCCGCCACCGGTCATTGTATATACTGTTGGTAATGCATTTACGCTTACTACTGTAGTGCCTGTCATTGTAGCCGTACAACCTGTTGTAGTGTTGGTAGCCAGTACAGTATAGTTCCCCGGAGTGGTCATAAGGCCAAAAGATAATGAACCTCCTGTGCCTGACAATACAGCACCAGAAACAGGCACACCGCCTAACAATAACTGGTAGCTAACCCCAACCTGAGAACCTCCCAGGCCAACCAGCCAACCTGTACCGCCTGTACAGAAAGAACCACTGGTAGACATAGTGAAAGCTGAAGGCAGTGAATTAATGCTGACAGTGACGCTGTTCGACATGCCACCTGCGCAGCCGGTAATGGTATTCACAGCACCAATAGTATATGTGCCCACCGTGGTCTGGAAACCAAAATCAAGTGAGGCACTGGTTCCCGGCATCACACCTCCAACCGGACTTGGCCCGGAACCTGTATTGACAAATAACTGATAATTAACGTTTATCTGAGAAGAATTGAGATATACATGTACGCCGCTGCCACCTGAACAATAAGCACCTCCACCTGAAACTGTGTAAGGGGTTGGCAATGGGTTAACAACAATGGTCGCTGTACCAGTGCCCGTTAATGCACATGGGGTACCTGATGCAGCAACTACTCCATAAGTACCTGCCGCAAACTGTGGAGGGAAAGTGAATGGGAACCCTGCACTCGTAATTGGTGAGCCTACAGGTGTAGCGCCATTATATAACTGGTAGCTGATACCGGCATTTGAAGATCCAACGCCAACAGTAACCCCGATAACATCATCGAAACAACGTGCTCCTCCACCCGTTACAGTAAAGGCCGTAGGCGAGTTTGTTACAAAAACCGGAATAGTAGCAGTACAACCCAGTGAAGCAACTGTGTATGAAATAGTTGCTGTTCCTACCGATACACTCGTTACTAAACCGGTGCTACCTACGGTAGCAACGGCTGTATTGCTGCTGCTCCATACTCCTCCCGCCGTTGCATTAGCCAAAGCAGTAGAGAATCCCATACACATAGATGGTACACCTGTGATTGGTGCCAACGCCTGTACCGTGAGCGTAGCGGTAGTAAAACAACCCGAAGGAGCAGTATAAGTAATAGTCGGAGTACCACCGGCGACACCCAAAGCAACACCTGTAGTAGCTCCAATAGTTGCTAAAGCAGTATTGCTGCTACTCCATGTGCCACCCGATGTAGCATTTGTTAATGTAGTAGTTGATGTCGGACATACTACTAAAGTACCTCCTATTGCAGCAGGCTGCAGATTTATCGTAATTGGTGTTGTTGATACACATCCCTGAGGGTTAGTATACGTAATCGTAGGTACTGTGCCAGAGCCAACACCTGTAACTACTCCTGATGATGAACCTACAGTGGCCTGTGATGTATTGCTGCTTGTCCAGGTACCTCCTGTAACAGCATTTGCCAATGTGATGGTAGATCCTGCACACACATTCGTCGGGCCGGTGATTGCCGGTGGATTCACTAAAGTGTCGGAAGTAACGTTAGATGTGCCTGTAGCAGCTCCACAAGTTGCTGTACGACGGTAATAAACAGTACCTAAACTCGAAATAGAAGCCACATGGCCTTTGCCTGTTGCGCCCGAAATATTACTGAAGCCAGAGGTTGGGCCTGTTGTGGATGACTGCCACTGATACACTAACCCTGTAACCGTTTCTGATGTGCCGACAGAAAACAACCTTGGGCTAAACGCTGCACAATGAGATGTTGGGATTGATGCTGTTATCCCTCCGATTGGTGTTCCTGAACATGCAGGTGCTGATGCAGGTCCGATATTGACCGTATAATCCCTTACATTACCATAGTTGGTACTTGTTGTCGGGCAGGGGTTCATTGAAGGATACTTCAGTCCACCACAACAAGCAGAACAGCCGGTTGTAGAGCAACCTATGTAGTTACCCACAATCCTCATACGGTGTGCTCCCAATGGAACTCCTGATGGTATGGTGATAGTACATGCCTGCGATGGAGAGGTAATTCCAGGCGGAACCAATCCTCCAACAGTCTCTGAAGATTCGAAGGTCGTGTTATTATTGAAATCGATCCACACCTGAACAGAAAAATTCACATGGTAAGGCGTTGAGATGCTCAGTGTAGCAGTATATGTTCCCCCGGGTGCCAGTGTAGTTGTTGAAAGCCCGGTTTGGTTCATATAATTAGATGCGCAGGTTGTACTTGGATCAGCCAGCGACCCCGTAATACCAGATAATAATGCGATACTGGTATTCATCGGGTAGGAGCCGCAATTATAAAGGAAGTTTGGCGTACAAGATGTACCGGCAATAGAACCGGGGGTATAAAAATTGACAAGCACCGAACTCGAGTTATTCGAACCACCTGAAGCACAAGTAACGACACACCTGAAATAGGTATTAGCAGACATGCCAATATGCTCATACGCCCTGGTGATGGCACCATTAATATTGGTCCATGTAGAATTATCAGGAGAAGATTGCCATTGATAATAAAGGTCTCCCGAAGTACTTGCACCACTGAGGCTTAAATTGATTGGCGTTCCAGAGGCTGCCACTGTGACGTTTGACAGTGCGGTCCCGGCAGTTGGCGCACCAGAACATGCAGCCGTGCTAACACCGGAAACTGCAACGTTTACTGTTGAAGGGATACCGCCACCCGTGATTGTAATATTTCCGCTGTACGATCCGGTTGAAGTAGGTGAAAGAAACCTCACGTATACATTGGTGTTAGTAAAAGACGTTCCCGAATAAGTATAAGTAATGGCACTGGTAGACCATGTATTGCCATCTAATGATATAGCGAAATTGGAGGGAGGGGTAATCGTAAGCGCACCACCTGTGTTCAGGAAAAATGCTGTCATGCCAAAGTATTGAGGTGGCACGGATGTTTTACCTGCGGTAACAGGGTCAAATGTTATTGTTGATATAGAAGTGAGAACGGTTGGTATGTTCGGAGTAATGTTGATAACTCCGTTAGCTGTTTTGTACCCTTGTGTATGCGTAACTCCGGAAACCCTTGTAGCATGAGTAAATGACGAACCACCGCCGCCGCCGCCACGGTAACCACCGCCGCCGCCATAATAACCGCCGCCGCCTGCGCCGCCATAATAACAGCAATAAGCATCGCCACCCTGTCCGAAAGAACCTGAATATCCGCCGTAGTATGCGCCAGAACCACCGGTACTCCCGGTTGTACTTCCACCGGCACCGGCATCCCACGCATCGTAATACCCGCAAGTGCCGCTACAACCGAAAAGGCCATTGGCGCCAACGAGCCCGCCACCATTGCCGCCGGATGCGCCATACCAGCAATCCCCGGCACCGCCGGCACCGGCTACCACAAGTGCGTTAGAAGTGGTCAAAGAACCCGACGAAGTTTGTATGGACGAAAAGCCACCGCCGCTATATGGGCCATAGCCACCACCCGGAGTGCCCGGACTATAATAATTTCCTTTACTACCCACATACATGTAGAGCGTTTAACCCGGTGTTGTAGCCAACGTGCATACGACACGGCCACCTTTACCACCTGGGTACCCTGCATAATCACAACCATCACAACCAGCGCCTCCTGACATGTCAACCGTGATGGAATTACATCCAGCCGGCACCGAATAGGTATAGGACCCGGGTGTTGAGTACGTGATAGTAGTTTGCGAAAAAGCGCTGAATACAAAGCAACTCAAGCAAATCAACAAGAAAGAAAAGTAGATTTTTTTCATAAAAAAATTTTGAAAAATACAACTCTGATAAAAAATATAGTCCGTTTTTCGGATACACTCCAACTGACACAAAGCCCATTGCAAGGTGATTTCCAATGCAATAACCTCTGCATTAATTTAATTTATCCTTTTTTTAACACTGCCAAGATATGTATATTTTGTTATAAAAAAAAACAAAGCCGAACTTTTTATACGAATAGGGATAAATATTGTCTGAACGCCTACAAATTATGGTCTATGCTAATATTGCACAAAGGAGATTTTGCAAATATCTTTGCTTATTCCGGAGATTTCTGACTATTCCAGATGAGCCGCTCCAGGTCTTTGCGGCCATTAACTAAACTCGTACGGTATATGGGTACCGTCCTCCATTGGTCCCTTGCCTTCATTTCAGGCAGCGCACTCCATAAAATGGTTTTATCCCGGCTTACTATGAACACCTTCGCACATGGAGTGCCCATGCATACCAGTATTGACCCATCCTCTAGTTCATCAACACTCCCGCCCGACATTGACCTTGCCCTCACTAGTTCACCGGAGCCCATCCCTTCAGTATTGCACTCATATTCCCATATCAATTCCAGACTGTCGCGCCGGTTGGCCATCTCTTTTAAAATTAATATTTTCGGGAAATCCTGCCTGTTACAGGTATTGTTATTAAACAGATACAGGTAACCTTTCTCTGATTTTTTAATAGAATGTTGCCCGCAAAACAATCCATTGCCTATGCCATCTGCACCGGCCTGATATTTTACACCATACCCCCCGATAACAGCGCCATCCGGATAACTGATCTTCACTATACGGTTAATGTCCCTAAAACTGATGTATATCGCTTTATTTTCTTCGTCAAAATAAAAACTATTATCGTGCAGATCGGTATTGACACCGCCACCGGGTGTTTTACGGTTGATGAGATCTGAACTAAAGAAATAGCGGGATGTTTTCCATAGCCATACCAGATTTCCTTTTTGATCAAACTCACACAATTTGCCCTCCACAAATTTCTGAATATTGGAATGGGATGCAGTAGCCGGGTGCTGGCCGGCAGCACCAATGTCAGTATTGCCAAACAACTGGCCTGACTCGGTATCCATGATCATGTAATGACCATTGCTAAGCCTGGTGAATTCATGATGATAATGGGCAATACTGTCGGGGTTCACATTGTTCTTCATTGGTGCCTTCCACAATATCCTTCCATCGTAGCTGATCTCATATGCATAGTTCAACACGATCATTGTAAGCGTACCCTGCGGGGTAAGCTTAATATCGCGGGGCATACATTTTTCGTTGATGATTTCGTCTATTCCCGGCAGATACCATACCGGCCTGCCATCCATATCGTAAAGGACTTTGCTGTTGTCCATGAAAACATATTTGTCATTATGCCTTCCTGTATTGACAGTCACCCTCAGCCTTCTACTCATCGTATCTACGCCCTGGCAGAAACCGGTACTGAAATGATAAAAACCGCTTTTCTTCAGCCCGGTATTATATTTATAAGTTACACGCCAGGTATATTGCATACCAAATGATGGTACCTCTTCGATTTTCCTGCTACTCACACATTCTTTTGTTATAATGACGTTCCTCCTGAACAAAGTTTCATCATTATAATCGCCCTGAGCAATCTCCAGCGTATAACTTTTACACTTTTCTTCACCGGGGAAATAAAATCCCACTATCCTGTAATTGAGTACACTGTTTTCATGAGGATACGTCTGGCATAATGTTTCAAAAGGAATAAAAAAAAGAAAAAACAGCAACATTAAAATGCCACGCATACGCTATGTGTTTGTCTTACAAATATATTGATTAATGCCCTTCCTCGTAAATTGTAGTGCCATGGAAGCAGATTATTTGCCTATGCTTGCATTTATTCAGAATACTACCGGGAGCTTATGGGCCTTGTGATATTCTATTATCTGCCGGTATGGCCCAAACTTGTGCTGCGATTCCGAAAACGTATCTATGTAAGGGCCAAACTCATAATCAATGGCTTTCATCTTTATATCGGCATAATCTTGTGTCGACTTGTCTTTCTTTTGTGGCCTGGGGTGCAGTTTGCCGTCATTGATAAATGCAGCCACATCTATAGCCTGCTCATCAGTAAGGTAAGGTTTTCTCCACGTAGCCTTCTTATCAGGCATATTGGCCTTAATAAAACGTGCAAGCTTTATTACTCTTGAAGGGCTTGATCCATTCTGATATGAATAAGGCCCCCATAACGGGGGGTAAATATAGGTGCTTGAGTCTGCATTCCATTTGCCAGCTCCGTCTGCACCATGACATGATGCACACTCTGCAGCGTATGTCGCAGCACCTTTTTGAACATCGGCCGCCCTGTCGGGAAATTCAAGCTCAGGCATTTCATCACCTTTAACATGATGCCCCACCGGCACATTTGTAGATAGCCACTTTATATAGCACTCCATGGCATTGATCTCTTTGCTATTCAGAGGTAACGCAGTACCGTTGTGAGGTCTCTCCACGCAGTTATTGATCCGCTCGCCAAGGTTCAGCACCAGATTTTCTCTGCCCCTGTATTGCGGGTAACGCGCGTGTGTGCTGAAAAAATTCAGGCCGAAAGGCCGTGTACCGGCATCCAGATGACAGTTTGTACAGTTCATTTTATTGCCTAAATACTTGCCTGCCTT
Organism: uncultured Flavipsychrobacter sp.; assembly: GCA_964430995.1. GTDB lineage: Bacteria > Bacteroidota > Bacteroidia > Chitinophagales > Chitinophagaceae > Nemorincola. The sequence continues at coordinate 80,963 of CAYSIG010000008.1, forward strand.
ACCTTCAGGCCCTATGTAATAAGCAGTATTTACTATAAGCTCCCTGCCATACCTGACCATATCGCCAAATTGATCGTGAGGTATAGTACTTGTATCCGGCGTCTCATATATTGAAGTGTCTTTTGACGAGGCAATATTTTGTTTCACAGCAGATTCCGGGTTACTGCAACCAATAAACAGCACCAATGCGAGTGCAATTAACACTGCCTGTTTATTTATTCTACATTTACATTCGCCAAAAAAAAATTTACACATGACCAGAATCTTGTTTTTCCCTTTTCTGCTGTTATTATTTTCTTATCAGTCCATATCCCAAATATCACCTAAAGAGGGCAGCTCGCTTCACTATAGACTTATCGGTTTCTCCTTCCCGAAAATCAAAGATGTAAGTAAATATACGATTGAAATTTCCGATGGTACTTATAATACGGAGGCCGGCTTTAAAATTAACATTATTAAAACTTTTTCGACTGACACAAATAAACTGATCGGTGAGGTCCCTTATTTTGACAGGAATTACACCTGGCGCGTTATATATACCAAAACAAATTCGGCCATTATAAAGAGTGACTTCCACCATTTTAGCACTTTGATAAGCGAGACAACTGATCCATGCGCCTACAGGCTTCGAATACTCACACCGGCCACAACATATAAAAATGCTTATCTTTTCCTTGATTCCCATAGTGCACTTTACGATATGAATGGGCAGCCTGTCTGGTTTCTGCCGGTTAAAAACAAGAAAAGAAGCATTCCCAGAGATCTGAAGGCTACACCATTTGGTACTATCACCTATATGATGGCCGGAAATATATATGAAATCAATTATGACGGGGACATACTATGGCAAGGGCCCAAAAACAGCAACCTGGCAGACAAGGCACTAACCTATCATCATGAGTTTACAAGACTGAAAAGCGGCAACTATATGGTGCTGGGAAATGAAAGCATTTGGGCAAAAAAATCTGCCGGCAGCGATAGCATTGTTTTTATTCCGGAAAATATGATAACACCGGATACAGCCGACCATAGTTACCGAAAAGTAATCTTTGGAACGATCATTGAATACGATAAAAACGGCAATGAAGTGTGGTCATGGAAGTCATCGGACTTCTACAACACTTCGGATATAGCATACAATGGTTCGCTGAGCGACATAATGAACACACATGGAAATGCGTTCTTTTTTGATGAGCAAAATAAGACCATTTATTTAAGCTTCAAGGGCACCAGCAACATCCTGAAAGTCAAGTACCCTGAAGGAACCGTATTAAATTCATATGGTGCGGTCTCTAAAAAAGGCATGGCTAAGAATAACAGCACCTTATTTTGTGAGCAGCACAGCTGCATGATCTCTCAGAAGGACTATTTATACCTATACAACAACAACGTCTGCAACCCTGAACAACTTTGTAAAATAGTGATGCTGCAGGAGCCGGGATCAGCATACGATACCCTGCGATCTGTTTGGGAATATGAGTGTACCATTGACCGTACACCACAAAATATGCACACACGCTATTCTTTCACATCGGGAGGAAACGTAATTGAATTACCAGACCAGTCCATATTCGCATATATGGGTGCTAATTACGGTAAGGTATTCATTGTGGGGCTCGACAAAAAAATACGCTGGAGTGCATTGCCGGAAAAGTGGTTGGCTATGGAACAAAAATGGAATGTAATTGCTAATTACAGGGCGAGTATAATTACCGACCGTAGTGCACTGGAAACAATTATATGGAGTGCCCAAAAATAAAACAGGGGCTATTATAGAAATAGCCCCTGCACTGATTTGTAACGTAATAATACTATTCTCCCACACTAAGGTGCATTACCGCACGGCGGTTTTTCATCCTGCCTTCCTCAGTATCGTTGCTTGCCGCCGGGGAATCAGAACCGTGTCCAACCACTTTCACACGTTTAGCGTTTATACCCATGCTTTTCAACTTAGTCTTTACCGCTTGTGCGCGCCTTAATGAAAGTGCTTTGTTGTATGAAGGCTTTCCGGTAATATCAGCATAGCCATCTACAATAACATAAGACTCCTTATCTTCTGTGAGCTTCTTCACAGCCAGCTCAAGGATAGGGAACGAAGATTCCCTGATAACAGTACGGTTAACCTCAAACAATATTGGGGTACTCGCCGTGATCTGCTCAACCGGAGCTGGTGGTGGCGGTGGTGGCGGGCAACCCTGATTGTCTGCCGGACCTGCTACCTCAGGACATTTATCTTCATTATCAGGCAAACCGTCACCATCTGTATCAGGGCAGCCTTTGTACTGTGCCAAACCTGCCTTATCAGGACATACATCTTCTTTGTCTATTATGCCATCACCATCCCTGTCAGGACATCCCTTGAATGCTTTTGTTCCTGCCTGGAACGGACATGCATCTTCTTTATCAGTGATACCATCGCCATCACTGTCCGGGCAGCCGTTGAACTTAACAATGCCGGGAACCCTAACACAAGAATCCTGATCATCAGCAATACCGTCCCCATCAGTATCAGGGCAACCCTGGTGTACCGGTGAGCCATATACATAAGGGCACCTGTCATCTTTGTCAGGTATGCCATCATGGTCGCTGTCTTTTCCTTTACCCAGGAACACACGCACACCCAGGTTACCACCATATGACTGGTTGTTGCTGGCAGTCACAGAATTCAGCATTGAGCTGTATCCGCCTGACTTGTCCGTCATCCTGTGAGTATTATTGGTAGTATTCGTGAACGGTTGATATATGTAGTACGCGCCAATGTTAAGCGCTACATTGTCAGACAGGAAATAGTTCAATGAAGGCTGCACCAGGAGGCCAACAGAACCGGTAGCGTAAGAAACAGAACCAGACTTGCTGTTAGGGCTCATTCCTAACCCCAAATCATAACCTGCACCACGTAAAGTAGTATTGAAATAAGCATTAACATCCTGCCCGGGGTTCACCCTTTGGTACTGGTCTTTTGTATAATACAGATTCGGTGTGTTATCATAAACTGTAGAAATATCAGACCCGGAACCTATCAGGTGATACTCTGCTTCGTAGTTAAATCTACCTTCGGTAGTGTAGCGGTTCTTCATCTGCACATTGAACAATGCACCTAAGTCCGCAGTAAAGCCAAGCCTTTTCGACAGTCTGGCTTTGTACTTAATTACCAGCGGAATGTTCAGATTGGTAACGCTCAGTTTTTCCTTCACTTCACCTACAGAGCTTACCAGCCTCTTATAAGTGTTACCATTCTGGTCATACGCCTGGTACTCAACATGAAACTGGTCAAGCACCATATCGCCTTCCTGTGCCAGATACATAAATCCAAGCCCGAGACCAAAATGACGCTTTTTGCCAAAGAAATAGCCTATTTGTGCGTCAAACCCATACGACAACCCATTCTTGAATTTCATCTTTCCCGCATTGCTCTCACTCGCCACATAAGCAGGATAGTTTGCCAGAGCATTCCCCAAGGTCATATCCTGAGTAAGTACACCGCCAAGCAGATTTACATCAACAACTACTCTCGATAAAAGGCTATCGCCGGCGAATTTCTTTTTGGCGCTCGTCGACTTGCTTGAAGGTGCCTGTGCCATCGCTGATAACACGCCTCCGGATGCTAACAACAAGAAAAATAATTTTTTCATCTATGCAGTGTTTAATGTTGAACTAATTAATTTTTGATAAACCTTTGAGTAGCTATTTTCACACCATTACGGTAACAATCAACCAGATAGATACCTGGAGTGAAGTTCGTAACGTCCACTCTCGCCTTTTGGCCATTCACAGGTTCCTTATGCATTACCTGGCCCAGCAGGTTTACCACATCTATTTCATACTCGCCACCCAATGTTGTCTGTATATCTACATTCAGCAGGGTATTAGCCGGATTAGGATAAAGCTTGATGCTGGCAACGTCAGCTGCCACTTCAGTGATACCTAAAGGAGCGTTGTAATACGATTTCTGCATACAGCCATCCTTTTCCGTAATTACCCAATAGTGCCTGTAAATGAAATCAGGGCCGCTGATAAAATAATTCGGGTTTATTTCTCCCGCAACAATAGTTGAGTCTAATGTCAGGCCATCGTCAAAACCCCACTGATAGCTATTCTGTGTTGGGTCCATACAAATCAGCTGGCCGTCGAAATACACTACTTTAGGCATACCTGATACGCTTGTGCCCACATTCACTTTATAAGTGCTCTTAGTGATACATGCAATACCAGTCACGTTAGCGTTGAGTGTTACCCAGGCTTCTCCTGGCTTATCAAAGTTAACAAGGCAATATTGTCCTTTATCTCCCGTAGCCCATACTGTGGCATTTGTTGCGCTCCAGTTATATACTTGTCCCGCAGGTGGCACAGCAGCCGTACCGAAGTTCTGGTTAAGCGTATTAGTACACAATACTGACGGCGGATAAGTAGTGATACCCACAGCGGCAGGAGCAGGGTTTACTGTCACTACCACATTATCAATATGAGAACAGCCGTTTGCTGTTACCGTAAATTTATACGTTGTAGTTTTCGGTGTCATCGTACCGTTTACAAGTACTTCATCAATAACACCTGTATCCAGGCCTGTATTAGGTGTAATGCCTGTAACTGCTGCTCGGTTCCAGATGAATGTACTGCCAAACGTATAACCGGCAGGCTTGTAGTGGAAATTAACACCGCTGCAAGTACTACCCGTAAGGGGTGTTGACAAGCGTGGCGTAGGACGTACCGCAACTACCACATGCTGAACATGAGTGCAACCATTTGCGCTTGTTGTGTATACGTAGGTCACGTTCAGGTTACTATGCGTATTATTGATCATCTGCTCATTCGGATTGCCTGTTCCGCTGCTTGCCGCAGCGCCGATACCAAGTACAAACGGGCGTGACCATGCAAATGTAGTACCTAATGTACCGCTCATCGGCGTATAGTTGAATATCTGGCTGTCGCACAATGCCGGAGGAGTTAAAGAACTGCTCAGCTTTGGTGTAGGGTTCACTACAATCGATACATTTTGTGTATTGGTACAGCCATTAGCTGTCAAAGTATATATATGCACTACTGTGATCGGGTTAACAGTATTATTATACAGTGTTCCGTTGATTGTATCAATTCCTGTTGCAGCAGCAGTTCCGCCTATTGCCGCGCGATTCCATGCATAAGTGGTTCCTGTAGTAAGGCTGTTAGGCACGTAGAATATGCTTGAGCTATCGCAAATAGCCGATAATGCAGTTGCAGTTGAAAGCTCTGGTTTAGGATTCACGGTCACGGTTACCAACTGAATATTGCTACAGCCATTTGCCATAAGCGTATCCACATAGGTAACGGCTATCGGGTTAGGCGTTGTGTTGTCAAGGTATTCACTTATATCGCCTATACCGCTTTGGGCAGGGTTACTGATACCCGGAACCAAATCACGGCTCCATGAATACGTAGTACCTGCTGTGAGGCTTGTATGTGCATAGGCAAATTCCGTGCTGTCGCATATAGCCGGAGGAGCAAGCAGGCTGGTAAGCATTGGTGTTGGGTTTACTACCACTGTCACAGTCTGAGAGTTCGTGCAGCCGTTAGCTGTGAGCGTGTACACATAGGCAACACTGATCGGGTCAGTTGTGTCATTAGACAAGATCTCAAACGGATCATCACTGCCTGAATTAGCCGGATTAGCGATGCCTGCGACCACATCCCTGCTCCAGTCGAATGCCGTACCAGTGGTAGCGCTTGCCGGCGGGTAGCTGAACAATGTATTGTCGCAAATTGAAGGAGGATTAAGCGTAGTACTTAACATCGGGGTAGGGTAAACAGTAATAGTAAAACTGTTAGACCCACCGGTGCAGCCATTAGCTGTTGTGCTCACTGTAACCACTCCTGTTTCGGTAGCAGGTGTAGAGTTAGTACCTGTGAACGATCCGATATTACCTGTGCCTGAAGAACCAAGGCCAATACTTGTATTTGTGTTTGCCCAACTGTAAGTAGTTCCGGCAACAGGCCCTGTGAAGACAACCGCAGATGTGCTGGCTCCGTTACATACAGCCTGATTTGACGAAGCTACAACGTTTGGTGTAGGGTTGACTGTGATGCTGAATGTTTGAGCAGCACCTACACATCCTAAACGTGTGGGCGTTACAGTAAACACAGAAGTAACCGGAACGAAAGAAGTATTCACCGCAGTGAACGAACCTATATCGCCTGTGCCTGTTCCTGCAATACCGATGCCTGGGTTAGCATGAGCCCAATTGAAAGTTGTACCGGAAACAGTTGTGCCATATGTAATAGCGGTAGTAGAAGCCGTATTACAAACAACCTGACTGGTCACAGGCAGAACATCCGGAATAGGGTTGATCGTCAAACTCACAGGATAACCGGTAGTTGCACATCCTGTTGCAGTATTTGTCATTGTCATTGTACCGGTGTAAGAGCCCACTGCCGCAGAACCCGGCACCGCAATAGTAATAGGAGACGAAGTAACACTCGCGCCTGTCACGTTAGAAAATCCTTGTAATGATGCCGCTGGCCCCCATACAATACTATAAGTAGTAGGTATTTGGTAGGTTATTACCATCGAGCCGGCGCCTGAATTTGCGCCACGTGTGTGAGTCACAGAAGATGCGAGTAATCCATTTGTATAAGATGACCCCCCACCGGCACCTGACCACTGTCCGCCGCCGCCGCCATAGTAGCCGCCGCCGCCGCCACCGCCAGCACCAGTAATGGCGTCGCCGAATGTGCCGAATAGCCCACCTGGTACGCAACCTGTACTTGGTGTGCCGCCTGTGCCTGGTGTAAAGCCGCATCCCAAACCATCTTCACCTGTGAGGCCACCACCATCACCGCCCCGGTCATTATCAGTACCGCAATTCAAACCAGCACCGCCGCCACCGGCAGCTACTATCACACGGTCAGTTAACGCCGTACCACCGATACGAATATCAGTAGCGCCGCCGCCGCCGCCGCCTGAATATGGCGAATATCCAAAACTTCCGTTACCGCCGCCATTATAACCACCGGAACCACCTGCCGCAGTCATGCCATCCTGACCTTTACCACCTACATATATATTCAATACTTGTCCGGGCGTCACTGCAAGTGACGTCTGCACGCGGGCTCCATAGCCTTCCCTGTCATCATAAGGTGGTATATACAGACTTGAGTTAGTTCCTCCAGACGCACCATATGCGTCAACCATTATGTTCGTAACACCCGCCGGAACTGTCCATGTCTGCACAGAGCCGGTAAAACTGAAAGATACGTTACCTGATACTACATTTGCCTGTCCGGAGAATGCCTGTGTTGCGCTCGTTGTGCCAGCGCAGATACCTGGTATTGCGCTAAGCGATACAGTAGGTATCGGATGAAAAACAACGGTAATCCCAACAGCAGCGCTGTCTGCTATACCGTTTTGATCGGTATAAATTGCATTATAAACGCCGGAAGTTGTTGCACCGAATGTACTATTCGTTGCACCGCTTATAGCTGACCCATTTTTGTACCATTGGTAGTTGCTCGTACTGCCAGAAATCGTCAATGTAACAGTTCCCGCTCCACAAACTGGCGCCGGGTTGCTTGGTGTAATCGTAGTTGTGTATGACTCGCGAACTAACCCTCTCAAATCATCAGGAAGGTTGGTTAACACACCACCCACTACTCCCGATGTATCCCAAAGTCTGAATTCACTTGATATTGTACTTACAAGGAATTTTCCGTTGCCTATATATAAAGCGCCGAAAATCTCACCGCTGCCATAACCGCTATACGACAACCCCTGTATAGCATCAACACCAGTTGTATCAAAACGTTCCCAAACCACTGTGCCGTTGCCAGACCAATGGTAAAATTTATTATTATCACGACAGTAAGCTATTACTTCACCATCAAGTCCTGCGCCAAGTGGACGGAATAATGTCGTCGCTGCAGTTGTTTTGTTAATGCGGTACATTGTCTCCGGATTAATAGCACTACCAGAGCCTGCACCATCACCTACAACGCCAAATAAAGTACCATTTGCGTTGAAAGCGAGTGTCGAAAACTGATCGCCAACGTTGCCAATATCAGAACATACCCCTGTCTTGACATTGATTGTTGCCAATACACGGCGCGGAACACCCAACTCTTTGAGCAACGCGTAGTGCGTACCGGTAATCGGATCAGTTGCTAATGCCACAATACCGGTAATCGTTTGCCCGGTTGTTGTCGGCGCAAGCCTCCTGACAATCGAATAGTTTGCAGCATTAGTGGTCCACAGTGAATCCTGAAAAGGTGACGCACCTGCGTAAATTGTAGATGTCCTTACACCTGGAGTTTGCGCAAAACTTGCGAAAGCGGCGATACAAAGCAATAGTAATAAATAGACTTTTTTCATACTCAGAATTTTAGAATAATGCTACTGTTGAATCTACTTGTAATCAATAAATATAGAGAAATTGATAGGTATATGTGTTTCAAGGTGCAAAAATATAGATTTCTACGCACAAACAATACATTTTAAATCAGAATTCTACTTTAAATTTAAAAATACCGTAGACTACTGATATTACTGAGAATTCACCTGACATTCTAACACAATAATTTGCGCATAAACACTATTGGAACTACAAAGCCACGATCTCCCCACCCCGCAAAACAGGCACTACAGGGTGTAAGTTTGCCGTTGCGCAATAAGCCATATCCGCTTCAAGGCCATAGGCCGAAAGCCGCCTGTAATGCGAGCTGTCTTTGAGGAATGACAGGAAATCCCCGCCAGAGCAGTCATGTAGTAGTTTTGCTGCCCTCGCGCTATCGCAGTTCACATCAAAAGCCTGCTGTAACCGGCTTACTACTGCCCCCGCAAACAAGGTATCCTCCAGATTAAACCTGTCTTTCCACGATGCACACCCCAATAGCACGTTCTTATGCTGCGACAATAAAAAATCAGACAGTACATCCAGGTTCAGAAAAGACCCAATGGCGATCGTTGCTGCCCCGCTTACCATATGCAACAGCCTTGTGCCGTTCGTTGTGGTCAATATAAGCGTTTTGCCTTTAATGAATTCTTCAGGATACTCAGATGGCGAGTTCCCGTACTGAAGCCCTTCCGCTATGCGCCCGTCCCTTTCACCAGCCGTTATACTATCTGGTATCTGTGCGCCCAGCGCTATACATTCAGCTACCGATGCCACAGGTATCACACTTGTTGCCCCATTGTGCAGCGCGGCCGTAATCGTAGAGGTCGCGCGGAAAACATCTATGATCACAACAACTGTATCGCGCGTATTGTATAAATGCAGCAGCGCCGGGGAAAGGCATACTTCCAGGCTTGGTTTTTCCTTATTCATCATGAAATAATCCGTTTCCTTTTGAATATCCTCCATAAAAAATAGCCCCGATATTTCGGGGCTACAATTTTTATAAGGACAAAGTAATTAATTTCTCTTTCAACTTACCAGCTTAGTACACCCACATATCGTGTTCCTTGTTGAATATCTCAACAGCTGCATTCTGGCTTTCATACAAAGACTCCATTGCCGACATATTGTCCCTGTAGTTAATGCCGCCTGTGCCAAGAGGGCCGAATGGATTGCTGACTTTAGTGATCTTGCTGGAGAACTGACGGCTTTCAAAGAATTCATCCCATGTATAGCGGGCTATATCATTGTGGGGGTTGAATACTTCGTACTGGGCAAGTAAATTACGGCAATCAGGATAATATATCCAGAATATCGCCTTATCGCCACGGTAATCTCCCTGGTCGCCTATTACAGCCATTACAGGTGCAATACCTACTATCCTCACGATCATCGCTCCTACGTTACGGTCAAATATCCAGTCTTCCTTGATACGGTATTTCGTAATACTCTCCGGGTTAAAGTCCCTTTTGATAATCCTTATCTGCTCCTGACCGGATACAGGGTCAACTATTATGGAGGTATCGGGCGGAGGTATTAACTGTTCCATCAACGCATCTTTGGTAAGCACCTGTGTAAAACGGTCATCAAAGTTAGAATAGGCTTTTATTTTGCCTCTCTTGATCGCGTCTATCAGTATTTCTATGAACATACCGCCGCCACTCTGCTCGTCGCCGGTATAGCGGAAGCCAACGTTCGGTTTTTCCCGCGTGTCTATTTCCCGCCACACACGCTTTTTCCACAGGATATCATCCTCACGCACATACTGCCATGGTATTGGCGTACTTACGTGTGGCACACGGTCATAGGCGCCATCCGGCGTTTTTGATGGCTGCCATATATCGTTTACGCCGGGGTTCCCACCGCCGGAAACTGATGGGTCAACCGATGATCCGGGTTGCGCAAAAGCAGCGCTACCTGCAAGCATCAAAGCCGCACAAGCTGTTAAACTATATTTATTCAGGATGTTCATATCCTTTTGGTTTTTGCTAAAGTTAATTAATTTAATGTAAAAAGCAGTGTGTTCAGGTTTCTTGGTGTCTTATCTGGTCCCACTGCCTTAATCGCTTCAATAAATATCTTATCACCTGCACGTGCGTTCTTCATTGCATTTACTATGTCTTTATTATCCGTAAAGCGACAACCGGCACGGTTATCCACATTGAATGGCCCCTGGAAATCCTTACCCTTAGGCAGCATACTGAATGAGAATGCTACTATCTGGAAACGTGCATCAAACTCAAAAGCCTCAAGTATTGCCGCAGGTGCAATCTGCGCCCTGAACACCGCCGCACTCATACCACCACCCATAGATCCGTTCAGCTTCGCTACTGGGTTCGGGATACGCTTTACGCGCACAGGGAAAACCCCTACTTTCTTTTTGCCGCTGCCGTCTTTTGTTTTTGCCATTATACCCACTTCTACATTGCCAGGGGTATTGCCTGTCCAGATATTAAAATGTCCTTTTCTGCCCGCTGAATCTCCTCTTACCTCTGCACCGGGTATTTCCAGTGATACGTCCTCAATTGAGTAACCTGCCGCAGCTACTGTTACGGGGTTCGCCACGCCGATATAGAATACGTTCATCTTATCCAGTTGCATTGAGGCACCTGTAGTACCTACCATGTATTCAAATTTCCACTGCCTTTCTATCGGGCCGCTTTCAGTTTGCAGTACTATATTCCCTTTTACTGTTTGTAAGCCGGTGCCTTTTGCTACTGTTTCCCATGGTATAACACCATTCACAGCAGGCTTTGTAGAGCCACCGCCTGACATGCCTTTGATCTCAGGGCGCTGCGCTTTGTTAAAAGCCGCCAGCATGATTGATGCTTCAATCTTATCACCTTCCAGCGCATAGCTTTGATTAGGTATCGCCACAGCCCCGATGGTATCAAACTTGATATCCTTAAGGTGAGCTTCTTCAAATAACTGCTTTACCACCAGCGCCTCACTGCTTCTCACGTCATTCTGATACTTAGAGAACAGCGCCATTGCTGCTACAGCCGGCATATGCTCAAAGTTGCCAATGCTCCAGTCGCCTTTAGGGTTGTGATCATTTGCTTTCACGGTATCTATTTTCAACGGCATCAACGGAGCAAGCTGGTTAGGGTTGCTCACCTGTGCAAGAAGGAAGTCCCGCATATCCATGATACGCTTCTTTAAAGTGTCACCTCCCCTTTTTTCCACAAGCAAGTGTGTCGTCGCATCAATGTCATCCATCTTATCCGGAAATTTAGGGTCTTCGTGACTATACCCTCCGGCATGCATCACAATCCTTTTTTTCCACTCGTCAAGGTACTTCACCATTTCTTCCGAACGTTTCACCACTTCATCCGCTTTCTCACGGTATGGCCTCACTTTTTCGGCCTGTCCGGGCGCCTTTTCATTTTCCAGTATCGCTGCGTATACTTCTTTGTTCCTCTGGTCAATAGACTGGTTCGACATATCAATGCTCGAACTTAATGTCCGGAAGGCATTGAGTATCTCATTCGACACATTAAGCGCAAGCAGCGCGGTCAACACCAGGTACATCAGGTTGATCATTAACTGCCGCGGCTCCTTAGGTATAGACATTATTTAGCTTTTACTATTAACTATTATTGTTTCTCTCCCTTATTCTTTAGTTCATATTAACGGCCCTGCATTGCAGACAGCATATTGCCATACACCTGGTTAAGAACAGTAAGGTTCTTGGCAAGTAATGCAATCTGTTCTTTAGCGCTTCCTGCATCTGCTGCGCTTGAAGCCATAGCATCAGAAGCGTTAACAAGGCTGCTATAGAATTTGTTCATCGCCTTCAGGTGATTGTTCGCGTCAGACAATTCAACTTCATAAATCTGGTTTAGTGTACCCAGGTTTTTCGACAATACCACAACCTGATCATGGAACTTAGCCGTATCTTCTGCTGCTTCATTGAAAGCGCTCATTGTTTTTGACGCGCCTACGAATGTATTCTTCATATCCCCCAAAGCAGTAGCCGCTTCACGGGCACTTTGTGTATATGCACCTGTCGCTGAAGTAACATCAGACATATCTTTAATCTGGTCAACGGCTTTATTGAAATTTTGAAAATTCTCATTCAGGCGTTTCAGGTTCGGCGTATTGATCTGTGCTTCTTCCAGCATTTTGTCCAATGACTTGGTTGGTGGCTCACCTGCTTTCGCTACCTGGTCATATTTAATGCCCTTACGGTAAGCCTCAGCATGAGGGCTTTCAGTGATATTCGGGTAAAAACGCTCCCAGTAATAATCTTTATGTGGAGGAATAAGACCCAGCATCGCAAAAAGCACAGCCTCTGTACACATGCCCGCAGTAAGCATCACACTCGCACCGGGCCAGTGTTGTATCTTAAAAAGTGCTCCCAACAAAACCACAGAGGCACCCATGCCGATTAGAAGATTCTTTACGTATTTGCCTCTCTCGGTCTCAAAAAACAGAACTAATGGATTCATTTTGGTTGATTTTTCTTTTGTTTAATAAATCGGTTTTTTACAATAATATTATCTTCTCAGTGCACGCCTGTTGGTCAATGCCGGCACTACTTCTGTATATATACAACGGAAACCGATGTACGCTTTTGCTGTATCCTCATATTCGTAGTCGCGTGTACCTACCTGCAGGTAGTATGCCACATCGCGCCAGCTGCCACCGCGCACCACTTTGCGCCTCATCCATTTTGAATCGCCGGGCTGAACATTATAGGTAACGCTCGGGTTAAGATCATGCTGTTGATTATATGCACCACCATAATATTCTGATTCTGTCCACTCAGACACGTTGCCCGACATATTCTTTAACCCATAGTCGTTAGCAGCATACCAATCTACAGGCACCGTATAAAGGCCTCCGTCAGCCGCGTAATTTCCACGTTGTGGTTTGAAGTTCGCCAGGTAACAGCCTTTCTTATTGATGATGTAAGGACCACCCCATGGATAAGGAGATTCGTTCCTGCCACCACGAGCTGCGTATTCCCACTCCTGCTCTGTGGGCAGGCGGAAACGGCTTTCAGTGTACATCCTTTGCGCCTCGCGCTCTGATTTCCAAACGCGTGTACGCCAATCACAGAATGCGCGCGCCTGTTTCCAGGTGATACCCACCACCGGGTATTTGTTGAAGCCCGGGAACCAGAAATACTGCTGTGTTATCGGCTCATTGAAAGAATAATTGAACTGCCGCATCCAAACGTTCGTATCCGGGTATGCCGGTATGTCGAAATTGTTTATGTACTTGATCTGAGACTCTGTCGGGTGCTGCACAGAATTTGCATAATCAAATGCAGTATAACGGTAAACAAGTTTTGATGGACCATTATCAAATACCTTGCGCCCCCAACCTGATTGCTCCGCCGGTACGAACATAGACGAAAGCTGGTCCTGCAATTCAGGATCTTTCCAGTTTATACGCTTGCTCATATCCAGCCGTTGCGTACCGTCCGGGTTATCCTTGAAATTTCCAAGAATTGTATTCGCTATAGAATCTCTTACATAGTTTGTGAACTGGCGGTACTCCTGGTTGGAGATCTCAGTTGCATCCATATAAAAACCTACAACCTGCGCTGTATGTATAGTCGCGTCATTCCTGCCACGTATGTCTTCGTCGCTTGCGCCCATCTTGAAAGAACCAGTCGGAACATACACCATGCCTATCGGGTATGGAGCTATATACATCGTCCTTGTTTGGTCACCTACCAGTTGGCCGTTTGAGCCCGATTTCCCGCAACTTGCAGCAAGTGCCAGCAACGCTAAAGCCGAGACCTTTAGGGAAGTTTTTTTCATACTACTCTATTGTTTTTGCAATTTAGCAACTAAATATTTTCAAAGATTTTAACACCCTCTGCACAAAACCGATGCACAATATTCAAAGTTTTTTCGAAAAATACAACTGTCAACCAAAAAATGTTGCTTTTTCTCCCCGTTAAAAAACATTCACATTGCAAATATATATCTATCTATTCGCAAGGCTAAGTGCCGCTTCAACGCTACTTACAGGCGATAGGCAGGCCTGTTCCGAACAGACAAATATATACATTTTATCAGCAAAAAATTTTTTTTCAAGAACAGGTAATTCATATGCGTTTTTATTTAAAGCGACAATATAGCACTGGGGCAGTGTATAGCCATGAAGCCGGCCCGCATCTTCCTTTGCGTTTATACCGGAACAAATGACCGTTTTCATACCCATTGCGCGCCTTTGCAGCAGTTGCGCCCAGTACCCGAACGAATAACTGTACCGGAGTACTGTATCGCTCATACTATCTATCATCTTATCGGCCCGTTCTATCAGGTCACTCCGCTCCATGCACATGCCACATATCCACAAGCTGTGCGCCATCAGTGCGTTGGCCGATGGCGTCGCTCCATCATACAGGTCCACCTTGCGCACGGGTATATCAGCCTGCCCTTCGGGCGTGAAGTAGAAAAACCCATTTTCAAAACTGAATGCTTTCACCACTGTTTCCGTAAGCTCATTTGCTTTCAGTATCCACTTGTGCTCACCCGTTGCTGATGCCAGCTGTAGCAGTGCCTGTATCAGGTATGCATAGTCGTCCAGTTTTGCAGGTATTTTTGCTGTTCCTTTTTTCCAGGTATGCTTCAGCTCTTCTCCGCCATCGTACTTTTCCAACATCCACTGCATGTGTTCCGTAGCCATTATTTCATACTGTTTCTGCTGCAATGTTATAGCGGCCTTGCTCAGTGCTATATTCATCAGCGCATTCCACGACAACAAACATTTATCATCTGTCAGCGGCCTCACTCTGTCCGCGCGTTTTGCCAGTAGTTTTTCACTCGCTGCCTCAATACGTTGTTTCACCTCATGGGCTGTAATGCCTTGTTCTTCTGCTATCTTCAGCATATCCTTTGCCACGTGCAGTATGTTAGTTCCTTCCCAGTTGCCCTCCCGCTTCACACCAAAATACGTTTCGGCCACCACGTCATTTTCCTGCACCGCTGCTATCCATTCATCCCATGTCCATGTATAAAATTTCCCTTCTTCTCCTTCACTGTCCGCATCGAGCGCACAATAATATCCTCCGCTTTCATCTCTTAGCTCACGCTCTGCAAACCTGATAGTCTCTTCTGCTATTGCCTTGTACTTTTCATTCTTTGTTATCGCATAGGCATCGCATAATGTACCGATCAGCAATGCGTTATCATACAGCATTTTTTCAAAGTGCGGAATGAGCCAATCCCTGTCAGTTGCATAGCGAGCAAACCCTCCACCTATCTGGTCGTAGATGCCTCCTTCTATCATAGCGTCAAGGCTGCGCAATGCCTGCTGCAGAGCAGGCTCATACTTTGTGAAATGATAATGCTCCAGCAGGTAGCTGATAGCCATCGTGCCGGGGAATTTCGGGGCGTTGCCAAACCCTCCTTTTTCTTTGTCGGCCATCTTCAGCAAGGTATCGGCTATCTGCCGGCACATATCTTTATCGGGCGCTTTTACATTAGTGGCAAATAACCGTTGCGATGCCTGTTTCAAATGGTCGGTCATCTGGTCTGCCTGGGCAGTTACTTCGTCATACTGGCTGTGCCACAGATCATTGATGCGCTGCAGCAACTGCATCCACGATGGCCGGTTGTAGGCGGGTCTCGGCGGGTAGTACGTGCCACCGTAAAAAGGTGCCCGGTCCGGTGTCACAAACACATTCAGCGGCCAGCCGCCGCTGCCGCCTATGGCCTGCACGGCATCCATATACATATGGTCCACATCAGGGTGCTCTTCGCGGTCCACTTTTATGCACACAAAGTGCTCATTCATATAGGCCGCTGTTTCATCATCTTCAAAGCTCTCATGTTCCATCACATGGCACCAGTGGCAGGCCGCATACCCTATGCTCACGATCACCGGCTTATGCTCGGCTGCGGCTTTCTCAAATGCCTCATTCCCCCAGGGGTACCAGTCTACCGGGTTATTGGCGTGCTGCAGTAAATACGGGCTTTGTTCGTTTACGAGTCTGTTCGGCATACCGTAAAGGTAATGGTCTGTTAGCTTACTGTCTGAATGATTTGCCTTGCCGCACATACACACTCGTTTTAGATGGTATCACTACTATCTGAAACGATGCTTAATTAAAATTATTGCGCGATTATTTAACTTTCGGTTAATTTTTTTTGATACCCGAGAGGAACAACTCCAGTGCAGACACCATAGATGGCGCGTTGGGCGCGGGGGCTTTTATATCTAAGCGCAGGCCGTTTTCCTCTACCGCCTTCGATGTGGTAGGGCCAAAAGCACCTATCATAGTACCATTCTGCTTGAAGAGGGGATTATAGTCAAATAGCGTCTGCACGCTGAATGGGCTGAAAAACACGATCATATCATACGCCGCCTGCATCACGCCCGCTATATCATTCGATGCCATGCGGTACAGGGTACACTCAGTATATTTTATATTGTGCTTTATCAGGTATTGGGCTATATCGTTCTTTGCCGTGTCTGATACCGGCAATATGTACTTTTCATTCTTGTGCTTGCCTATCACGTCCATCAGGCCCTGGTTGCTGCCATCAGCCGAGAAAAACACTTTACGCTTACGGTACAGGATAAATTTTTGCAGGTAGAGGGCCACTGCCTCGGTTATGCAGAAGTACTTCATGTCCTGCGACACTTTTACCTTCAGCTCCTCGCATATCCTGAAAAAATGGTCTACCGCATACCTGCTCGTAAATACGATGGCCGTGTATTCGCCTATATCTATGCGCTGTTTTCTGAAATCCTTGCCGCTAAGGCCTTCAACTCGTATAAAAGGGTGAAAATCAAGCTTTATATCATACTTCCTGGCAAGATCGAAGTAGGGTGATTTTTCAGTCTCCGGGCGGGGTTGGGTAATTAATATGCTGTTGACCTTCAGTTCCTTTTTCTCAACACCCTTCTTTTTTGAACTAACAACTTTGGCCATAGTCGAATATAAAATTGGAACTCACTATCTTAAGTGCAAATCTCGTGCCGCTATTGGTCTAGTAAAACACTAACCCTTTGACCAACAACTTCATCAAAACTGCCAGCGGTAATAATTCCGAGGCGCAAAGGTACATAAAAAAATGGAATTTGCTATATTGAAAAAACGACCCGAACACCTGCCACGAGCGTATATATCTGTTCAGTAATAATATTCCGGCCACCACAAATGAGATGATGACCACCTGCTGTGCCCACTGGTGATCAGCGAAAGCAAGCACGATAATAAACGGCACAAGCGTGACCCCCAATACCTTATTTATAAGAAAAACATTGAACAGGTAATGCTCCGTAATACCCTCTACCCTGAATGCCCAGCCACTGAAACGTACTGCAGCGTACTTAGCAAGATAAATGACGGCAGTGCCTAACACAAGCATGATGATGAGCAGCGACGGAGGTATCACCTCTGAGCGGTGTGGCGTGAAGAACCTTACAACATAGTAGATATATGCCCCTCCCGCAAAAGTGAAAAAAACATTCATCAGCAGGTTGGGTAGTCCCGATCCCTGTAGTTGGTCTTTCAGTTGGCGGTTACTGAGTGTGGGATTCCAGAAAGCGCGCCACAGGTTGAGAAAATACCGCGTATCCATAAACCGTATCAGGCCCAGGATAAGGCATAAAAAAAGCAAAAGATAAAAGTCTGCTGTTTGCGAAACCCAGTTATGCGGCAGCTCTATATCACTGATCACATGCTTAGTGGCCATCATCGGGTGGTTGGCCACCATGTTGTCAGCCATCGCCTTAGTGCCCAGCGCCAGTGTAGTGCTGTCTGCCTCTATCACCACATCATATTTCGGGAATGCCACACGCGCATACGCACTGTTGCACACCATTACAGCAATCAATATAAACCAGGCCCTGAGCAAGAACATATCTTAGCCCGCAAAATTAGCTGTTAAATCCACCTTATCCATAACAAATATGGCAGGCGCATTTTTTATCCACTAATTAAAAACCGGATGTTAATATCTTTCGCGCTGATGCCCTGCGGTTTATGCCTGACCATTTTGGCCTACTGCAAACAGGGAATAAAAGCCGCGCAGCACACAACTGATGTCCCCGCTTTCGTACCCGTCACTCAGGCCTGCTCTGTCGGAAATTTACTCATATCCATGTAGAACACCTCCCATGTATGCCCGTCCATATCCTCCACAGTACGCTGTTGCATAAAGCCATAGTCGCGCATAGGTGTTGGCTCCGTTCCTCCTGCTTTTAGTGCCCGTTCTGTCACTTCATTTACTTTGTCTACGCTCTCCACCGATAATGAGTAAAGTGCTGCCAGGTTATTTTTAGTGTCAGCAATGGGCTTTGTGGCAAATCCACTGAACTTTTCGTGCCCCATGAGCATTACAAAAATGTGCTCGCTCCATACCATACATTTTGCCGTTTCGTCTGAAAACTGGGGGTTGTTGGTAAAACCCATACTGGTGTATAGTGCCATTGACTTGGCAAGGTCTTTCACTGCGAGATTGATAAATACTTGTTTCATGTTTTTTGTTTTGAAAGCTCTAAAAAGTGCGTTTGATTTACAGTACAAAGGTGCGGCAGGAATTGCAGATTGTTGCTGTACAAGCAAGACAAAAAGAGTGCGTTTTACGACAGTAGACTACATCCTGCAGATCGTAACCCTTGAAATATTTTCCGTGTAATAAATTTTGAATTATCTAATAAAACACTATCTTACATACAATAAAATATATCCGGTATGAAAAAAATCATGTTCATCCCCGTTTTTTTATTGTTGGTTGGGTATAGTTCATTCTCCCAAACATGGAGCGAATTGGTAACCGGCACCGACAGCTTGTTTGCTAATGGCATCATCAGCACTTTGTGCAAAGACACGGCAGGCAATGTTTACGCAGCCGGCTATTTCAGTAATTCATCGTTTAAAAAGTTTGTGGCAAAGTATGATGGCACCAACTGGACTGAACTTGGCGGGCTGAACGCGCTTGCAGCAAACGGACAGATAAGCAGCATTTGCACCGATGCGGCAGGCAATGTTTATGCTGCCGGACAGTTTTTTCATACTTCATCAGGCAATTATTATGTGGCAAAATATAATGGCTCCACATGGTCTGAGCTTGGCGGTACTAACAGCCTTGCTGCCAACAGCCCGATAAACGCAATATGCACCGATGCCGCAGGCAATGTCTATGCCGCAGGGGCGTTCTATAACTCTTTGGGCCACAACTACGTGGCCAAGTTCAATGGCACCGGGTGGAGCGAACTGGGTGGCGTGGACAGCCTTGCTGCCAACAACCTCATCTTTGCTATATGTAGCGACAATAGCGGGAATATCTATGCGGGAGGTATGTTCGACAACGGCGCGGGAAAATATTATGTCGCTAAGTTTAACGGCAGCATTTGGAGCGAATTAGGCGGTGTGGGAGCTTTGGGTGCAAATGGCTATATCTATGCGCTGTATTCCCACCCGATTTCCGGCCATATTTATGCCGGCGGCGATTTTACCAATACCGGCGGCAATAAATATGTGGCCCACTACAGTGGCACTGCATGGAGCGAGCTAGGGGCGCTGACACCACTAAATGCTAATAACAGGATACGCACTATAACCGGGGACGTAAGCATTTCAAGCGGCCTTGGCGGCAATATCTATGCTGCGGGGGAATTCACTAATACATCGGCCAACAGGTATGTGGCCAAGTACAACGGAATTACCTGGAGCGAACTGGGTGGCACTAACAGCCTTCAGGCAAATAACATCATCTACAGCATTTACTTAGGGGGCTTTGGTAACCTCTTTGCAGCAGGTGAGTTCACCAACAGCAGCGGCAACTGGTATGTTGCAAAAATCTTTGCTGTTGCCGGATCACTTGGAGTCAGTACCTCTACTCCTTTTAGCGCAGAAAACTTTATTTTTCCAAATCCCTGTACACAGTGTCACCTTAAAGATAATGCAGGCATTGCCGACAATTATTATATTGCCGATGTGCTGGGCAGGAAGGTGGGGGTTGGTTTACAACAGTCACCCGAAGGGCTCGTTTGGAACATGACGGCATATCCGGCCGGGCTCTATTTCCTAACCAATCAGCATTCGGGGAAAACTTACCGCTTTGTAAAATCAGATTGACATTTAGACGCGCTGTAAATAGGCGGTAACAAAACGACTGTGTTGAGTGCTTTTTATGACGCGGTAGATAAAGTATCTAAAATAACCCGCGAAGATGGTTATGAGATATGGAAAAAAAGCCCTCCAGAACGTTACGCCGGCGGTAGAAGTACGCAGCCGCTGTATAGGTGGTGCCACCTTCCAGATACCAAGCGAAGTGCGCCCTGACCGTAAAATATCACTGAGCATGAAATGGCTCATCCGTTTCAGCCGCGAGCGCAATGGCAAGACCATAGCCGACAAGCTGGCCAACGAAATAGTAGCAGCAGCTAAAGGTGAAGGCGGAGCTTTCAAAAAGAAAGAAGACACCCACCGTATGGCAGAGACGAACAAAGCGTTCTCTCACTTTAAGATCTAGCAGTCGTAAAGTACATTATATTGAAAAAGCGCCCTGATGGGCGCTTTTTTGTTTTCCAATAAAATAACATACTAGTATCTCCACCGGCCCCCTCGCCTGGTTTGTGCACAACAGGAATCGGCTGCAATCAAATTAAATCCCACCACAAAGCCCCCTACTGCACCACCAGCCTGCTCTGGGCCACACCATTCACATTGCTCAGGCGCACCACATACAGCCCTGCGGGCTGCGCGCGCAGGTCCACCTTCAGTGTGCCTTTGGCTTCTGTGCAGTACACCACGCGCCCCACCATGTTCACTACCTCCACCTTTGTTGTTATGGCCGGCAGCTCCATGTTCACTACGTCCCTGGCGGGGTTGGGGTACATAGCTACCTTCATCCCATTGGCCGGCTCATTTACCCCTGCCGGAACATAAAGGCTTATTATCCTTATGCTGTCTACCACCACATTGGTCAGCGGCCGGTCGTTAGTATCCGTAACTACATGGCCGATATTCTGCACTACCGTAAAATTTTCATACACCATCCCGAAAACCGTATGGTGGTTATTCAGGTGGCTGTTGGTCACAAGGTTTATATAATACTGGCTGCCGTTTGTGTTAGGCCCCGAATTGGCCATGGCCAGTGCGCCGGGGACATTTCTAAGTGTGGGTACAAATTCATCAGGAAAGGAGTAGCCCGGCCCGCCAAAGCCTGTGCCCAGTGGGTCGCCGCCCTGTATCATAAAATTGTCTATCACCCGGTGAAATATTTGCCCGTCATAAAATTTTTCAGATACCCGCGCAATAAAGCTGTCCACTGTCCGGGGTGTCAGCGTATCCGTGAGCCTAACCTTAAAATTGCCCATACTGGTATAATAGGTTACTTCGGTCTGTGCGCCTGAATTGTAAAAACAAGCCATACACAATATGATCAGGCATATATTTCTGATGTTGTTCATAAACGTGTGTTTGTATAAATGTACGAAGAAATCCGGGGCATTCAGATTGCACCAGTTCTTTTGTTTGAATAGCGTTCCGTAGCGCTTTCGCACCTGGCATTCCTCCCCCCGAAAGACTTTCACCTGTTACCGGCTCTTCATGTAATGGCACAATAGCCCCCCATTGTAGTGGGGCAGCTACACCTTGTGTAGCTGTCATTACTGCCGATCGTAAGTGTCATTGTCCCTATTTGACAATTAATGAAATACAGGTTTATAACCATTTTTTTTCAGATACTGTTGGGCTTGTTTGTAAAAAAACAGCAGGACACAGACTGTCTGCGGTTATAAATCTTTTTTGAAATTGTTTATATTTGATAAAACTCAAAGACTCTTGCAGCCATATTTTCTCGCTAAGCTCATCACCATAACAGCCCTTCTCTTTGCGGCTACTGCCGTGCCGGCCCAGACCGGCTGGAAATGGGCTGTTGGCAGCGATGTGTATGGCATCAGCGGCGCAGATATAGAAACATGGCCTACTGTCACCGATCGTGGTGGCAATGTTTTTCTCTCCGGCATCATCACCGGCTGGGCCGATTCTGCCGCCTTCGGGCCATATCGCCTCTTCAATCCATATCACTACACCCAGATGGTGATCGCTAAAGTGGATTCCTCAGGCAATTATCAGTGGGCCATAGGCTCGCAGGGTACCAATGTCTTTCCGGTGTCCATGGCCACAGATCAGGACGGCAACCTTTTCCTGCTCGGCAAGTACGAGAACCTGCATTGCATCATCGGCAGCGACACACTTACCGATACCTTCCATTCTGTAATGTGCTTCCTGGTCAAGATCACTCCATCGGGCGCAGTGGCATGGGCCCGCAATGTGGCTCCGCAGTCTAACGGCGGCGGATTAGGTATCGACAGTACCGGCTCAGTCTACGTCTCTGGCAGCTTTTATACAGCAGGCATTTCCATTGGCGGCACCACACTGCTAAATACTGACCCGGCTGGCGGCACCAGCGGTTATGGCGGCAGCGCCGATGTGTATATCGCTAAGTTCGACTCACTCGGCAATACGCTGTGGGCGCGCAGCTTTGGCGGCGATACGACAGATTACCCCAGGGCGATGGCGGTTTCAGGCAACGGCACTATATACATATCGGGCCATTTTTGTTCCCCTACACTTCATGCCGGTACACATACACTCACTAATGCGTCGTCGGCAGGTACCCGGGCCAATTTCCTTGTACGGTTCGATAGCAATGGCAATTGTGACTGGATGCGTGGTATGAATGAGCATATAGATGTCGGGGCCATGGCTACCAATAGCCGGGAAAGCATATTTATGGCAGGCAGCATTGACACCAGTATTGTTGACGGTGTGCACTACTTATATCATCAGGGCAGGCTGGATGCATACCTGGCCAAGTACAGTGCTGACGGGAATCCGGTATGGTCCAGGTCTGCAGGAGGCAATAAATATGATGTGGTCAATAGCATCAGTATAGATCTCTGCGGCACCATATGGATAAGCGGGCAAATGAGCTCCGTAAACGGCATTTCAGGATATTCAATGATCTTCGGCTCATATACATTGCACGAGCCGCCCTGGTCTTACGACCCCATGTTCATCGCCCGCTACGACACTTCCGGGGCATACCACGGAAGCATAGCACTCCCCAGCGGAGGTGATGATGAAAGCGGCGTTTCCGTGGATAACCGTGGAAATGTTTATGTTGGCGGCGACCTCCAGGTCCCAATGACTTTTGGCACAGACGTGCTGTTACCTGCCGGCCATGAGATTGGTTTCATAGCAAAGTATAAGTATGACTCTGTTCTCTGCCATAGCCAGGTGGTACTCGGAGCCGGCGCAACAGAGGAACAAAGTAACGGCATAATGGTATTCCCGAACCCGGCCACCAACGATTGCAGGATAACATGCGGTACGTCATTCCCTGCCGGGGCCACTGTTGAATTTTTTGATATTACCGGCCGGCATATCATCACATACTCACTCACGGGCACGTGCAGCCTGGTTCCGCTCGATGGCCTCTCTACAGGTCTGTACCAGTGCCGTATCACTGCCGGAAATCTGTGTGTGGTCAGAAAACTAGCCGTAGTGAAGTAAAAAAGTACCGCAAAAAAAAGAGGAGCGCATGCGCTCCTCTTAAGTATCGGGTAATAAACAATTAAAGTTTTACGTTCGTCTTATCATTCATGTCCGAATCAACCAGTATACGGCCGCAATGTTCACAAACGATTATTTTTTTGTGCTGGCGTATTTCACTCTGGCGCTGAGGGGGGATCACATTGAAGCACCCACCACATGAGTCCCGGTGTATAGGCACAACAGCCAGCCCATTCCGGTAGCTGCCACGTATGCGCTCGTAAGCAGAGAGCAGGCGCGGATCAACCTTTTCTTTCGCCTCATCCGATTTCGCGGCGAGTACTTTTTCTTCCTTCTCGGTATCTGCTGTTATCTTCTCCAGTTCTTTACGTTTCACCGTAAGCGCTTCTTCCACATCCTTTATCTTGTCCTCAGCCTTGATGCGCGCGTTCATGCGGTCTTTCTGTTCGAAAGTCGCATCCTTTATGTGCTTCTCGTTCAGCTTCACTTCGAGCTCCTGCATCTCAATTTCCTTATTTATCGCCTCAAACTCGCGGTTGTTCTTTACATTATCCTGTTGCTTTTCGTATTTCTTTATCAAAGCCTGCGCATCTTTCTTCGCGTTAGACTTCGTTTCTATAAAGGTATTAATGCTGTTTATTTCAGCATCTATATTGTTGAGGCGAACCTTCAAACCCTCTATCTCGTCTTCCAGGTCTTTTACCTCCATCGGAAGTTCGCCCTTCATTGTCTTGATCTCATCTATTTTAGAATCGATCTTTTGCAGCGCGAGAACAGCCGTTAATTTTTCCTCAACCGAAAAGTCTTTTACAGTAGCCATTAGTAATAATATTTTACCGGATTGGTATTTATATTTGATAAAAGGATTGCAAATGTAGGAAATTTTTTCCTAAGTATTGTTCCAAATATTTCGGGCGTAAACTGCTCACTTTCGTAGTGCCCTATATCTGCTATAATGATTTTTCCTTCTGCATCGAAGAATTGGTGATATTTAAAATCTCCTGTTATGAATACATCGGCCCCGGCGCCGATGGCATCTTTCAGTAAAAAGCTCCCCGAACCTCCACATATGGCTACATTTTTAATTGGATTGCCGCTTAATGCAGTATGCCGTATGCAATCGGTCTTCATTTGTTTGTTCAGGCAGGCAAGAAAATCAACTTCGGCCATGGGCGAAGGTAATTCGCCCACCATACCTGCCCCTATATGCTGGTTGGGGTTAGGCAAAGGCACCAGTTCATAAGCCACCTCTTCATATATGTGATTTTCAAATAATGCTTTCAGCACTCGGCTTTCATTATGCTTTTCCACTATTACCTCTATTTTCACCTCATCCACGCTTTCCCTTGCACCTCCGGCCTCGCCTATAGCGGGGTTAGTGCCTTCCGCAGCCCTGAAGGTGCCTGTGCCTGTGGTATTAAAGCTGCATTCCCGGTATTGCTGTATATGCCCCGCACCTCCGGCAAACAGAGCATCACGCACTTTATCTGCGATGTTTAAGGGGGCGTAGGTATATAATTTACTCAACGTATTCGTTTTGGCAGACAATATCCGGGTATTCACTAGCCCCAGCTTTTCGGCTATTTTTGCATTCACCCCTTCATACATATTGTCCAAGTTTGTATGGGCTGCGTAGATGCATATGTCGTTTTTAATGGCCTTTCGCACAATACGTTCCACATAGTTGCGCCCCGATATGCGTTTTAACCCCGAGAATATAAGGGGGTGGTGCGCTACTATCATATTGCAGTTTCTGGCAATAGCTTCTTCCAAAACATCTTCGGTAATATCAAGGGTAAGCAGCACGCCCATTACCTCGTCAGTTGCCTCGCCTACCTGCAGCCCACAATTGTCGTAACTCTCCTGATATATGACAGGAGCCACCGCCTCAATCGCCCCGATAATATCTTTTACCAACATAAATTTCGCTTTAGCCAAAAGTAAGCCATTATAATTATCTTTGCCATATGCAATTACTCGACGGCGTACTCGTATCAGCTCACATAAAGGAGCAAATAAAACAGGAAGTCATAGACTGGCAGGCTCAGGGTGGTAAAAAACCACACCTTGCCGCAATACTGGTAGGTAATAACCCCGCAAGTGAGGCTTATGTGGGATCTAAAGTGAAGCATTGTGAAGAGCTGGGCTTTGATTCAACATTGCTTCGTTTTTCAGCCGATATTACTGAGGCGCAACTCATTAGCGAGGTGCAGCGGCTGAATACTGATGAAAGTATAGACGGCATTCTGGTGCAATTACCATTGCCCGATCATATTTCGGGTGATTCTGTTATTAATGCCATTAACCCCGGTAAAGACGTGGATGGCTTCCATCCTATATCTGTAGGGAAAATGGTTTTGGGGCAGCCTACTTTCTTACCGGCCACTCCATACGGCATTATGCTGATGCTGGAATACTATAAGATAAATACTGCCGGCATGAATTGCGTGGTAATAGGCAGGAGCAATATTGTGGGTACGCCAATGACGCTGCTGATGAGCCGCAATACAAACCCGGGTAACGCAACAGTGACCATGGCGCATTCTAAAACTAAGAACCTGAAAGAGCTTTGTTTGAATGCGGATATTATTATTGCGGCGATAGGCAGGCCTAAATATGTAACGGCAGACATGGTGAAGCCAGGCGCCATAGTAATAGATGTGGGCATTAACCGCATTCCTGATGCAACTAAGAAAAGTGGCTCAAGGCTGGTGGGCGATGTGGATTTTGAAGCTGTAGCCCCATTGTGCAGCTACATTACCCCCGTTCCCGGCGGTGTAGGCCTGATGACCATATGCGGCCTGATGAAGAACACATTGCTCGCGGCAAAACTGCGGACCAATGCGATGAAGGGAGAAGTGCTGGCGCAAAGCAATTAGCTGAACTTAAAGATGGACAGTAGCAGGTCATACCCGGTGATGGAGCATTTTTATACGCTTCAGGGCGAAGCGTACCATGCCGGTAAGGCCGCGTATTTTATCAGGCTGGGCGGCTGTGATGTGGGCTGCGTATGGTGCGATGTAAAGGATAGCTGGGACGCGGCAGCGCACCCGCTGATGACAACAGAGGAAATTGTAAGCGCGGCAGCACAGCATGGATGCAGGCTTGCCGTAATAACCGGCGGTGAACCTGCAATGCACGACCTTACCACCCTGTGCGATGCCCTGCATAAAGCAGGCTTCAGCATACATATAGAAACATCAGGCGCTCACCCATTGACCGGCGAGCTCGACTGGATAACACTCTCACCTAAAAAATTCAAAGCCCCGCTGGAGGACTGCATTGAACTGGCGGATGAACTGAAGATAGTAGTATTCAATAAGTCGGATTTTGAATGGGCAGAAACTTATGCGGGTAAGGTAAGGCAGGGATGTAAATTATACCTACAGCCTGAGTGGGATAAAAAGGAGGCGGTTACCCCCCTCATCATAGAGTACATTAAGAAACATCCACAATGGCAATTATCTTTACAAACACATAAGTACCTCAATATTCCATAGCATGACCTGGATAGATGCCATTATCATAAGTATTATAGAAGGTATTACCGAATTTCTTCCTATTTCCTCTACTGGGCATATGATTATCGCCAGCTCTATATTGGGTATAGGTGATGATGAGTTTACAAAGCTGTTTGAAATATGCATTCAGCTTGGTGCCATTTTATCCGTTGTAGTGCTGTACTGGAAGCGGTTCTTTGACATTAAACGGCTTGATTTTTATCTGAAACTTATTGTAGCTGTTTTCCCGGCGCTTGTGTTCGGCTACCTTTTTTCAAAGAAAATAGATGAATTCATGGAGAGCCCGTTCACCGTGGCCATGACACTATTGCTGGGTGGTATAGTGCTGTTGTTCATCGACAAACTGTTTACAAGGAACACCATAGACAGGGAAGATAACCTGAGTTATAAAAAGAGCTTTATGATAGGGCTGTGGCAGGTGATAGCCATGATACCCGGCACCAGCCGTGCGGCAGCCACAATAGTGGGTGGTATGCAGCAAAACCTGACCCGGAAGTTTGCCGCTGAATTCTCTTTCTTTCTCGCCGTACCCACCATGGTAGCCGCCACCGGCTATAAACTGCTGAAAGCATTTAAAGAACATCCTGAAATGCTGAAGGACAAGCAAAACCTTGCCCTATTGGGCGTAGGCAATATCGTGGCATTTGTAGTCGCTATGATAGCCGTTAAGACCTTCATTCACTTCCTGCAAAAGAACAGCCTGAAAGCATTTGGCGTGTACCGCATAATAGCCGCAGGGGTAATATTCCTGCTGATGTATATGGGGATGATGAATTAACCCCAAAACCCTGAAGGGGCTTTCTCTACATAAGTAAATTTTAGTGTAGGTGAGTCGTATTAATCCCCCGTTGGCATTATTTCCGCAGTTTCCACCATCAGCATTACGGTTTTCTTTGGTGCCCGTGGGCGGTGCATAACGCCCTTGGTGATGGTAGTGCCCTGCATAGGGTTCAGCTCTATCGTCCTGTCTTCAAGGTCTATCAATAGCTGCCCCTCCAGCACGAAGAAGAATTCATCATCATTGTCATGCTTGTGCCAGTGAAATTCACCCTCTACTATGCCTATCCTTACCACACTGCCATTCACCTGCGTGAGCGTGAAATTCTGCCACTTTTCTTTACATGCGGCTACTACAGCAGGGATGTCAATTAATTCAAGATGCTGGAATTTTGTGTCAAGATTGATATTGTACTTTTTAAGTTGGTCTTCCATGGTGGTTAATTTGAGATAAAAGTATTTTAAACCCTGAAACCAACAAAATTGTCCGTGACAAAAGCATTTTTCAAATTAGGACATCATCAAATTATTACGCAGCTTCCCAATGGTCGAACAGCAGGTTGAGGTAATGGTTCTCCTCTTTCGTTATCACCTCATCTGCCTTTGTGAGCACGATAGCGAAGTTGATAAGGTTTTTGCGTTCAGCATCCGTAGCATCATCGTAAAAATCATCCATCATTTTCAGAAAATGGCCTTCCCATTCTTCCGCCTTCAGCCTGCTGATGATATCCATTTGCCGGTCAAGGTTCACATGAATAGGGAATTCATGCACCAGGTAATCCCGTATCACCAGGTCTTTGGCCACATTGATACGAAAATCAACAGCCGAGAGTATCATCAACAGATGATAGCCTGCAATTGCTTTGTTCGTGCGGTTATTGGGCATGTTGCCTGAATAGATTATGGTGTGAAGGTTGCAAAAATTATGCTATAAACGCAGTCGTTTCTAATCATTAACAATTGGTTTAGCTTTTTCTTAGACCGTTTTAATCTGGGTATGTCAAAGATGGAGAAAGCACTACCCATGCGACGCAAGGAGCAGGTCGAGGTCTGTGTATTTGAAATTGAATCTTTTAGCGATCGGCGCATTGGTCACGCAGCCTTTATACATATATACACCGCGGCGTATACCGCTTTTTGTAAGTATCAGGTCTTCCATACCGCCCATGTCGGCGCATTGCTGCATGATGGGCATCAGTACATTACTGATAGCGCGAGAGGCAGTACGCGATACTGCGGATGCGATATTGGGCACGCAGTAGTGAATAACATCGTATTTTTTGAAAGTAGGTTTTTCATGTGAGGTCAGGCGCGATGTTTCAAAACAGCCGCCCCTGTCCATACTCACATCTATGATCACAGAGCCTGCCTTCATATTGCTTACCATCTGCTCTGTCACCACCACCGGCGTTACACCGTTAACAGGCTTCAGCGCACCTACGGCCACATCTGCAGCCATCAGTTCCTCAGCCAATGTCACCGGCTCAAGCACAGAAGTAAAACACCGCCTGCCTATATTGTTCTGCAGGCGCATAAGCCTGTAGATGGAATTGTCGAATACCGTTACCGAAGCCCCTAGGCCAAAAGCTGCGCGCGCCGCAAACTCACCAACTACACCCGCGCCAATAATAAGCACCCGGGCGGGCGGCACGCCTGATATGCCCCCCAGCAATACACCTTTACCATTATCCGTATTAGCCAGGTACC
The DNA here is from genome assembly GCA_964430995.1 of uncultured Flavipsychrobacter sp. Lineage (GTDB taxonomy): Bacteria > Bacteroidota > Bacteroidia > Chitinophagales > Chitinophagaceae > Nemorincola. The sequence goes on from CAYSIG010000008.1 coordinate 110,827, forward strand.
GTGCTGCCGTAAGTATGGCGTAGTTACCGGCTATCTCGCTCATAGAGCGCACAATAGGATACGTTCCTGCATCATCTTTTATGGACTCAAACGCTATGGCAATTATCTTTTTTGCGATAAGCTGTTCCAGTATGCCCGATTTGAGCATCGGCATATGAATAGGAGAGAATACTACCTGGTTGGGTTGCAGCAGGCCGGCCTCTTCATCACTTATCGGTGCTGATTTTATTATCGTGGTGGCCTTATACAGTTCTGATTTTTCATACACAATACGCGCCCCGGCATCACTGTAATCATTGTCAAAATAAAAAGAACCGTCGCCCGCACCATGCTCTACAGCTACATCGTGCCCGTCATTCACAAGCACCGATACAGCCTCTGGTGTCAGCGCTACCCTGTTCTCCTGAAAAGACGTCTCTTTAGGTATGCCAATAAACAATTGCTTCTTCTTAGGAGCTATTTGTAAAGTCTCTTCTAAAGGAATGTACGAAAAAGACGGAGATATGTATGGTTTTTTAGTCATGCCTGCACTCACAACACAATATACAGTATTAGTTTGTATTTAAAAAGCATTTTAACAAATGACCCGTTAAATTAAATATTAAGTAGACGGAATGCCCTGAAATGTGGTGTTTTGTGGCATTAAATTTTATTTTTGCAACAGGCACCTGAGATTATGCTAAGACAATCGCATCAACAAAAGCTATTACAAAAATTATCCCCCCAGCAGATTCAGCTTATGAAACTGCTGCAGGTGCCTACTGCCAATCTTGAAGAACGGATAAAGGAAGAACTGGAAGAAAATCCTGCTTTGGAATTTGAGGTTGACGGGAGTTCAGACCAGGATACCTACGAGCTTTCAGATAGCAATGCAGACGGAGAGGATGGCGAAGCAGGTGAAGAAGTGGAACTAAGTGATGACGGCGCGGAAAAGGTAGACCTTGATGACTTTTTAAGGCGCGAAGATGATGAAAGCGGCGGCTATGATTACAGCGATGATTATTATGGCGGCGGTGATAAAGAAACCATGGTGTCACCTGCCCGGGTGGAAACAAATTTTCACGACCATGTGCTGGACCAACTGGGTATGCTGGAGCTTGATGAGCGCAACCACAAGATAGCCGAGCAGATAATAGGTAGCCTTGATGAAGATGGATACCTGCGCCGGGAAGTGGCCTCTATAGTCGATGACCTTGCTTTCGGGCAGAACATAGATACCAATGCCGATGAGATTGCCGGACTGGTGCAACAGATACAATTGTTTGACCCTCCGGGCATTTGCGCGGTAACCTTGCAGGAGTGCCTTGTGCTGCAGCTGAAGAGAATGCCCGACAGCAAACCTGTGCGAAACGCGATAGAGATACTGGATAAGTATTTCAATGAATTCATAAAGAAACACTACGAGAAGATACAACGCCACCTGAACCTGAATGATGAGGACTTCAAGAAGGTCATCAACATCATCATTAAGCTCAACCCCAAACCGGGGGCAGCTTTCGCAGTGGTAAACAAAGCCGAGAGCTACATCATCCCCGACTTTTTCGTTTTTAATAATAACGGTGTGCCCGAGTTGTCCCTCAACTCAAAGAACGCCCCGGAGCTGCGCATATCAGAAGGCTACAGGGAAATGATAAAAGCCTACGACCGCAGCGAAAAAAAGAACAAACAGCAGAAAGAAGCGGTATTGTTCATCAAACAGAAACTGGATTCAGCCAAGTGGTTCATAGACGCTATTAAGCAGCGGCAGCATACACTGCTGCATACCATGCAGGCCATCATGACCTTCCAGAGCGAGTTTTTCATTACCGGCGATGAGACCACACTAAAGCCGATGATACTGAAAGACATCGCCGCACTTACCAACCTGGATGTATCAACAGTATCAAGGGTGGCCAACAGCAAGTATGTGCAGACAGAATATGGCACTTACAAGCTGAAATTCTTTTTCTCGGAAGCACTGCAAACCGACAGTGGTGAAGAGGTATCTACAAGAGAGGTGAAATCCATATTATATGAGTTCATCAGCGCAGAAGATAAACATAAACCCCTCTCAGACGACCACCTCACAGATATGCTGGTGGAAAAAGGCTACAACATTGCCCGCCGCACTGTAGCCAAATACCGGGAGCAACTCAATATTCCAGTAGCCAGGTTAAGGAAAGAACTTTAACCATCCAGGCGCTACATAAAATGCCCCCTGGACAGGAGGCAATATTATAACACAAACGCAAGAAGGGCAGTAAGGAGCTTCATAAGGTAAAAAGGGGCCGATAAAATATTGTGGGTTATGGGTAAAGTATTAAAAGCAATAACTATGCCAAATTTTAACAATTCCTATTGGATTGTTAATGCCTCGAGGAAATGAAGCACATCCTTCATGTTCTTTATCTTCTCCACCACCAGCAAAAAGTTCTTACCAACCTGCTTCAGGCGGGCATTTTTGGTCTGGGTCTGTATATAGCGGAGTATGTGGTTGAAGGTATCAGATTCGAAGTATGGAGAATCGGGATTGTTTACAAAATATAGCCGCATCTGCTGGTTCTTCAGTATCAGTTTCTCAAAACCCAGTTCGCAGGCCACACGGCGGCAACGCAGGGTAGTGAACAGTTCCTGCACCTGTGCCGGTATCGGCCCGAAGCGGTCCTGCAGTTCCGTGCCAAATTTTTGCAGCTCATCCTCTGTCTCAAGGTCATCCAGTTGTGTGTAAAGGGAGAGGCGCTCCGTAATATTCTCCACATAACTGTCCGGTATCAGTATCTCCAGGTCGGTATCTATGGTGCAGTCGCTTACAAAGTCCTTTTTGCGGTCCAGCTCTTCTCTGAACACATCCTTGAAATCAGTGGTCTTCAGCTCGCGCATGGCCTCGGCAAGTATCTTCTGATACATCTCAAAGCCTATCTCGGCTATGAAGCCACTCTGCTCTCCGCCCAGCAGGTTGCCCGCGCCGCGTATATCTAGGTCGCGCATCGCTATCTGGAAACCGCTGCCCAATTCATTGAATTGCTCCAGCGTTTGCAGCCTTTTGCGGCTGTCGCTCGGTAACAGGCTCATTGGCGGCGCCATCAGGTAGCAGAAGGCTTTCTTATTGCTTCGGCCCACCCGTCCTCTTAACTGGTGCAGGTCGCTGAGGCCAAACTGGTGCGCGTTATTGATGATGATGGTATTGGCATTGGCTATGTCCACGCCGCTTTCCACAATGTTTGTGCAGCAGAGTACATCAAATTCTTTTTCAATGAACGAATAGAGCGCCTCTTCCAGCAGATGGCCTTCCATCTGCCCGTGTGCCATGCCTATGCGCAGGTCGGGGCAAAGGTTGCGCAGCAGGGTTACCATTTCCGGCAGGCTCTGCACACGGTTATGTATAAAGAATACCTGCCCGCCACGCTCAGTCTCATAATATATCGCATCGCGTATGGCATACTCGTCAAATACAAGCACCTCGGTTTGCACCGGCTGCCTGTTGGGCGGCGGGGTATTGATGATGCTCAGGTCGCGCGCGTTCATCAGCGAGAATTGCAGTGTGCGCGGTATAGGCGTAGCCGTAAGGGTAAGGGTATCTACATTCGCCCGTATCTCCCTCAGTTTTTCTTTTGATGACACGCCAAACTTTTGCTCTTCGTCAATTATCAGCAATCCAAGGTCTTTGAATTTCACATCTTTTCCCAGCAGCCCATGGGTGCCTATCACTATATCTATTTTGCCCTCCTCCAGTTTCTTAAATATTTCCTTCTTCTCTTTTGCCGACCGGAAACGGTTTACATAGTCAACATTGCACGGGAAGTCTTTAAGGCGGTCTTTAAAAGTATTGTAGTGCTGGAAGGCAAGTATCGTTGTGGGCACCAGTACCGCCACCTGCTTGCTGTCTGCCACTGCTTTGAATGCTGCACGCACAGCCACCTCGGTTTTCCCGAAGCCCACATCGCCGCACACTAAGCGGTCCATTGGCGCAGGGGTTTCCATATCCCGCTTCACATCGGCTACCGCTTTCCCCTGGTCGGGCGTGTCTTCATAAAAGAAGGATGCTTCCAGTTCAGTTTGCAGGTAACTGTCGGGCGAGAAGGAGAACCCTTCCGATGCTTTGCGCTTGGCGTATAGTTTTATCAGGTCGGCGGCTATATCTTTTACCTGCTTCTTAGTCTTGTTCTTCAGCTTTTGCCATGCATCGCTGCCCAGTTTGTTTACGCGTGGTGTAGTCCCTTCCTTGCCTGTGTACTTGCTTATTTTGTGCAGCGAGTTGATGTTCACATACAGTACGTCATTGTCCCTGTACAGTATGCGTATGGCCTCCTGCATATTGCCGTTCACTTCTATTTTCTGCAGCCCGCTATACACGCCCACACCGTGGTCTATATGTGTCACAAAATCTCCGGGTGTCAGCTCGCGCAGGGCGCGCACGGTAAGTGCTTTGCCTTTTGAGTAGGCCTGCTTTACATTATACTTATGGTAGCGCTGAAATATCTGGTGGTCCGTATAACAGATAACACGTTTATCATGGTCTATGAATCCTTTACTGATGGATGTGCTCACCGGCACAAAGGGGATATTGGCGTTTACGTCATCAAATATGCTGCGCAGTCGCTCCAGCTGCTTCGGGTTTTCGGCAAATATGTAGGCTACATATTTTTCGGTTATCCGCTTTTGCAGGTCACCTATCAGCATGTTGAACTGCCTGTTGAAGACAGGCTGCTCTTCGGTGGCAAACTGGAAAGTGGCATCTATGGCATCTCCGGTCACCTTCTCCAAAGAATGGTTGTACCACTCTATAAGGTGCCTGTTCTTAATACCCTCCTGCCAGCTGTTACCTGTCTCAAAGTCGGCTTTCGATATTTCTTTGAGCATTTCCTCCTCATGGTCTATCGCCACCTGGCCTAGTTCCATCTTCTCCGGCAGGTCGGCGGCCATCTTAGCGAGCCGCCCTAAAGTGAAGGAAAGATCTTTAGCCCATATAATTGTATTCTCCGGTAGGTAATCGAGCAGCGATATTTTCTCCTGCGCTTCAAATTTGGTTTCTATGTTCGGCAATATAGATACCTGTAGCAGTTTTCTTTCTGATAGCTGGGTCTCCGGGTTAAAGATGCGTATGCTGTCTACTTCTGTGTCAAACAGTTCTATGCGGTATGGGTGCTCATTACCGAATGAGTAAATATCCAATATGCCGCCGCGCATGGCAAACTGCCCCGGCTCATACACAAAATCCTCCCTTTTGAACCCCAGCGACACAAAACGCTCCAGCATCGCATCCAGTTGCAGGGTCTCGCCCACCTTTATGCTGATCATGTTGTCAGATAAAGAAGACGGGTTCACTACCTTTTCAAACAAGGCCTCAGGGTAGGTCACCAGTACCTTCTTGTTCACCTTTTTACCGGTAAACTTCGTCAGCGCCTCGGTGCGCAGCATCACATGACTGCTGTTCAGTTCGTTAAAGTAGCCCGTGCGCTTAAAAGAATCCGGGAAGAAAAAAATATCCAGCCCCTTGGTCAGGTGTTCTATGTCATTATGGAAATAGGCAGCCTCTTCTTTATCATTCAGGATGAACACATGGTTCACATCCGTATTCTGCCATAAAGCGGTAGCAATGAAGTTGATAGAAGAGCCGCGGAGATTGTCAAGATAGACCCTTAATTTGTGTCCGGGCAAAGTGATCCCTGCCGCAATTTGTTTTATGCGGATATCATTTTGGTACAAACCCTGCAACACCTCCAGATTCATCGGGGCGGCAAAGATAAGAGAAATGGATACTAAAAGTGATTGAAAGGCAGCGTTATAAGGTTATAGTAATAATATCTCCCCCGTTTGGATTTTGCATATATTTCCCCCTCCTTTGCTTGCATTTTCTATTTCTATTATTACTTTTACTTAAACTAAAAAATTATCTTATGAAAAAAACAATTCACTTTTTAAGCATTGTGCTCATAATCACATTTATTTTTTCAGCTTGTACTAAAAAAGCCGATGAAAATGATGCCAATAAATTTATCGGCACATGGAATGGCAGTACAACTTGCACCGGTGGCGGAACAGGTGGCACATCAGCTACATTTGGCGGCAGTGGGAAGACATTAACGATGGCTGGCACGGTAGGCAGCGGTTCGTGCCAGAAGAGTATAACGGCAACGGGTACGGCAAGTGGCAATGCCTTTACTTTTCCCTCTCAGTCCTTTACAGATAATTGTGGTGTAACAGCAACTATTTCAATGACCGGGTCACTCAGCGGCAGCACAATAACTGTTATCACAACCGGTTCTGTGGCCGGGGTTAGTGCTACATGCACTTTCACAGGTACTAAATAACGGCATCAGTTGGTATTTTTCATGGGCTACCTTTCCGGGTAGCCCTTTTTTCATGCCCATACGTCATCTAAAATTCCATTTTTCGGAAAATCAATCCATCAAGTGGACATTTTCGATACCGTGCCAAAAATCAAATCATTGATTATCAATTAATTACAACTTTGGCACGCCGTTGGTAATACTCCTTGCAACAAACAATCAAAACAAAAACTAAAAATAACTCAAACAATCTAAAACT